>NZ_JABUMR010000019.1:0-88505 GCF_013336725.1 Myxococcus sp. CA040A | reverse complement strand
CACAGCCGGTCGAACGCCCCCTCATCCGCAGAGGGCAAATACCCGAATGGACCTCTTCCCACGCAACCGCCTCCTTGTATGCGGTCGCGGCAGTATGATCCTTCTCGCCCTTAACTGATCGGCATTGGCTCTAGCGGTTCGGACACGTCGAACACGAGCGTGTTGCTCGAGGGCCAGAGTCCCATGCCGTAGAGGCGGTCCCCGTCCACCAGCACGGTGTGCACGGCGAAGGGGGCGCTGGATGGCACGCGGCGCACGAGCCGAGGGTCCGCGGGGTTGGAGATGTCGAAGACGACGATGCCAGTGTCCTGACTGGCGACGTACAGCGCGTTCCCCTTGGCCCACACGCTGTTCCAGAGCTGGTCGTCTGGGAGGCTGATGACCTTCTTCAGCACGGGCTTGCGCCGGTCCGTCACGTCGAAGACGGTGATGCCGCCCGGCTTGCCCGGGCGAAGGTAGGCGTTGGCGGAGACGGCGTAGGCGTGGTTGTTCGCGACGTAGATGTCCAACGGAGTGCCCTGCTCGACGTACGTTTCCGACACGAGCTCCAGGCCGCCGGCGGACTCATCCTCGCCTTCACGCCACAGCATGCGGTGGGCGTCGGCGGTGGCCCGCTGCACCACCCGGCCGTTGACGCACCGGGCGAAGCAGCCCGTGAAGTAGCGGTTGCTGGGCGCCTCACATCCCGCCAGCACGGTGGTGGTGCTGCCCCCGTCCCGGGACAGCGTGTGGGTGCCGAGGAGCAGGCTGTCCGCGTCGCGCTCCTCGTGAGTGACGGGCGCGTAGTAGAACCTGCTGGGGCCGCCATCGCCGATGAGGCCCATTGTCACGGTGGAGTACGAGCCGCCCACTCCGCCATCCGCCAGCGCGAATTCCCGCCGCAGCCGGACATGGTAGATGCCGTCTTTCGGGACGTTGGCGAGCGTTCGGGCGTCGCAGGCGGACAGGTCGAAGATGGCCGGGTCGAGGCAGCCTCCGGCGGGGCTCTCGCCCACCTGAGGCACGAGCGCGCAGGACGAGAGCACGCCGGGGTCACCCGTGCCGTCTCCCAGCTCCTCCAGCACGGTGTACGTGCCGTCCCAGGGCGGCGTCCCGGAGTCGGGTGTGCCCGAATCCCCGGGGACGCCTGCATCGGGCGTGGGCTGGGGCGAGTCTCGGCAGCCTGGAGTCGAGGAGAGCAGCAGGCTCCACGTGAGGAAGAGCACCCAGGACGAGCGAGAGGAGGACGGCATCGGGGAACCTCGAGGGGAGACGCCATGCATGATTGCGGGCACCACGAGCAAAGTGGCTGCCCCTTTGAATTCGCTCTGCACGTGGGAACACTTGCTCCGTGAAGGGGAACGAGGCGCGCGCGGCGGGGAATAAGCGCGCGACGGCCCGTCTGGTTTCGCGCTTGCACGTCGAGCGGCCCCTCACTCCTCGCCAGGGCCTGCGCCACGGTTCCCGTCACCCCGACCCCTGTTGATGGGCTGGAGCGCTTCGCGAATCTCCAGCCCGTTCGATTCGCTCCCAATGCCCCGGTGACTTGTAGAGGGAGATGTCGGTTTCAAGCAGCGCATTCCGCAGCGCCTCTGTCTGCCCGCTCTCCTCGTAGTTCACAGGCTGGATTCCGTTAGCGTCGGCGATCTGCAGCTCGCCATTCCAGGAGACCACGGCCACGCGGACACCCTTCGACTTGCAAGACTGGACCAGTCCATCGTCCCCGGCATAGATGCCAGGCACCTCCTGCATCGCGCGTAGACGTCGTTTGGAGCCGCGTCCCGGTCGGCCATCAGTCGGTGCGCTGACGTGGTGGTTCTCGGCGGCTGGTGGAGGACGGCAATCATGCTCCATGCGTTGATGTTGTCCCGGTCCTGGGGCATCTGCCGCCTCACGTCGGCGATTTGACGCCGCAGTGCGAGGACCTCGCCAGCGATTGGCTGCGCCTGCTCACACGGCATTTCCCTTATGACAGGGAACCTGGAGGCCAGTGATTGCCTTGGAGACACAGACCCGCCCAGCGGTTGTTCACCCTCGCTTCGCGAGAATTCGCCGGATGAGGTCGTCTTTGACAGCCCTCACCTCGAGGGTGCGAGGCGTCGAGCGCTCGTGGAAGTAGAGGTACTCCGGGATGTACACGGGCTGTCGGCATGCCTCGACGATGGGGAGCATCGTCGCGTAGTCGGTACACTGCTCAATCCACCGTCCGTCGAGCTGCAAGTCCTCCGGTGTGATGGTGTCGAAGAGCCACTTCCTGAAGGCGCGCAGGTGAATCCATACTTCGCCGCCCCAGTGCCGCCGGGGCTCGACGAAGTCGGGGTGGTAGAGTTTCGTCGGCTTATCCGGTCGGAACATGGCCGCCAACACGACGTCGCAGCCCTGCTCATACTCGGCGCGCAGTCGGCCAACGCCGGTACGGCTCAGCAGCGCATCATCCATATCGAGCACCACCACGAGCGTCTCAGGGTCGGCACAGAGTTCGAGGATGCCCAACCGGAAATTGAGGATTCGTCCCGCATGCCGTGCGTGCCGCACCAGCGTGCACCGGCCCCTGAAAGGCTCGAGCAGCGGGCCCATCTGCCACGGCAACAGTCCTTCACTGGCATCGTCGATGAGGACGATTCCGAAGCGCTGGTCCTCCTGCATGGCGAGGCTCCTGAGACAGCGCCGCACCCGTGAAAGGCCCGCATCCTGCCCCTTGATGAGAAACACGATGGACTCATGGCGCTGCGCATACGCCCAGTCCTCGGGGAGTCCCGTGAGGTCCCATTGGCCCCGCTGCCTTTCAGGCACCTGTCCCTGGCCGACCAGGTCGCGTGCGCGGGAGAGGAACGCCTCATCCGTTTTCAAGACGTTCGGTGGGTGGATGTAGAAGGTCCGTGCATCGCCGCCACGCAGGGTCCTCAGCCCATGCCGCTGTTGATGCGCTTCGAGCGAGCGATACCAGGAGCGGGCGAGCCGCCCATCAATCAGCTCGTTCGGGAGCGGTCGACATGCACGAACCCGCTCCAGGTCGAGCAGGCCACAGCGCACCTCAGGGACGAACGCGCCGAGGGGCGCGTCGTACGGCCGCGACTTCACATTTTCGGGCTGCGGGATGTTGAACGCCACCCCCAGGACGTCCTCAGGTGCCGCGGCCGCTCGCATCTCCCCCAGGTAGTCGTGGCCGAAGTCGCGCCGGCCGACCAGCACGTCGAGGTCGCACTGGAGCACGTACCGGGTCTGTATCTGGTCGAAGCCCCAGAGCTGCGGCGTGACGGGTATCCCGCGCGCGGAGTGCGTTACGTCACACGCGAGGCCAAACCATGCCGCGTTCACCGCCGCGACGAGCCCCGGCTCCCCAGGCGCAACCCAGATTTCGTCGAGGGTCGCCTCTCGCTGAAGCTGCTCGGCCGAAGAAATCAGGCCCGGCAGATCCCCCGGCGCGTACTCGCGAGGAAACGGTCCGGGATAGGGGTCCACGAGGAGGATGCGTCGCGCGAAGCGGCGCGGAGACTCGAGCTGCCCGACGATGTGACGCACCTGGGTGAGGAGCATCGCCACATCCATCGCGCACGCCTTGATGAGGAGCGTGACGTCGGAGGCCGGCGCGAGCTCTCGTGGCTCTGTCGGTCCGGCGGTCCTCCACTGCCGAAGCGCGTGCTGGGTGAGCAACTCCCGGTAGAAGTCGGCGAAGCCCGGGAGCCTTGTGAGCGAACCGTCCTCGCGCAGCTCACGGCTGCGCTGTCGAAGCTCCTCATCCGTCCACCCCAGCGAGGCAAGGGTGAATGCTCGTGCCGCGGCGTCGCGGAAGTAGTCCACGTTCATTGGGACAATCCACGCACCAACGTCGATGAACGTCAGTCCGCCCCCTATGCGTCGGCGGAAGTTCGCACGCTTGATGTTTGCGCAGACAAGATTCTTCTCGAGACAAAAGAGGAAAAATTCCCTGACCTCGTCCAGGGAGAGGTCTTCGGCGGAAAGTGTCTCGAACCAAGGGTAGCGCAGCACCCACGTTCCCTCAGAGAACGTCCACTCTGGCTCGGGAATGAAAGGCATGGTGCCGCGGAGTGCACCGCTCAACCAGTCCACCTTCGATGCTTCGATGGCGCCCGGATGAAATCGCTTCTCGACGAATTCGCCAATGCGTTGGACCACCCCCTCCTGGCCCGTCCCCAGAATCATCGTCCGCCGTCCAGCCGTGCCGCCCACACCTGTGCCTGTGCGAACAGGGCCTGCCGCGAGGCGACGTATCGTTCCGAGCGCCGGTTCGCCGCCGTCACCTCTCCCCCCAGGTTGTAATCGCAGTACGACGGGGCCGTGAGCACCGCGCCTGAAGAGGCTTGGTTCAAGAGGAGGTCAGTGACGAGCCAGTGATCCTCGGCGCTCTCGACCTCGGGATACCGCCAACCTGCTCGCGGATGGAGCAGGAGATTGCAGGATGGCAGCTCGTTCTTGGCCGTGCCCTCGGCCATGGACCTCAGCATGGAGAGCACGTGGGCTGGTCGAAGGAGCTCCTCCGTCGCCGGGTTGTCTTGTTCGAGGAGCCGTCCCTCCCGGACGAGCCGGTTTCCACCAAGCACCCAGCGTGCATCGCGGCGGTCACCCAGTGCGCACGCCGAGGCCAGGGATCGCACCGTCGAGAAGCAATCGTCCGCATCGAGTCGAGCGACCCATCGTGCGTTTCGCATTGCCTCAGCAACAAGAGAAAGTGCCGCATTCCGTGCTCGCGATGGAGAACCACACCGTGTGCTGCAGACAACGAGCGGAAGCTGTTTCCGGAAATGACCGACCGTGACCGCCCAGTCGTCGCTTGAATCGTCATCGACCACCACGACCCCGAGGCCGCCGGTGGGGCGCTCCTGCCTCGCGATGGATTCGAGGCATCTGGTGAGTGGCCCGGCCTGGTTGTGCACATTGACCAAGACCACCACCTCGGAGTTCCAGGCGTGCTGTTCGCTGGCGACCGCTGCCACGGATGTCCCGGCAAGGCTCACGGACCGTACGTGCCCGAACCCGGCGAGTTCCAGCGTCATGACGGCTCCTCGAGATGCGAGGCCTTCGGCGCGAGCACAGGTACAGCGGCCTCTCCAGCGAGAGCGGCGGGGAGCTGTCGGCCTGGCTTGTGCTTCCGCCACCAATCCCGGTAGAGCGCAATCCAGGAGGGGGACATCCGCTCCTCGAGCATCGTCGGCCTGATGTTCGTGGGCACGTAATGTCCATCGCGGAATCGTCCGCACAGCCGGCAGTTGCGCTCGATGAGGTCCTCCATTTCATCGTCATCGGTGGGCAGCTCCGTCCGGCCGCCGCCCTCTCCAGTGATGCGCGTCACTCCGCCCGCCACGGCGCAGGGGAAGTAGCCGAGCGGCGTCAATCCCATCCCACAGTCTCGCATGATGGCGCAGCCGTTGCGGAAGTCGGCGTGCCGGTACGCAGGGTCGTCTACTGGGGCAAGGTTGAAGGGCCCGAAGGTTGGTTGCACATCGCTCGTCTTGGCGGAATTCTCAACCCAGATATCCGCTGGCAGCCGGGCGAGCCGCGACCGGACAGCCTCCTCATGTCCGTTGGTCACGACCTCGATGATGCACTCCGGATTTGACCGGCGATAGCGGCGCAGCTCTTCGATGATGGCGAAGAAGGCGGGATGGAGTGTCGGCTCGCCGCCGAGCACACGGATTCTCCGCCAGCGCTTCCCTCGAGCAAGTGATTGCTCGACGAAAGCAGTGACGCCATCGAGGGGCAGATGGAGTGCTTCCGGCGCCTGCCGCACGGAGCGGTTGCAGTTGAAGCAGCTCAGATTGCAGAGGTAGGTGATGTCTATCTCGATCAAGTCCCGGCTGCGGGCGTACTGAGGTCCCAGCACTTGCGTGAGGCCTCGGGACACCCGGAGATGGCGCCACCATGCCCGAGCCCGGTACCACCCTCGCAGCGGGAACAGCCACCGACTTGAGGTTTTTGGTGGCCTGTCGAAGCTGCTCTCAGCCGGTCTCATGCAGATCCCCCCACGGAAGCTGGTGCGGTGGGACATCCTCGCCGCCCGCCTCGATCTCGGTGCGCCGCACGCCGAAAAGACACTCGGCGCGCGCGAAGAACGCCTTGGCCTGTGCCTCCGACAGCTCACCACCATAGAGCCGCCAGAACCAGCGCAGGCCCGAGATTTTCGCGGGTGAGCGCGGCGACGACAACGCATCCCCTTGGGTGGACAGGTGCCAGGTCGCCGTCCATTGACCGGTGTATGCGACGCGGCTCCCCTGTGCGCGCAGCAGGCGGATGGCGAGGTCCCTATCGTTGAGGCTCCGAAGCCCGTCGCGAAAGCCCCGAACCGTCGCCCACAGGCGTCGAGACACGAATGTATTCGACCCCTGCCATCCCGGATTTCCGATGAGGAAGTCGCTGGGGATAAGCCCTTCAGGCAACGCGCGCTCCCGCTCTTGGCCATCCATCACCAGCCGGAGTCCAGACACGACGATGTCGGCTTGCTCGCGTTCGGCGGCACGGAGGTTTTCAGCGACGTGCGACGATTCCCAGGAATCGTCATCGTCGAGGAGGGCCACGAACCCCTCGCTTGACGAGGCGAGCAGGTGTGCCAGCCCGGTGTTCCAGGCGCCCGCGGCCCCATTGGCTCTCTGATTGTCGAGCATGACGAGCGGCAGCGGATGGAGCAGCCACCGCAGTGCCGCCTGCTGTTCGGCAGTGAATGACGCACCGTCATTCACTATGACGACCTCGCGGACCGCGCGGGTCTGTAGGCGGATGGAAGGCAATGCCCGCCCGAAGAGCAGTTCCCAGCGGTTCCTCGTAGCAATTAGTGCTGAGCATCCTGGACGGGGAGTCATCCATCCCTTCTCAGCGCGGCCTGGCGCCAGATTCAAGCCCCTGGGGCCATTCCAGGCACCAGGCTCTGCCCCTTCGCAGCAGTCGGAGTCTCAGTCTCCGCATCTCGGAATCGCCTCGGGATGCGTTCCAGATCCTTCAAATGAGGGGCGCGCTCAGGGGGCTGCCTTAATCCCACCATCGCGCCAGGGAAGGCATCAGCCGGTGCTCCGGTTCCGTCCGGAGCCCCGCCGCCTTCGCCAGACGAAGCAGGGCCAGGCCCTCGATGAAGACATATCGCTCCGTCTGACCTTCGGGAGTAGGGGAGAAGCGTGTCGCCGCGAGTTCGTTGCTGCGCCGATGGTGAGCGCTGGCTGCCTCCACCAGCGCGACCTCGAAGGCGTCGGCGTCCCGGTCGAAGAGTGCTCGGCACAGGCGCTGGCGGGGCTCCGGCTCGGGGTCCAGCTGGGCCATCCGGTCAAGCAGCGCCTCTTGCCGCGCGAGGTCTTGATCACCTTCGAGCAGCAGGACATGGAGGAAGCGACCGTAGACGAAGTCCTCCTCGTACTCCTCCCCGGGTATCCACTGCTCCGGCGCCAACCGCGCCAGCTCCCGTGCAAGGGTGTCCTGGCCGGCGACCAGCGCGTCGCAGAAGGGGTGGATGTTGCCAGCCCCCGCGAAGCGCACGGCTTGCCCGCTGTCCCGCGTTTCTTTCAGCAGCCGGGCATGGGCCTCCGCCGATAGGGTCAAGTGGCGGAAAAAGCCGTCGGTGTCCGCCTCCGCCAGCAACAGGGCGATGCCCAGCATGCGCTCGTGCCGGGAGACCTCGTGCATCCGCCGGGCCCGCTGAGCCGGTCCCTCCGCCGGCTTGCCCATGGCTTCGCGCAATAGCTCCAGCTCAAGGCGGAGGTTGAGGATGACCGTTCGCATGGGGCGGAGGCCGCGGACTCAGAGATCGTAGTTGTCCTTGAGCCTGAGTTCCGCGCCGTAGTCCTCCAGGGGCATGAACTTCATGCCCGTGCAGCCAGCCTGGAGGATCGCGCGGGCCTGATCCTCGCGGACGATGACCAGTTCCGTATTCTCCCCCAGCCGGAAGAGCTTCGTGTCTGGCCCCAGCTTTCCCGGGTCCAGTACCAGCTTCTCGAAGTCGCGGAGCCGGTCCTTGAACAGCTCGTTCACGGTGAAGACCGAACGCTCCCGGTTTACGCAAGCCACCACGTCGAGCAGGTTGGCCAGGTAGTAGGGCTCTGGCACGACCTTCTTCTTGTGGTTGCGCAGCTTCACGGGCAGAAACTCGAAGCGGGCACCCGCGCTGGACGCGAGGATGCCCCGGAGCTTCTCCGAGACGATGTGCAGGCCCAGCACGTTGCGGACGGAGTCCCCCGGCTTGATGCCCCCATTGGGAGCGAAGTCGAAGACAACGTCGGAGGGGAACCAACTGCTCACCGGGACGCCCTTGGTGAGCATGTAGCTCTTGGCGTCGAGCTCTTTCGGAAGCTTCAGGAGCCTCACGAAGGAATCGTCATCATCTTCTTCGGTCCAAGGGTGGTAGTTCATGAAGGCACGGGTCTGCTTGGGCGCCTAGACACTATCATTCACTGTCCTGGCCCCCGCGTTCGCCAGCAGCTTCCAATACTTCTCCTGAAGGGACATCAGCCGCTCCTTGATGTTGATGAGGACCTCCTCCGTGCAGGCGTCGTCGGACAGCTCCTTCAATTCGTTGGACAGCTGGCGAGCGTCATTGGCGACGTGCGTGTCGTAGGTCGGGTGCGAACCCAGATGGTAGGGCAGGTTGTGGAAGTCGCATCCCTTCAGGGTTCCGGGGAGGAAGATGAGGTTGCGGCCGTTGTGGACGTTGTAGTCGACCCGCTTCAGCATCGCGGCCTCGCGCTCGCCGAACAGGGCCAGGAACTGAGCCTGGGGGATGAGGTGGTGGGCCTCGTTCTCGTAAGGCGTGAAGCCCTTGGAGAAGTTCGCGAAGGAGAGGCCGAGGATGCTGACCGCGACGTACTCGAAATAGTAGCGCCCGACGTGCTCGGGACCGTGCGCGAGAATGCTGGGAAGCAGAATGGATGGCTTGGTTCCCCGTGCCTTGAGTGTGGCCAGGATGCGCTTGGGGGTCCGGTAGCGGTTGTTGCGGCCCGGGTCTCCCAGAGTCGCTGCGTGCCCGTTCTTCCGGTAGTTGGTCGCGGAGTCGTCCTGCTTGAAGACCCAGATGCCCTTGCTCTCGGCCAGCTCCGCGAAGATGTGGCGTTTCATGTCCCGTCCTCCGGACCGACTTCAAGAAGAAGGAGGCGCCAGCACATGCAGGGCGCCTCGCTCACCACTGTCGCTTGCAAGCCAGACCAGAATGCTCCGGGTGCCCCCATATCCTCGGGCGAAGGCGCGGGCGGCCATGGTGATGGCCATGGGCGCAGTGGCGGCGCCAATCTCCCCGAAGCAAATCCCCGTGTTCCACGCGGGCAACTCGGAGGGCAGGCCCCGTCCCATCAGCCGGCTGAGCGCGCAGCCCCAGTCATACGCCCGGCGCTCGTCACCCGTCAGGTTGCCGATGAGGCGGCCCGGCTGCTGCGCGGCGGGCAGCGCCTGCCAGACCTGGGCGCAGGCCTCGGCGAGCGCTTCGCCATTCCAGGGGCGCCCCGCGAACCGGTCATGGGGCTCGCGACGCAGCGCGTGCGCCCCGAGCACGCAGTCGATGCGGGCACCCCGCCGCCGAGCGAGCGCCAGGGGCTCCACCAGGAGAAAGGTGGCGCACTCCCCAGGGAGGACTCCCTGGGGCCTGGACGGGGTCTTCAGCAGCCGCAGTGAGTCGAGCGCCTCCACGACGGGCCGGTCCACGTAGCTGTCGATGCCACCGACGATGCAGCGCGAGACGGCGCGTTTCGCGAGCAGCTGTGTCGCGGCGGCCAGTGCATGGAGGAATCCGGCCTGGTCACCCCGAGTGACACGCCAGTGGCCTGCGGGCACCGGGACGTCCGCCAGACGTGTGAGCCGGGTGAGCAGCAACTGCTCCTGCTGTGGGCGCAGTGCCTCCAGGGTGTCCGGTTCGGACTCCTCTTCCGCTTCGGAGTCCAGGCTGGGCTGAAGGCCGCTGGCCTTGGCGGCGGCTTGGAGGGGCAGTCCGCTGGGGAGGTTGAGGACGAGGCCAGTCTGCCTCCAGTCCTCCTCCGGGCAGGAGCGCCGCAGGTCCGACATGGCGACCGCGCCCAGGCGGAGCAGCCGCCCGTTTCCGGTGAAGCCCTCCGTGCAGCCGGCCACGGTGTGCCCGCGGACCGACTCGGCGTTCCCGGTATCCGGGTCGCGCCCGACGTAGTCGTCCAGCGGCGCAATCCGGAGCAGGCCCGCTCTCGCGGCCGCACAACTCGACGGCGCATCCCAACCGAGCGGAGAGACAGCGCCGAGCGCCGTGACAGCGAGCGCACCGGTGGGCCAGGTCTCAGGCGGCATGGCTCGCGCCTCGGTGGAGTTCACTCATCGCAGCATGGGCACGGTTTGTTGGTGGCGCTGTCGCCCATGGCGACGACGGGGCCCTGCATGACGGGGAAGGGAGGCGTGTTCTTGTCGTTGTGGAGCATCAGGTCAAAGGCGCGCGCCACGTTCTTGCCCTCGAACTTCACGTCGAACGAGTAGTTGACGAACTCGGCCTTGCCCTGGGTCTTGCTGGAGGCTACTCCGCCGCCAGCGGTACCGGCCTCGTCGCCGGTGCTCGTCTTGAAGGTGGAGTCATTCACACACACCGGGTTGCCGCCCACGGATACCTTCTTTGTGCCCTTGTCCGTGTCCGAGGACTGCGCCACGTTGGGATAGGGAATGGGCACAGGGCCTCCCGGGCTGGGCGTCCTGCACACGTCTGGGAACGCCGTGCTGACGCCCCCACTGTCCTTGGTCACCACGGACATCTTGTTGACACCCGTGTTGACAGGCATGACGCCCCCCTCGCGGAGATGAACAGGATAGCGCGAGGGGCACGCAGCGCGAGCCTCCCCGAGGAAAATCAGGCGAGCCTGACAAACCTTCATCGCGGCGGCTTGGACACATCCTCCGAAGTTCTGCGTGGACTCCGTACATTGTGGCCGCCTGCACTCAACCTTGTCACGGTCTCCACCGACCCTGCTCCTCCTTGCCGCCCTGCGCCATCAAGTCTCGGTGATACGGGCAATCCACGATGAATCGTCAGCCACCCGACACTTGCTTGTCCTTTCGGGCATACCCGCAGTGTGTGGTTCTTCACGGTTTCACTACCGTGTCCTCGCCGTGCCGGTCGGCGCCAGTCCTGGCGCTGGCCGCAGCAAACGCAGCCGAGGAGAACCTGTCATGACGACGATGAAGAAGTGGTGTCTCTCAGTCCTGGCTCCCGCGGTGCTTTCGTTCGGGTGCCTCGACGGTCCCGCGGTAGGTCCCACGGAGACGGCTCCCGAGGAGGTCCTCGAGGGGACGGTGTCGCAGGGCCTGGCGACCTTCACCGGCACCGTGCTCGACCCCAGCGGTCAGCCGATTGCCGGCGCCACGGTGGTCATCAACGGCATCAACCGGACCACCGACACGGCCGGCAAGTACTTCGTGTCCGTCAACAGCACGACCGGCTACATCATCAGCGTGAGCAAGTCGGGCTTCGCGCCGATGACCGACTACCTGAGCGCGGGCCTGCTCAACAACACCCACGTCCTGCCCCGCGCGCCCATCCGGCAGTTCAGCGCGACGCAGGCCATCACCATCGAGGCCGGTGACCTGTCCGTGGTCATCCCCGCGGGCTCCCTGTTCAACGCCGCGGGCCAGCCGGTGACGGGCACGGTGCTCGTCTCCGCCGCCACCTACAACCCGCGCGGCATGCCGGGTGACTTCACGGCGGTGAACCAGGGCGGCAGGCAGGTCGCGCTCGAGTCCGTGGGCGCCTTCTTCATCGGCGCGACGACGCTCGACGGCCAGCCGGTGAACCTCGGCAAGGACCGGACCGCCGAGGTCACCCTCCGCGTTCCGCAGGCCGCCGGAGGCCGCATGCCTCCCTGTGTGCTCAACGGCACCTGCCGCGCGGCCGGGTGGCGCTTCGACGCGACCATCAACCGCTGGGTGGAGCAGCGCGCCAACTTCCGCCCGAACAGCGCTGGCAGCACCTTCACGCTCATCGGCGGGCCGGCGTCCACGCCCAGCTCGGTCGTCCCCTCCAACGGCGGCCTCGGCACCTGGAACATCGACCTGGAGTTCACCAACCCCGCCTGCACCATCGTCGAGTTCGTGGGCTTCCCCGCGTACTGCTACGACATCAAGCTCAACCTCGCGATGCAGAACGCGGGCAACACCTTCGTCCCCTTCACGGACACGGTGACGCCGGCCATCCCGTTCGTCGTCCTCTACAACAACCGTCCGAACGTGGACCAGGAAGTCGGCGTCGAGTTCCCGCTCGGTGCGCCCGCGGACTGCGCGGCGAACATGACCATCTTCTCCAACCCCAACCCGACGGACCCGTCCACCTATCCCATCTACACCCCGACGGGCGGCTTCACCCAGTTCAACTCGGGCGCGCCCTGGGGCGGCACGGGCTTCCCCAAGTCGACCGTCACCCCCTTCGGCGACATCACCCTGACGGACATCGTGAACAACACCCAGCCGTGCAACTCCACGGTGACGTTCGTCTACAACCCGTAGGCCGGGCCTGAAACCCCGGCGCGGCCTCATGTGGGCCGCGCCGGGACTCACCGGATGAATCAGGTCGGCGTGGTGCAGGTGCAGGTGCTCGCGGGCGCGTAGCAGGCGTTGCTGCTGGCCGGGACGATGGAGTAGCAGTGCGAGCGTCCCGCCATCACCTCCGTGTCCGTGTACGTGGTGCCAGTGACGGTGGCGATCTTCGCCTTGCCGTAGTTGCACGCGGCGAAGCCGTCCGACTTCATCACCCAGTACTCGGTGGCTCCGGCCACCGCGCTCCAGGACAGGTTCGCCTGGCCAACGCCCGGCGTCACGGTGAGCGCGGGCGCCGCCGTGGGTCCACCCGCGCAACCCGCGTTGATGCGGGCCGGCGAGGAGCAGGCGATGTTGTGGCGAGCGAAGGCGGCATAGATGGCCGTCATGTGCGGCGTGCCGTCGATGAGGTTGCCGTTGTCATCGTCCGCCGCCAGCCACTGCATGTAGCCGTTGGTGGCGCCACAGCCGCTGGACGTGCCGAGCGTACAGTCACAGGCGTGCCAGATGCCGATGTTGCCACTGCCCTGGTAGAACAGCTTGTTGCCCATGGTGTTGGCAGTGTTCGCGTCGTAGCTGAAGGGGGCCGCGCGCAAGTCGCGGGCGACGAGGTCCCACGCCGCCTGACGGACGGGAGAGGCCGCGCAGTGGACCTGCCTGCCGCAGGGGCCGCCGCCGCCGCCGCACCGGCCACAGACGAAGTTCTGCGGCGTGGCGGGCGTGTTGGGCACCTGGGCCGCCCAGTCCGCGTCACGCACGCCCGAGCAGCGGCTGGCGCACCAGGGCGCTCCCGTCTGCGCCTCGTTCACGTTGTAGCCCGTGCCGTCCGGCGTCATGCCGCAGCCCTGGTCGACGGTCTGGAAGAAGCCGTGGCCCACGCACGAGGTCGGCAGGCGGTAGATGGCCGCGATGTCCGCGTAGGCCTCGCTGGAGTTGCTCAGCGTGCCGGCGACGTCGTTGTCGTCCATGCCATGGCCCCACTCGTGGTCGAACACGGCGGCGATTTCGCCCGTGTTCCGGCACCCGCCGCCGCTGCGGAAGAAGTTGACCGTGGACCCCGTCCAGAACGCGTTGCAGGTGCTGACGATGTTCATGTTGGAGGTGAGCTGGCCGTTGAGCCACACGTTGGTGGGCAGCCAGCCTCGGGCAATCTGGGCAATCCGGTTCAGCTCGTAGAAGGAGCTGCGCGACGCGGAGGTGTTGCCAGCGGAGAAGCCCGGCGTGGTGCAGTCGTGCTGCCCGGTGACGCCGCCCAGGTCGATGGTGCCCGGGGCGGAGGCGGTGACGGGGCCGCAGTTGTCCTGGATGCGGATGTACTTGCCGTTGAGGGTGGTGGTGGTGGTGCCCGCCGTGTAGTCGAAGACGCCAGCGCTGTCCGTGTAGTCGTTCGGCCCCGGGAAGCCGGTGTCGGCCCACGGCATGGGCGTGTTGGCGAAGCTCACCCCGCACGTCGCCGTCGCGGTGCAGGTGTCCGTGTTGGTCAACAGATAGGCGCCGCCCTTGATGGTCTGGTCGAAGTAGTGGTTGTCGTCCTCGAGCGACAGCACCTCGCCGCGGGTGGCATCCACCGTGACCTTCCAGCGCTCGTGCTCACCGGGCTGCTGGAAGCCGTAGCTCCACACGAGCTGGTGGCCATAGGCCGCGCCGAAGCCCGCGCCCTGGCGGGCCACGGGGACGATTTCCAGCGTGGGGGCCTTCCAGAGCGTGGAGGGGCTCTCGTAGAGGCCAAAGCGCTCGTAGCCCGCGACCATGGCCTGGTCCGCGGCCAGCAGGGGCAGGGGAGAGATGTCCACGTTGGCCCAGGACTCGGTGCCCAGCAGCACCAGGTTGCCGTGGCTGATGGTGGCCGCCATGCGCCCGTAGCGGACCGGGATGCCCTTGAGCTGCTGGGGGATGGAGACCTGCCACAGGTGCTCGGCGATCTGCTCGACGCGGGGCTCTCCCAACTGGAGCACATCCACGCCAATCGCGGCCTGGTTGGCCTCGATGAACTGGAGGACCAGGTCCCCGACGACGGCCGCGTCCACCCGCGCGACGGCTCGACCCAGCTGGTTGCGGACGGAGTCCAGCGTGAGCTTGTTGCCCGCACCGGTGCCCGGGATGAGGGGGACCGAGCCCATGAGGTTCGCGGCCGTGCCCGTCTGGGCATCGACGTAGACCTGGAAGCCGCGGCCGTTGCGCGCGAAGAAGTCATCCCACGCGCTGGCGCCCGAACGGCTCAGCTTCGGCAGCGCCTCCTCGAGCGGCACCTGTCCGCTGGGGATGGTGAGCTCGGGCTTGAAGAAGGCCTGGCTCGCCAGCGAACCCGGCGCGGAAGGCGCTTCTGGCTTGAACGCCCACGCGGGCGCCGCCAGCAGGGCGGTAAGGCAGACAGCGGACTTCAAGACATGGTGCATGGAATGGCTCCCTCGGCAGTGAATGACTGTCTGGAACGGGGATGACGGAGGCCCGGGAGGGCGCCAGAAATCCCCGAGTTCCTTATATTTTACACTTCACTGAGGGTGTGCCCCGGAGGGCGTGAGGAGTGTTGGCCCGCGGACACTCCTGGCGCGGCGGCGGATGGCAGACGCCATTCTTTGTCGTCTCGGAGACAGGGCAGACGCCGGGGCTTCTTTTCATGAGACGCATTGCGACGGAGGCCGGTGCCAGGGTGCGTAAGCCCTGGAATTGTCGAGAGATTGGAGCCTGCTTCCAGGTCCGGTTAACCTCCAGGGCCGCACTTCACCGCTCAGGGAGCCGGTCCGACATGTCCGAGCAGAAGCCCCGCCTCACGCGTCCCGTGGAGAATGTCCGCGCCGAGCTGCTCGCGGACCCAGACACCCAGCGCATCGCCAAATCGGTGGGCATGGAGCTGGCCGCCTACGTGGAGCTGGTGCTCGACTATGCCCAGCACCCGGAGAAGGAGCCGGTGCTGCAGGTCGTCCCGGACGAGGCGCTGCGGGCCGCCGGGTATGATCCACCCTCCATCCAGGAGGTGGGGGAGTTCTTCAAGAGCGCGGCGCGAGGGGAGCTGGGCCTGGGCCCACCGGCCTCCTACTCCACGGGCTTCGAGGCGACCCAGGCAGCCTCCCAGAACAAGCCCTCCCTGCGGGGCGACGAGAACCAGACGCGGGTCGAGGTCGACGAGGCCACCAGCCAGGCCCTCCTCAAGAACCTGCCCCGGGGGCCTGATCGCCTTTGAGGGGCCGGACGCAACTCCGCCGGGTAGTCCCCGATAATCAGGCAAACCTACATTTCACGAGGAAATCCCATGTCCGTCGGCGGCTCCAGTGGCGCGGGTGGTAGCAACGGTGCGAACAGCGCGAGCAACTCCGCGAGCAACGCGGCGAGCAAGGCCGCCGACGCGGCGAGCAAGGCCGCGAACAGCATCAGCAACGCACTGGGTGGGCTCGGCAAGGCATTGGGGGGCCTGGGCGGACTGGCCAGTAGCCTGGGCGGGTTGGCCAAGGGGCTCAGCGACGCCGTCGGCAAGGTCTCCGAGGCCCTCGGCAAGATTTCCGGCCTGCTCGAGAAGGGCCTCAGCGCCATCACCGGTCCTCTCAAGGACATCGTCGGCAAGGCGCTGGACTCCCTGCCGTTCGGCATTGGCCAGCTGGCGAAGCCGTTCGCCGACAAGTTCATCGACAACGGGCTGTCCATGGTGGCCGGTGGCCCGCTGGCGGGCGTGAGCAGCATGCTCGGCCAGGCGCAGAACGTGGGCAAGCTGGCGGACACCGTGGAGACGGTCCGCAATGCGGCCACCGCCGTGGGCGACATCGCGCAGGGCAAGTTCAACGCCCAGCAGCTCGCCGCCTTCGCGCAGTCGCAGCTGCTGCGCGGCGGTCAGTAGTCCTCGCTGGGAGCCCTCGAGGCTCCCGTGTCACCGGCCCCGGTGTTCCATGCTCACGGCATGGGGCCCGGGGCTTTTTCATGGGCGCGTTCGTGACTGTCTTTGACGCTCTTGTGAGAGCGTTCATGGGGCCGCGGTTTCAGGGAGTTGTTTCGGGCGCCACGTCGCGCAGGGACATCAGCAGCACCCGGTCCCAGGACGGCTCCACGGAAGAGGCCGCCGCGAGCAGCGCGAGCGCGATGCCAGCCGTGCCCTCCAGCAGGCCAGGACGGTCCACCCACGATGGTGCACCCTGGTCGTCCTGGCTCCAGAAGGCATAGCCCCCGATGCCCCGGTCCGGCTGTCGTTGCCGCAGGGTGTGTTCCATCCACTGGCACGCCGTGGAAGCGAAGACCTCTTCCCCCGTGGCTTGATGAAAGCGGTTGTAGATGTGGAGCAGCCCGGCCGCCCCATGGCACAGCGGCGCGTCCTTCACTCCCGAGTCATCCATCGTGCGCCGCGCGGCCTCGCGCGCCAGCTCCAGCGCTTCGGCTTCCCAGTCAGGCTCGCGGACCGCGCGGGCCGCAGTGTACAGCGCCAGTGACACGCCCGGGTCTCCGTAGCACCACGCGGCGCGGGTGGGCTTCGGCGTCCTCCCGGGGATATGGGCGTAAGGAAACCGACGACCCGTGTCGGGCAGGCGCTGCGCCATCACCCAGGACCAGGCCCCACGCAGCAGGCGTCGCGCCTCTGGCTCCGCCACCCCGGCCCGGACGGCGCCCGCCAGCACGACGATGATTCCCGGCACGCCATGGGCCACGCCCAGGTCGTGGCGTCCGTCTGGCAACTCGCGCCGCTGGGCCTCGGGCAGCCAGCGCGGCAACGTCTTCCAGGTGAGCCCTTCCGGGCACGTCTCGACCGATTCCGCCAGCCGAGCCACCACGTCCTCCAGGCAGCGCCGTGCATCCGCGCGAGGCAGTCGCTCCAGCGCATACACCCCCAGCCCCACCAGCCCGGTGATGAGGTCCTGGGGCGCGGTCCAAGGCGACACGGCCAGCCGCTGGGCGAGCGCCGTGTCCACGTCCTCCAGCGCGTCGCCTTCTTCCTCCGCGCCGCCGCCGTGCACGTGCTCCAAGGCCCAGGCCACGCCGCTCACGCCGGAGTGCAGCGCCATCCCCATGGGACGGGAGGCCACCGCCTCCATCGCGTCATCCAGGAGCCTCCGCGCCAGGGCGGCGTGGTGCTCGGAGGGTCGCACACGGTCCAGCCACGTGAAGAGCAGCGCCAGGCCCGTGTCTCCCGTCGCCAGTGATGCATCGGGTGCACGGTGCGGGAGAATGTCCTCCAGTGCCCGAGCCAGCGCGTGGGCGACCCGGAGTGTCTGTTCGCGAAGCGCCCCGTCCACGAGGGGTCGCCAGAGCGGGGCGCCGTTCATGCACTGCTTCTACGACGGCTCGGTCTCGTTGGGCACCCCGTGTGGACCGAGTCCATCTCACCTCGGCGTCCAGGGGATGGGTGCCCAGCCAACGACCTGGCCGGCCGGGCACCCATGACCTTCGGAATGAACTTCACGGTGCGGCCTGACGGCGAAGCACGTCGGACAGCGACGTCACGCACCGCGACGGGCGACTACGGAATGATTTCCCCGGCCTGCTCCGGCGCGGTGTCGATCACGCCGCACTTGCCCGAGGGGAAGTTGGTGTAGGGGTTGGTGGTGCCGGTGCCGCCGACGACGCCATCCAGAATCTGGAGCGCCCCCTCATCGATGGAGCGCAGCGTCTCGCGGTGAAGGGTGAGCTTGCGCTTCGCGACGACCGTCTTCTTCGGCTCGTTCATGGGAACTCCTGATCAATCAAGGATGGCGACACGGGTTTCACGTCACGAAGCGTGACGCGGTTCAAAATCCGCGGCGGACAACACTGAATGTCCGCTCCAGACAGATTTGATTATTACACCAAGCCATGAATGCGTGGAAAGGCAGGGACTTGAGGGAAGGGCACATTCACGGGGGAGCGCATCCACGAACCCGATACCCGTGACTCAGTCCGTCACCATGAGACATTCTTGACCCATCTCACCCGGCTCCCGTCCTCGGCCGATTCCGCCAGCCGCGCCACCACGCACACTCCAGACATCGTCGGGTGTCCGGGCGGGGCAGTCGCTCCAGGGCATGCGCCAACGAGTGGGGGACCTCGAGTGTCTGTTCTCGAATCGCCCCGTCCACCAGGGGCCGTCACTGCGCGGAGACGTCCGTGGACTGCTTCCCTGCCAGCTCCCGGATGCGGTGCCTGGCCGGCAGCTTGTCTGGCCGGGCACCGCCAATCCTTGGAGCGCCGTCCCGGTGTGAGCTGGCGGAGGACGTCCGCGAACAGTGAAGCCTCACACCGTGCCGGTGACGGACTATTTGGTCTTTTGGGCCTCCCCGTTGCACTGGCCGGAGGGGAATTGGGAGGTGTAGGTGGTCTTGGTGCCGCCCACGACGCCATCCAGAACCTGGAGCGCACCCTCATCCACGGAGCGCAGCGTCTCGCGGTGAAGGGTGAGCTTGCGCTTCGCGGCAACCATCTTCTTCGGCTCGTTCACGGGAACTCCTGTTCATCAGCGATGACGACACGGGTTTCACGTCACGAAGCGTGACGCGGTGCGGATTCCGCCGGACACAACACAGACAGCCTGCCCGCCACGGACAGATTTCACTATCACATCAAGTCATGAGTGCTTGGAAGGCCAGGGCGCGGAACGGGCGCAATGGCAGAGGATGAGAACATCAGCACCCAGGGCGCCTGCGACCCGGTGGGTCTGTTCGTGAAGCCATCCGTGGACTGCTTTGTGACACCACCGCCAGCCCCTGGAGCGCCGTCACGGTGAAGGGGATGGATGGCAATACAAGGTTCACGCCACGAAGCGTGACGCGGTGCGGAATCCGTTGCAGGCAACCCGCCCGCCTGCCGCGGACCGCCTCAATCATTGCTTCAAATCATTAATTCATGAAAAGCCTGGGACCGGGGAGAGGGGCGCGTTGACGGAGGTAAGCGCATCCACTATCCCCATGCCCACGACCCAGTCCGTCACCATGAGACATTCTTGACCCACGACACCCGCCGCCCCTCCGCGCGGAAGGCTCCCTTCCGTCACGACGGCTTCCTCGCCATCCGCACCCCGCTGCTGTCCTTGGACGTGCTGGTGGAGTGGGCGAGGGGACTCCAGGCGCCAGGCGCCCGTCCAGAGGAGCGCGAGGCGGCGCTGGCGCAAGATCGCACGCTGCTGCGTCAGCGGCTGCGCGAGCACGTGGAGGACCCGCTGGTGCGCGAGGCGCTGTTCATCGCCTCGCCCTCATTGACAGACAGTCTCCCGACGTGGCTGGAGACGCCGGAGTCCGAGTCAGGGCAGAAGGTGGAGCACACGCTGGTGCGCTATCTGTCGCGCATGGCCGGGCGGGCCACGCCCTTTGGCTTGTTCGCGGGCCATGCGGTGGGCGGCATGGGGGAGACAGCGGCGCTGCGCATCCAGGGGCGCTCCGGCGTGCGGCGACACACCCGGCTGGACATGGACTACGTGAGCGCGCTGGTGGCGCACGTGAGCCAGACGCCGGAGGTGCTCAGCGCGCTCCACTACGTGCCCAACTCCAGCCTGTATCGGGCCGGCGGTCAGCTGCGCTACCTGGAGTCGCGGCTGCGCGGGCGTGAGCGCTCGTACCACCTGGTGGCGGTGGAGCCGGAAGCCCACCTGGAGCGCACCTTGGAGCTGGCCCGGGGTGGCGCCACGCTGGCGGCGCTGTCCGCCGCGCTGGTGGTGTCAGAGGACGTGTCCGAGGACGAGGCGCTCGAGTACGCGCGAACCCTGGTGGAGGCGCAGTTGCTGGTGAGCACCTGGGCGCCCGTCGTCACGGGGCCGGAGCCGCTGCCCTCGCTGCTGGAGGCGGCCCGGGCCACCCCCGCGCTGGCGGCCGTGAGCGAGCGGCTGGCCTCGGTGGCCGCCACGCTGGCGGACCTGGACGCGCGGCCCGCCGGCCTGCCGACCGGGGCCTACCGCGAGCTGGCGCGGACGCTGGAGGCGCTGCCGGTGCCGGCGGAGCTGTCGCGACTGTTCCAGGTGGACATGTTCCGCCCCGCGGGCGAGGTGCGGCTGCCTCGCCAGGTGCTGGACGAGGTGGCCCGCGGAGTGACGCTGCTCCAGCGCATCTCCCCCTCGGCGGGAGATGCGCCACCCCTGGCCCGCTTCCGCCAGCGACTGATGGAGCGGTACGAGGGGCGCCCGGTGCCGCTGCTGGAGGCGCTGGATGAGGAGAGCGGCGTCGGCTTCATGACGTCGAGGGCACCCGGCGCGGGCACCGGGCCGTTGCTGGCCGGCTTCTACTTCCCGGTGAAGGGAGGGCAGGACGGCGCCCGGTGGGAAGCGCGCTGGACCCACCTGCTCCACCGGCTGGAGTCCGTGCGCCGCGCGGGAGAGCTGGAGCTGTCGCTGAACGAGGCGGACCTCCAGGCGCTGGAAGCGCCCCGACCGGCGCGGCTGCCGGAGGCCTTTGGCGTGGTGGGCACGGTGCTGGCGGACTCCCAGGAGGCGGTGGATGAGGGCCGCTTCCGCTTCCTGCTGGAGAACGTGCACGGCCCATCGGGGGCGCTGTACCTGGGGCGCTTCTGCCATGGGGACGCGGCGCTGGAGGCGGCGGTGCGGCGCTACCTGCGCGCCGAGGAGGCGCTGCGTCCGGACTGCCTCTTCGCGGAGGTGGTGCACCTGCCCGAAGGCCGCGTGGGCAACATCCTCTGCCGGCCCGCGCTGCGCGAGCACGACCTGGTCTTCCTGGGCCGCTCGGGATTGCCGGAGGCGTCTCAGGTCAAGATGACGGACCTGTGGGTGTCCGTGGAGGAGGGCCGCATCGTGCTGCGCGCGGGCCGGGCGGGGCGCGAGGTGGTGCCGCGGCTGACGAATGCGCACAACTTCGGGGCCCACGGCCTGGGCGCCTACCGCTTCCTGGGCATGCTCCAGTCCCAGGGCGTGGAGGGCTTGCAGTTCCAGTGGGGACCGCTGGCGGATGCGCCCTTCCTGCCGCGCGTGGTTCATGGGCGACTGGTGCTGGCTGCCGCCAGGTGGCAGGTGCGCGGCGACACGTTGAAGGCGTGGGGCGCGGCCCGAGGCGTGGCGCGCTTCGAGGCGGTCCAGCGCTTCCGCGAGGAGGCGCGCCTGCCGCGATGGGTGTGCCTGAGCGACTTCGACAACCAGCTCCCGGTGGACCTGGACAACGTGCTGAGCGTCGAGTCCCTGGTGCAGGTGGTGAAGGCGCGCCCGCGCGCGACGCTGGAGGAGTTGCTGCCCGGCCCTGGGGACGTGTGCATCGAGGGTGAGGCGGGGAGCTACACACACGAGGTGGTCATCCCCTTCCTCCACCAGGCGCCGGAGGCTCGGGAGCCCGCCACGGACACGGCCTCGCCCACGCGGACCCGCGCATCCGAGCCGGCCGCGGTGCGCGCCTTCCCGCCGGGCTCGGAGTGGCTGTACGTGAAGCTGTATGGCGGCACCGGCACGCTGGACCGGCTGCTGCGCACCACGCTGGGCGAGGCCGTGCGCGCGGTGGTGGCGAGCGGCGAGGTGGACCGCTGGTTCTTCATCCGCTACCACGACCCCGAGCCTCACCTCCGTCTGCGCTTCCACGGAAGCCCGAGGCGATTGGACACGGAGGTGTGGCCGCTCCTGCGCGAGGCGTGCGCGAGCGCCCTGGCTTCGGGCGAGGCGTGGCGGCTGCAACTCGACACGTACGAGCGCGAGGAGGAGCGCTACGGCGGCCCCGCTGGCATGGAGGACTGTGAGGCCGTCTTCCAGGCGGACAGCGAGGCGGTCCTCTCCCTGCTGGAGTCCTACCCGGGAGACGCCGGCGCGGACCTCCGGTGGCGTCTGGCGGTGAAGGGCCTGGACGCGCTGCTCGAGGACCTGGGCCTGGGCCTGGACGCGAAGCTGGAGGTGATGGAGCGGCTGCGGCGCGATTTCGGCGCGGAGTTCAGGGTGAAGAGGCCCTTCGAGACGCAGCTGGACTCCCGTTTCCGGAAGGAGGGTCGCGCGCTGGAGGCGCTGCTCCAGACGCCGTCCGACGCGCAAGGCCCCTGGCAGCCGGGCCTGGTCGCCCTGCGGCGCCGGAGCGAGGCGATGAGGCCCGTTGTCGAGCGACTGCGACAGGCGGAAGCCGAAGGCCGGCTCACCACACCGGTGGCGGTGCTGGCGGACAGCCTCCTGCACATGCACGTCAACCGGCTGTTGCCCGCCGACCAGCGTGCCCAGGAGCTCATCCTTTATGACTTCCTGGCCCGCCTGTATCGTTCTCGCCGGGCCCGGACGATGAAGACATGAGCGACGCGCAACCGCCTCCGCAGAAGCTCTTCCGCCAGGAGGCGCTGGAGCACCACGCCCGTCCGGAGGCCCGGGGCTCGCTCCTTCGCATCGTGCCTGGCTGGACGAACGCGGTCTGGTGGCTGGTGGTGTCGCTCGTTGTCGTCGGCGGCGTGGGCCTGGCGCTGGTGGACGTCAACGACTACGCGCGCGGCCCGGTGCTGGTGCGCATCAAGGGCATGGAGGAGGTCACCGCCACCGCCGGAGGCCGCGTCAGCCGCGTGCTGGTGCACCGGGGCGAGCACGTGCGCGCGGGCCAGCCCCTGGTGGAGCTGTACGCGGGCGACGAGACGGCGGACCGGGAGCGGGTGGAGGAGGAGTTCCGCTCGCAGCTGGCCACGTGGCTGCTGGAGCCGCTCAACGCGGACACGAGGCAGGCCCTGGCCGGCCTGCGGGCCCAGTTGGAGCTGAGCGAGGCTCGGATGGGCGAGCGCGTGTTGAAGGCGCCTCGGGACGGACAGGTGGGCGAGGTGCGCGTGCGGGAGCAGCAGTTCCTGGCGCCCGGCGAAATCGTCGTGTCGCTGGTGCGCGAAGGCGCCGAGGCGTGGGCCGTGGCCCTGCTGCCCGGCCAGTACCGCCCCATGTTGCGTGTGGGGCAGCCCCTGCGCCTGGAGCTGACGGGCTTCCCCTATGCGTGGCAGTCGCTCCAGGTGGCCTCCATCAGCGACGAGCTGGTGGGCCCCGCCGAGATGCGCCGCTACCTGGGCCCCGGCCTGGGAGACGCCGTCACCGTGGACGACGGCCCGGTGGTGCTCGTGGAGGCGCGCCTGCCCCGGGAGACCTTCGAATCGGATGGAGAGACGTACGCGTACCACCCCGGCATGGCGGGCGAGGCCTGGGTGAAGGTGCGCGCGCGCAATGGTTGGTTGACGCTGCTGCCGGTGCTGGAGCTGCTCGGGAAGCGCCGTGACTGAGCCCACCCCTCCGCCCTCGTGGTCCGAGCGCTTCCCGGCCTTGCAGCGGCTGGGGGCCCGCTTCGGCCGTCGTCGCATCCCCGTGGTCTCCCAGATGGCGGCCACCGACTGCGGCGCCGCGTGTCTGGCCATGGTGCTGGGCTATTGGGGCCGCCACGTGAAGCTGGACGAGGTGCATGCGGCCGCCGGCCTCACCATTCGTGGCATCTCCGCCCGCGCCATCCTGGAGGCGGGCCGGCGCTTCGACCTGGTGGGCCGCGCGGCGCAGGTGGACATGGACCAGCTCCACCTGCTGGAGCCGGGCGCGGTGCTGCACTGGGAGTTCCGGCACTTCGTCGTCTTCGAGCGCCTGTCCCGCGCGGGCGTGGAGGTGGTCGACCCCGCCTTCGGTCGGCGCCACGTCTCGTTGGAGCAGTTCCGAAAGTCCTTCACCGGGGTGGCGCTGCTCTTCGAGCCCTCGGAGACCTTCGAGACGGCGGCCCCGCGCCGTGGCCCCAATCGCTATCTGCGCCTGCTGCTGGAGGAGCGGCCCGCGCTGCTGCGCGTGGCGGTGATGTCGCTCCTGCTCCAGTTGTTCGCCCTGGCGCTGCCGTCGCTGACCGGCGCGGTGGTGGACCGGGTGGTGCCCAGCGGCGACGTGCCACTGCTGGCCACGCTGGGGGCGGGGATGTCGGCGCTGGTGGGCTTCCAGTTCCTGTCGTCGCTGGTGCGCGCGCACCTCTTGCTGCAACTGCGCACGCACCTGGACGCGCGGCTGACGCTGGGCTTCCTGGACCACCTGGTGCACCTGCCGTTCTCCTTCTTCCAGCTGCGCTCGGCGGGCGACCTGATGAACCGCCTGAACAGCAACGCCACGGTGCGCGAGCTGCTGACGGCGGGCACGCTGTCCGGGCTCCTGGATGGCAGCCTCGTCCTGCTCTACCTGGGGCTGCTGTTCGCCGGCAGCGCGAAGATGGGCGCGCTGGTGACGGTGCTGGCCCTGCTGCAGGGCGCGGTGTTCCTCTTCTCCAGCCGGCGTCAGCGAGAGCTGATGGCGCAGAACCTGGAGGTGAGCGCCTCGGCGCAGAACTACGAGGTGGAGCTCTTCACCGGCGTCCAGACGTTGAAGGCGATGGGGATGGAGGACCGCGCGGTGCAGCACTGGTCCAACCTCTACGTGGACGTGCTCAACGTGTCGCTGGAGCGGGGCAGGGTGTCGGCGCTCACCGACTCGCTCACCGCGACGCTGCGGATGGCCTCGCCGCTGGTGGTGATGGGGCTGGGGGCGCTGCTTGTCATGGAGGGGCAGCTGACGCTGGGGCAGATGCTGGCCCTCAACGCCCTCGCGGCGGGCTTCCTGCTGCCCGTCTCCAACCTGGTGACGACGGCCTTCCAGCTCCAACTGGTGGGCAGCTATCTGGCGCGCGTGGACGACGTGCTGGAGGCGACCGCCGAGCAGCCGCCGGGCGCACAGCGCCGCAGCCACAGGCTGGAGGGGCGCATCCAGGTGGAGGGCGTGTCGTTCCGCTACGGCCCCCACTCGCCGCTGGTGGTGCGGGACGTGTCCGTCACCATCGAACCGGGCCAGTTCGTGGCTGTCGTCGGCGCGTCTGGCGCGGGCAAGACCAGCCTGGCGCACCTGCTGCTGGGGCTGTACCTGCCCAGCTCGGGCACCATCCGCTACGACGGGGTTGCGCTGCCGGAGCTGGAGCTGAAGGAGCTGCGGCGGCAGATGGGGGTGGTGCTGCAGAACCCCTCGTTGTTCCGGGGCGACGTGCGCCGCAACATCGCCTATTCGGACCCGCTGATGCCGCTGGAGGTCGTGCAGGAGGCGGCGCGGCGCGCCCAGGTGCATGACGATATCTCGGCCATGCCCATGGGCTACGAGACGGTGTTGAGCGAGATGGGCTCCTCGCTGTCCGGCGGTCAGCGGCAGCGGCTGGCGCTGGCTCGCGCCCTGGCCTCCAACCCCTCCATCCTCCTGCTGGACGAGGCCACCAACGCGCTGGATGCGCGCACGGAGCGCGCGGTGCAGGACGCCTTGTCGGAGCTGCGCTGCACGCGGGTGGTCATCGCCCACCGACTGAGCACCGTGCGCGAGGCGGACCTCATCCTGGTGATGAAGGGCGGCCAGTTGGTGGAGCAGGGCACGCATGAGGCGCTGATGGAGAAGGGTGGGGACTACTTCGATTTGGTGTCCGCGCAGGACCGTCCGCAGAAGGCGGCGGGGTAGGGCCATGCGCTTCGCGCCGGACGTCATCATGGACCTCACGCCGCTGCCGGAAGGCGTGGGCGGCGTGCCCTTCACGGAGCTGTTGCACGGGTTGCTGCGCGAGGGCTTCGAGCCAGAGGGTTCGAGGCGCCTGCTGGAGGAGGCCCGCGCGCGGCTGGGAGGGCTGCTGCGCCCCGAGGGCGTGGACGACGGTGGCTTCCTGGTGGAGCCGTCGGTGCTCTTCCCTGAACAGGGCGAGTGGTGGTGGGTGCTCCAGCAGGGCGAGGCGCGCTGGCACACGCGGTTGGCGGTGGCGGACGTGGCGGCGGTGGCCGACTTCCTGCGTGCCACGGCGCTCGCCTCCACGCTGGATGAGGTGCGCGAGGCGTGGCCCTTCGACGAGGCGGGATGGCGCGACACGCTCTTCGCACACGTGCCGCATCCCACGCCCTGGAAGGAGCCTTCCGGTCCAGGCATCTACCGGCGCGAGCACGCCAGCGTGGTCATCCGCTCGCGGACGACGTCGGTGCTGGTGGACCCGATTCCGCTCCAGCGGCGGATGAATCACATCGGTCAGGCGCCGGGGAACCTCGCTCCGGGGAGGCTGGGCGCGGTGGCCATCACCCATGGCCACGTGGACCACTGGCACGTGCCGTCGCTGCTGTCCCAGCTGACGGACGCGACGGTGCCGGTGCTGGTGCCCCAGGTGCCCCGGCCCAACCTGCTGACGATGCAGGACTTCGCCCAGGTGCTTGGCACGTGCGGCCAGCGCGCGCTGGCGCCCGGGTGGGGCGAGACGGTGCACGTGGGCGACATCCGCGTGGACGTGCTGCCTTTCTACGGAGAGCAGCCCGCGCCGGAAGGTCCCCCGCTGGGCGAGGGCCTGCGCAGTTGGGGCAACTGCTACCGCTTCACCACCGAGGACTTCAGTTGCCTGTTGCTGGTGGACAGCGGGACGGACCCGGAGGGCCGCATGGAGGCGGTGGTGGCGCGCTCGCGACGGGAGCTGGGGCCGGTGGACGTGGTGCTGTCGTGCCAGCGCGAGTTCCTCTCGCCCTTCTTCGGCGGGCTGAGCCACTACTGGGCCGCGCTGCCATGGGCGCGGCTGCGTGCGTTGTACGCGGACCATCTGGGCGGGCGGTTGCGCAGCGCCACGGCGGGCCCCTCGGGTGTGGCCGAGGTGTGCGCCGCCGCGGGGACGCGCTGGTTCATGCCCTACGCCAACGGCTTCGAGGGCGTGGGCAGCGCCATCCGCGATGTCGGCTGGGGGCTGGGAGAGCCCTCCGAGGCGGCCTGTTGCGCGGCGGTGCGCGACCACCTGACGGCGCTGGGCGCCGACACGAGAGTGCTGGACTGGAGCCCGGGAGACGTGGCGCGCTTCGAGCGCGGCGAGCTGCGGTTGGACGTCACGCGCTGAAGGAAGCGCTCAGGGCACCGTGGCGGCGCGGCCGCGCGCGGGGCTGTCGGGCTGGAGGTACACGTCCGCCACCAGTCCGCTGGCCAGTCGGCCTCGCAGCGCGTCGGGGACTTGGAGCAGGGCCTCCGCCTTCTGGTGGCGCGAGGCGGGGTCCACCTCCGGCGACAGCCGGTCCACCGTGGCCGTCAGCTCCACGCCCACCGTGCTCAACAGCACGCGCACGGTGTCTCCGGGACGCAGCCCGGGGGCCAGCCGCTCCGGCACGGCGAAGCGCAGCCGCAGTTGTTCACTCACCAGCCGCAGCACCGGCGTGTCCCTGGTGACGCGCATGCCGGGCGTGAGGTACTGCTCGGTGACGATGCCGGTGAAGGGCGCCTTCAACCGCGCCAGGGCCACGTCCCGCTCGGCCTGCGCCATCCGGGCCTTCGACGTGCCCAGCTGCGCTTGCGCCAGGTAAAGGTCCGCTTCCGCCATGGCCACGTCGTTGCGCGCGGTCTCCTCTGCTTGGGCGGCGGAGAAGTCACGGATGCGCTGCTCGCGCTCCAGGCGCTGTCGGGCCTGGGCCAGGACAATGACGGCACGCTGCGCGATGGCCTCGGACGCCCGCGCGGTGGACTGACGCGCGGCCAGCTCCAGCCGCATGGGCTCTGAGTCCACCGAGGCGACCAGCTCGCCCGCTTCCACGCGCTGGCCCACGTGAGCCTTCACCTCGCTCAGCCGGCCCTCCACCTCGGCCACCAGGTCCAGCACCTGACTGGCCACCACCACGCCCAGCAGCGGCCTCGGCGCGGACAGCACCTGCTCCGTGGGGGCCGGCGTGGGCGTTTGCGCCAGCGCGAGCCCCGAGGTCGCCAGCATCAGCCCCGTGAGGGCTCCCGCCCGCGCCCATCTCCGCCGGTAACGCACTGCTTGCCTGGAACTCATGCCGTTCACCGCAGTGTAGCTCAGGAGGCGGGCCTCGACACGCTGGCGGCGGGGGCCCGGGTGACAGGCTGGCGAGCGAAGAGGCGCGGACGAAAGGCGCACTCCCTGCCGTCGGTCCTCGCGCGCGAGTCTCGGTGGACAGCCCGAGGGCTGCCGACCGGGACGGCCTCGCGGCGCGACGTTCGTTCAATGACTCGCGCGCGGATGTCGCAATCCCGATTCAGCGCGCCCGTCAGTGATTTCACAGGGTGCGGGTGCGCGGCACCACGGTGGGCTGCACCGTCTTCGAGGGGCTGTTGTCGATGTCATCGATGGCGAGCGACACGCCACCCATCACGCCCTCCAACTGCGGCAGCTCGGCGGAATCGAGCGTGCGCAGGGTCTCCTTCTTCAGGGTGAGCTTCTTCGAGGGTCGGGTGCTCATGGCTGGGCGCTCCTGGTCCGGGATGAGTGTTCGAACACCGCACGCCCCACGGGTCGCACGGGACGGGCAAGCCTAGGTCACGCAAAACGACAGCCTCAAGAAAAACCTGCACTATTGCTGTATTTCGAAACCCGAGGGTTCCCTCTCCGAGACGACATCGCCCCGCGACAGGCCTCCCCGAACTCCCTCCTCGACAGACGGGCGTGAGCGCCTGGCGGGGCGGACGCGCCCGGAGCGCGCGTCTGCCTTCGTCGCCGCGGACTTCTTCGTCCTTCGCACCCCATTGCTGCCCTTCGATGCCCTCACGTCATGGAGCAAGGGATTGGAGGGCCTGGAGGCCGCGCCGGGTGAGCTCGAGGAGGCGCTCCAGCGAGACACGTCGCGACTGCGCGCGCGGTTGCGGCATTGGGTGGAAGCACCGCTCATCCGGGAGTCGCTCTTCATCGCGTCCCCGGCGCTGGTGGAGAGCCTGCACTACTGGCTGGAGGACGCCGACTCCGAGCAGGGCCGGAAGGTCGAGCGGACCCTCGTGCGGTACTTCGCGCGGATGGCTGGACGCGCTGGAGCCCACTGGCGCCACCTGTTGACCCGGCTGGCGGCCTGCTGGCGTGAGAAGTCGTGGGAGCTGGTCCTCACGGAGGATGACCTTCGCGCGCTGGAGTCCCGGGACACACCACCGCTGCCGGAGCCCTTCTCCATCGTGGCGACGGTGGTGGGTGCCAGCACCGAGCATGGGGACAACGGCGCCTACCGGCTCGTCCTGGAGAGCCTCTCGGGGCCTTCGGGCGCGGTGATGCTCGGCATCCTGGCGCGGCGCGGAGCCCAGATGCGACCCTTCGCGGAGAAGCTTCGAGCAGCCGAACGTGAAGGCCGGCTCACGCTCCCCGTGGCCGGACTGGCCGAGAGCTTCCTGCACATGCACGCCAACCGGACGCTGGCGAGCGACCAGCGCGCGCAGGAACTCATCCCCTCGGCACTATCGCTCGCGGCTGGCGAGGACCCTCACGGGCGGCGCATGAGGCCAACGCGAAGGGCCGTCGTCAACTCGCTTCGCTCAGTCCGGAAGCCCTCTCCCACGCCGAGCCCGCGCTACGGGCGGGGCGGTTTCCCGTCGTCGCTGGGGAGCGGCGGGGCACCCCCCCCGAAGTGCTTGCGGATGTGGTCGCCGAAGAAGGTGATGGTGGTGGCCACGATGACGAGCACGACAGACAGAAGGATGAAGGTGGTTTTCAATATCTTGAGCATGGAGCCTCGGTGCCATTCTAGAGGGAGCGGTCACCCCCTCGAGGGGACGCGGCGGATGGGGCAGTGAGGAGCGCTCCAGCAGATGTCCGAGGAGAGTGGCACGGGGCCTGATGAGGCGCTATCCGGTATAGGAGCGAATCCACGTCACGTAGTTCGCCACGTTGGTGAAGATGGTGAACTGCTGGCAGCCGCCCGTGCCATCCCAGCTCATGACACCGTGCAGCTTGCCATTCAGGACGAGCGGATCCCCCTCATCCCCCTGGCAGGCGCCGATGCGCTGGTTCACGAGCACCATGCACAGCTCAGCACCTTCCACCGGATTTCGGAGGATGACCCACGCGCAATTCGTCGGGGGTGAGACAGGCATGCTCGCATACTTGAGCTGGGTCGTGGTGCCTCCTCCTGTCCCCGATGTGCCCCACCCCGTGACGGTCAGCGAGGTTCCGATGTTTGGGGGGCCGGACGGGAAGGCGACGGGAGACACCGCGGTGGTCACGATGAAGGGCTGGGCGACCTGGATGACAGCCACGTCATGAAGGGGTGCATCGTCCACCACCCCGTAGTCGGGATGGGGAATCCAGCGCATCACCGACCGGGCCTGCTGGGTGGGCTCGGTGACGTCGATCCTGACTTCGCCCATCACCACCGTCAGCTCGGAGGCCGTGAATCCTTGGAGGCAGTGCGCGGAGGTGACAACCCAGCCAGGCTGGACCAGTGCGCCGCCGCATTTCGTGACGCCACGTCCCAGGATGCGGACGTGATAGGGGAACTCCCCCACGTGCGCATCATCTCCACCCCGGATGGTCTGGGTTGCCGCGCTGATGGATTCAGCCTCCGGTGCCGCCACCGGAGTCCCGCATGCCAGCACTCCGGTCACCGCGAACCCCACGAGCCACGCTTGCTTTGTCATCGGCCCTCCATGTCGAGTGGCGGGAATCAGCGCGCGTGAGCAGCACCTGCGCCCGCTCCCAGGAATCCTCGCACAGTCGAGGATGGTCTGCCATTGTGTGGCCCTCGCAACCAGGTGGTGGGAGCAACAGCGCCGTGGCTCGATGCCGTCCGGCCTGGTGGGGCATGCCCTCCTTCTTCCTGGACCTGCTCCATGGCGCTCGCCTGCACGGCGGGGTTGGCGTTGTTGGGTGGCGGTGCGCGCGGTGGTGGTGTCCACCCAGGTGGCGCTCGCGATGGTGTTGCTGGTGGGGCAGGGCTGCTGGTGCGGTTTGTCTGTTCAATCACGGCATTGTCGACACGTGCAATGTCATTGCCCCTGGGGACGACAGACGCGGGGTTCGCAATGAATTGTCCCGCGGGACGGAAGGCGGGTTGGCGATGTGTCCCAGGCCCGTGTCCCGCGCCTTGGATTGAAATCGGGCGTGAGGGGCGCGATGTATCGCCGTGTATCCCGGGCCGTACCGGGAGTATCACCTGTCACCCCGTGAGTCGGGGCCTCTGGTAGCGTGCGCGATACATGGTTTCGACGCTCGTGACTCCTCTTCCCGAACCGGCTGAGCCGGACCTGTCCATCGCCTTCGAGCGTAACCTCGTCAACGAGCAGATTCGCGTGGCGCGGCGCCTGGGGGCGCTGCGCTTCGTCGGTGTGCTCGCCTGGCTCTGCCTGAGCGTGGGCCTTGCGTGGCCCGCGTCCCCGGTGGCGCTGGGCGGGTATCTGGTGCTCGCGGGTGCGCTCTGGGCGGTGGCGGGAGGGGTCGCCCGCTGGTGCCGGTTCGCGGGCATGGCCGTGGCGCTGGTGGACGCGCCCATGGTCTTCCTCCAGCAGTACGTCACCCTCCAGGCCGGAGTGCCCGCCGACCTCGTGGGGCCCATGTCCTGCGGGGTGTACTGCGTGCTCCTCGCGTTGTCGGTGCTGTCGCTGGACGTGGGCACCGTCGCGCTCTGCGCGGTGATGAGCATGGGCTTCACGGTCACCCTGATGAAGCTGGGCGAGCCTGGCGCGTGGAATCTCGCCCCCGTGCTCGTCGTCATCCTCGGCGTCACGGCCCTGACGCTCGGCTACGCCACGCACCGCATTCAACGCCTGCTGCACGGCATCTCCCGCGAGCAGGCCCGGCTCGAGCGGCTGGGGCGCTACTTCTCCCCCGAGGTGGCTCGCCACATCGCGGAGCGGGGCACGGGACTGGCGAATGGCCAGCATCGCGAGGTGACGCTGCTGTTCTCCGACATCCGAGACTTCACCTCCATGTCCGAGCAGATGGACAGCCCCCGGGTGGTGGCGCTGCTCAACGAGTACCTGTCGCGCATGGTGGAGGTGGTGTTCCGCCATGGCGGGACGCTCGACAAGTTCATCGGCGACGGCATCCTCGCGTACTTCGGCGCGCCTCTGGACCACCCGGAGCATGCGCGCGCGGCGGTGGCGTGCGGGCTGGAGATGCTCGACGCGCTGACAGTGCTCAACGAGGAGCGCGTGGCGCGGGGCGAGGAGCCGCTGCGCATCGGCATTGGCATCCACACCGGCCGCGTCGTCGTGGGGGACGTGGGCAGCACCCAGCGGCGCGAGTACACGGTGATTGGCGACGCGGTGAACCTGGCCAGCCGCATCGAAGGGCTCACCAAGCAGGTGGGAACGCCGCTGCTCGTGTCCGCGACCACGCGCGCCAACGCGGGAGAGACCTTCACCTGGTCCCCCGCGGCCCCGGTGGCCGTGAAGGGAAAGAGCGAGCCGGTGGCCACCTTCGTGCCCGGCGTGGGCATCGCGCTCCTCGCGGGGCCTGTGGGGGCGCGGGTCGTCACTCCACACGGTTGAGTGAAACCTCGGCTCCGCCGTCGCCTCTTTCCACGTCGGTCTGTGGCGCACCCGGGGCTCGCGCTAGCGGGAGTCTTCTGGCGCGCCCGCGAGGGACTCAGGCGCTTCGAGCTGGACGGCGGGCCCCATCCAACCAATCGAGGAGTAGGGAAGGACTTCCTCGGGGCCCGGCCCGATGCGGCCCTGGATGCGGAGGCGGACCCCTTTCCCGGTGACCTCCAACAGGGTCGCGAGGTCCGTGACGAGGCCGTGGTAGCCGAACCGCACCAGCATCACCTGACCGATATAGGGGGTGAGGTTGTCGCGGCAAAGGTCGGGGCCCCGCGTGAAGACGGGCTGGGCCTGGTAGTGATTGGTGGGGAGTTCGCCGGGCGGAGGAGTCGGGTGCTTCACCGCATGTGCCCTGGCGCCGTCCTCCAGTCGCGTGTGCCGCGTCCCCAGGGCCCAGCTCCAGGGCCAGGCATATTGCCCGTCGACGGCGAACATCAGCCGGCGTTCAAGCTTCTCGAGCAGTCCAGGAGGGCAGGACACGGTGCCGTCCGACCGCACGTGGGTGAAGGCCCAGCCTCGCTCCGTCGGGAGGAACTGCCCTGGCTTCTCTGGCCAGGGACACCAGGAGGCGGGTGGGGGCAGACGGCCCGCTTCGAGGTCGAACGAGGCCTGCGTCCTCAGCTCTCCGTTGGATGCGCTCCAGAACGCGAGCGCATAGGGACCGATGCCCACGAGCGTGTCGTCGCCTCCCCAGAGCAATCCCTGGAGGCCCTTGATGGCGGTGAGCCGGCGCAGGCGGCGGGGCTTCCGCCCGATGGCCCATAGCTCGACGCCACCGTCAGTGGTCAGGCACGCGGCCACGGTGCCATCGGGGGACCAGGCCCAACGGTGGGTGTCTGTCTGGTCACTGGGGTGCGCGAGCGCGGAGAGCTTCAGCCGACACAGGAAGGCTTCGTCCTCGAAGATGCAGACGGTGGGATGGACATAGTCATCCATGAGCACCGCCAGGCGTCGTCCATCGGAGGACCAGACGACCTCGCTGATACCGACATGAGGCTGCTTGCCGGGGATGCGTTCGACGAGCGTGGCGAGGTGCTCGCCGGTGTGCCCATCGATGAGCTCGAGCCGTTGGTCGTCATGGACCAGGCGCGCACCGTCGGGTGAAAACGCGATGGGTGGTTTCACGCCTCCGAGCTGGAACTGGCTCGTGCCGCTCGCGACGTCGGTGGACGACGCGCCGCCCGTGCCGGCGTAATCGAAGGCCTCCTCGTCCCAATCTCCTCCCGGCGTAAAACGGTAGCCATGAACGCGGGAGCCATCGCGGCTCCAGCGAACCCACGTGTCCGGGTTCGGGCGGTCGCGAGGCGGGACTGGCGGTGGCGGGCACCAGCGCACGTCCGTGCAGTCCTCGTTGAGCGAAGCGCCTTCCCGGAATGGGACGATACAGCCGAGTCCTCCGTCGGGGCCGGGAGTGGAGACGAACAGGCGCGTCTCGTCGGGCGACCAGCACCAGGCGGGAAGGTGTCCGAGGTTCTTCACGTCCTCGGGGCGCTTGACGTAGCGGGGATCCGGCGAGCCCCAGCGCCGGGTGACGTCGACCTTGAAGGACGGAGGGCCCTCGGAGAAGGGGCGCAGCGCGCCGATGACGACGTCATTGAAGACGACGCCGAGCCACTGGCCCGACGGAGACCACTGGATGCAGGAGGACACCCTGCGACTCGCCACGCCCTTGTCGAAGCCGTGGCTGGCGACGACTCGGCCCGTCGCCAACTCCCAGATGCGCACGTCGCCCCCGAAGAAGCCGAACCAGGCGTCGACGCGGAGGCTGGCGACGGCCAGATGCCTTCCGGAAGGGCTCAACGCGAAGGAACTCTGGGCACCCGAGGAGTGCGGCGTCTCCACCAGCCGCGCGCCCGTATCCAGGACGCGCTCGGAGACCCACCGGTGGAGGTCCGTGACGCCCCTTCGGCGCTGGAGTCGCCGCAGCCGCGCCCGCAGGGGAGGCAGGTCCCTGTGGGCCTCGAAGTGGCTGAAGTCGGCCTGCTTCAGCAGCGACTCGAGGGCCTCGTCGGAGGAATGGTTCAGGGCGTGGAGGTCGATGAAGGGGCCTGGCATGGAGTGGATTGTCAGGGCGCGGCGGCCGCGCCCCGGTCCTCGACAGGAAGAACGGGGCTGCTCACGCGGGGTCGCGCGACATCGCCCCAAGTCGACGAGGCGCTCACACCGCCGTCCATCCTCCGTCCACGTCGAGCACCATGCCGGTGGCGTAGGCGCACGTCGCCAGGAACCAGGCCGCGTCGGCCATGTCCCGAGGGACACCGGGCCGCTTCATCGGGACGTTGCTCGCGAGCGTGTCCAGGAACGCTCCCACCTGCGAGGCGGGCACGCCCCAGTCGATGGCGGTGTCGCGCGTGAGGCCCGGAGACAGGACGTTCACCCGGATGCCCCTGGGCGCGAGCTCGATGGCGAGCGAGCGGCCCATGGCGTTGATGGCGCCGCACAGGCCCGCGCCGCCCGCGTAGTTGGCGAGCGCCGCGTGGCCCGCGATGCCCGAGCACAACACGATGGCGCTGCCTTCGGCCATCTTCGGGACGGCGTAGCGACATGCGGAGAGCTGGCCGAAGAAGCGGTCATTGAAGAGGGCCCGCCAGGCGCTCATCGGCACCGTCTCCACGGGACCGAACACCGCGCCACCCGCGCACGTCACCAGCAGGTCCACGCGTGGCACGGAGTCGATGAGCCGCTGCACTTGCGCTTCGTCACCGACGTCCGTCACCACGCCCCGGGCGCCATGCCCGATTCGCGCGAGGGCTTCGTCCATGCGCCCCTTGTTCCGTCCCGCGATGACGACCTCGGCCCCTTCAATGGCATATCGCTCGGCGATGGCCAGTCCAATGCCTGTGCTGCCACCCGTGATGATTGCGAGCTTCCCATCCAATGCGCCCATGGCTGCCTCCAGTCGAAAGGGGCTCCACGTCCACTGCCGCCATTCAGAACCCCGGGTTGAAGCCTCCCTCGGGAAACGCCTGCTTCGCGAGTTCCTGCATCACCGGGAAGCCGTCCAGGAAGCCTGCCTGGGCGGCGGGGATGGGTTTGCCGCTCGCGTCATGGAAGGCGATCTCCCGACACGTGAAGCAGACCACCGCGTCCACCCACGTCTTGCCAATCCAGAAGCGGAAGGCGATGTCCGGGTTGAACCCACACTTCCTCGGAGGATAGGACGCGGGGTCCTTGGCGGAGACCCAGAGGTCCGCCAGGGCCCGGCGTTGCTTCGAGCTCAGCTCGGGACCCTCCTTGGGGAGGAGGAAGAAGCCGCTGCGAGGAGTGGTGTCGTCGCGTGCGGGCCCCATGTCCCACGTCTGGTCATTGTCCGCGAGGAAGATCTGCACCCGGTCCGGGCGGCGGAAGAAGTCCTCCGGGGTGGGAGGGGTGGAGCGCCCCGCGGCGGAACACGCGGTGGCGGCCATGGAAGACAGGAGGAGGGCGAGGATCGCGGTGCGCATCCGCCCAGCCTAACCCTGACCGCGTCAGCGTCGCACGACCTCAATGGCGATGATGTTTGTGATGTGTTGGGCCAGGGCTCCCCGCCCACTCCGTGGCGGATTCGAGGTGCCGCCGCCATCCCTTCGAAGGCTTCTTGAAACTGGGCTACTCTCGCAGGCTCCATGCGACATGGGGGTTGGCACGATGAAGCGCGCTTGGCTGCGATGGATGTCGGTGTTGAGCCTGGGAGCCCTGTTCGTCACGGGGAATGCCCTGGCGCAGGCTCCCGTCACGGTGTCGCCGGAGACGCTCCGGGCCGAACGTCGGGTGAGATTGGTGAAGCTGTGGGGCGACGTCCGGTTCCGCCACCCCAGGGCCTTCTCCATGCCCGCCGAGTGGGATGCCGCGTTCCTTTCCGCGCTGCCCAAGGTGGAGGCGGCGGGGGACTCGGCGGCCTATGCCGCCGCGGTCCAGGGCATGCTCGCGACCCTGGGAGACGGGGCCACGCGAGTGGAGTCCGAGAAGCGTCCTGACGCGGGCCAGCCCCCCACGCTTCGCGCGCTCAAGAGCTGGGAGAAGGATGTCCTCGTGCTCGACCTGCGCAACCTCCTGGGGCCACAGGGCTCCACGTCGTTGCAGGAGTTGAGGACGACGCTGGACGCGGACGCGGCGAAGGCTCGCGCGGTGGTGCTGGACTTGCGCATGCGCGGTCTCAAGCGCTACGGCCTCGCCTGGATGGTGGCGTCGTTGTTGCCCCACCTCGTCGACGGTGAGCTGCGTGTTCCCGGTCTGCGCGATGTTCGCCACAGTGGCCTGCGGCCACAGGGTGAAATGCAGGGCTTCTACGGCAGTGAGTTCAGGATACCCACGGACGATGTCGTCACGGGCACTCCGGGCAAGAAGCCCGCGCTGCTCGTCTTCCTGGTCGACACGGACTCCGCCATCGACCAGCCCGTCCTGGCCCTGCGCGCTCGCGGCAAGGCGCTCCTGGTCGCCGAAGGCCCACTCGATGACGGCGCCATGAACAACCAGGACACCTTGCCGCTGGGAGAGGGCTACAACGCCTTGCTGAGCGTGGACGAGCCGGTGCTGCCCCTGGAGGCGGACGTGAGTCGCCCCGCGCGTGTTCGTCTGGAGGGCCCGGATGAAGGGATGCGCCAGGCGCTCCTGCTGGCCTCCCGCCCGCCTCCCAAGCCGAAGGCCTCGGCCGCGCTCCCCCGGCCCGCGCTCCCCTGGCGCCCGGAGCCGACCTACAAGGACGCGCTCTATCCCTCGCGTGAGATGCGACTGCTGGCCGGGGCCAAGCTGTGGACGGTGGTGCGCTTCTTCTTCGCCTACACGGAGCTGATGGACCGGCCCTGGGACAGCCGCCTGCCAGGGCTGCTCGAGAAGCTGGAGGCGGCGAAGGACGCGAAGGCGTACGTGCTCGCGTTGGCCGAGGCGACCACTTGGCTCCAGGACGCCCATGCGATGGTGCGAGGCCACCCGGAGCTCCAGCGGTTCTACGGTGCCATCCCGCCGGTCTGGGTGACGGACCTCGACGGCAAGGCGGTGGTGGTGGAGGTGCACGAAGCGGCAGCCGCGTCGGGGCTCGTTCCAGGTGACATCATCGAGAAGGTCGACGGGGAGCCCATCGACGCACGGGCGCGCCGGTTCGCCCCCTACGTGGCGGCCTCCCTCGCCAGCTACCACAGGGACCTGACCCTGCAGATCGCGCTCGGGGGCGAGGTGGGCTCCACCGCCGTCCTGGGCGTGCGAGGTGCCAAGGGGCCCAAGGAGGCGAAGCTCGTCCGCACGTCTCGGCGGAATCTGCCTCCCTCGAAGGCGGAGTCCTACCGGCTGCTGGAGGGAAACCTCGGCTTCGTGGACCTGGGGAAGCTGGAGGTCCAGGACGTGCCCGCGATGTTCGAGAAGCTCAAGGACACACGCGGCATCGTGTTCGACCTGCGCGCCTATCCCCGCGGCACGATGTGGGCGCTCGGGCCCTACTTCGACGTGAAGGGCTCACGCCCCTTTGCCTGGTACATGCGCCCCTACGCGGGAGGACAGAACGTCGGTTGGGTGAAGTACGTCGACTCGCTGCGGGAGACGGACCTCCCCAAGTATCGGGGCCGCACGGTGACGTTGATCGACTCGCGCACCATCAGCCAGGCCGAGCACACCGGGCTGCTGCTGAAGGCCGCGGCGGATACCGTCTTCGTGGGCAGCGCCACCGCGGGCACCAATGGCGACGTCACCGAGGCGATACTGCCCGGAGACATCTCCTTCTATTTCACCGGTCAGCAAGTGCTCCACGGGGACGGCCGGCAACTGCAGCGCAAGGGCCTGGAGCCCGACGTGAAGCTGCGGCCGACGGTGGCGGGACTCCAGGCGGGGCGTGACGAGCTGCTGGAGCGCGCGCTCCAGATTCTGCGCGCGGAGCCCCCCAACAAGCCCGCGTCCTCGAGTCGCTGAGCGGCGCCTCCCGTCTTCGCCGGTGCCGCCACGCATGTGCCAGGGCCGGGGCGCATGCGTGGCGCTCACGTCTTCTCTGGAATAAGAGATTTCGAGATAAACATGTCTACATCCACCAAGAAGATGGACAGCCGATCCGCCCTTCCCAGGGCGGGCAGGCGTCGTCTCCGCGAGCCCTGATACAGGCGCTGAGCACCGCTTCCGCCCGGTGAAACGGGCGCGGACGAAGAAGTCGGGATTCACCCCACGGGTGAAACACAGACCATGATTTCGCTCTGGGTGCGTGCGGCCTGGCTCCCGCCTGGGATGTGACACTGGGAGCGGATGCTCCCCGCTCCCCGGCCAGGCGCTCGCCGAGAATGACTCGGAGTGAAGCCCTTCCCCGTGGAGGCGTGAGAGCGGGCGTCATGAGCCCTTCTTCGCCTCCCTGCACCAGCGCCCTCCCTCGACAGGCCGCCTCCCTGATCGCTCCCAGAAGGCTCCCAGGTTCGGTGGAAATCCCGTATAGGGCCTGCTCGCAACGTGCGCGGCACGCGAGCGCCCCAGAGGGGGGATGTCAGCCCCGGGGACTGCTCTGGAGGATTGGATGGAGTTGTCGAGTCTCGAGTCGAATTTCTGGGCAATCGCACCGGGTGTCATCGGCGCCGTGGGGCTGCTCTTCTCTGCGTTCTTCTACTTCCGGGTCAAGGCACTCCCCGACGGCGACGCGACGATGAATCGCATCGCGGGCTACATCCGCGAAGGCGCGATGGCGTTCCTCGTCCGTGAGTACAAGGTGCTCGCGGTGTACTGCGCGGTCATCGCGGTGTTCATCGGCTGGGCCCTCGGCGGTCTCGCGAGCGTGAGCTTCGTGGTGGGCGCGTTCCTGTCGCTGCTCGCGGGCTACATCGGCATGAAGGCCGCGACGTTCGCGAACGTGCGCACCGCGCAGGCCGCTCGCACCGGCTCGAAGCCGAACGCGCTCCTGGTCGCCCTGGATGGCGGCGCGGTGATGGGGCTCGCCGTCGCCGGCCTGGGCCTGATTGGCATGGGCGGCGTCTACTACTTCTTCAAGGGCCACGCGCAGCTGTCGCCCATCCTCCACTCGTTCGCCGTGGGGGCCAGCTCCATCGCGCTCTTCGCGCGCGTGGGCGGCGGCATCTACACCAAGGCCGCGGACGTCGGCTCCGACATCGCCGGCAAGGTCATCGAGAACATCCCCGAGGACGACCCGCGCAACCCCGGCGTCATCGCCGACAACGTGGGCGACAACGTGGGCGACGTGGCCGGCATGGGCGCGGACATCTACGAGTCCATGGTGGCCGCCATCGTCGCCGCCATGGCGATTGCCCTGACGGCCAACGCCACGGAGCTCTCCCGCCTCGTCGTCGACTCCTCGGCTACGGGAGGCGCGAAGGTGGCCGGCGTGGTGCTCCCGCTGGTGCTGTCCGCGGTGGGCCTCATCGTCAGCCTGCTGAGCATCTTCATCGCGCGCGCCCTCAAGAAGATGAACCCCGCGCAGGTGCTGCGCAGCGCCCTCATCCTGCCCCCCGTCATCCTGGTGGGCCTGTCGTTCGTGATGATGAACGTGTTCGGACTCTCCCAGAACATCACGGTGGCCCTGGCCGCGGGCGCCTTCGGCGGCGCCATCATCGGCCTCGTCACGGACTACTACACGTCCTCCACGCCCGTGCAGCGCATCGCGGAGGCGTCCATCACCGGCGCCGGCACCAACCTCATCCGCGGCCTCGCCGTCGGAATGGAGAGCGTGGGCATCTCCATGGCCACCATCGCGCTGGTGGCCTACATCGCCGACCAGGCGCTCGGCCTGTACGGCATCGCGCTGTCCGCGGTGGGCATGCTGGGTGGCACCGCCGTCGTGATGACGGTGGACGCCTACGGCCCCATCTCCGACAACGCGGGTGGCATCTCCGAGATGTCCGGCCTGGGCCCCGAGGTCCGCGCCATCACCGACGAGCTGGACGCGGTGGGCAACACCACCGCGGCCATCGGCAAGGGCTTCGCCATCGGCTCGGCGACGCTCACCGTCATCGCGCTCTTCTCGGCGTTCAACATGGAGGTCAACCACACGCGCATCGCGGCGGGTCTGCCGGAGATGAGCCTGCTGCTGACCAACCCGAAGGTCATCGTGGGCCTGCTGCTCGGCTCCATCCTGCCGTTCATGGTGGGCGCCTCCACGATGCTCGCCGTCGGTCGCGCGGCGGGTGCCATCGTCGAGGAGATTGGCCGCCAGTTCCGCGAGATTCCGGGCCTGATGGAGCTCAAGGCGGACCCGGACCCCAAGAAGATCGTCGACATCGCGACCAAGAGCGCGCTGCGCGAGATGATCTTCCCGGGCCTCGTCGCCGTCGTCGCCCCGCCGCTGGTGGGCTACGTGCTGGGGCCCAGCGCGCTGGCGGGTCTGCTGGCGGGCGCGCTCGTTGTCGGCGCCACCATGGCCCTCTACATGGCCAACGCGGGTGGCGCGTGGGACAACGCCAAGAAGTACATCGAGAAGGGCAAGCTGCCGGGCCACGCGAAGGGCTCGCACGTCCACAAGGCCGCCGTCGTCGGCGACATGGTGGGCGACCCGTTCAAGGACACCTCGGGTCCTGGCGTTGCCATCCTCATCAAGGTCATGAGCGTCGTCTCGCTGCTCGTGGCCTCCCTCATCGCGCTCCGGTAGTCCGCGTGATGTGGCGCGGCGCCTCGGTTCCGAGGCGCCGCATGGCAGTCAGTGGCACGGACCTCGCGGCCTCCTCCAGGGGCCGCGTGGGTCCTCGGAAGCTCCGACGGGAGGAAGACGCGGGCCCTTGGCCCCTGCGCACCTCCTGGACGCGTGAGCCCGCAAGCGGCTCGCTCCTCCAATGTCAGACAGCGAACACCTCACGGACTCCGCCATGCGGGGCACCGGGGCGGTGCGTGCGCGCGTGCTACCTTTCGGGGTGTTTCGCGACCGCCTGCGCACCAGGCATGGGGGGGCAGCAGCAGCGACCCTCGCGAGCCTGACGCGCTCGCACCCGCTCCCTCGGGTGTGAGGGATGAGTGCCACCGCTGTTCCGCTGTCAGAGAGGTGTCCCATGGTCCTGGAGCTCTCCCAGCAGCAGATTCATCTCCTCTACGCCTGTCTGGCTGAAAGCATCGAGGACCTGCATGACGAGGTCATCCACACCGACATGCGCGAGCTGCGCGACTCGCTGAGGGACAAGCTCCATCAACTGCAGGCCATCCAGCGCCAGGTCGCGCCCCTGATGCAGCGGGAGCAAGTGGTCCGTTGACGCCGACCGCGCGCCAGGCGCGTCGGCGTCTGGGATTCGGGCGTCAGGGCTGGAGCGACACGCCCGCCTCGCCACGGCGCTTCAGCTCGCCCGCGGCCTGCACCGCCTTGACGAGCGTGATGACGATATAGGCGCGGATGATGAGGCCGAAGACCTGGGGCTTGCCGCCCTGGTTGATGGTGTCCATCACCGTCAGGACCGTGTCGCTGAGGTACAGGAGGATGGCGAGGATGGGGCCCGCGCGGGTGCCGCGATAGGTGAAGAATCCAAACACCGCGGTCACCGCGCCGAAGAGGAGGGAGCCCACGCCCATCCCCAGGGCTGTCAGCGCCTCATTCTCCGTCACCATGGCGACCACGCCGAGCAGGGTGTTCAAGCCCGCCAGGAAGTAGAGCATGTACGCGGCGGACTTTATCCGCTGCTCGGGGTCCGTGGAGGACCCGGGCAGGGGCAGCCCGTTGCGCAGCACCGCCAGCTCCACGTTGAACACCCCGGATTGGATTTGAACGCTCAGGGTGCTTCCGTCCGGGAGCGTGAAGTTCACGCCCTTCTTGAGCTCGGACGACCCGCCGTCCGTGGTCCCCACGACCTTGCCATCGAGGATGACCGTGAACTTCTTCCAGGCCAGTCCCCACGACAGCTCCAGTCGTTGCGGCCCGCCTTCCTCCAGCGCCAGCTTCTTCGCACCCATGTGAAGCCCCCACCTCCGACCCGGACCGGGTCGGGAGGCCGACGCTAGCCGTCCGAAGAGGGGCGATGCAAAGCTCAGCTCCGCGCCATCCATCCCAGTCCGATGATGAGCAGCACCGTCAGGTGGAACCAGCCCACGTTGCGAGCGAGCAGGGCCCAGCCCTCGCCCGAGCCCGGTGAGGTGCCGCGCCGGATGGCCGCCAGCTCCTGGTAGCCGAGCACGAGCCCCACGAGTCCCGGCACGAAGCCGATGAAGCCCACGGTGGCGAAGATGAGCGCCAGCGTCGCGCGCTGAGAGGGTTTCTCCCCCAACGCCACCGTGTGACAGCGCGAGCAGAGCATCCGTCCCACCTGCCACTTGCGGCACCTTTCACACAGGAAGGTGCCACAGCGGCTGCAGGTCCCCTCCGCGGGGCGCTCGGGATGTAGGGGGCACGGAGCGTGCGTCGCATCCATGCCCCTCTGTCTACCATGCCCCCCAGGGCGCACGTCGAACGGAGCCGGCGCTACGGCTTGGAGAGGAGAAAGGACGCGAGCTTCTCGACGACCTGCTCGTCCACATGACCTGGGACCGCGTATTCGGCGGGCCCGGATTTGCCGGTGCCCTTGATGAACAGGTGATTGTTCTCCGGAACAGTCACCACCTCGACCTGGGCAACGCTTTCGAGACCACTTCTCCAGGACGTCAGGTCCTCGTCGGTGACCTGGTAGTCCCGTGCGCCTCGCATGATGAGGATGGGGCGCTGGAGCTTCCGGGCCATGGCGACGCCGTCGCGTGACGCCCAGTCCTGCCAATACGCGGCGGGCGCTCCCAGCAGTGTCCCGGTGCCGAGCTTTCCTGCCTTCAGCAGGCCCACGGTCTGCTCGAACTCGGCGAGCTTCTCGGCCGGTACTTCGAGATACCTCAGTTGTGCGAGCACCAGGTCCCAGGGCGGACGTCCGGGAGGCGCCAACAGGACCGCGCCCGCGACGGGCGCCGCGAGGACCGCGATTTCCGGAGCGAGGAGGGCGCCCAGGCTGTGCCCCACCACGAAGACCCGCTCGGGATGAATCTCCGGACGTGCCTTGAGGACGCCCACGGCCGCGACTGCATCCACGACGACCTCATCGTCGATGGAGAAGTTCGTGAGCTGCGGGCCGTACTGAAAGGTTCGCTTGTCGTAGCGCAGGACGGCGATGCCGCGAGATGAGAGCCCCTCCGCGATATCCTTGAAGGGCTTGTTGGGGCCAATGCTCTCATCCCTGTCATGGGGACCGGAGCCGTGGACCAGGACGACGCCAGGGAATGGGCCGCTCCCGGTCGGCACCGTCAACGTGCCCTTCAGCAGGAACGGCGCTCGTCCCACGGAGACTTCCTCGGTCCGGAACGCGGCGCCGTTGACGGCGGACGTGGCGGACGTGGGTTGCACGACGGCCTTCGCGGGGGCGGGCTCCGACACACGCGGCTCTGGCGAACTCGCACAGGCCGCGGCGACCAGGGTGATGACTCCAAGCATCTTCGCCCGATGAGGGGCGGCGTCTGATGGGCGACAGGCAGCGCGAAGCATGTGGCTCTCCTCGTCACACGAAACGTCGTGGGCCTTCGTTGTTCGTCGACCTGCCTTTGCCCCCCTCGATGCGGCGATAGAGGACGTACGAGTAGATGACAGGGATGATGCAGGCGATGGAAACGGCCACGAGCACGGGGGGCGGCCCTGCGCCCAGCAGCCCCGAGACGAAGATGATGATGCCCGCGAGGACAAAGAGTCTTCCTCCCAGGCGGTGCGTGCGAAGCCAGACTTCGTCGCTCGCCAGCGTCCAGGGGGTTCGGATGCCAACGAAGAAGTTCTTGGTGAGCTTCCCCATGACGTTGCCCAGGAGCACGAAGAGCAGACCCGTCGCCGCGGGAACCACTCGCTCCATGGGTACGGCGGTCCCGATGCCCGCGAGCAGGAGCAAGGCATTCATCAGGAACAGGAACGCGAGCGTCGTCGCCAGGACGAATTCGAAGACACCCTGAAACCGCTCCATGCGGTAGCCCTTGGGCGAAATCCGGGGGAGCACCACCAGCAATAGAGAGATGCCGGCCATCATCAAGGGCAGGACGAAGGGCCCCCACGGTTTCGGCGTGTGGCCATCCACGGCTCCCCGCGCATTCCAGTGGGTGGGTATCGCTTCCGGGAGTCGGCTGTAGAGCACGGCTGCCATCACGAACGACGCGATGACGAGTCCCAGGCTCAGCACGTTCGCGCGGCTGATTCTCATCGCTCTTCTCCATTCGGCTTGTCGACCTTGAAGAGGTCGAGAAGCAGGGCCGCTACGTCCTCGAACACAGTCGTGTTGAGGGAGTAGACGATTTGTTGTCCGCGTCGCTCGCAGCGCACCAGGTCGGCGGCCTTGAGGACGTTGAAGTGATGCGACAACGACCCCTTCGTGATGTCGAACGCCTCCGCGAGCTCCCCCGCGCTCTTCGAGCCGCCCTGCAAGAGCTTGAGCACCTTGCGCCGGGTCGGGTCCGAAATCGCCTTGAAGACTTCCTGCGTCCGCATCGCTACCTTTTGATTGTTTGATGGATTTCAAAATAACGACTTCGAGAATCCTGTCAAGGGGGGCAGGGGAGAGGTCGTGTCGCCCTTTGGGGCAGAGTGCGAGCTCATCTGCCACGGCCCCGGCGCCCACGCACGCCAGGGCCCCTTACGCGATTACGGCGTACAGGAGATGTTGGCGGGTACGGCCCACAGCTGGTACCGGCTCGTGTCGTCTCGAGCCGCGTAGAAGACGCGGGTCCCGCTGCGCGCGAAGCCAAACGGGGAGGAGGTCTCCAGGGGAGGACTGGTGGTGACCTCCGCTGTCGTGGCGTCCGTGCCTCGGGTTACCCAGAGGTTGGTGAACGCCGTCAACGGCGCCGCGCTGAAGAGCACCGCGCTCGCGCCCGTGGCGAAGACAGGCGAGATGTACTCGTCGGAGACACTCAGGAAGCCGGGGAGCTGCCGCGTCTGCGCGGCCGTGCCATCCGTCACCCAGAGCCGCACCGTTCGTGGACTGGGGCTGGGACTGCTGATGGCCACGGAGAAGTAGAGCTTTCCATTGGAGCGCGCCACCTCCTGCAGGAAGGGCAGCGCGTCGGGCTGGTTCGCGAACGGGTTCGGCAGCTGGGTGATGGTTGCCTTTCCACCGCCTGCCAGCGCGACGCGATACAGCCCCAGGCGCTGGGTGGCGGGGTCGGCGTTCGTCAGGTACACGAAGCCGCCCAGCGAGCCGAGCATCCTCATGCTCTTGCCGAAGGTCTCCAGCCGGACCGTCCCCGCCGCCGTTCCGTTCGTCTTCCACACCTCCGTATTGGCCCCGTCGTGGAGGGTGAACAGGGCCCGCCCGCCATCCTCCGTGGAGCCCACATCGCCCACGGGAACCACGCCCGAATCCAGGCGCTTGACGAAGGCCGTCCCTCCCGCTGTTCCGTCGGTTCGCCAGAGGGTGGTGCCGCCATCCGGCTGCGACAGGAAGAAGAGCAGCGCGTTGCCCACCCGCATGGACTGTGATGACAGCGAGGCCTCGGTGCCAAAGTTCACGACCTGGACCGTGCCCGCCGCCGTTCCATTCGAGCGCCACAGCTCCACCTGTGTCCTGGGTGGCGACGACAGCGGGACGGAGAGGAAGAACGTCACCGCGCCGCTCTGCGCCGTCACGAGCGACATCTGCGAATCTCCTGGCCCCGGCGTCACGTCCTTCACCAGGTGGGTGCCCACCTCCGTCCCGTCGCTGATCCACGGCTCGAGGCCCGTGTCCGCGTTCCAGACGCGGAAGAAGAGCTTGTTGCCGGTGGCCACCAGCGGGCCCAGCTCCCGGTTCCTCGCGGGCGTCGTCGCCGGGAAGGACTTCACGGGGACTGTGCTCGCGTCCGTCCCCTGGCTTCGCCACAGCGTGGCGCGGCCATCCTGGAAGTTGACGCCGAAGTAGAGCGTGCCCTGGACATCCACCAGTCCCGAGGGCGCGACGATGAACGCTGGCGACTCAGGGGTTCCCGGCGGGACGACGATCTTCACCCGCTGGGCCAATCCCGAGCAGACCTGCGCCGTCACCTGGGCCAGCGCAGGCTCCTCCCGCGACGTCGCATCCAGGGGTGCATCGCCACACCCCAACCACCCCAGGCAGCACAACGCCAGGCCAGACTTCACACGCATGTCGTCTCCTCTCCTTCTCACAGAAGGAGTTCGACGGTGGGAACCGCCAGGGCACTGAGCAACTGCCCTCGGAGCACGGGCCCCTGTCGGACCCCTGCTGGCGGTTGGCCCCCAGGTCTCCTCATGCCCGCACCGAGGCGGACCGTCCCAGGTCGAAAGGCACCCTGGCTCCATTCTTTGTGACGGTGCGCTTCACCTGGACCCGCTCTGGCTTGCTGGCCTGCGTCGCGATGCGTGCCCGTTTCGACTTCCTGTCTGGCGAACCGCTAGCATGGGCATACACGCATGCGTGGTCGTGCCAGTGCTGCCCCCGGGGGGAATCGTTCATGAGTGTTCTGCCAGGAGTAGACCTCAATGACCCGTTGCCAGGTCGCGTCTTCGAGTTGCTCGCGGAACGTCGATTCGAGGATCCGCTCCTGAGCGAAGCCAATCGAGCGCGTGCGCTCGCGGCCGTGCTTCAGCGCCCTGAATGGGACAGCCTTCTTTCCGACCTCAAGCTCAGCGAAACGACGCTGGCGGTGTTGGATGCCGCCTGCGAAATCTCCGGCAGCCCGGCGGTGACGCCGCTTCACGTGCTGGCGGGATTCCGTCATGTGGGGGCCCGCGTCCGGGATACCTCGGCGAGCTACATCTATATCCTGGCTGATTCGCTTCCGGGGCCGCATCAATGGATGGATGTCTCAGGTCCCCGGGGAAAAGGGGGCTCGGTGGACCTGACGCACGCGACCCTGGTCCCCCTGCTCAGGGCCGCGCGCGTCTACTCCCAGTTCACGGGGACCAGTCCAAGAGAGATCCACGCCCGCCATCTCGCGGGAGCGCTCCTGGCCCCCGCACTTCAAGGTTTCTCTCCACTCGAACTGGAGCTGGCGGAGAGCATGGGCTCCGAGAAGGCCGCCTCCGAGGTGCTCCACAGCCTGCGCCAGGGACTCGTCATGTTCCTGGACGGTGGCGACCATCGGCACGATCCACCGGCGACCTGGCGCATCGTCTTCAGCCTTCCGCGCCTGCTCTCCTTGCTTCCACCCGAGGAGCCCACGACAGGAGCGTCCCCTTCCATCCACGAGAGCCCGCTCCCTGAAACGCAGGGACCGCAGGCCCCCACGGGGGCAGAGGGCCCGGCTGAACACGCCGCCCCGCCAAACGATGGCGCAGGACTTGCCTCGTCGATTGGCTCGGACTTCCTGCTGGAGCCAGTCGGCGGGATTCGCTCCGACGTCGTGGATGGAGTGGACCTCGCGGACCGGCTGAACATCGAGCCCGATGTGAGCGCCCTGGCGTCCATCATCGCCGCGCGCTCGGTCGAGCCTCCCCTGGCCATCGGGCTCTTCGGTGACTGGGGCACGGGCAAGAGCTTCTTCATGTCGAAGATGGAGAAGCGGCTCCGGATGATCTGCGCCCAGGAGCCCCCCGTGCAGGACGCGGCCGGGAACCTCTACTACTTCCGTCACATCGCGCAGATTCGCTTCAATGCCTGGCATTACTCCGATGGAAACCTCTGGGCGAGCCTGATGGCGCGTCTCTTCGAGGGCCTGTCACGCTATGGGATGGAGAACGGGCGAGCGGACGTGGAGGAGAAACTCCGGGCTCAGCTCCGCAGCGCGGAAGTCGTCCTCGGTGACGCCCAGGGACGAATCACCGTCGCCCAGGCCCGGCGCCAGCAGGCCGAGCAGCACGCGCGGGACGTGCATCAGCGACAGCGCCAGTTGGAGGCGACCTTCCTTCGAGGCGTGGGCAAGGGAGTGCTCGACAAGGTCAAGGCCCAGCTCTCCGAGCAGATCACCGCGAGGTGGCCCGAGTTTGGTCCGAAGGAGTTGCTGAAGTGGCATGACCAGCTCCACCAGGGTTGGGGACGCTTCACCGAACTCTGGGCCTGGGTCCGACAGGGCGGACGCGCCCGTGCGGCGTTGCTCATCTTCGCCGCGCTCGTCACCACGGTGGGACCGTTCGCCCTCGCCACGCTGTTCGGCTCGGAATTCTGGGGCAAGGTGGTCAGCGCCGTAGGCGGGCTGCTGACGTCCCTGGCGGGGTGGAGCGCCTTCCTCCTTCCCAAGGTGAACAAGGTCTTCGCCGCGCTTGATGCCGCGCGGAAGGACCTCGACACGATAGACGCCACGCTGGTCAAGGACGTGCAGACGAAGCTGGGTGAACTCGAGAAGGAGGAGGCCAGTGCCCAGGAGGTCGCGCGCAAGGCGAGCGTGGAGGTCGAGCGCCTCAAGACCGACCTGGCCAAGGCCCATCCCACGCAGCGACTGCGCGACTTCCTCTCCGACCGGGACCAGAGTGGTGACTACCGGCAGCACCTGGGACTCATCTCCCTGATACGCAACGACCTCTCCGCGCTGAGCGACTTGCTCGGAAGCGCGCGAGACACCCAGAGCGCCGGGTTGCCGGCCGTCGACCGCATCGTGCTCTACATCGACGACCTCGACCGCTGCCCCGAGGAGCGCATCGTCCAGGTGCTGGAGGCCGTGCATCTCCTGCTCGCCTTCCCACTCTTCGTCGTGGTCGTGGGGGTGGATTCTCGTTGGCTGCTGCATGCCTTGAAGAAGCGCTTCGAGGCCTTCTCGTCGGAGGACGCCGCGACGCCGCAGGCGTATCTCGAGAAGATTTTTCAAATCCCCTTCACGCTTCATCGCATGGAGGCGGATGGGTTCGGACAGCTCATCGACTTTCTCCTGCCCACCGCGACGAAAAGCCAGGGAACAGCCCCTCCGGCCCACGTGACGCCGTCCACGAGCCCCCTCGCGGTGTCGCCCGAGGCGCCAGCGCGGCCTCCCGTGCCGCCCATGCAGGGGCCACAGCGGGACGTTCATCCCACGGCTGGGGGCACGAACAAGCAGCCCGCCGTGGTGGCACCCAAGCCGATGCTGAAGTTGCGGCCCAGGCTGCTCCAGCTTTCCCCCACGGAAGTCGCGGTCATCAAGCGCATGTGGCGGCTCATTCCCACACCCCGCGCGACCAACCGGCTTGCGAACTGCTACCGACTCCTGCGCGTGCGCCTCTCGGAGTCACGCGAGGCCGCGTTCCTTGGCAAGGCAGGCCCCGCGGAGTACCCGTTGGTGGTCACCTTGCTGGCGATGATGATCGGCTTCCCCGAGGAGTTCTCGCACGTCCTGCAACGGGCGAAGGACCCAGGGCTGACCCAGAAGAACTGGGGCGAGCTCAGGGACTTGTTCGCAAGCGATACCCGGCTTGCCCAGCTCGCGCGGACCCTGGCGCAGCTCGACCTGGAGAAGTCAGTCGATTCACTCCCCATCGAGTCGATCCGCTACTGGCTGGGCGTCGTCTGCCGCTTCTCCTTCCACCTGCGCGATGAGCTGCCAGACACGGGCAAGTCGGCCACGCAGGTGCTCGCGGACGCAACGGCCACATTTGCCCGGGAGACCCCGCTGCCAGCCCAGAAGGGGGCGCCACCCATGCTGCCTCCTCGCCCGACAAGCACGCCTCACGATGAACCGAAGGCGTGAGCACGTCCCAGTCCGTCCTGTCCACTGAGGCAGGACGCACACGCGAAGGCGACACGCTGACAGCGCACGGGCCCCGAGCGTATCGAATGGAACTTCGATGCGCGGGGCGGCCCACACGCACATATGAACTGGTCGGTTAAAAAGTGTTGACGAGGGAGACCTCGGGCTCTAGATATTTTAAACGACCGGTACATAAGTTGAGGCCGACATGGCGGAGTTCAGTGGCAAGGCGGCATTGGTGACGGGTGGTACGCGGGGAATCGGCGCTGCCATCGTCCGGCATCTGGCGAGGGGCGGCGCGGACGTCGCCTTCACCTATGCGAGCTCCGGGGAGAAGGCGGCCGCGCTGGTGGATGAACTCACGGCGCAGGGCCGACGCTGCGTGGCCATCCAGGCGGACAGTGGTGACCCCCACGCTGTCCGGCAAGCCGTGGAGCGCACGGTGTCGGAGCTGGGGCGCCTCGACATCCTGGTCAACAACGCCGGCATCTTTCCGTCCGGACCGTTTGAAGGAGTCTCCCTCGAGGAAATCGACCGGACCCTGGCGGTCCACGTCCGAGGCGTGTTCGTCGCCGCTCAAGCCGCGCTCGCCCACATGACCCACGGTGGCCGCATCATCTCCATCGGCTCGTGCTTCGCTCAGCGCGTTCCCTATGGCGGCGTCACGCTCTACGCGATGAGCAAGTCCGCGCTGGTGGGCCTCACGAAGGGCCTGGCGCGGGAAGTCGGTGAGCGAGGCATCACCGTGAACGTGGTCGACCCCGGGTCGACCGATACGGACATGAATCCGGCGGATGGCCCCCAGGTCTCGGCCGAGCTGGCGCTCATGGCGGTCAAACACTTCGCTCGACCCGAGGACATCGCCGCCACCGTCGGACATCTGGCGGGCCCGAGCGGGCGCTTCATCACGGGGGCTTCTATCGCGGTCGATGGCGGCTTCACCGCGTGACCCGCGTCAGCAGGCGACAGATGACGACGAAGAAGGCGACGAAGCAGAAGCCCGTCTCCGTGATGGGGCGGCCCCGAGGGTTCGACCGCGACGAGGCGCTCGTCGAGGCCATGCGTGTCTTCTGGGCACGTGGCTACGAAGGCACGTCCATCCAGGACCTCGTCGAGGCGATGGGCGTCAACAAGCCCAGCCTCTATTCCATCTTCGGCTGCAAGGAGGAACTCTTCCGTGAAGCCGTCGAACTCTATGACCGGACCGAAGGCATCCATGTCTCGCGCAGCCTGGAGGAAGCGACCTCCGCGCGCGAGGCGGTGGAGGACATGCTGCGCGCCAATGCACGGGCCTATACGGCCGCCGACAAGCCACGCGGGTGCATGATTGTCCTGGCGTCGCTGTTGGGTGCGCCGGAGAACGAGGCGGTGCGGACCTTCCTCGCGGAGAACCGCCTGAGCGGTGAGCGCGCGTTGAAGCGCCGGCTTCAGCGGGGAGTCGCCAACGGAGAGCTTCCCAAGTCCACTCCCGTGGAGAAGCTCGCCGCGTTCTACACCACGGTGCTCGAGGGCCTGTCCATCCAGGCCCGCGATGGTGCTTCCGTCGAGAAGCTGACCGCCATCATCGATGCCGCGATGCTCGCGTGGCCACCTGTCGCCGGTTGAGCTGTCATCAACGAGCCAGGCCCCGCCGACTCTCGCCCCCTTGGGCAGTTCATCCGCGCGGGCTCGTAGGTGCCGAGGCGGAAGCGGGGGCCTTTAGCGGTTCTGGATGACGAGCCGCGCTTCGTCCCAGACGAGCCCATGACGCAGCAAGGTCTCCGAGAGTGGTGCTCCCGCGGGCGGAGGATGCGCCAGGGTGTCGAAGTGGAGGAGTCGGAGGGTGCGGTCGGAGGACGCCGAGGCCAGCACGGACATCCCAGGTGAGAAGGCCACCGCCGAGACAAAGCCCTGTTGGCCCCGGACGCTGCCCAGCAAGTCTCCGCTGGGAAGGCTCCAGACCTTCACCCGCATGTCCATGCCGCCGGAGGCCAGGAACCTGCCATCGGGCGACACGCTCAGCGACAGCACGCCCACGGCGCCCTCATCCATGCTCTTCAGCAGGAGGCCATCGCTGGAGTTCCAGAGCCGGATGGGCTGCTTCATCCCCGCCGTCACCAGGTGGTTGTCGCCCGGCGTGAAGGCCAGGGCGCGGACGCGGTCTCCCACGTCCCACTGGCGCAGGGGCTGGCGCCGCGCCAGGTCCCAGAGACGCACGACCTTGTCCGCGCCTCCGGAGGCCAGCCGCGTCCCCGTCGAGTCGATGGCCAGGGCCCAGAGCTTCCCCGTGTGCCCTACGAGTCGCCCGAGCAGCACGCCGTCCGGCACCGACCACAAGGAGACGTCCCGCTCATCGCCCACGGCCAGGACCTTCCCGTCCGGACTGAAGGCGAGCGCCCGCACCGAGCCGTTCACCGTGGACAGCTCACGGAGCTGCCGGCCCGTGGCGGCTTCGAGCAAGCGCACCTGTCCCGTCAGTGTGCCCGCCGCGAGAAGCCGGTGGTCCGGGCTCGACGCGAGCGAGACCACCGCCTCCGTGCGCTCTGCTCGTGATGCGGGGGCGCTCCTGTCCGCGAGGTTCCAGCGGCGCACGCCGTCCTCCGCCCCCGTGAGGAGCTCCTGTTCCTGGGTGAAGGTCAGCGCTTCCACCCAGGCCTCGTGACCTCGAAGCAGGACCTCGGCGGGTGAGGCGGGCCGGGCCCAGACATGCAGCGCTCCATCCATTCCCCCGGATGCGAAGGTGCGTCCATCCGGCGACAAGGCGATGCACGCCACGGCGGCGCGGTGGGCGTCCAGGCGCTCCAACAGTTCGCCGCTGCGAGCATCGAAGAGCTGCACGCGCCCATCCCAGCCCGCCTGGACGACGAGCCGGAACAGCGGGTCGATGGCTGTCGTCGAGATGTCGGCCTGAATCCTCAACACGTCGACGAGCTGCCCGGACCGGGGATTCCAGAAGCGGATGGAATGGTCCGAGGCCGCCGACATGGCGAGGCTTCCATCGGCGGAGAAGGCGGCCGACACCACCATCTCCTCATGGCCGGTGAGGCGATGGAGCGCCTCGCGGGTCTCCAGGTCCCAGACGCGAGCGGTCTTGTCCATGCTCGTCGACAGCAGCCAGCGGCCGTCCCCCGAGAAGGCCACGGCGACGGCATACGCGTCGTGCTCGAAACGCAGTTGCTCCGTGCCTGTCGCCACGTCCCAGACGCGCACGGTCTGGTCCAATCCGCATGACGCGAGCTGGTTCCCGCTGGGGGCGAAGGCCAGTCCCCGCACGACATCGGTGTGTCCCTGGAAGACGGCCACCTGCTGGCCCTTGCGAACATCCCAGAGGCGAATCTCTCCCGGTCGTCCGGCGGAGGCCAGCAGGCGGCCGTCCGGAGAGAACGCGACGGCGTGCACCTCCGCCGCATGGCCCTTCAGCTCCGCCACCGGCTCACCGCTGGCCGTGTTCCAGAGACGGATGACGGCGTCGAAGCCCGCGGAGGCCAGCAGCTTCCCGTCCGGCGAGAAGGCCGCCGCGAGCACGGAGCCCTCTGTCTTCGTCGTCCAGAGCTGGCGGGAGGCCCGGTCCGTTGCCCAGCCCAGGCCCCATTGGGCCTCGGCGGAGTCCTGCGTCGCGCGAGCCACGGAGAAGTAGCCCACGGCGAGCCCCCACTGCCGGGACTCGAGGGCTGTGTCCCCCTTCGCCAGATACACGCGTGCGCGGAGGTCCTGCTCGGTCGGGGAGGGTTGAAGGACCTCGGCCTGGCGGAGGGCGGGGCGCGCCGCACAGGAGGTGAGCACCCACGCCAGAATCACCAGTCGCCAGCTCGGTCCGCGCATGTCTGGACGCCTTTGTAGCGAAGCCGGCGTACGAAGACGATTTCAAGCGCGCGTTTCCAGAGCGACGCCACTCAGACGTCGGTGGTCTTGGGTGCGGCGCTTCGCTTGCGTGCGGGCCTGAGGCACACTCCGCCCATGCCGCCTCCGGACAACCGCCGCACGAAGTCCCCCCTCCTCATCGCCGCCGGAGTGGGGCTGCTCGTCGTCCTGGGCCTCGCGATGATGCTTCTCCGTGGCGGCCGGAACTTCGCGTGGACCTCGGAGGATGTCGGGGGCCTCGCGGAGCTGGCGTCCATCCAGTCACAACTGCAACCCCTGGACGCGTGCAGGATTGAGTACGGCGCGCGTCGTGGCGGTCGCCAGGTCTTCGGCTCCTCGGATTCGGTGAAGGTCTTCTCGTGTGCCGAGTCCAGTGAGGTCGTCGGTGTCGACGTGCCCGTCGAGCGGAGGACGGAGGGCGTCACCTTCGACATGGCCCGTCAGTCCAGGACGGAGCCGTGGGAGGTCCTGGTCGACAAGGACCGGGTGGCGCTCCCCGCGCTCAAGGGCGCCCTGGAGCAGCTCGCGCCCCTCATCCTCGAACAGTACCCGCCCGTGCTTCTCCGGCAACGAGAGCAGAGAGATGCGTACGACCGCGAGCTGAAGGCGCGGAAGGACGCGCAGCAGGCGCGCGAACAAGACGCTCGAGACTCCTATCCGCGGTGAAGTGGTCGGGAGCAGGTCCCGCACCCCTCCATCCTCGGGTGGTTCATCGAGCGCGGCCTTCCATGTTCGGCTGAATCCCCTTTCGTGAGGCCGCCCGTGGCCGTGCCTTTCCCTGGAGGGAGAAGCGCTCGCTCAGGAGCTGGATGAAATACGTCAGCGGCGCGGAGCGCTGGCGGGAGGCGCGGGTGACGGCGCTCCAGCGGCGGCGGATTCCGCGAGGGGTGAGTCGGACCGTGTGCAGCCCGTTGCGTTGGGCCGGCAGCATCCATTCGGGCAGCGCCGTCACGCCGACGCCGCCACGCACCAGCTCAATCAGCGCCTCGGTGAGGGGCACGGGGGAGACCCGCTGCGGCTCGAGGCCCTCGGGCCAGAACACGCGCGTGAAGATGTCGAGCTGCTCCCGAGGCGCGGCATAGGTGAGCAGGTTCTCCGACACCAGTTCCCGCGCCGTGACGTGCGCTCGTCGCGCCAGCGCGTGGCCCTCGGGGACCACCAGCATGAGCTCGTCCTCGAAGAGCGCCGTCTGCGCCAGGCGGGCCTGCCGAGGGACGTCCGTCGTCAAGGCGAGGTCCAGCTCGCCATTCAGCAGCGCCCCCAGCGGCTGGCGCGTGGCCTCCAGGACGATGCGCAGCTCGACGCGCGGGTGCTCGGCCTGCCATCGCCCGAGGATGGGCGGCAGCCAGCCATACACCGTGTAGCAACCCGTGCTGAGCCGCAGCAGGTCGTCCTGCGGGTGCGCGCGGCAGATGGCCTCGGCCTGGGCCACCTCGCTCAAGACGCGCCGCGCGGAGACGAGCAGCTTCTCGCCCGAGCCGGTCAGGAGCAGGCGTCGCTGACGGCGCTGGAAGAGCTGCACGCCCAGGCGCTCCTCGGCATCGCGGAGCTGATGGCTCAGCGCCGAGGACGTGAGGTGGAGCTGCCGGCTCGCCGCGGCCAGGCTCCCGGTGTCGGCGACCGCGGCAATCAGCTTGAAGTGACGGAGCTCGAGCATGCCGGGCAGTTTCACATGAACCCCATTCAGCATCATGGAGAAATCGTTTCGCTGCGCTCATGGCCTCGGCCTCCTTAACGTTGGCGTCCCCATGCAAGGAGGGCGGACAGATGCCCCACACCGACAGCTTCCCGAGCCCGCAGAGCCCTGTCGTATCCCCCTGGTCGTCCGTGCGAATCGACGACATCGAGCCCGTCATCGTCGGCCCTGGCTGCCTGCGCAGGGACCTGCCAAGCACACGTGACGTGAGGGTCTGGGTCGTGGACATGGCTCCCGGAGCTCAGTGGCCCTCCGTGGACGTCCACGACACCGGCGAGGAGGTCTTCGTGGTGAGCGGTGAGCTCATCGAGGGAGAGCAGCGCCTGGGCCCAGGCACCTACCTGTTCTTCCCACCCGCGAGCCATCACCAGCCGCGCACCGAGACCGGCGTGCGCCTCTTCGGCATCAATCTCGTGGCCTCCTCGGTGGCGCGATGAGCATCGACAACGGGGACATGCTGGTTCGGCCCGCGCGGACGGGCCGCCGGGACTTCCTGCGTGCGGCGGCCGTGCTCTCCGCGGGCGCGGTCCTGTCATCCCCTGGCGTGGGACGCGCGACGAAACCTGTCGACACCGCGACGCTGCGCGCCCAGCGGCTGGCCTGGGCCGGAGTGCGATTGCGGCTCGGTCAGGACACGCTGTTCTTGGACCCATTGGTCGACTCCACCGTGTGGGGGGCCGCGCTGAAGGATCCGCTCGTCCCGATGGACGCGGGTGACGGCGGGCGCTACGTGCTGGTGACGCATCGCCATCCCGACCACTTCGACCGGATGGCCGTCCGTCAGGCGCTGGGCGACACCGGCACGCTGGTGTGCCCCCCGGACATGGCCGCGACCGCCGCCGCGTCGGGCTTCCGCGTGCGGCCCGCTCCGCTCTACGAGCCGGTCCTGCTCAATGACTTCACCGCCACCGCCGTTCCCGCCGAGGATGGTTACGGAGACACCCAGGTGTCGTGGATCGTCTCCGGCGGAGGCCGCCGCATCATCCACTGCGGTGACACGCTGTGGCACGGGTCCTGGTGGCACATCGGACGTCAGTTCGGCCCCTTCGACGCGGCGTTCCTGCCCATCAACGGGGCGCGCTTCGGCTGGCGCAAGCCCGTCAGTGACGTGCATGGCGTCCTGACCCCGGAGCAGGCGGTCGCCGCGGCTGTCGTGCTGGGAGCAAAGCTCCTCGTGCCCATCCACTACGGCGTCACGTCCTCCGAGGACTATCAGGAGGTTCCGGGCGCGGAAGCGCTGCTCCTGGCCACGGCGCGCAAGAGGAAGGTGAACGTGGAGCTGGCGCGTCCGGGAGAGTGGCTGACCTGGCAGGCTCGGGGCTGAGTCCCCGCGCGCGGAGGCCGGGAGGGGAATGGCGGGGTGTGGCACGGAGAGTGAAGCTTCGCATACAATGTTTCACTCTCTCCGCGTCAGCGAAAGGCCCCTCGCACCATGGATTCCTCTTCCTCGCCCAAGAGCCCTCGGCGTGCCGTGGTGTGGTCGACGATGAAGTCGTACCTGAACGAGGCCGTGTCGTCGGCGCGGACGCGGCTCAACGAGCACGTTCCCCAGTTCGGGGCGCTGGAGCAGAAGTACCGGCAGCTCTGGTTCTCGCGCATCTACCAGCACAACTTCTGGCTGGATTCGGAGTCGCGCTCGGGGCCGGGCTCCACGCTGAAGGCGACGGAGTCCATCCGCCGCGAGTTGCCGGAGGTGCTCCGCAAGGCCCAGGCAAGGACGATGCTGGACGTGCCCTGCGGCGACTTCAACTGGATGCAGCACGTGGAGCTGGACCTGGAGCAGTACATCGGCGCGGACATCGTCCCGGACCTCATCGCGCTCAACCAGCAGCGACATGGAAGCGAGCGCCGCCAGTTCATCGTCCGAGACCTCATCCAGGATGACCTGCCGAAGGTGGGACTGGTCATGGTGAGGGACCTGTTCATCCACCTGTCGTATCGGAACATCTTCCGGGCGCTGGCCAACCTCCGGCGCAGCGGCACCGAGCACCTGCTCGCGACGACCCATGTGGGCTTGAGCCGCAACGAGGACATCGTCACTGGCCTGTGGCGGCCGGTGAACCTGCGGCTGGCGCCGTTCCATTTTCCGGAGCCCATCCACCTGGTGGAGGACGCTCACAAGGGCCGCCACATGGGGCTGTGGAGGTTCGCGGACCTGGACCTGAGCCAGGGCCAGAAGACTGGCACCTGACGCAGGCCGCCCGCCCGCGGCATCCCGGCCGATGACCTCCTGTCCGTGCCTCACGGTCGAACAGACCCGTGCGGACGCGGCCCGCCTGGGTGATGGGCCAGAGGCCTGTCCGTGCCTCACGGTCGGACAGCCCATTGCGTGGCAACCGGTGCCCGACGCGCACGAGCGGTTCGACCGCTGGATGGGGAGTTGCTCGGCGTTACCGCGAGGATCCTTGGGCGTGGAGTTCGAGCGGGAGCGGCGCCTGAAGCTGAACCTGCTCGCCCGAGCGTGGATGCTGGAAGGTGAGCGACTCCGCGTGCAGCAGGTAGCCGCCGTCTCCGGGCAGGCCGGGGTGCTCCGCCAACGGCAGGCCCCCCACGGCGAAGAGCGGGTCTCCCACGAGCGGGTGGCCGATGAAGGCGAGGTGGATGCGGATCTGCTCGGAGCGTCCCGTGTGGATGTCCACCTCGAAGAGGGTGTGCTCGGTGCGCCGCTCCAGCACGCGGGCCGTGCTGTGTGAGGGCTTTCCCCGTGCAGTGGCGCCATGCACCTCGCCCAGCAGCGGGTGGGGCACCAGTCCGATGGGCGCGCGGATGTCGTACGTCTCCTGGGTCGCGATTCCCTGGGCGAGTGCGCGGTAGCGCTTGTGTACGCGGCCCTCTCGCCAATCGCTCGCCAGGCGCGCGGCGGCGTCGCGGGTGCGGGTGAAGAGCACGAGGCCCGACGTCGCGCGTCCCAGCCGGTGCATGGGAACCGCCTCGGGCCATCGCGCCTGGACGAAGGAGAGCAGGGTGTTCTTGAGGAAGCCCCCCGAGGGCAGGGTCGGCAGTCCGCTCGGCTTCACCACGACGACCAGCTCCGCGTCCTCGTACACGAGTTCGAAGGACCGCGGAGTGTCCGCCTCTTCCCAGGGTGGGCGGTGCCAGCAGAGTAGCTGCCCCGGCCTCAGTGACTCCGAGCCGTCGGCGATGACGTCGTCGAGTCGCACCTCGCCCCGCGCGAAGCGCGCCCGCCACTCCTCCTCCGAGGAGTGACGATACTTGTCCGTCAGGTGGGCGAGCGCGCTGCTGCCCGGTCGGCTCCCGAGCTTCTCGCGGTACACATAGCCATCGTTGAGCAGCACTCGCGCACCCTACACCGCGTGCCCTCGTGGTGGGAGACACTCCGCTTCCCGCCGCCGTACTCCGCGTCTTGCTCACCGCCCACAAGGGGGTGACACATGGCTCCCCTGGGACGTGGAGCTGGCGCTCCCTGAAGGCTGTCCTTGCGAGACTGTTGCATCCAGGGTTCAGTAGACAGCCATGGCCTTCGTCCCCTGGCTGCCCTTGCTCGTCGCCCTGCATTCCGTACCCGCCGCCCCAGCGAAACCGGCGCCTGCACCTGTCTCCTTCGCGAGCTGGTTCGACGCGCGCGTAAAGGAGGAGGCGCCGAATATCACTGAGCGGTACCAGGTGGACCTCGACGGTGATGGTCGCGAGGACGAGGTGGTCTGCTTTCCCATGGCGTCAGTCGACCGTCCGAAAACCTGGGACGGACCTCCCGTCACCCTGGTGGGACTGGCCAGTGGTGAGCGCTTCGCGATGAGCGGAGGCGCGGGAGTGGACGAGCCTCTGGGCTGTCCGTCGCCCACCTCGACCGCCTCCGGCTCGGGCTTGCCGACCCTGCTCCTGCAACGTGCTGGCGCGGGGACCTCGTCATCGGTGACGCTGCGCTTCGACCGGAAGGGCCCGATGCTCGTGGCGAGCAACGTGAATCCACGCTTCAGCTTGAGGCGCATGGATTTGCTGACCCAGAGCGCCGCCACGTTCCACTACACACCACCGGACCCCGAGGACCCTGACTCCGAAGGGAATGAGTCCAAGTGGGAGGGTTCGGCTCGGGTGGTGTCGGACCTGGAGTCCACGGTGCTTCCTTCTCCGGGACAGGTCACCTGGGGGCAGAAGAACTGGAAGGGGCCCGAGGATGCGGACCTGACGGTGAGCCTGCGTCGCCGGGGCGACCTGATGGTGGTCAGTGTCCGGCTGAGGGATGACAAGACAGTGGTCGCCGCGGATGCGAGTCCCAAGGCCATCCTCGCCGCGGACCACCTCGAGCTGCGATGGATGGAGTGGGGCACCACCAGGTTCATGAGGGACCAGCAGGTGGAACTCGGGGTCGCGCGCAACAAACAGGGGGCGCCCGTGGCCACGTGGTTCAAGCCTCCCAAGAAGAAGGACACGCCACCGCCGACGATTCGGTGGACCTCCCCGGAGGCCGTGGAGGTGGAGGTGCCCCTGGCCTGGTTCATGCCGACGCCCGCGAAGCTCGATAATTACGACCCGACAAGGGCCACGGCCCAGTTCACGGTGTTCTTCTCCGATGGCGACGGGCGCGGACAGGAGACGCTGGTGAACGCCGACCCGGGCATGCTCTTCGTCGCCGACCCGGGACGGCCCTTTCCCTCGCTGGCGCAGGTCGTCCAGCCGTGGGTGCGGGTGGAAGACGGCGCCACGCTGCGCAGCCTCCTCTGGTAGTCGTTGTCAAAGGGTCAGCACGGCGGCGGCGCGCGCGTATACTCCGCCCATGGCATGGCATCCGCGACTTGTGGTGCGTAGAGGCAGGGGCGACGTCATCAGCTCGCCCTCGAGCCATCTGGGTCATGGGTTCCAGGGCTTCATCGGCGTGGTCTTCTTCTCGGCCCTCGTCGCGGTGGCCGTTCATGGGGCGCCCCTCGTGCTCCTGGCCTCCTTCATTCCGGGGCTCTTCCTGAGAGATGCCTGGGCCTGGTTTGGCGCCACGTCTCAGGAGCGGGAGGCCTATCGCGCGGAGCTCGCGGCGGTCGCCCGCGCTGGCGGTGGCTTGCCACCCGACCAGAGGGTCATCGTCGAGGGCAGCACCCGAGCTTCGGTGTGGGCGCTTGGTGGGTTCGCAGGGTCCCTTCTCCTGCTGAAGCTCACCCACCATCCCCTTTTCCTTCTCGGGGCCATGGCCGCGGCCGCCTTCGGCGGAGCGGTGCTGCTCGACGTGATTCGCCATCTCAAGGCTGTGCGCCGCGCATAGGTCGACTGGGCGGCAGTGCTCCCTCCGCTGCCCGTTCCAGAGGCCAGACTCCGAGCCCCTCGGTGCAGCCAGCGGCCCCACGGCCCAGCTTTGCGCGAGGAGGATTTCATGGCCTTTTCCGCCAGACAGTCGACCGCGCCCTTGCCTCTCGGCACGCTCGCGCCGCCCATCCGTGCTCCGGTGACTCCGGACCAGAAGGTCTCGCTCGAGGAGTTCCGTGGGGCCCCGCTGGTGCTGGTGTTCTACCCAGCCGACTGGAGCCCGGTGTGCAGCGATGAGCTGGCACTCTTCAACGAGCTGATGCCCGAGTTCGAGCGCCTCGGCGCGAAGGTGGTCGCCATCTCGTGCGACGGCGTGTGGTGCCATCTGGCCTTCGCCCGCGCGCGCAACCTCCACATGGTGCTGGCCTCCGACTTCCACCCGAAGGGAGAGATTTCGCGCGCCTACCATGCCTACCGGGAAGAGGACGGTATCTCCGAACGCGCGCTCTTCGTCATCGACGCCGAAGGCAAGATTTTCTGGAGCTATGTCTCGCCCGTGGCGGTCAACCCTGGTGCCGATGGAGTCCTGGACGCGCTGGAGCGCCTCGCGGAGCAGGGCACCGCCGAAGACGATGGAGGTCCGTCCCTGAGTCAGCGCGAGGAGAGCACCGAGCAGGAGGCACGGCCATGAGCAGACTGCGCACTCCCGTGGGTTCCCATGACCACATCCTCGGACCTGTCGACGCTCCCGTCATCCTGGTGGAGTACGGCGACTTCCAGTGCCCCTTCTGCGGACAGGCCTACGAGGAAGTGAACAAGGTGCTGGCCTCGATGGGCGACCAGCTGCGCTACGTCTTCCGCCACTTCCCCCTCACCCAGGCGCACCCCTACGCGCTCCAGGCCGCCGAAGCCGCGGAGGCCGCCGATGCCCAGGGCAAATTCTGGGAGATGCACGGCATGCTCTACGAGAACCAGCAGGCGCTCGACCCCGAGTCACTGCTGGCCTACGCCCAGAAGCTGGGATTGGACATGGAGCGCTTCACCCGCGAAGTCTCCGAGCACCGCTACCTGGAGCGCATCCGTCGCGACTTCATGGGCGGGGTTCGCAGCGGAGTCAGCGGCACCCCGGGCTTCTTCATCAACGGCGCGCGCTACCAGGGCGACTTCAGCGCCTCCTCGCTCATCACCGTCCTTCAGGGCGGAGGTATCGAGTCGCCCAGCTACTTCTGAGCCCACGCGTCGCCCATGACTGAATGATGACCGTCTGATGGAGGCGAACACACCCTCGTGGGCGAGTGGCTGCGTACCGTGGCGGCTGGGTGCTCCCACCCAGGGGCCTTCGTGGCCCCACGCGCGAGGAGGCGCGTCCCGGATCCGCCATGCAATTCACCCTCTCGGGGCTGTGGGGCCACATGGGCCTCTTCGCGCAGGGCATCGTCATCGCGATGGGCATCATGTCGGTGCTGTCATTGGTCATCCTCGCCGAGCGCTCGCTGGTCTTCCGTGCGTCCCGTCGACACTCCCGCAGGTTCGCCTCGGAGATGGCCACGTTGCTCTCTCAAGGGGACTTCGAGACCGCGTCCCACGCGAAGCTGGGCGCGGACGTGGGCTACCTCGGCCGGACCATCCGCGCGGGGCTGACCGCGTACCGCATCTCCTCCGATGACAGTCGTGACGAGGTGATGGAGTCGGTGGCGCGCAGCCTGGAGCGCCAGGCTCAGCGCGAGGTGCAGAGCCTCAAGCGCGGCCTGGGCCATCTGGCCACCGTGGCCTCCACCGCCCCCTTCGTGGGCCTGCTCGGCACCACCATGGGCATCGTCACCGCGTTCGAGCAGATGGGCGAGGCAGGGGCGGGCGGCATTGGCACCATCTCGACAGGCATCTCCGAGGCGCTGGTCACCACCGCCTTCGGGCTGCTCGTCGCCATCCCCGCGGTGATGGGCTACAACTCCTTGCAGGGCTGGGTGGATGCCCGCGCCGTGGACCTCGCCGAGGCCAGCAACGAGTTCCTCGACGCCGCGGCGCGGGCCCTCAAGCGCGCGCGCTCCGCCGTGGTGTGATTCCTTCACCTACTCGGCGATGAGCAGCACCTCGCGGCTCGTCTGGTTCGTGGAGAGCGCGTACTGGTAGTCCCGCGCTCTCATTGTGACTTTGCGCTTGTGACGCTGGAGCATCCGCTTCAACTCCTCTACCGAGGGGACTCCATCCGAGCGATAGGACACGACGAGGATGCTGTCCCGCCACCGCTCGAACACCGCCTCGAAGGCCGACGCGATTCGCGCCGGGCTGGCCCACGGCGTCTCCACCCGCCGGTAGGGTTTGTGTTTGTAGCGGGCATCGAACCGCTCCGGCCAATTGCTGTACTCCGTCAATCCCTCCATGAAGTGATAGAAGCCCAGGTAGTCGACGCCAACACCCTTGGCCGAGATGTATGGCGGGTCGAGGTACGCCAGGTCTGCTTGGGCTTCGAGCCGCACCGCGTCCCCACACGTCGCGACGTTCACCCGGCCGTTGTCGAAGATGGCGTCACTCGCGGCGGAGGCGGCCTTGGCGATGTGGTCCGCGAAGGGCCTGTCCCACGTCGCCTTGTTCCCGAAGGAGCGCTCGACGCTCGCCTCTCGCATGTAGAGGTTGGCGCGGTGGAAGAGATTGTAGGGGCGCTTGGCGATGCAGGCCTGGAACACCGCGTGGTACGCGAGGGCCTGTTTGTAATCACCCGGCAGCTCGGCCAGGTTCTGCGCCAGGACGTCGAGGAGCTGGTTCTCGTCGTCCGGGTAGTAGATTCCACCGAAGGTTCGCGCGATGAAGTCTCCATAGGTCCGCTGCCGCCGGGCGAGCAGCGCCGTCACGTCGTCGCGCTCGAAGCGCGTCGAGGGGTTTTCGATGAGCGCCTTGCCGATGAGGTGGTTGGAGCGAAGGCAGTCGTTGTAGTGGACCTGCTTGCCTTGCACCTTGAAGAGATAGGACACCGAGCCCGTGCCGCCGAAGAGGTCGACGACGGAGTCGAACTCCAGGGACTGGAGCTGCTCCCAGAGCCACCCGAGGACCTTGAGCTTGCTGCCCTGATACCGGGTCGCGGGGAAGCGCTCGATGGAGGGCGGGGGGCTCACGGGCTGCTCACGTAGACGAGGCCCTCGGCGCCGGTCAACCTCCGCGACGCCCAGGGGCTTACGGCGTCGGAGGCCGCGCGGGGGGCACGGTGTCTTGTGGAGGAGCCACGGTGTTCACGGGCGCGGAGGTCCCCGTCGGAGTCACGAGGTTCGCGGGGCCCGGGGACTCTCCTGGCACCTCGGGCTCGGGTGGCTCGTGTCCGCGCAGGGCGATGGCGGGCAGTGAGGCGGTCAGCACACCCACGTCGAGGAAGCCGTGGAACCCCTCGTCGGCCAGCTCCGGGAGCATGCGGATTGCCGCGGGCGTCTCCGGGCGAATCGCGACCTGGGGACCCGGGGTGATGCCCATGATGTTGCAGTCCATCTCCCCGTTCAGCTCCAGGTCACATCCCCACCGTCGGCCCTGCGCGTAGCCCACCTCCAGCACCTTCAAATCCCGGGTGCTCTGAAGCAGGTGCTTCGACATGGGGACGAAGTCGTCGCTCCAGTCCGCGTCCCCCAGCCGTGTGTGGGCATTGCCCGCGAGCACCAGGAACACGTCCTGGGGGCGCGCGCTGCGCGGGTTCAGCACCTTCCGGGCCATGTAGGCGTCGCGTGCCTTCCCATGGTTCATGTCCGTGTCCATGGCCACGACGAAGACGGAGCGCCCGGCGGCACGCAGCGCCCGGACCCGGTCGATGAGGTCCATCACCGCGCGGCTTCCCCGGCCGTCCTGTTGCAGCTTGCGCCAGAAGTTCCCGCGCAGCAGCGCATCCTGGTCCGCGGGGCGTCCCGGGCTCGCCAGATAGGTATTGATGCGCTCCTGCTCCTTCTCCGGGATGGCGAGGGCCACGGTGACGCCGAGCCCCGTCTGGACGGCCTCGCACGCCAGGTCGCCCACGGTGGCGGGAATCTCGCGGGTGCCGAGCTGCTCGCCGATGAGCACCGTCAGCCCGGGCCGCAGCAGTGACTGGAAGCCGGCGACTTCCCGCGCGCAGGGCTCCGGCACCTCGTCCTTCCAGCGCGTGAGATAGAAGGACGGGTCCCTGGCGAACGAGTCATCGCGTGCGAGGCGGAGCGAGCCGGTGAGCGTCTCCAGCGAGGGGCGTGACTCCAATCGCAGGGTGAGTGTCTGCTCCAGCTCCAAATCCCGGGTGCCCTGCACGGCTCCGTTCAGTTCGACCCAGGGCGCCACATCTCGCTCCCGCTGGGCGAGCTCCACGGGAGCGCCTCGCCTCACGAAGCTCTGCTCGAACCGCTCCATCAGCATGAACCGCGAGTTCAGCTCCCCTGACGCCTCGGGCTTGATTTCAACGTCGTTGCTGAAGGCCACGCGTTTCATGCGGAAGATGCGGATGACGGACTCGCGCTCGGAGATCAGCTCGCCGGCCACCAGGTAACGCGTGGAGTCACCGTCGCTCTGCCAGCCCCAGGACTGCGCGCTGAGCTGCGCGGTCCGCCACTCGGTCAGCAGATATCTCGGGTCCTCGAGGGGCTTGAGGACCCAGCCCTTCTCCGTCATGAGCTTCGTGGCCTCGGCCAGGGCCTTGTCCACGGGTATCATGAAGATGTGCTCGTAGCGGGGCTGCTCGGGCTCGGGTGCGACGGGGGGCGCGGCCTCCGCCACGGCTGGCGCCTGTGTGGGACGCGCGGTCGTCGCACATCCCGCGAGGAGCAACACGAGACCGGCCAGGGCTCGACGCATCGGAGGGCTCTCTTCCTTCGAAATTCCGCAGGCGGGGCTGGAACGTCCGGCCGCCCGAAGAATATCGGAAGCGCCCACCAGGTCCTCCATGGGCCGTTCGTCACCGTCGAGGAGGGGAGGGCTCTTCCCTCGTCCAGGCTCGATGGGGACGTGCTCGCGCTCCAACGCACCTGCGGGTTGAGTGGGTCACCCCGACGATGAAGTGGTGAATGTCCGACAACACGCTCGCACCGCGGTGTCACGCGAGCGCGGCACCTCGGCATCTTCACGATGATGATTGCCCGGGGGGCCGGAATGACGACACACAGGTGGTGGATCGTCCTGCTATGGGTCACCGGCTGCGCCGGAGCACCCGAGTACAGCCGTGCCGGTGAGTTGCTCGACACAAGCGTGGATGACTCGGCGGAGGACTGCGCGCAGTCAGCCGGGGACAACGACGAAGGCTGCTACGCCCCTTCCTGTGGCGAGGAGGAGTGTGGCCTCTACCGCTGCGAGGACCTCGCCTCGCCGCCGTATGCACTGAGATTCCCACCCGCGCAGGCCGCAGGAGGCGCGACAGCGCGCATCCAGAGGTACTGGGGCGGAGCTGTTCCCCTTCCAGGGCGGCAGCCGGTGTTCATCATCCCGTGGTACCGGCGCGACAGTCTGCCGAGCGTCAAGGCGGCGCGGAAGGCCATCGCGGATTGGAGCCGTCGCGAGAAGGAGCGACACCACATCTTCCCGCGCGCCTTTGAGGCGTACTTCCGGGGCGTCGGCATTGACATCCACCAGTACACATTGCTCGTCGACGTCGCGGAACACCGGCGGGTTCATGCGGGAACAGCGGGTGCCCCGTGGAACAAAGACTGGTACGACTGGATACGCGCACACCAGCTGGACGCGACACGTGAGGACCACTTCCAGCAGGGCGGACGAATGGTCGAGCGCTATGGTCTCATCGGCGTCCCCATGACGTACTGGAAGCGACTGGCGCTGTCCGCTGCGGCGGGAGATTGAATGCGGTACTACACGCTGACACAGCGAGGCGTCGAGCCGTCGAGGTGGACCGGTGCCTACGACCTGGGACGGGAGTGGGTACTTCCCGGAGTGGAGTGCCCTACCTGCAAGACTGCTTGGGGAGGTGGAGGGTACGACTACCCGACGGTCGACCTCTCCGAACTGCCGCAGCGTCGGGACTTCGAGCAGCCGCGGTGCGTGCCCTGGGACCAATTCGTGCGCCTGCGAGAGCGCGTGTTACCGCTGGTTCCGCCGGGAGCCATCGTTAAACCAGGCACGGGGTTTGGCGCGTTGACTGGCAGGGCCCGTGGGAAATTTCCCCCCGTGGTCATCCACGTGCCGTGGATGCTCCTGATGGAGCCGGCAGTGGTGGCGCGGCTCAAGGGGCTTACGGGGTTCATCCCCGTCGCGACGCGCTTCAAGGCGCGTCCTGGGATGCGTGACCTGGTCGAGCTTGAGGTGCGGCCTGGCGGAAGCATTTCGGGAGCCGCTGCCCATGAGCCCTGCAGTACCTGCGGGCGCACGGGCTTTGTGCTGCCCCCTTTTGGCCAACTTCGCCTGAGTGAAGTGCCCACCGTCGATTTCGCGCGGAGCGGTGCGTCCGTCGTGGTGGTGAGCGAGCGTGTCGTCGAGCGTTTGGAACGCGAGCTGGAGGAGTCGGAAGTTGTCGCGGTGGACGTCACCGGCGGGGCCCTGACGGCACGTGCGGTGCGGCCACCTGCCGGGGCCACCCATCACCACTAACCCTGCTGCTCTCGCCACCAGGACCTGGGCGGGAGTTCGACACCGGCGCCCGTTGCGTTCCCGGAGTCCTTGGATAGCGGCGCCACCCAGGGGCCCGCGTTGACAGGGCCCTTGGGTGAATCCGAGAGTCTCCGTGCATGAAGAAGAAGCACCGCCGAATCGTGGTCGATGACGTCACCTTCGCCTGGGCGGGCGACTGGTCCCACATCGGTGGGAGGCGCGTGGTGTCGCTGCGCGCGTGGCACCAGACCGACGACGAGCGGCCGGTGGGCCCGGTGCTGTCGGTAAAGCTGGTGAACAGGCACGGCGGCATGGTCGATTGCGCGGCCGCCGTGCCTCAGGACGCTCGCGCCGCCATCCTGCTCGGGAGGGCGCTGGGCTGGTCTCCGGAAGGTCGCGGCGTGTTCTGGATACTCCCCACGCATGGCCTTGCGCTCCAGGACCTCGACGTCGTCGACCCGACGATGCTGGGATGAGGTGGCTGGCGACTGGCCGCTCCCGCCTCCACGCCCGCTGACGGGCCGTGCGGACGAGCTGGTGGCTCGTCATCCAGACACCCTACTTTCAGGCCAGGAGGAAGCGTCCCATGAGCGGATCCTCGTCACGACCCGTCGAGAAAAGCGGAACCTTCAAGTTGGGCGGAGACCTGCCCATCCACCGTCTGGGCTACGGCGCCATGCAGCTCACCGGCCCCGGCATCTGGGGACCTCCGAAAGACAGGGCGGAGGCCGTGCGCGTCCTGCGCCGCGCCGTCGAGCTGGGCGTGGACTTCATCGACACCGCCGACTCCTACGGCCCCTACGTCAGCGAGGAACTCATCGCCGAGGCCCTGCACCCCTACGCCAAGGGCGTCGTCGTGGCGACCAAGGCGGGGCTCGTGCGCACGGGCCCCCATGAGTGGCATCCCGTGGCCGCGCCGAAATACCTGCGCCAGGAACTCGAGCTGTCCTTGCGCCGGCTGAAGCTGGAGCGCATCGACCTGTACCAACTTCACCGCATCGACCCGAAGGTCCCCGTGGAGGAGTCGCTCGGCGAGCTGAAGGACCTCCAGAAGGAAGGGAAGATTCGCCACATCGGCCTGTCGGAGGTCTCCGTGGAGGACATCCAGCGGGCGCGCAAGGTGGTGGACGTGGTGTCGGTGCAGAACCGCTACAACCTCACGGACCGCGTCCACGAGAAGGTGCTCGACTACTGCGAGCGGGAGAAGCTGGGCTTCATTCCCTGGTTCCCCCTGGCCACGGGCGGGCTGGCCAGGCCCGGCGGCGCGCTCGACGCGGTGGCGCGCAAGCACCAGGCCACGCCCGCGCAGATTGCCCTCGCCTGGCTGCTGGCCCGCTCGCCGGTGATGCTGCCCATTCCGGGCACCTCGTCCGTGAAGCACCTGGAGGAGAACCTCGCGGGCGCGGAGGTGAAGCTCGGCAAGGAGGAGCTGGCCGCCGTGGATGCACAGGCGTCGGGACGCTGACGCCGCGAGGCTGAAACGACGAACCCCGGACGCCGGGCACCCGCGACAGGGGCCGGCCTCCGGGGCGCCATCAGCCTCGGCTCCTGCCTACGGCAAGGTCAGGATGCCCCACTGCAGGAAGAAGTTCTGGATGGACGAGCGCAGGCTGTTGGTCTGCGGGATGCCCTGCGACGTGCCGTAGGTCCAGACCGCGGCATGCCCATTGGGGCCGTACGGGCACCGGGCGTACCCGTGGATGGCGATGGAGTGGCCGTTGGCCACGGAGGCCGACGCGAAGTAGGGGAAGGTCGCCGCCGCCTGCACGTAGCCATACGAGTCGACCCGGCCCGTGCTGCCGATGTTGGAGAAGACCGTGGCGCCGTTGATTTGATTGAACGAGCCGCCCTGGCTGACGGACGGGGTCAGCAACGGGGTGCCATCCACGCGGTAGACGGCCTGCTCCTTCGCGGTGGCGGAGCTGCCGGGGCTCGTGTAGGTGACGAACGTGGAGCCACTGACGCGTCCCTGGTGGTCGAAGCGGGCCGTGCAACTGGAAATGCAGGGGACGAGGCGAGGGAAGGGGAAGGGAATGACAATCACCTTGCCCCAGGGCCAGTTGAGGATGATGTCCTTGTAGTAATAGAAGACCCACTTCGTGCAGTTGAGCTTGAGCCTGACCTGGCTGATGCCTGTCACGCTGGTGGCGATGCCTGACGCGTTGCCTCCAATGGCGACCAGGGAGTGCTTGGCGCCCGGCCCGTTCCAGCCCGCGAGGGTGCCCGAGGCGTTCGTGAAGTTGATGCCATAGCCCAGGAAGGCCGGGCTGTGGGTGTAGACGGCCTGCCACACGCAGGTGCAGGGGCCGCTGAGCATGTACTTCGACATCGCGTGGGTGTAGGCGAGCGCCTCGCCGAGCAGCCGGGGGTTGTTGGCCTTCACCGCCTCGATGAGGTCAATCTCCTTGTCGGGGTTGCTCTCCTCGAGCTTGGTGATGACCTCATCCAGCTCCGCGCTCAAATGCACCACGTCCGAGTTGGACGCCGCGCCGGGCGCCACCGTCAGCGTGCACTTGTCGTCCCCATCCGTGCAGTCCAGGTTGACGGTGATGGGAAGGGTGGCGAGGGGCTCGGCCTTCGGGTCCTTGGTGTCCACCAGGACCAGCCGCTGGTTCCAGCCGGTCTCCCAGGGCCGCAGGAGTGCCTTCTCCAGCTTGACCTCCGACTCCTTGCCGGGCTGCGGGCTCACCTCCACGCTGTCATTGGCGCTGTCCTTGCCGTCATAGGAGACGAGCTTCGCGCCCTCGGGAAGGGCCTGCTTGTCCGACCAGAGGATGCCTACCCGCAAGGCTCCTTCCTCCAGCTTCAGGCTGGTGATGGTCGCGACCGGGCCTTCCTCTCCTTCACCAGGTTCGGCGGCGGCTCGCGCCGACGGAGCCAGCAACAGGCCGCCGAGCGCGAGCACGGACAGCGGAAGGGAACGCAGGGGGAGCGAGACGAGGTCCAGGAGACCTCGTACGGAACGATATGACATGGGGAAACTCCTTATGAAGCAGGAGACACGGTCGACAGGGGTTGTCGTCCGTGGATGTCTGTCCAAGCAGGTCCCATGCCGGTTGATGTGAAATGTCTGTTTTAGCAGGGCTGGCGCGGAGGTCTTGATGGGGGTGTGTCTGACTTTGGACAGGGGCTCGTGGCCTTTTGCGCCACGAAACCGCCCGGGGTGTAGCGCGTGACGCTACTCGCGTGGCCCGCACCGGAGGCGCAAGACAGACGCCGTGGGCGCGTCCATGCCCACGGCGAAGCTCCCTCGGCGTCACGGCGTGCCGAAGTCCTGGGTCCAGTAGTGCCGGTAGGTGCTGCTCGGGGCATTGAAGTAGCCGATGCCAATGTGCACGAGCAGCGGGTTCATGATGTTCGTGCAGTGCCCGCTGCTGGCCATCCACCCGTTGACCACCGCCGCCGGCGTGGAATACCCGGCCGCGACATTCTCCGCGGCGCGCCGGTAGGTGTAGCCCGTCGCGGTGATGCGCTGCCACGGCGTGGAGCCATTGGAGCCGGTGTGGCTCATGAAGTTGTTGGTGCCCATGTCCTTGGAGTGCCTGCGCGCCGCACACCGCAGGCTCGCGTGGTGCGTCAGGGCGGGCGCGGGCGCTTGCGTCACCCCGCCACAGACCGCGCCCGCGGCCCGGCGCTGGTTGACGAGCGCGAGGACCTGGTCCTCGAAGCCCGCCCAGGCGGGGTCCCACGTCGCCACATCGTCGCAGACCGCGCTGGCCGTGACGTCGCCGGCCGCGGTGCCGCCTGTCTCCGTGCGGACCGCTGGCACCAGGGCGCCTTCCTCCTCCGCGATGGAGGACGGCGTCTCCGGACCACCACAGCCACCGAGCAGCGCGGCACCCAGCAGGAACAAGGGAATGGAGCGGGAGGTCATGTCGAATCCTTTCTCAAGCAGATGTGTGGCCACCTCATCGGAGGCGGTCTCCTCATCCTGGCGAGGCTCGACGGGATGTCGAGAGGGAACCCGGCGCCCGCCTGCTCGCGCGGTGCGCCGTGCGCCCACTCCAATGCAAATGTTACCGGGACACAGTGTCGTCGCCGGCTCAATTCCTCACATGCCACCCGTTGTTCCCGGGACGAACGCAATGTTCCGCTGTCGCTGGTTCAGCATTCGCCCGGAATGAATCGCGGGGAGCCCCAAACCCTAGAAGACGCGAACGGGCCGGAGCCGAATCGAGGACATGCCATTGCCGAGCGCGCCCTGGGAGTTGTCTCCCCACCCCCAGACGACGCCGTCCGACTTCACGGCGAGGGAGTGCTGGGCGCCCGCGGAGATGGACACCATCCCGAAGAGCCCCTGCACCTGCACGGGTGATGTCCGCCGGACCCCCAGGCTTCCATCGCCAAGCTGTCCCGTGTCGTTGGCGCCGAAGCTCCACACCGTGCCTCCTGTCTTCAAGGCGAGTGTGTGCCCGTCGCCACCGTCGATGGCGGTGATGCCGAAGAGGCCCGGCACCTGGGGCGGTGTCCGTGAGAAGGCCGGCGCGCTGACTCCGAGCTGCCCCTGGGTGTTGTCGCCCCAGGCCCACACCGTCCCATCCGAGCGCAGGGCCAGGGAGTGGTTGCGACCCCCGAGGAGCACCGTGCCCTGTCGAGCGAAGCCCTCGGCTGCTCGCACGGACCCCAGCTCGAAGCGCCGGAGCTTCCTCGGATGCCACGGTTCATGATTCCCCCCATCGCGCGGGCGACAGGGGACGCAACGAATCACCCAACCGACCTCGCTGACAACAGGGACTCGGTCCCCTCGTGAGGGGGTGGTCTGGGGTACGCTGTGGGGGAATCTCTTCAGCGAAGGCACGCCACCATGACCGCGCAGCTCCGCGACACCGTCGAATACCGCAAGCACGCCTTCGAGCTCGCGGGGGTCCGTGGCTCCAGCCTGTTCGAGCCATCGACGCAGGGGCTGACTCCCGCGGCCATGTCGACGGCCTGCCAGCGAGGCTTCCTCTGTCTGTACCGCGTCGCGGAAAAGCGGCTCCAGCTGGAGGAGCTGCGCATCGGCCTGTCGGCGCAGGAGGAGCAGGCCGTCCAGGAGGGCCGGGGCACGCCGCTGTTCGGCCAGCTTCCCGCCTACGTCAGCGAGACGCACGAGCGGGTCATCTACACGCGCTTGCGCGCGCCCGTGGCCTTCACCGGGGGCCTGCTGGTGGTGGACGGCTTCACCCGAGGGGTCCCCGTCCAGGACGGACTTCACCCCGCCTGGAGTCGCAAGCGCATCCAGGAGCTGCTCTTCGAAGGCGGGCGTCTGGTGGAGGAGCGGGACTGCGGGGAGGTGATGACGCGCGTGCGCGAGCGGGTGCGCGAGAAGTCGCTTCAGCTGGACCTCGCGGCCCACCGGGCCCAGCTCGCGGAGTGGCTCACGGACGCGTTCCGTCTGGACTACGGCTCGGCGACGTGGGCCGCGCCGCGCGGAGGATGAACTGGGGGAGCAGCTCCTCGCGGAACTTCCTCCAGAGGGCCACGTGGTTGTAGTTGCCCGCGGTGAACATCACCACGAGGTCCAGCTCGGGGACGACCATCACCAGCTGTCCGCCGTTGCCGCTGGCTTCGTACTGCGAATACACCCGGTCGCCCACGCGCAGCTCGTGGCGCCACCACGCATAGCCGTACGTCCTGCCGGGCTCCATCGTCGCGTGGAGCGCCGTGGAGCGCTCCACCCAGCGCTGGCTCACGACGCGCCGTCCGTTCCACACGCCGCCCGACAGGTAGAGCTGCCCGAGCTTCAGCGCGTCGCGGGGCCGCATGAAGATGCCGCCCCCCAGGTACTGCTCCCCTGAAGGCATCAGGTCCAGGTGGTAGCCGCGCAGCTGGAGCGGCTCGGCGACGTTCCGGGTGAAGAACTCCGGTATCCACGTCCGCGTGGCCTTGCGCAGCACGCCACCCAGCAGGTTGATGTTCGCCGAGCAGTACACGCCCTTCTCGCCCGGCGCCCGCGTCATCGGCAGGTCCAGCGTGTACTTGTACCAGTCGGGCACCGTGTCATCGAGGCGCTCCTCGTTGCCCGGAGAGGCCTCGTCGTCGTCGTCACACGCGAGGCCCGTCGACATGGTCATCAAATGCTCGACGGTGAGCTTGCGCTTGCGCGCATCCAGGTGGGCGAGCTTCCCCCGGTACTCGGGAAACAGGGAGACCACCGGCGTGTCGACAGTGAAGGGCGCGCCCTGGTCCAGGGCGATGCCCATCAAGAGGGGCGCATGTGTCTTGGACGCGGAGCGCAGGTCATGGGGCCGCTCCTTGTCGAAGCCCTGGAAGTACTCCTCGAGCACCAGCTTCCCATGGCGCGCCACGAGCAGCCCCTGGATGGCGGGCGCCGCGTCGGGGCCGGGCTGCTGGTCCAGGATGCGCTGCACGAGCTCGCGCAGGGGCTGGACGTCCATGCCGACGTCGTCGAGAGAAGCCGTCGTCCAGCCATCCTCCTCCGCGATGGGTTTTTCATACACGTACGCGCCCGTCGCGGGGATGCGCGGATGGAGGCCCACGGCCTGGTCCCGCTCCCGGGGCGTGAAGTCGAACGTGGCGTCCAGCGGTGGGTAGAACAGGGACAGCCGCCGGGCCTGGGTGTCGAAGCGCCCTTCGAGGCGCGTGGTGCCCCGGGTCGCGACGAGCTGGACGAGGCCGTCCTGGACGCTGACGCGAAACAGCAGCCTGTTGCCGAAGTTTCGCTCCGGATTGCGGATGAAGGCGCTCAGCGTGCCGTCGGCCTGCTTCTGGATGACCAGATACAGGGAGAAGCGGTCCTCGAGCGGTGCGACGTCGCCCCGCCAGATGTTGGCCCGGAGGGCACGCAGCTCCACCGGGGTGGCGAACTTCATGCCGCTGGTGCGCACGCGCGGCTGAATCCAGTGGCCGCTGATGCGCTGGCCGTCGTCCGAGAGCGTCCCTCGCAGCTCGCCCTGGCCGCCGGGGAGGATGAAGGAGACCGCGTTTCCCTCCAGGCGCGCGGGCACGTCGAAGCCCGCGATGCGTGCGCGCCAGGCGTGCGCATCGCGCGTCAGCGTCAGCTCGCCCCGGACCTCCGGACCCAGGACGCGCTCACTTCCCCACGTGCCCACCAGGGCCTGCGCCGGGTCGGCTGGCGCGGGCGCCGCACCCGTGAGCCATGGGAGCCAGGCGAGGAGGAGCCAGAGCGTCGATGGAGCCAGGGAGGTCGAGTCGCGATGGGAGGCCATGCCGCGACGCAAGCTACCAGAGGGCCTCCGCCGGGCCAGGCCGGTTGTCACCTGCGTGAGACACGTCACAGCCGTGTTCCGGGCGTGTCATCCCGTGAGCCGCGAGAGGACAGGAGCCCTGGAAAATGGGAGGCGCGCCCCGCCTGAAACAGCCTGCCAGGGGTATCGGGCAAGCTGGTAGCGTGCCGCGCATGGCGAGCAAGAAGAAGTCCACGTCGAGTGAGTCCCCCGTGGCGGCCTCCTGGAGCCAGGTCGGCAAGTTCCTGGGAACGCAGTGGCCGTCGTTCGTTGAAAAGCATTCGGCCGGAAAGAAGCCGTGGTCGCGAGGGGGGCCCATCAGCGACGCGTTCGCGTCCTGGGGGCAACCCCTGCCCAAGGATTTGACCCAGTTGCTGCAGCCGCTGGCGGAGTGTGAGCCCCCGCCGCTCGAGGAGCTCACGCTCGGCTCGGATGCTCCGCGGACGACGCCCGGCAACCTGATGGAGCAGCGCATCGTCGCGGCCCAGAGCTACCGGCCGCTCTGGAAGGAACTCACGGGCGGCTTCGTCGAGATTGGCGCCACGTCCTCGGGTGACCTCTGGCTGTATGCCCGTGAGCCCCAGCGTGGAAAGGCTCGCGCGCAAATCTATCTCTTCAACCATGAGACGGATGGCATCGAGGCGCCGCAGGCCGAGAACCTCGACGCCCTGGTCTTCCGCGCCGCGCTCGTGCGGGCCCATGCGCGGGGCGAGGTCGACGCGGAGACGTTCAAGCAGGCCCGTCAGAAGCTGGACACGTGTGTCGGAGAGCTGGGCTTCGAGGAGACCCTGGCGGGAGTGAAGCCCTACGTGGCCAAGGAGGAGCCGGCCTACAAAAACGACCTCAGGGCTGGCTGGCTGGTGACGTTGCTGACGGAAGTGGGCGCGTCCGACGCGGAGCTGCGCGGAGCCTTCGACGTCGAGATGAACCCGCCGCTCACCGAGGAGCGACTCGCCACGAGCGCGGAGCGGTTCAAGACGTATCCGCCCGCGGCCTTCTACTTCTGCATGGCGAGCTTCTTCGCTGGCGACGAGGCGCGGCTCACTCAGGCACTGGAGCTGTGTCGGCTGAGCGATGCCCCCCTGGTGAAGGACCTGGTCGCGCTGATGGAGGAGCTTCGCGCGGGCCGCAAGCAGCTGGGCGCCATCTCCGACGTCCAGGCCCTGCGACAGCGGGTGATGGGACTGGCGCTGTGGGACGAGGAGGGGCGTGCGCGGGCGAAGGAGAAGGAGGCCGCGGCGGCGGCGGTGAAGGTCGCGAGCGCCGCGCGAGAGGGTTCGCTCGACGCGCTCGCCTGGGAGGCCGTGAAGGACCCCGCGCTCGGCGCCGCCATCCAGGAGGCCTATGCGGCGGACCCGTCCATGCAGGCCACCGTCGCCCTGATGTCGGCGTGGAAGGACGAGGAGAACTACCGCGACGAGGGGGTCATCGCGGAGCTCATCGCGGAAGGAGACCGTCGCGCCACGCCGCTGCTCATCTCCATCGCCCGGTACGGGGAGGGTGGCGAGGACCTCATCGCGCTGGAGGTGCTCGCGGCGTGGGCCGAGCCTCGCGCCGTCGAACTCGTCCGTGACGCGGCGTTCGCCGAGGACCGCTTCCACCTCAAGCGCCACCTGTTCATCCAGCTCATCCAGGCCCTGGGAGACAAGGCGAACACGAAGCACCTGCTGGCGGTGCTGCGCATGTATCCGCTGAAGGACGGGGATTCGGAGCGCAACCGGATGCTCGGCGCGCTCGTCTTCGCGCTCGGCGAGCTGGGGGACCCGGCTGCCGGTGACACGCTCCTGCGCTATCTGGAGCGCACGGTGGACGCCGTGGGCAAGGAGGCGCCCATCTCCTTCTCGGAGGCCGTCTGTTACGCGCTGGGCGCGGTGGGGGAGACCCGGGCGCTGGCGCCCCTGCTGGCGCGCTTCGAGGAGAAGCCGTGGAAGCTCTCCAGCTCGCCCGCGACGTGCTTCGCGCTCGGTCGGCTCGCTGGAACCGCCGACCCCGCGTCGCGCGAGAAGGCCCTCGCGTTGCTCGAGAGCAACCGCTTCTCGAAGGGGTTCTTCATCGACGTGAACAAGCAGAAGCACCCGAATACCATCGCCGGGCTCTTCCGCGACGTGGGCGGCCTGACGGTGGCGGCGTCGGGTCAGTTGATGCTGGAGGTCGCGATGGCCGGGCTCACCGAAGGCGCTCGGCGCGAGGAGGCGCTGGCGAACCTGCGCGAGCTGGTGACGGGCGTGCTGACGCAGTGGGAGGCGCGCTCCTCCAAGTACTGGACGGGCTATGACGGGTACGCGCTCCTGGCCTGGGCGCTGCTGGCGCTGCGGGCACACCCGGACCTGGGCCGCGAACTCGCGCGTCCGTTCGTCACCTCCGACGTGCCGCTCGTGCGCCTGCTGGCGAAGCAGGTCGTGGGCGCATAGGCCGCACCGCGCGGGGCCTGGGGCCGGGCATGGGTGTAAAGCCCGGCCCCGCGGGCTTCGCGGCGTTGCTTTTGGATGGGGACTACTTCGGCCCTTCGCGGAAGATGGCTCCCGCGAGGGTGGCCGCCACCGTCACGCCGGCGAACGCCACGAGCGCCGCGGAGACGAGCGCGAACAACATGGGCAGCCCCGCGCCGAAGTACACGACGGCGACCCAGCCCACGCCCGCCGCGACGACCATGCGCGCGGTGCCCGCGAGCACGGGCCAGAAGACGCGCGCCACGCCCTGGGCCGCGAACCCCAGCACGAAGCCCAACCCCAGCAGGCCGTAGAACGGCGCGACGATGCGCAGGTACGTCACGCCCGGCGCCAGCACCGCCGCGTCCTTGCTGAAGAAGTGCAGCCACGCATTCGGCGCCACGGCGGCGAGCAGCCCGATGGACCCCGCCACCCCGAAGCCCAGCCACGCGCCCACCCAGGCCGTGCGCCGGGCGCGCTCCCAATTGCCCGCGCCCGCGTTGGTGCCGACCATCGTCAGCGCCGCCGTGCCCAGGCCGAAGAGCAGCGGCACGAGCAGGTAGTCGAGCCGGGCGGCGATTCCATAGCCCGCCAGCGCCTCCACGCCGAACAGCCCCACCGCGCCCGTGACGATGATGACCGTCAGGTTGGGCTGCACCGCGCTCAGCGCCGTCGGCAGGCCCACGCGCAGGATGTCGCGAATCAGCCGCGCCTCCAGTCGCACGGGCGCCAGGCGCAGCGAGGTGCGGCCCGAAGCCAGGTGCCGCAAGAGCCAGAGCGAGGCCCCCAGATAGAACAGGACCATGGCCAGCCCCGCGCCCGCGATGCCCAGCGCGGGCAGCGGCCCGGCTCCGAAGATGAGCACGGGGGAGATGACCACCAGGATGCCCGCGCCGGCCAGCGTCACCGTCGCCGGCAGCTTGACGTTGCCCGCGCCGCGCAGCGCCGCCGCGAGCAGGTTGACGACCCAGAAGGGGATGGCGCCCGCGAAGAGATAGTTCGAGTACCGGACCGCCGCCTCCAGCGCCCCCTCCGCGCCCCCCAGCGCCCGGTAGAGCGCCGGTCCGAAGAGCCACGCGAGCACGGTGGAGGCCAGCCCCAGCCCGAGCCCCATCACCACCGCGTGCCACACCAGCGCGTCCGCGTCCTCCTTGCGATTCGCCCCCGTCGCGCGGGCGACCGCGGAGGCCACTCCGCTGCCGATGCCACCGTTGGACATCATCGTCATCAACATGAAGATGGGGAACACCAGCGACACCCCGGCCAGCGCGTCGGTGCCGAGGAAGCTCACGTACCAGGTCTCCACCACCCCGACGAACGCCTGCGCCACCAGCACCACCGTGGTGGGCACCGCCAGCTTCAGCAGCGTCGGGAGGATGGGGGCGTTGAGCAGGGCCTCGCGGATGCCGCTCGCTCCCCCGGGGCTCGTCCCGCGCTCGCTGCTGGCCTCGGTGCTCAAGGGGACCGCGCTCTTCAGCTGCATGGGGTAGCTCCCGGGTGACGTATGATGAGCGTAATATGGTCTTGCGGGGGCTCGCAGTGAAAAACGCGCCAGGGCTCAGGTCAGCACGAAATCCTTGTCCGGGAGCAGGGGCGGAGGGAGTGGCTCTCCCGCGAGGTCCATCACCGAGCGCTCGATGGCGCGGGTCATGGCGTCCAGCGGCAAGTCATTGGGTTCGGTGCCGAAGGGGTCTTCCAGCTCCGCCGTCACCGTGTCGAGCGCGATGAAGGTGTAGGCGACGAAGACGGAGACGAGTGGCGTGGACCAGCCCAGGCTGCCGGTCAGCGCGAAGGGCAGCAGCAGGATGTAGAGGTACACCGTGCGATGCAGCATCACGCTGTAGACATAGGGAATGGGCGTGCCGGCGATGCGCTCACACCCGCCGAGCACCTCCGAGAGTCGGTCCAGGTTGTCGTCGAACGAGGTCACGAGCACCTCACCCAGGCGGCCCTGGTGGCGCAGGCGGGCGACCCACTCGGCCAGGCCGAGGACCACCCGCGCGGGGCGGTGCTCCGCGGCCACCACGCGCTCGCGCACGCCGGAGTCCAGGGCGTCGAGTGGAACCGAAGTGCCGCGGAGTTGGTGGTTCAGCGAGACGGCCAGGGCGCGGAGCAGGTCCGTCACCTCGCGACGCTCTTCCAGGGAGAGCGCGGGGGAGGGATGGGTGAGTGCCTGTCTCATGAAGGAGCGCGAGACAATCATCAGCGAGCCCCAGAGCTTGCGGGCCTCCCAGAAGCGGTCATACGCGGTGCTGTTCCGGAAGCCGAGGAAGATGGCCAGCGCGACGCCGAGCAGGCCCAGGGGGCCTTCCCGCAGGTTGAAGGGATGGGGGCCGGTGGCCACCGCCAGGCAGGCGAGCGCCAGGAAGAAGCCCAGCCGAGGCAGGATGCGGGGGACGACGGAACCGCGCCAGACGAACAGCATGCGAAGCCAGTGCATTCGCGGACGAACAATCATGCGGCCCCACTAACCATGGCCGAGCGCGCTCGTCGACCACGGAACCCGGGGGCACGGGGTGGGGTTTCGGGCCATCGCGCTTGAAGGGGCGGGTTCGCGGATTCGCGTCGACGCCTGCTTCGCGGCGGCCGAGGTCGCGAGCCCTGGGCCGAGGGTCGGGCGTTGCCTCATTGGTGGAACGTGGACACGCATCTCCTCCAAGAGGTCACGGTCCATTTCGTGGGCGGAAACGCTCCGAGCGACGCATGGGCGCGTGGCCCTGGACCGACGTGGAAGCGCGACGGTTCGCCCTGGAGGTCGGCTCGTGATTCGTCTGAGCAACAGCACCCTGGTGTCCCTTCCGGCCGGCGTGGAGGGCCCCGCCTATGACCGCACCCGGGTGACGCCGGGCATCGCCCACCTGGGCGTGGGCCAGTTCCATCGCGCGCACCAGGCGCTCTACCTGGACCGCTGCCTCGCCCTCCCCGGGCAGGAGCGCTGGGGCATCGTCGGCATTGGCGTCCTGGATGGAGCCCGGGAGCGACACAAGGCGGACGCGCTCCACACGCAACAGGGCCTCTACAGTCTGACGGAGTTTCCCGCGCGGGGCCGTCCCACGGTGCGAGTGGTGGGCTCGCTGGTGGGCTACCTCCATGCACCCGAGGACCCCGAGCGCGTGCTGGAGCTGCTGGCGGCTCCGGACCTTCGCCTCGTCACCCTCACGCTCACGGAAGGGGGCTACAACCTGGACGAGGCAGGGCAGTTCCTGCTGGAGACGCCCGCCGTCGCGAGGGATTTGGACAGCCAGGTGCCGACCACCGCCTTCGGGCTCGTCACCGAGGCGCTGCGTCGACGGCGTGAGCGGGGCCTGGGGCCGTTCACCGTGCTGAGCTGCGACAACCTCCGTCAGAATGGCGAGGTGGCCCGGGACGCCTTCCTGTCATTCGCCCGGGCCCGGGTGCCGTCGCTCGCGAACTGGATGGAGGAACACGTCACGTTTCCCAGCGCCATGGTGGACCGCATCACCCCCGGCGTGACGGAGCACGAGGCGGCCCGGCTCAACGAGGCCAGCGGACTGGATGACGCGCTACCTGTGTACTCCGAGTCATTCATCCAATGGGTCATCGAGGACAGGTTCTGCGCCGGGCGGCCGCCCCTGGAGCGGGTGGGTGTCCAGTTCACCGACGACGTCGGACCCTACGAGCAGGTCAAGCTGCGGCTGCTGAATGCCTCACACAGCCTGCTCGCATTCCCCGGCCTCCTGATGGGCTACCGCTTCGTCGCCCAGGCCATGGAGGACCCCGCGCTGGTGTCCTTGCTGCAAGCGTTCCTACGCGAGGATGCGGAGCCGTTGCTGCATCCGCCGCGAGGGTTCTCCGTGCGGGACTACGGCGACACGGTGCTGGAGCGATTCAGCAACCCCGCCATCAACGACCAGCTCCTGCGCATCGCCAGCGACAGTGCCTCCAAGCTCCCCCTCTTCGTCCAGCCCACGGCGCGAGAGGCGTTGCGCCAGGGCCGCGACACCCGGCGCATCGCGTTCCTGCTCGCCGCGTTCTGCGAGTACCTGCGGGGAGTCGACGAGCGCGGCCATGTCTTCCTTCCCCTGGAGCCGCACCTGACGGGGGCCGAGGTGAGGCGCGCGCACGCCACGGACTTGAAGGCGCCCCTGGGCCTGGAGCTGTTCCAGGGGTGGGGTCTGGCTGAACATCCCGGGTTCGTGAAGGACTGCATCCACTTCCGACGGGAGCTGCGCTTCAAGGGCGTCTCGGCCACCCTGGCGGAGCTGGCGCGGTCGACGGAAGCGGCCTCGGCTTGACCGCTGGCGAGGGCCGGTATGTCAGGCCCTCGCCTGGCCCACCATGACCGACGCGCTCATCCGCTTCCCTCGACCCCGTGTCCGTCGACCCGCCCCGGTCGAATCCAAGGCCGCGAGGTCGGAGGGAAGGCAGACCCCAGGGAGGTGTCGGTGTGGCGCGCCTGCCAGTGCCCGAGTCACGGGGTGCCGGAACTCAAGGGGATTCTGGTCGACGCTGAACTCAGCAGCGTGATTGCAACGGTTGTTTGGTGGCGTGAGAAGAGGGCTTCATGATGACCGCGGGCGTTCGAGCGCGCTTTCGCGCCGCGCCTGACTGGAGTCCATCTCGATGCGAAACCTCGTCAGTGGGTGCCGCCGTTCCCTGGTGGTGGCCCTTGGGTTGTTGCTGGCCGCGTGCGGTGACGCGCCCGTCGAAAGTCCGGCCCCACCGGAGATGGCACCCCACCTCCCCAGCACCCCGGATGGACAGGTGCATGCCATGTCGTTGCAGGCCTTCATCGTCTGTGACCCGCCGAATGTCTTCACGTCGTGCGAGGGGTACGTGACAGGGGGCGTGGCGCCCTACACCTTCTATTTCGGGCGGAACATCATCGAGTACGAGACGGGGCGGCAGTACTCGGTGACGGGGCCAGGCACGGGGGGCTGGTACCCCTATGGCTGCACGCCTCCTTCCGAAGAGCAGCCCGCGACCTTCGACGAGCAGCCGACCCTCCGGGTGCGCGACGCGCTGGGCAACTACTCCCCGCTGGTGACGGACTCCTATCGCGCCTGCCACGCGCCGTAGTGGGCGCCGCCAGTGCGCGCTACTTGCTGTCGAGCGTGAAGACGCCGTCCCAGTCCTCGGGCGGCGGCGTCACGAGCAGGGTGTCGCACCGCGCGGCGAAGCGCTGGGAGGGAGGGTCCTCGGGCGAGGCGAGGAACACCGCGCGGGCCTCGGTGAAGCGCCGGGCCCGGTAGAGCGCGAGGCCCTCCGCGAAGCGGACGAGGTGAGGCGCGGGAGAGGTGCCCGCCACGCCCACGAGCTCGAACACTCGGACGGGCTGCTGCTTGCCTTTGACTCGCAACAAGTCCAGCTCGCGGGCCAGCACCACACCGCGCGCGGCGAGCAGCGTGTCCTCGGCGACGAGCGTGCGGGTGCCGTAGACCTTGGCGGCACCCTCCAGTCGCGAGGCGAGGTTCACCGTGTCGCCGATGACGGTGTAGTCCTGGGCCGCGCTGGAGCCCAGGTTGCCCGCCACGGCGTGGCCGGTGTTGATGCCGATGCGGCAGTCGAGCCGGGGCAGCCCTCGCGCCTCGAACACCGGAGACAGCCGGTCCACCACCGCGAGCAGGTCCAACGCGGTGAGGCACGCGCGCGCCGCATGGTCCTCCAGCGGGAGCGGCGCGTTCCAGAAGCACATGATGGCGTCGCCGATGAACTTGTCGAGCGTGGCCCCGTGCTGGGTCAGCACGCCCGTCGCCTGCTCGAAGTAGGTGTTGAGCAGCGCGACCAGCTCCTCCGGGCTGAGCTGCTCGCTCATCGAGGTGAAGCCCACCAGGTCGCTGAACAGCACCGTGAGCAGCTTCCGCTCGCCTCCCGGCGCGGCCTTCTCCGGATTCTTGAGCAGCTCGTCCACCACCTGCGGCGCGAGGTAGCGCTTGAAGAGGCCTTTGATCTGATCTCTCTGTCGCAGGCCGCTGACCATCTCGTTGAATGCCTGCGCCACCCGGCCCACCTCGTCGGTGCCGCGCACGGGCACCTCGACGGTGAGGTCTCCCAGCCGCACGCGCCCCGCCGCCTCCTCCAACCGCACCAGCGGCGAGGCCAGCCCGCGCGCGAGGAAGAAGGCGGCCGCCAGTGCGAACAGCGCGATGCCCACGGCCGTGGGCACCAACCACAGTCGGAAGCGCCGGAGGATGGGCTTGATTTCAGCGTCGAAGTCCCGGAGGACGAACACCTGTCCCATCCGGGCCCCGTCCACGCCGAGGAGCGTCCCCTCGCGCACCAGATAGTGCGTGTCGCCGAGGTACACATCACGCGCCTGCCCGGCCTCCAGCTTCGGACCGTCCAACCGCGTCTCCAGCGGGAGCTGGGACGCCGTGGCTCCGTCCTCCGCGCGGACAGCGAAGCTGGCGCGGGTGTCCGCCATCTGCGGCCCCGGTGCCCTGGGAGCCATCGGGTCCTCCATCAGCACGTCTTTCACCCACTGGCCCGACAGCACCACCCCCACCGGTTCGCGCGAGGCCCCATAGGCGGGCTGCGCATGGACGAGCAGCAGGTCCCCCTCGCGCACCTGCTCCAAGGGGATGAACGTGAAGGGCAGGGCGCGCAGCTGCGCGGGAGACCAGAGCGCCGACGTGGGACCGCGCCTCAGCGCGGTGTCGAGCAGCGGCAGCGCCAGCGGCTGGTCCCCCAGTTGCTCCGGCTCCGCGCGGGTGTAGACGAGCCGCCCGCTGGCGTTGAAGAAGGCCCAGGGAGGCTCGCCCCCGAACGCGTCGGTGTCGGCGGAGGAGATGACCTCGCGGGCATAGCGGATGCCGTCGGTCTCCGCCGTCTCGTCTCCGAGCCCGGCTGCGGCGTCGAGGGAGTTGACCGAGAGGGACATCCCCCTGAAGGAGTGGTCCATCGTCCGCGCCTCGGCCACGTCGCGAATGCGCTCCTGACTGGCGCGGGCGAGCTGCTGGAAGGCCACCAGCGTGCGCTCCAGGTCGCTGGCGATCTTCTGCTTGGCCGCCGCCTCCACCGCGAGCGTGGTGAGCACGAGCGCCGCGACGAGCGCCGCGCCTGCGAGCGCCATGAAGGCGAGAACGAGCTTCCGGGTCAGCGTCACCGCGCGAAGGATAGCCGCGCCCGGGCGCTCCCCGCGAATCTAGGGACTCTTGCCGGAGTAATCGGGCCGGGGGCCGTACTTCTTGCCGTGTTTGTCCAGGTGGGTGTCGTCGGCGCGTGTCTCGGTCAGCTCGAGCGTGGCGGTGGCGGTGCCGCCCGACTCCACGACGACCTCCACGCGGGCGATGTTGCTCTTCTCGTCCCGCCGATGCACGGCGAAGAGGGGATGGCGTCCGGGAGGCACGCCTCGCAGCTCGAAGCGCCCGTCCTTGTCCGTCACCGCGAAGGCGCGGTTGGGCACCACCACCACCGTCGCCACCATCTGCTCGTGGATGTCGCAGTACACGTCGATGATGCCCGTCTTCTTGAAGGTCTCGACGTAGGCCTCGCCCGGCCGGTTCTTGCCCGCGTCGAACCTGCGCGCCACCGAGCGCGAGAAGACGTTGTGCAGCACCACGTCCCGGTTGGAGAACTCCACCTTCTGTCCCGCGACGATGGGCAGCACCGAGGGGAAGAAGGTCTTGTCCCGCTGGCTCATCTTCGCCACCTCGGCGGGGGGCTCCTCGGTGTAGCCGGTGAGGTAGACGACCACGCCGGAGCGGTCCGCCTTGGGCGTCGGTTTGCCGTCCGGACCGATGACGAGGATGCGCACCTCTCCTCGCACCGCACCCGGCTCGGCGCTCGCGAGGGACGCGGTCAGCAGGAGCGACAGGAGGAGCGACTTCACAGCGCCACCGCCCAGATGAGCCTCGGCATGAAGCGAGGGGTTTCGTCGGTGATGCCCGTCAACCCGACGAAGGTACCGGCGGTAATCCACATGCGCCCGAACGTCCAGGCCACGCTCGGACCGACGAAGAGGTGCGGGTCGCCTTTCACGTCCTTCAGCCCGAACTCACCGAAGGACTCGAACGACAGCCGCAGCTCGTCCGGGATGACGGGATAGGAGACGCCCGCGGAGTACGTCCCGAGGATTTGGACCGGAGCGTCGCCGCCGCGCAGCCCGGGGATGCCCACCTGTGCGCCCAGGTCCAGCGCCACGCGCAGCCCGCTGTCCCACTGGTAGGAGCCGACGAGGTCTGCGTCCACGCGCGACGGGCTCGCCTCGCGGATGGACTGGTGCCAGACGGCGCGGATGAGCGGTTGGAACGCGCGGTCATCGCCTCGGGGAAAGAGGCGGTAGCGGAAGTCGGCCTCGAAGGAGTCCAGCTCCGTGATGTCCCGGTTGGCGCGCACCTGGAAGGGGATGGCGAGCTCCAGGTGCTGGCTCAAGCCGATGACGGGGCCCCACCAAATCCAATAGACGGAGGGGCGGTCCGGGAACGCGGGCGCGCGGCTGCGGGCCCACAGCCACTGCTCCAGCTCGACGTCGCCCTTGGGCACGATGTCGGTGTCGAACGTCCAGATGAAGGGGCGGCGGCCGGCCAGGGCAGGCTCGGCCCACGTCACCCCCAGGATGCATGCCACCAGCGCCAACCAGCGGACTGCTCGCATTCGCGCTCCCCACCCCGGGCGTCAGGGTGCTCGTGCTGGTGCCTAGCACACCACGCCCGGAGGTGGGACCGACAGGTGATTACAGCCGGTCGCTGATTCGCTGCTGCAACAGCCAGTCGTAGAGCTCCAGGGTGGCGTAGGCGGTGTCCCACGTCGCCTCGTTGTGGCCTGCGTTGGGGATGACGGTGACGCGCATCTTGCTCTCACCCGGGCCGCATTTCGTGTCGAGCCACGTCTTGACGCTCGTGGCGCGGGATGGCGTGTCCAGGGCGCCGTGGAAGGCCCAGATGGGCAGCGGCTTCAGGTTGCAGATGTTCGCGTTATTGGTGGGCGTGGAGGTGATGGAGATGGGGACGATGGCCGCCAGTTGGCTGGTGTGGTTCATGCCCAGCTCGATGCTGATGTTGCCGCCGCCGCTCAGGCCGGTGACGTAGACGCGGTCCGAGTCCACGCGGTAGTCCTTCTTGGCGTCCTCGATGAGCGCGAGCAGCGAGGGCGCGGCGAACCAGCCGGTGCCCGCGTTGTCGAAGGGGAGGCGCTGATTGGGCGAGATGACGATGGCCTTCATCGCGGCGCGGAAGCTGGCGGAGGAGAATTGCCGGGCCAGGCCCTCCGGATTGCTCAGCACCGCGGTGCGGTCGACGGTGAGGGTGCTGCCAGCGATGCCGTGCATCCCGATGATGAGCGGCCAGCGGGTGGTGCGGTCATTGTTGTACTGCTCGGGCAGGAAGAGGGCGTAGTCGTAGCGGACGTTGCGGACCAGCGTCTGCTGTCCGGCCGCGCACGTGGTAGGGCCGGTGGGAGTGGCGGCCGGTATGCCCATGAGCTTCAGCTCGCGCAGCCGGCAATGGGGCTTGTCCTTGCACACCACCCGGACCTGCGTGGTGATGACGGGCGTGGTGAAGGTGAGCGTCTTCTGCGTGGTGCTAAGCGGGTTTCCGTCCACCACGGTGCCAGGAATGGTCTTCCAGCAGCCGCCATTCCAGGCCTGCAGCTCGAAGGCAGGCATCGCGTTGGTCGCGGTCGCCGAGGTGCCCAGGTGCAGCTCCGCGCTGCTCACCTCGTAGGCGCCCTGGAGGTCCACGTCGAGGTAGTTGTGCGTCTGGAAGTGGAAACCGGACTCCCACCGGGTGGTGGGATTGCCGTCCACCGCGTTCGCCGGCGGGAGGGATGTGTTGAAGGAGCCCGCGGTGGCGGGTTTCTTGAACGCCACGTCGGTAAGCACGGCGGGCGGCGCCGTCACCGTCACGCTCACCTCGTCGGAGGCCGTGGCTCCGTCGTCGTCCGTGGCGGTGAGCCGGAAGACGAAGACGCCGGCGGACAGGCCCGCGACGCTCAAGGAGGCGGTGGTGGTGCCGCTCAGCGTGGCCGAAGGGCCGCTCACCTGTGTCCAGGCCAGCGACGTCACCGTGCCGTCCGCGTCGGTGGCTCCGCCGACCAGCGTCACGCTGGTGGTGGGCAGCGTCAGCGACCTGTCCGCGCCCGCGTCGGCCACGGGCGGGATGTTCACCTGCGTCGAGTGGGGCGTGCCGAAGACCCACAACTCCTTCACCCGGCAGTTGTCCGCGAGCGGGTCCCTGCACGAGAAGCGCACCTTGTTCGCCGTCACCGGCTGCGTGAAGGTGGTGGACACCGCGATGCTCGTGTTGGCCGTCTGGCTGGCTCCGGGGATGGGCTTCCAGCCCGTCCCGTCGTCGTAGAACAGCTCGTAGCTCTGGATGACGCGGGTGTCCCGGAAGCCGGTGTAGAGCTCCATCCGGGCCAGGTCGAACGTCCCCTGCAGGTCGATGTCGAGCAGGCGCGTCTGGTTGTAGATGCCAGGGCACCATCGCGACGTATCGGTATTGATGTCCCCATCCACCGCATACTCCGGACGGAACGGGTCCTGCGTGGAGCTGGCCGTGGCCGGCTTGTTCAAGGTGACGTTGATGAGCTCGTCGATTCTGGCGCGCTGCTGCGTGGGCTGGAGGGCGCGCTCGTCGCCCTCCGGTGCTCCGCAGCTCACGAGCGCACTCGCAGCCAACATGCTGATGAGGGATTGAAGCCGTCGCAAGGTGTCCTCCTCGGGATGGGGAAGAGGACATCTTGCATCAGTCACAGGGTTTCAAATCCGCAAAAGTTGTTATTCGTGTAATTCGCATGTAATGTCATGTCACCACTTGCCGGCGTGTGCGCCTCCGTCCACGTGGAGGACTTCGCCCGAGACATAGGTCGCGCCGTGAAGGTAGAGCACCGCGTCCACCATCTCCGCCACCGTGCCGACCCGGTGCATGGGGGACATGGTCCTGAGAAAGGGATGTTTGTCCTGGGAGTGCATGGGCGTGTCGATGGCGCCCGCGGCCACGGTGTTCACGCGGATGCCCTGGCCCGCGTATTCGATGGAGAGCGCGCGGGTGGCGGTCTCGAGTCCGCCCTTGGTCAGGATGGCGAGTGCTCCGGAGACGCCCGAGATGGGCTGACCCACCAGGGACGTGCCGATGTTCACGATGTGCCCTGCCTTCCGGGGCACCATCCACCGGAGGGCCTGCTGGCTCATGTGGAAGAAGCCCGCGATGTTCGTCGATACCAGCTGGGCGAAATCGCTCTCGTCATAATCCGTGAAGGGCTTTGCGATGAAGAGGCCCGCGTTGTTGATGAGCAGGTCCACCTGCCCGAAGCGCGACTCCGCGACCTCGAAGACCTTCCGCGCCGTCGCCTTGTCCCCGACATCGCCGTCCACGAGCGCCAACTGCTCCGTTGGAACGAGCGAGGGCTCGCGCGACGTCTGCCTCGCCGTCCCCACCACCGAGAACCCTCGCTCCAGCAGGGCCCGGGTGAGGCCCAGACCAATTCCACTCGACGCACCCGTGACGACCGCGACCTGTGAACCCATGGCTTCGCTCCGTGAACGGGCGAAAAGCCCGTCTCGACGGGCCTAGGTCCAATGCCGTTCACTTTAGGGACGGACGCGACGTAGGGGCCTGCGGGAGCGTGCTCGTCGGTCCGGGCGGGGACGCTTCCGTGGGTAGCTGCTCATCTTGATTTTCACCGCACGCGGATACCGTCTGTGACTTCGCCGCAGC
>NZ_JABUMR010000018.1:0-116578 GCF_013336725.1 Myxococcus sp. CA040A | reverse complement strand
GGCCTTCTCGCTCTCAGGTTTTCTGCGCACACAGAGCCGAACGAGAGGTGCCCCTGCTCCCTCTTCCCGCTCACTTCACGCCTGCCCGCCCTCCGACCTGATCGAGAATCACGAACTCCGGTTTAGGGATACTCCATGTTGAACGGTGGTTTGCTGGCGCTGTGTCTCCTGGCCGCGTCGCCGCGTCTGCTCGCGGACCTCAATCCCCAGGCGCGTGAGGACTTCTCCGGTGCATCCGTCCTCGCTTCGGTCGGAGACACCGTCTTCTTCACCCTGAACACGCAGGCGGGCCTGGAGCTATGGGCCGCCAACGCGGCTGAAGGCCGTGTGTGGCTGGTGAAGGACATTCATCCAGGGTCGAGCGGCTCCCATCCCTTCTTCCTCGCCGTGCTGGGAGAGAGGGTCGTCTTCCGAGCGGATGACGGTGTCCATGGCCTGGAGCTCTGGACGTCGGACGGGACACCCGCGGGCACCCGGCTCTTGAGGGACAGCCTGCCCGGTGCCGGGGGCCTGTTGGCATTGAATGGCGCGAAGGTCTGGGGACAATCCCTCTACTTCCTGGCCAACGATGGTGTGCATGGACTCGAGCCGTGGGTGACGGACGGAACCCCGGGGGGCACCCGCCTCGTCGCCGACACGAGGGCCGGCTCGGAGGGCATCACCGACACGACCTATCACCTCGTCGAGTTTGACGGCGCGCTCTATCTGGGCGCCTACAACCAGCTCTGGCGGACCGATGGCACCGCCGCCGGCACGCGGCTCGTCCACGCGGTCGACCCGTCCGTGGGCTCTCGCGCCGTCCATCCCTTCGTCAGGGGTGGGCAGCTCTGGTTCTCCTCGGGATTCTCCGGCGGGACGACCTCGCACTTCCACGTGACGGATGGAACCCCCGAGGGCACCCGGCTCGTTGTGACCATGACCTCCAAGATGAGCCTGGACCTGGACCTGGGGAGTCGCGTGGTGTTCGGGAGCTGGACGGCGGGCAGCACGTCCTACACCCACTGGTTGAAGGTGTCGGACGGCACCTCCGAGGGGACCCTGCCCCTCGCGACCATCACGTCCTCCAGCACCCTGGTGTGGGAACACGCCTTGAATCCAAGCGGAACGGTGAGGTCCATCGTCGTCCCTGTCGACGCGGGCTATCAGCTCTGGCGCACGGATGGCACCCCGGAGGGAACGCGCCTGGCGCAGTCGCTCACCCGAAAGGGAGGGGGTGTTGGACTGCTGGGCGACGAGTCCATCTATGTCGGCGCCGATGACCTGGGGCCCGCGCTGTTCGCCTGGGATGGGACGGCCGCGCCGCGCGTGGTGCGCCGCTTCGCCGCGCTTCCCTCGACCATCCTGAGCGCACAGGTCGGCTCGCTGTTCTATTTCACGGCGAGCGACGCGCTGACGGGCGAGGAACTCTGGGTCTCTGATGGCACGGAGCAGGGCACCGTGATGGTCTCGGACCTCAGCGCGGGAGCCGACGGAACGGCGTTCGACGCCCTCCATCCGGGAGCGGGGCAGTTGGTGTTCACCGCGACACCCAAGGGTGGGGCGCTCTCGTTGTGGCGGACGGATGGCACCACGACGGGCGTGTCCCAGGTCGCCACCGGAATCACGAGCAGTGTGGTGACGACGACGGCGGGGATGGCGGCCTTCACCCTCGACGACGCAGCGGTGTGGCTCCATGTCCTCCCCAAGAGCGAGCCGGAGCGGCCGGTGACGCGGGTCTGGATGCCCCCGAACCAGGACTCATCACCCGAGAACTGGACGGTGGACGGTTCCTTCGCGTACTTCGGCACGCGGCCGGCGTACAACCGCATCGAGTTGCTGCGCACCGATGGCGTGGGCACGCAGGTCCTGCGCGGCGAGTCCTTTTCGGGAGGGAGCCCCTACGGGCGTCGAGCCCTCCTGGGGGGCACGCTCGTCTTCCTCGAGGGCCGCGCGGTCCGTGCCACCCAGGGCGCACCGGGTGATGCCGTGTTCCTCTCCAGCGCCCTCGACATGGTGCAGTTGGGGGCCAGGGTGTTGATTGCCCGGGAGAGGGGTTCGTCGGGCTATGAGCTGGCCCGGAGCGATGGCACGAGCGCGGGGACCCAGGCGTTGCAGCCGCTCGTGGGGTACCCGCAGGGGCTCGTCGCGGCGGGAACTCGCGCCTATTTCCTCCAGTCTGATTCCCCCTCGGGGACCCACCAGTTGTACCGAGCGACGGGGACGCTCGAGGCAGGAGCCCTGGTGCGGCTGGCGACCTTCGATGCCGGTCTTCCCGTGGCCTATGGCGACAGGGTGGCCTTCGTCGCGAACGAGACCTCCCTCGCATCGAGCGATGGAACACCGGCGGGGACAAGGCTCGTGCCTGGAACGGAGAACACGTCGCCCGATGACCTTCAGGGTCTGGGGTCGTGGGTGTTCTTCACCGCCGTGGACGGGGCACGCGGGCGCGAGGTCTGGGTTCTGGACGGAGCCGGGGCGCGCGGCCTGGGAGACTTCGAGCCTGGGGCCGGGGACACGAAGCTGTTGGATGCCACCCTGCAGGCCGGGGAGGCCGTCCTGCTCCTCCAGACGAACGCGGGCCGCTCGCTGGTGCGGACGAACGGCACTCCCTCGGGAACGCGGGTGCTGGGGCCCGTTCATGGCACGACCTGGTTGGAGACGCTCCACGGCACGGTGTACCTGGACTGTGATCCGGACGGGCAGGTGGGCGTGGAGCTCTGCTCCCTGGCCGCGAACGCGAATCAGCCCACGCTGGTCGCGGACTACGCGCCGGGCATCATGCCCTCGTCGCCATCGGCCCCCGTTTTCTTCGGCGGCGCGTTGTTCGTCGCGGCGACACACCCCGTCGTCGGGCGGGAGGCCTTCGCGCTGGACATGGACACGACGCCGCCGCACATCGCGCCGACGGTGACGGGAACCCTGGGGCAGAACGGCTTCTACGTGGGTGACGTCTCGCTCACCTGGTCCGTAGGCGACCTGGAATCCTCCGTCACCGACACGAACGGCTGCGGCAGCGCGGCGGTGACCGTGGACACGCTGGAGCGGGTGTTCACCTGCTCCGCCACCTCCGTGGGCGGAACGGCTGTCAACCGTGTGTCCATCCGACGCGACGCTTCGCCGCCCCAGCTCACGTGCCCGACCCAGGTGACGGGCAAGAGCGGCATCCCCGTGGCGTTCTCCGTCACGGCTGTCGATGCGCTGGACCCGGCTCCCGTGGTGGTCAGCACGCCTCCTTCAAGGACGGTCTTCCCCGAGGGGCTCACTTCGGTCGAGGCATCGGCGACGGACCACGCGGGCCACCGTGTCTCCTGCCAGTTCTCCGTGCTCGTGTCGCCAGCGCCGGATGCGGGTCCCGTGGACGCGGGGGCGGGTGACGCGGGCTCCGGCGACGGTGGGCCGCTGGACGCGGGGATGGTGGACGCGGGGACCGGCGACGGTGGGCCTGGAGATGCGGGTGGGAATCCTCCGGCGGAATCGGAGTCCTGCGGTTGCGCGGGTGGGGGCGAGCAGCTCCTCTTCGGACTCGCCCTGTTGATGCTCCCCGCGCTCTCGCGCAAGAGACGTAGAGGGGTTTAGGCGCGGCCGTCGCCGTGCTCAGCGCGGTGCGGGCTGGACTTCGACGGTGAGGGACACCTCGGGGCCGAACGCCAGGCCGTTGCGCTGCAATCTCCAGCGATAGGTCGTCTGACCGAGGCTCGTCGGCGCGGTGTGCGTGAAGTCGAAGGTCTTCCCCTGCCCGAAGTGGATGACCTCACCTGGGGCCAGTGTGAGGTCCGCTGCTCCATCGAGCGAGGTGGCCCGGACGCCCTGGGCCGCGCTCCACGCGGTGGTGCCCGTGTTCGCTACCTGCACCGTGCCCCGGAAGGGCTGGCCTGCCTGGACGTGAAGGACTTGCGGGTCGGGAGCGGAGACCGTGGCATCCAGGACGGGCGTGTCCAGGAAGGCGCCGAGGAGCTGCTGGCGGAAGGGGAGGAAGGCGGTCGTGAGGGACGTGGACAAGGCGTAACGGGAATCCGGCCCGGGGGGTGGAAGGGGTGAGAGGAGGTCGTCGACCTGCACGAAGCGTTTGAAGTCGATCGGCACGATGCCAGGGGTTCCTCCCAGGTCGGTTCCCCGGCTGAGGTCATGGCATCCGCCGCAGGACAGCAGTTGAGCGCGCGCCACGACTTGATGCGGAGTCAGCGTGCTACCGATTCGCTGGAGCTCCGCTTGAAGGGCGTCTGAGAAGGCGTTGGGCGTGGCGGCCTTGTTGAACTCGACGAGGAAGTTGTCCACGCTGCCGAACGACGGCATGGAGCTGCTCTGCGCGGCGTTGTAGACGTCCGGGACGGCGTAGTTGAAGCGGTTGAAGTCATCCACCGCGAGGCTCGCGACCTGCGTGATGAAGTGGTCGCGAAAGCCCACCGCGAGGGGATTGGTGTTCAGGGGGTTGAAGAAGTCTCCCCGGGGCGTCGACTTCACGGTGACGGGGATGAAGCGCGGCGTGCAGCCCGTGGCATCACATTGATGCTTCAGCTTGAACTCGCGCAGCATCCACGGGTTGGGGGCGCCCACACCTTGCTGCATGAACATGTTGGTGCGGACCTGTCCGGCGCCGCTGGGGTTGTCACCGTAGTGGCTGATGTGGATGACGGGAGGGATGCCCGGGGCCAGACCCTCGAAGAAGAGCGCGTTCAGCAGGGCCTGTCGCTGGGTGAGGTCCTCGAGGGTGGAGAGCCGGGCCCACGCCTGGGCCACCGGACGGCAGCCCTCCAGCCCGAGCTCGGGGGCGGGGTTGGGGAGTACGCCTTCGAGGATGAAGCGGTTGCGTGAGCGCACCTGCGGCGCCGCGACGAACCGGGCGAAGGACATGCGGTACTCGCCGCAGTGAGCGCCGTCCACGGGGGCCAGGTCGAAGCGATTGAAGAGGCCCACGAGGATGTATCTGTCGAGCGGGACTGACTGGGCGCTCGCATCGGCTCCCTCCAGAGGTCTGCAGACATACGGGGCCCCGTTGAGGGTGTTGCCGTTGTCGCTGCAGTGGGGGCCGCCGGGCAGGTCGGGTTGCCCGGGCGCGGGGTTCTGCGTGTCCCAGAGCTGGCGGAAGAGCTGGTCCGATGTGAGGCCCGTATCGCCGGCCTGGCGGATGAGCTGGTCGAACACCCTGCGCGCGGTGATGGTGGAGACGGTGGCGTGGTCGGAGATGGCCAGCGAGCGCAGCGGGTCCAGCGTCGTCGAGGTGAGGGAAGGGCGATGGACGAGGTCGGTGGACTGGAGCCCTCCACGTTCGGAGTGCAGCGATTGCGCGAGGCAGGGAGCCGCCTGCAGCAGGAGGAGGCTCGCGGACAGGGTGTGCAGCCAGGGGATTCGTCGGGTCTGCATGGGAGGCGCTCCAGGGGTGTCTGCCCAATCAGGCGGGAAAGGGCAGACAGTAGAGCAGCACTCGAGCCGCGATGGGCCCCGCCGCGTCAGAAATAGAGCGGTGAGAGAGGTGCCTCAGTAGTCTGTTGAACGGGTCCTGTTGTCGGGCAGCAGGAACTGGTTCGCGGAGGGGCCGTCCGCCCAGCGGTTGTTCGACCAGGCGTTCCCACCGGTCTTGTAGTTCGCCACGCCGGAGCCTCTGTAGACGGCCGGCGTGTAGTTCGGGTCGCCGAAATCAGGACTCCACGCCCAGCGATTTCCGGTCACGACCATGTTCGTGACCGCCACCCCCATGGGGGCGTGCAAGGCGATTCCGCCGCCCAGGCCCACCACGAAGTAGTTGTCTTGCAGGGTGATCTGGTCGTAGCCGCTGAACCCGCTCTGCGAACCGTCGGAGTACATCGCGATCAGCCCGGACTGCGTGTTGTTCCACGCGCCGTTCCACTGCAGGCGATTGCGAGAGAAGTTCAAGTACGACTGCCCGCCCCAGGTCTGGATGCCATCCGCGTGAGCGCCAGCGCTGCCAGGGTCCACGGCAATCCACGACTCAGTGATGGTGACGTTGTTCGAGTAGACATTCTCAAACCCGCTGTGCGGGAAATAGCAGCGGTGGCAGATGGACCTCGCGGGCTGCCTGCCGTCCTTGGCTCCCACTGAATTGAAGGCGCTCAGTTCGCTGTACAGCGCCGCGCCACCGCCTCCATTTCCCGCCGGATGGTTGAGGAGGAGGCTGCCCTTGCATCCGCGCAGCACCAGCCACCCGGAGTTGACGGTGATTTGCGACGTGAGGTTCGCGCCCTCGAGGACGACGGTGCCCTGAGGGAAGGAGAAGCCGTCGATGGTCTCGCCCCCGACGCCAACGGTGCGAGAGAGCGCGCCCCAGCTTCCCAGCGCTGTCCCGGTGAAGGTCCCTCCAGGGACGTTCGTGAAGGAGGAGATGCCAATCCCCGCGGGCCCCACGTCCGAAACGGTGAGCTGCGAACCATGGGTGATGACGAGGGGGATGACGTCCTCGTCTCCGGAGCCCTCACCCGGGGAGCAGGCGCGCACCCCTTTGCACTGGGGGGCATCCGGGTCGACATCGGAGGAGGCGCAAGCCGACCCGGCCACTGTTCCCGCGAGGAGCAAAAGGCGCAGACGAGGCGCCCATCGGGAGGCACACGAGCTGAACATGGGGTGTTTCACTTTCTGGTAGGGGAGTCCCGGGACTGAGTGGTCCAGCCTAGGCCGTGATTCACCCAGAAAGAGGGACCGTTTCAGTGCCCATCGCTGGGCTTCGCGCTCGTGCCGGACAGAATGGGCGCTTTATTCCGGTCGCCCTACAACTCACCGCCAACCCGCACCGTGGAGTTGCTCCCGTCAAATCGGACACAGTCAATCGGGTGATACGGCACGTCGGTACTGGATAGGGGACCGCATCTCCAGGCCCTTGTGAGGATGCACGTGGTTGTAGTCATCGAACCGCGCGGGCAGCTGTCGGAGGACTGCCTCCTCCGTGTCCGCTACTCGCGCGAGGACGTTGCGGTGTCGCCGGCCTTCGACTCGCTCGACGAGCTCGCCTTCGCGCTCTTGCGAATCGAGGCCGCTGCGAAGAAGCTGATTCCCAAGCCGAAGCTCGCCACGCTGTTCAAGAACCTGCGCTTCGAGACGGCCGGTAGACTCCTGAAGGAATACTGAGCGCGCTCCCATGCCCAAGCCCCGTCCGTCCGAAGTCGACTCGCTGTCCGCTCGCGCCGACACGCCGGCTCCCAAGAAGCAGGCCGCGCCGGACGTGTACTCCACGGCCCAGGTGTTCGCCGATGTGCATGTCACCCCGGAAGGCACGGTGGTGGTGCTCGCGGGCACGCCCCATCCGGACTCCGACCACGGCTACGTCGCCGGCGACGACCTGTGGGACTTCGACCAAGACATCAAGTGGAACCAGCCGTGGAACGACGTCGTGTGGCTGGGCCAGATAGACGTGGACGTGGACGTGGACGAGTTGGAGGCGAACGGGCTCTCCTATGACGTCGACTTCAACCGCCTGCTCATCCACGACGGCAAGACGTGGACCCGGAGGAAGCTGCCCAAGGCGCTGCCCTATGGTTACGTGGCGCCCGTCCTGCGTGATTTGGGAGCGCCGTGGGGCCTGTCCGCCTTCGGTGTGTCCGCGCTCGCATTCAAAGGCACCGGCAAGAGCTGGAAGCTCAAGGAGGTCAGCGGCCCCGGGGGCCTGGACCTGGTGGACGGCGTGGTGCACGACGGCGTCCTCTTCGGACTCTGCTCCGAGAACGGCCTGGGGCGCCTGGTGCGCGAGGGCAAGGGGCTGCGCCTTGAACTCGTCGGAGGAGAAGAGCAATCCGGCCTGCGCGGCCTCTTCGTCCACGAGGGCACGCTCTTCGCCTTCGGCAACGACGGCGTGTGGGTGCTCAAGGACGGAGCCCTGGTTCGGCGTCATGCCACGCGCGCTCCGGTGCGGAGCCTGTGCGCCGCCCCCGAGCACGGCGTCTACCTGCACACGGACGAGCACGCCTGGTATCTGCCCCAGAAGGGCAAGGCGCAGAAGCTCGTGCTCCCCAAGGACGGCATCCACTCGCTGGCCTTCTTCAAGAACCGACTGTTCGTCAGTGTGGGCGACCAGGTGCTCCGGATGGAGAAGGACCGCGGCGTCGCCCCGAAGCTGCCCTTCCTCTCCCCCGGCGCCGCCCGCCTCGTCGTCGCTGGCGACCGGCTGTGGACGGTGTTCCCCCACCAGCTGGCGTCCTCGCGCGACGGGAAGCACTTCGAGCCCATTGCGTTTCGCTGAAACAGCAGCTCCCGCGTGGCGGGGGAGTGTACTTGCGCTGCTTGACGGCAGCGCAAGTGGTTGCTGTCTGGCTTTGCGGGGTGGCTGCCGCGCGTCAGAGGCACTCTTCGTAATAGTTTTCGACCGCAAAGTCGGTCTGAACGCCAGTGCGCGTGGGTGTTCTGTTGCAAGTACACCGCTCGCTGCCGACCGCCGTGGTGTAGGTGGCGTCACTGTAATAAGTGATATAGTAATCGGCGATGCAGCGAACCAGTGAGTCTTCGCGTGATGTCAAATCGGACTGCATTCCTGGGTCGCCTTCGCCTGCTCCGCAGCCGAACTGAAATCCGAGGACAGTGAGACCCAGCACCAACAATGAACGCATTGCTCCTCCAGAGGGATGAGGCGCTCCATGGGGTTGCATGAGGAGCATGCCACAGTTCCTGTCTGCGGGTGCAGGCGGGGGATTCCAGTCCAGAGTCTGTGAAAGACTTTGGTTTCCCTGGAGTCGGAGCTGTGGATGGGGGTCGGCAGGCACCCTATGACGTCTGCATGAAGAGGGTGGCGTAGCTGCCGTTGCAATCCAGCGCATACAGTTGTTCGTTGCCGGTCGCGAGGATTCTGCAAGCCTTGGTCGGACTTCCCAGGCGCTTCCGTCCCGAGAAGATGTTTTTCTCGGTCACTCCCTTGGCGAAGCCCCCGAAGAGCGTCTTCCAGCCTTTCTCCGGCTCGATTTGTTCCAGCTCGACTCCGTGGAGTGATTGAACGCCACGAGTTTCATGGACAATCACCGTGGCCACGAAATGCGCGAAGCTCGGAAAGTTCCCCACGTAGGCGTCGATGGAAAACGAAGCATCGCCATACATGGTGATTCCCGCCTGCCTGGCCTCCGTGAGGGTCATGTGGCTGATGTTCTGTTTTTCGGGACCCGGAAAGGCTTTGTCGATTCCAGCACCACCAGGGCTGGTGACGTCCATGTGGAGCGCGAGGAGTCTGAGCACTTCATTCCGCAGGCTGTTGTCCATGGCGCCCTTCTTCTTCCAGTCAAGTCGCGGCGAGCGCCTGGAGTGCCGAACGCAGCGCGTCTGGCAGCGTGCTCGGGTCTCCCCGGCGAAGGGCGTCCAGTCCCGCCTGGAAGTCCGCGCGCGCGCCGTCGACCTCGCCGAGCCGGGCGCGTAGCAGGCCCCGCTCGTGAAGCAGCTCGGGGTCGATGCCCTCTCCCTGTTGCAGGGCGAGCGCGGCAGTGAGGTCCTGGATGGCCTCGGCGATCCTTCCCAGTCGTGCGCGGACGGCGGCCCGCTGCTGGAGCAGCCAGGGGTTGTCCGCGTCCTCCACGAGCGCGAGCGTCCAGTCCTGCTCGGCCTCGGTGTCTCGGCCAAGCGCCTCCAGAGACTCGGCGCGCTTCATGTGCAGCACGAGCGCCTTGCGATAGCCGCCGTCCACCAGCGCATCGAAGTCCGCGACGGCCTCGACATGGCGACCCAGCCGGGCGAGGCACAGCGCTCGGTGCAGGCGTGTCGTGCGATGTCCGGGCGCCAGCTCCAGGACGCGCTCGAACCAGGGGAGGGCCTCGGCGGGAGCGCTCCCCCAGATGCCGAGCGTCATCGCAAGCTCCAGCAGGACGCGCCCCAGCTTCGGATGCGCCTCCGCGAGCGAGCGGGCCAGCGCGAGCGCCGTCGTGTACCGGCCACTCCTGCGCAGCCGGTCCAACTCGCGGAGCTTCTGTGCGACCTCGGGAGGACACGGCTCGCGTCCATTGCGCTCCCCCGCACCGGGCACGTCGGGTGCGTCGGACTCGTCCACCTCGCGCCGGTTGCGTCGCTGCTTCGCGGACTTCCCCGATGCGGCTGCGTCGCGAGCCGCACCTTCATCCTCGCGCTGCCCATGAGACGGCGTCGTCGAGCCCTCCCCGGAGGTCTTTCCAGGGAGCGGCTCCGGGGGCTGTGTCTCCTGGTCGTCCTGCTTCGTCATTCCGCCTCGGACTCCCCCGGGAAATCACGGCAGAGCGCGTCGTAGTCGCGCCACCACGCATCGAGCACCTTCATGTCGGAGGCGCGAGGCTCGTCGCCCGGTCCCGCCATGTCCAGGTACGCGTGCAACAGCGGCCTGAAGTGCGGATGCGCGCACTGGTCGATGATGTCCGTGGCACGCCGCTTCGGCGAGCGGATGTCCATGTTGAGCGCGTAGCCGTGCTCGGTGACGACGCACTTGATGTCGTGCTCCGTGTGGTCGATGTGCCGCACGTACGGCATCACACAGCTCACCGTCCGGCCGTCCTTCAGCTTCCGCACCGAAGGCGTGTGCACGATGCTGAGGTACGCATTGCGGAAGAAGTCTCCGGAGCCGCCCAGCCCGTTGACGATGCGCGAGCCGTCGATGTGCGTCGAATTCACATGCCCGTAGATGTCCACCTCGATGGGCGTGTTCATCGCGATGACGAAGAGGCGGGAGATGATTTCCGGACTGTTCGACAGCCACATCGGCCGCAGCACCAGCCGCTCCCGGCACCGCTCGAACATCTGCTGGAACCGCGCGCGCCCCTCGGCGGAGAAGGACACCGCCGTGGCGGACGCGTACTCGAACTTCGCGTCGTCCTCCACGTAGCGCAGCATTCCGTCCTGGAACACCTCGGTCCAGAATCGAATCTTCTGGAACGGTGACGCGTACAGCTCGCCGATGATGGCGTTGGCCACGTTGCCCACGCCGGACTGGATGGGCGGCAGGCGCTTGCCCCACTGGAACTGCTCTCGGCAGCGCATGAGGAACGCCACCACGTTCTGGGCAATCCGCTTGTCCGTCGCGTTCGCGGCCTTGAACGGCACCGGGTGGTCCGGCGTCCGCGACTCCACCACCGCCACCACCTTGCTCGCGTCGATCTCCACGTAGGGGTTGCCGATGCGGTCCCTCACGTTGAGCAGCGGCAGCGGCCAGCCCACGTGCGGGTGCACCGTGGGCAGGACGATGTCGTGGAACCCCGTGTAGTCCGGCACGGAGGTGTTCACCTCGAGGATGATCTTCTTCGCCTTCGCGAGCGCCTCGGCGCTGACACCCACCGACGAGGTGAGGATGACGCTGCCGTTGGGGCGGATGCGCGACACCTCCACCACCGCCACGTCGATGTCGCCGTAGAAGCCGTACATCATGTTGCGCGCGAAGGCGGACAGGTGGACGTCCGTGAAGTCCATCTCCCCCGCGTGGATGCGCCGGCGCGACGCCGACGAGGACATGTACGGCCCGCGCTTGCCGATGAAGGGCGCCATGGGGCCCTCCACGTCCTCGGACAAAGAGGCGCCCGACAGCAGGGTGATGCGCGTCTGGGGCGCGGTCTTCGCCAGATGTGAGGCCAGCGCGGGGAAGAACGTCTTGGGCTCCCCCGACTTGGTGAAGCCGCTGATGGCCACCGTGTTCCCGTCGGTGACGTGCTTCACCGCCTCCTCGACGGGGACGACCTTGGCCAGCAGGCCGGCGTTCTGGATGCGTTCCTGCAACGTGCTCGGAGCGTTCATGGGCGGCGGGAGGATGACACACCCCCGGGCCTCGGTCCTCAGCGGAAGCCCGGAGGACGCCGCTTGTCCGCGTCCGTCTCGGCGTCCTCGGCCTTCAGTCGGGCTCCCGGAGACAGCTCGAACACCAGGCCGAACTGCCAGAAGTTCGCGCGCTCCAGGAAGAGGATGTTGTACGAGTCCTGGCCGTACACGTAGCGCGCGAAGAGGCCGAAGCCCGCTCCCCAGTACGGCAGCGCGGCGACCTCCGCGCTCACCGTGGCGCGCCGATGCGGCGTCTCCCCGAAGGGCGCTGACAGGGCGCACTCCAGTCGGAACCGGTGCTGCTTCCAGATGCGCTCACCCAGGAGGCTCACGCCCCAGTTCCCATCGCCGTAGACGCGCCGCTGCTCCTCGGTGATGCCGCCAGGGCCAATGGTCGTGTTCAGCTCCAGGAACGAGCCGCCGCCCACGAGCCACGCGCTGTCCAGGCTCGGCTCCACCGCGAAGGCGGTGCGCGCGTGCAGCTCTCCGCGCAGGAAGTTGGTGGAGAAGCTGCCGGTCAGCTCGTTGAGCGGGAGCTCTCCTTGTGCCGGCGTGCAGTCGGGGTCCGTACCCTCCTGGTTCGCGAAGAAGCACCCCTCCTGGCCATTCGAGTAGTGGCCCACGGTGAGGTTGGCCGCGAGCGCCAGGCCCCGCCCCGGACCGTCCTTGCCTCGCGAGCCCGGGAGCACGCGCAGGTGCGCCACCTGGAGCGTGATTTTGGGGACGTAGGACGGAGGGATGACGGGATTGCTGTCCGTGTTCAGCATCCGCAGCCGGATGTACGGCGTGAGCACCGCGGTGAGGAACCACTCGCCTCCCTTGCTCCGGAAGTGCCCGTTGTGGAGCTGGGGAAAGAAGAGGTTTGGGGCAATCTGCGCCTCGAACAGCAGCGGGGCGGGCGAGTCCGGGTCCCCCTGTCGGCGGATGCGGTTGGGCGAGCCGAAGACATAGCTGCGGTCCAGGAAGAGCGGGGCAGGGGAGTTGTACTCCCACCGCCAGTCCGCCCGGGCCTCCGCCGCCGCGACGAGCAGCAACGCCACCAGCGCCGGCAGCGGCGCTCGGGTCCTGGACGGGCGGGTGCCCGGTGCGTTCCGCATGAGGAGGCTCCTGCCGACGTGCGCGAGCCGGGACACCCCGGCATGGCTCCTCCCCTCTAGCCCGCTTCGAGCGGCCCCTCACCCGGCCGTCGGGGCGTCTGTCCTCGGTCGGGAAGAGGCGGCCCCCGGAACGTGTTGGGCGCCGCGATTCCGTGCTTTGGTGCACACCCCTTTTCGTCGGGAGAACCACTTTTCATGCGTAACCTCTTCTTCGCCAGCGCGGGTGTGGCCGCGCTCGTCTCCTCCGGCTGTGCGACGACGTCCCCGGAGCCCCGCCCGGAAGTCGCCGCGCCGGCCCCTTCGAGCGAGGTCGCCGCGCCGGTGGCCCCCTCGATTCCCCTGCTGGCGAAGTGGTCCGGCCCGCACGGCGGCGTGCCTCCCTTCGCCCAGGTGAAGGTGGAGGACTTCAAGCCCGCCATCGAAGCCGCCATGGACGAGTACCGCCGGGAGCTGGCCGCCATCGCGGGCAACCCCGCCGCGCCCGACTTCGAGAACACGCTGGCCGCGCTGGAGAACGCGGGCCGGACGTACGCCAACGTGGAGACGCTGTACGGCATCTGGGGCTCGTCGCTGAGCAGCCCGGAGTTCCAGGCCGTGGAGCGGGAGATGGCGCCCCGGTTCGCCGCCTTCGAGGATGAAATCACCCAGAACGAGGGCCTCTTCCGTCGCATCGAAGCCGTCTACCAGTCCCCCGACAAGGCGAAGCTGACGCCCGAGCAGCAGCGGTTGGCGTGGCTGCACCACACGCGCTTCGTGCGCTCCGGCGCGAAGCTGGACGGGGCGGCCAAGGCGCGGATGGGCGCCATCAACCAGCGCCTCGCGTCGCTCTACACGTCCTTCAGTCAGCACGTGCTCGGTGACGAGGAGGGCTACACCGTCGTCCTGGAGTCGGAGAAGGACCTGGCGGGCCTGCCGGACTCCGTGCGCGCGGGCGCCGCCGCCGCGGCCGAGGCGCGGGGCCAGAAGGGCAAGTGGATCATCACCAACACGCGCTCCTCCATGGAGCCGTTCCTGACGTACTCATCGCGCCGTGACTTGCGCGAGAAGGTCTGGCGCAACTACGTCAACCGGGGCGACAACGGGGACGCGCGCGACAACAACGCCATCATCTCGGAAGTCCTCAAGCTGCGCGCCGAGCGCGCGAAGCTCCTGGGCTACGCCACGCACGCGCACTGGCGGCTGGAGAACGCCATGGCCCGCACGCCCGAGCGCGCCATGGAGCTGATGGAGGCGGTGTGGAAGCCCGCCGTGGCCCGCGTCCGCGAAGAGGTCGCGGACATGCAGAAGGTGGCCGACAAGGAGCGCGCGAAGCTGAAAATCGAGCCGTGGGACTACCGCTTCTACGCGGAGAAGGTCCGCAAGGCGAAGTACGACCTGGACCAGAACGAGGTGAAGCCCTACCTCCAGTTGGAGAAGCTGCGTGAGGGCATGTTCTGGGTGGCCGGCGAGCTGTTCGGCTTCGCCTTCACCCCGGTGACGGACGTGCAGGTCTACCACCCGGATGTCCGCGTCTGGGAGGTGAAGGACCAGGCGACGGGCCGCCACGTGGGCCTGTGGTACTTCGACCCGTACGCGCGGCCGGGCAAGCGCTCCGGCGCGTGGATGAACGCGTACCGCAACCAGGAGCGGTTCCGGGGCGACGTGACGACCATCGTCTCCAACAACTCCAACTTCGTGAAGGGCGCGCCCGGCGAGGCGGTGCTCATCTCCTGGGAGGACGCGAGCACGCTGTTCCACGAGTTCGGCCACGCGCTGCACGGCCTGAGCTCGTCGGTGTCCTATCCGTCGCTGTCCGGCACCAGCGTGGCGCGCGACTACGTGGAGTTCCCCTCGCAGCTCCTGGAGCACTGGCTGGCCACGCCCGAGGTGCTCAACACCTTCGCGCTGCACTACCAGACGGGCAAGCCCATCCCCCAGGCGCTGGTGTCTCGCATCGAGAAGGCCGCGACGTTCAACCAGGGCTTCGGCACGGTGGAGTACCTGTCCTCCGCGCTGGTGGACATGAAGCTGCACCTGGCCGGCGACGTGAGCATCGACGCGGATGCCTTCGAGCGCGACACGCTCAAGGCGCTGGGCATGCCCAAGGAAATCGTCATGCGCCACCGTACGCCGCAGTTCGGCCACGTCTTCGCGGGCGACGGCTACTCGGCGGGCTACTACAGCTACCTGTGGTCCGACACGCTGACGGCGGACGCGTTCGAGGGCTTCACCGAGGGCAAGGGCGCCTACGACAAGTCGGTGGCGGAGAAGCTGCGCAAGAGCATCTTCTCCGTGGGCAACACCGTGGATCCGGCGGAGGGCTACCGCGCGTTCCGCGGCCGCGACGCCGGCATCAACGCGCTGATGCGCAAGCGGGGCTTCCCGGCGCCCGCCGCCGCGCAGACCAAGGCGCAGCCCTGAGCCAGGTCGTCGTCACCGACGTCGGGTGACGCTCCTGGGGGCGCGAAGCACGGCCAGCCGTCGCTTCGTGCCCCCGGGCCTTTTCACGGGTCCAGGAACGCGCGCTTCACGTCCATGAGCAGCTCGTCCTGCTTGCCCGCGGGCTGCCCCCGCCGGTGTCCCTGGTTGATGGTCCAGATGATGGTGCCGCCCAGCCCCTGCGCGCGCGCCCACTGGCCCTTGGCGAAGACGGACTGGCCATCCTCGTAGGAGATGTAGTTGCAGTGGCCCGGGCCATTCACGGACGGGTACGAGAGGTACGGGGACGCGGCCTTCTCGTCCCAGTGCCGCGCCTCCGCGCTGTAGTACGACGTCATGATGTTGTCGTAGCTCATCGCGTTGTCGCTCTGGCCCTCGTTGACGTCGGGCCGCCCGTCCAGCGGCGTGCGGGGCTCCGTCACGCCCTGCCAGCAGGTGCCGAAGAACCCGATGCCCACGCCCAGCCGGCCGCGCGGCACTCCCGCTTTCAGATATCCCTCCACGGAGTACGCGACGGAGGTGGGGCGGTTCTGGGCTTCGTCCCGGAGGGGACTGGAGTGCCAGCTCTCCCAGCCGCCCCAGTGTCCGCTCATCTTGTAGGACATGATGTTGAGCTGATCCACGCGCTCGGCCAGCCGGGCCATGAACTTCTCCTCCACCTCGGGCATCCCGAAGTTGGAGTTCAGCCAGTTCACCGGCACGGTGATGATGATGTCCGGGCGGGCCGCGCGCAGCTCGTCAATCAAGGCCAACAGCAGCTCGCCATCATTGCCCGCGGGCGGCAGGTTGATGGGCTCCCAGTCCAGGTCCAGGCCGTCGTAGCCCAGCTCCTCCATCGCCTTGATGAGCTCCTTCACGAAGACGATGCGGCTCTCCCCCGTGGACGCCTGCACGAAGCCATCGTGCTCGCCGAAGCCGCCCACCATCAGCAGGGACTTCTTCCCCGCGAGCCGCGCCCCCGCCGACAGCGCCTTGGCCATGAGGGGCCCTTCGTAGACGGTGACGTCGAAGTCCGTGTGCAGCGTCCCGTCGTAGCGGGGACGCACGCGGCCCACCATGATGTGCGTCAGGCCGGAGAAGTCCACCTCCTCCGGCGGCAGCTGCGCGCGCTGATATCCCACGTAGTAGCCCGACACCCAGCTCGACGGCGCACCGCCGGGCCTGGGCGTCACCGGGCCCACGAGCGCCGTGGGGCCCTCGCCCACCTCGTTGACGGCCCGCACCGTGAAGACGTGGGGCCTGTCATTGGTGAGGTCCGGGATGCTCACACTCGCCGCGGGCGCGTCCACCGTGACGGACCGGCCCCCGGGCTCGGCGGTGACGACGTACTTGGTGAGCGCGCGGCCCCCGTAGCTCGCCGGCTGCAGCCAGCTGACGTAGGCCTGCCCGTTGCCCGCGGTCGCCCGCACCGAGCGCGGCTGGCCGGGCACCGTGGGGTTGCTGATGGCCATGCCCGGCATCGGCATCACCGGCACGGAGGGGATGGAGGAGGTGCCCTCGCCCCGGGCATTCACCGCGGAGACCTTGAACAGATAGGCGAAGCCGTTGTTGAGGCCCATCACCGTGGCCTGGCGCTCGCCCGCGCTGACGATGGCGCCGCCGCACGCGGGCTGGCACCGCACCACGTAGTACAGGAGAGGGTGCCCACCGTCGCTCGTCGGAGGTGTCCACGTCACCAGCGCCTGGGCATCCGCGGCCTGCGCCTCCACCGAGGACGGCTCCGCCGGAAGCCCCGGGCCCTCGTCACTCTTGCCGCATCCCCCCAGCAGCGTCCCCACTCCCAACGCCAGGACGAGCTGCCACCGCGCTGCGTGTCGAGTCTTCACCTGCGCACCTCATGGACCAGTCTCCCGACTATACGGGGAAGCCTGACATTTCTTGTGCTGGAATTATCTAGCAGTACTGCATGTGATTCCCCCAGGACAAGGGCGAGGGGTTCTCTCATATTTCGAGAAGCCGGTTCGGCCGTCCTGGAGGTTCCCCATCCCGGGGTGGCGCCTTTGGTAGCGTGGCGCACCTGCCAATGAAACGACTTCTCCTGTCCATGGCCCTTGGGGTCGGTGTCCTCGCCGTCGTGCTTGTCGCCCGGACGCTCACGTTCAAGTCCCGGCAGGTGGTGCCAGAGGCGGCGACCGCGCTGACGGTGGACGCTCAGGCCCTGGCGTCGCGCCTGTCGGGGGCGCTGCGGTTGAAGACGGTGGCCGCCTCCGAGGGCGTGCCCGCGGACGCCGAGGCCTTCGCGGCCCTGCATGCCTACCTGGCGGAGCACTTCCCGCGCGTCCACGCCGAGCTGAAGCGCGAGGTGGTGGGGGCGCACTCGCTGCTCTACACGTGGCAGGGCACGGACGCCTCGCTGCGGCCGATGATGCTCCTGGGGCACCTGGACGTGGTGCCGGTGACGCCCGGCACGGAGGGCGCGTGGGCCCATCCTCCGTTCGACGGGGTGGTGGCGGACGGGTTCGTCTGGGGGCGCGGCTCGCTGGACGACAAGGGGAGTGTGCTGGCGCAGTTGGAGGCGGTGGAGGCGCTGCTGGCGGCGGGGGAGAAGCCCCGGCGCACGGTGCTGCTCGCGTTCGGCGCGGACGAGGAGGTGGGCGGCCGGGAGGGCGCGGTGGTCATCGCGAAGCGGCTCCAGGAGCGCGGCGTCCGGCTGGAGTCCGTGCTGGACGAGGGCGGCGTCATCATGTCCGGCACGGTGCCCGGCGTGAGCGCGCCCGTGGCGCTGGTGGGCACGTCGGAGAAGGGCTTCGTCAGCGTGGTGTTGTCGGTGAAGGGCGAAGGTGGCCACTCGTCCATGCCGCCGCCCAGCACCGCCGTGGGCGTGCTGGCTCGCGCCGTGTCGAGGCTGGAGGCCGCGCCCATGCCCACGCGGCTCCAGGGTGGCAGCCGCGAGCTGTTCACCCGCGTGGGGCCGGAGATGCCCTTCGGCATGCGACTGCTCTTCGCCAACCTGTGGCTCACCGAGCCGCTCGTGGTGCGGCAGCTCACGGCCAGTCCCACCACCAACGCGGCGGTGCGCACGACGACGGCCGTCACCGTGTTCGAGGGCGGCGTGAAGGACAACGTCCTGCCGGCGAGCGCCCGCGCGGTGGTGAACTTCCGCATCCTCCCGGGTGACAGCGTCGAAGGCGTGCTCTCGCATGTCCGGGCCACGGTGGATGACTCGCGCGTGGAGGTGGGCACGCTGGACTTCCAGAGCGAGCCCTCGCCGGTGTCTCCCACCGACTCCGAATCCTGGCGCGAGCTGGAGCGCTCGTTGCGCCAGGTGTTTCCCGACGTCCTCGTGTCGCCGTACCTCAACGTGGCCGCCACCGACTCGCGGCACTTCGTGGGCTTGAGCGACAACGTCTACCGCTTCTTCCCCGCGCACCTGCGGCGCGAGGACCTGGCGCGCATCCACGGCAAGGACGAGCGCATCGCCGTGACGGCCTACGCGGACGCGGTCCGCTTCTACGCCCAGTATCTGCGCAACGCCGCGCGCTGAGACACCGCTGAGACAGGCCCCCTGGCATCAGAGCCAGGGCAATCGAGTCCGGACCGGACACGGCTGCCATGGAAGGGAATGTGGGTCTGAGACACGAAAACAGGTGATTCAGTCCGCTCTTCCTGCACATCTGCGCATTTCCTGCATTTTCACGGAGGGTGCGGGATGCCGAATGCGCAACCGCGTTGACACGCACCGCGCGCACTTCCAGCATCGGTGTCTATGGCGACCGTCCCCCCTGTTGGAACGCGGCTCGCGAGTCTCGTACTCGCCTCTCTTCTCTTCTCGATAGTTGCATCCTCCTGCGGAGGCGATGGTGGCGCTGGCAAGCCCGACGCCGGCCTCCCCGATGGGGGTGATGGTGGCCCCGTCCTCTGTGACGGCGGCACCTGTCCCGTCGATACCTGCGGCGACCGCACGCTCCAGACGGGCGAAGCGTGTGACGACGGCAACAAGGTGGCCGGCGACGGTTGCACGGCGACGTGCGCCATCGAAGACGGCTGGGTCTGCGATGTCGCGGGTCAGCCCTGCATCCGCAAGTTCGGCTGTGGCAACGGCCGCGTGGAGGCTCCCGAGGCGTGTGATGACCGCAACGTGTCATCCAACGACGGCTGCAGCGCGACCTGCACGGTGGAGGCCGGCTGGAACTGCCCCGCGGCCGGTGGTCGCTGCCACGCCGCCCGGTGCAACGACGGCATCAAGGTGGGTGATGAGGAGTGCGAGGACGGCAACGTCGCCAACAACGACGGCTGCAACTCCGAGTGCCGCCTCGAGGAGGGCTGGAAGTGCCCCACGGTGGGCGCGGTCTGCACCCGGACGAACTGTGGCGACACGATTGTCGAAGGCACCGAGGAGTGTGACGACGGCAACAAGGACATGGGCGATGGCTGCTCGCCGCTGTGCAAGCGCGAGCCGCGCTGCACCGGTGGCACCTGCCAGGCGGTGTGCGGCGACGGCATCATGCTGCCCAACGACACGTCCGAGGAGTGCGACGACGGCAACGCGCGCTCCAACGACGGCTGCTCCGCGACGTGCAAGCTCGAGGAAGGCTTCGTGTGCAAGTTCATCGAGGAGACGCCGCCGGACGTGATCTCCATCCCCGTCGTCTACCGTGACTTCCGTGGCTGGGACCTGCCGGCCTCGGGTTCGGTCCCGAAGGGCCATATCGACTTCGAGAACGCCAATGGCTCCGAGAAGGGCATCGTCAAGACGGAGCTCGTGCGGAGCTACAACGGCAAGGACTACCCCGGCGGCAAGCCCGGCCTGGCGAAGCTGACGGGCTCCACCACCACGCATGGCGAGGCCCCCTTCATGCAGTGGTACATCGACGCCGCGGGCATCAACCAGACCGTCGTGGGGACCCTGGACCTGGCCAAGCAGCCCGATGAGTCGTACGTGTTCGACGACCCGGATTTCTTCCCCGTGGACGGCAAGGGCTGGATTGCCGCGGGCTTCGAGCAGCCGCGCAATGGTGGGCACAACTTCAGCTTCACCAGCGAGGCGCGCTACTGGTTCGAGTACAAGGGCACCGAGGTGCTCACATTCCGCGGCGACGACGACGTGTGGGTGTTCATCAACGGCAAGCTCGCGCTGGACCTGGGCGGCGTGCACGGCGCCCAGGAGGACTCGGTCAACGTGTCGAGCCAGGCCTCCGCGCTGGGTCTCTCCGTGGGCGGCATCTACGAAGTCGTCGTGTACCAGGCCGAGCGCCACACCACGGCGTCCTCGTACAAGCTGACCCTCAACGACTTCGTCACCAAGCGCACGGATTGCCGCGCCACCTGCGGCAACAACGTGCTGGACGAGGGTGAGGAGTGCGACGACGGCATCAACGCCGGTGGCTACGGGCAGTGCGCTCGCGGCTGCGTGTTCGGCCCGCGCTGCGGCGACAACAAGGTGCAGCAGGACGCTCCGGCCAACGAGGAGTGCGACGACGGCAACACCCGCAGCAATGACGGCTGCAGCGCCACCTGCAAGGTGGAGATCGGCTGAGTCGTCCGTCGTGACGAGCCGCTTCCGGGCCTGACGCCCTGGAGCGGCTCGCGCCTCACCGCCGCGCGCCAGGGTGACACCCGCCCGGCGCGCGGTGGGGGCGAGGCGCGTGTCCCGAGACTCGCAAAGGCCCCCGATTCGCTCCGGAGCGGGCCTGGGGTCGGGATGACCGCGAGGGGCTGGCCGGGGAGCAGGCATGCGCTCATTCGTCGCGGGCCGCTCTCGCGAGGCCGTCTGGTATCTTCCGCGCGACTCCATGGTGTCCCTCTCCCCGCCGCGCGTGTTGCTGCTGCTGTCCCTGCTGCTGGCTGCTCCGGCCGGCGCGGCTGGCGCGAAGAGCACGCAGCCCGGCGCCGACGAGGTGATGGGCATGCTGCGCAAGGTGGAGACGGCCCGGGTGCGCGGGACGCTGCGCGTGCTGGACAGTGACCTGGAAGAGCAGGGCCGCGCGCGGCCCAAGGACTTGATGCCACGCGTGTACCGCGCATGGCTCGCCTTCCCGGCGGACACCTGCTGGAACGAGCTCAAGGCCTTGTCCACGCTGGAGCCGGAGAACCCCTGGCCCCATCTGGGCATGGGGCTCATCTACATCCGCTGGGGCCTCTTGTCGGAGGCGCGAGGTCCGCTGGCCGCCGCGCGCCGGGCGTCGCCCGACTTCGCTCCCGCGCTCTGGGGGGAAGGGCTGCTGCTCCAGGCGGAGGGGAAGCCCGCGGAGGCGGAGGCGCGCCTGCGCGATTCGCTGGCGAAGCTGGATGCGCCCCAGGTGCGCACCGCGCTGGGCCTGTTGCTGGCGGCGAAGCCCGGACGGGAGGCGGAGGCGCGCGCGGAGCTGTCGCGCTCGGTGGAGGTTTGGCCGGAGCAGCCGGAGGCGCTGCGCAAGCTGGCCGCGCTGGCTCATGCGGCGAAGGACGTGCGCGCGGCGGCCCTGGCGGGAGAGAAGCTCGTCGCCCTGAAGCCCATGGACCGCGAGGCGCACCGGCTCCAGGCGGACCTGTGGCTCTCCGCCTCGGAGAAGGACAAGGCCGCGCGCTCGCTGGCGCGGTACGTGGAGCTGGGCGGCGCGGAGGCCGGGGCGCTGGCGCTGCTCGCCCGCGTGTACGCGGAGCTGTCGCGCCCGGCGGACGAGGAGAAGGCCCTGGTCCGGCTCATCGACGTGGAGCTGAAGGACCCCGAGCCGCTCTTGCGGCTGGCGGAGCTGACCGAGGCGCGCGCGGACGCGGCCGCCAGCGAGGGCTTCCTGGTGAAGGCGTCGGAGCGGGCGCCGGAGCGCTCCGACATCCACGTGCGCCGGGCCCGGTTGTGTTTGAAGCAGGAGCGCTGGAAGGACGCGCTGGTGTCCTACCGCGCGGCGCAGGCCGCCCCCGAGCGGAAGGTGCCGGAGGCGGAAGCAGAGACGGCGGAGCTGGTGCGGCGCTTCCGCCTGCCCGCGACGCCGGCCAGGGGCGCGGCGGACAAAATCTACAACCGGGTGTCGCTGGGGTTGGTGGCGCTCTACATGGAGCGCCTCAAGGAGCTGCCGGAGCTCAAGGGCAACCTCAAGCTGCGCGTCCAGGTGGATGCGTCCGGCCGGGCCACGCAGGTGTCGGTCCTCTACGACAGCATGGAGGACCCGTTCATCGCGGGCCACGCGTACTTCGCCTTCCTGGACGCGCAATATCCTCCCGGCCAGGACGAGCCCATCTTCCAGTACGTCTTCCGGCCGCCGCCGAAGTAGCGGCCGGAAGTCGTCGCCCGCGCGTCATTCCCCGTCGGACGTGCCGCTGCCGCCGTAGCCCCGGGACTCGCCGCGCAGCTTCTCCCAATCACCTCGGGCCTGACGCTCCTCGCCCAGGCGCTGGTCCACCAGCCGCTGCGCCTCCTCCGTGTTGCGCTGGGCGTTGGCCACCGCGCTGGTGAACTCGGCCTCGGAGAGGTCCTTGGCGCGCACGTCATCGCTGTTCCTCAGCGCCTCCATTTCGGCCTGACGAAGGCGCGCGTCGGCCAGCTCCAGCTCGCGCTGGCGAAGGTCCTTGCGAGCCTTCTGGGTCTCGATGGCGCGCTGGCGCCACTCGAGCTGGGCATGGGCGGCCGCCTGCTTGCCCTCGGTGGCCTTCAGCTCCGCCTGGGCTTGCGAGATGTTGGACGCCCGGCCGGTGGCCTGCGCGGCCTCGACGGCCGTCTGGTTGGCCTTGGTGGAGAGCTTCGCGGCCTCCTCGTTGCGCTGGGCGACCTCCGCCGCGCGCTCCGCGTCCTTGACGGCCACGTCCGCGCGCGTGACTTCATCCTGCGCCTTGAGTTGCTCCGCCTGGGCGTTGCGCACGTCGCCGAGCTCCGACTCAGGGACTCGGGCCAGCCAGGACTGGTCGACCTTCTGCTGCTCCTTGCTCGCGGAACGGGATGAGCTGCACCCTCCGAGGACAAGGGCCGTACCGAACACCACTCCCGCCAGCACCTGACGCCGTCTCGTCTGGAACATGATTCCTCCTCACCATCGCGGATCGTTGCCTGCTCGACACGGTAGGCACTCAGCGGTGGTGAGGCAGTCGGCACTGCAGTGCATCGGGCGTTCGCTTCGCGGCGCGCCGGACGGAGGCTCCGTGGGCCTCCCGGAGACGGGCCCCGGGGGGCGGGCCTCGTCCGCCGGCTTGCTTCGCGGACGAGCGCGGGCTCAGCGCTTCTCGAGGATGACCGCGTAGAACTCGATGCCGACGCCCTCGCGGTCCTCCTCGGTGATGTGGCCCACGGGCAGGCCCAGGAACTCGCGCACCGTCATCACTCCGCCGGGGCCGGGCGTCCACGGACCGCACAGGTCCAGATACTCGCGCAGCGAGTAGAGCTGGAAGGACTCGCCCATCTTCTGGAACATGCCGACGAACTGCTCCCACTTCGGCGTGCTCAGGCCCGGGGCCTTCGTCTCGAAGGTCGCGAAGAGCTTGGAGCCGGGCGCGGCCCAGTCATACAAGTCACGGAAGAACTTCCGGTTCTCCTCCGAGGAGAGGAACACGGTGATGCCGTTGGCGCCGAAGGCCACGCGCCGCTCTCCATCCAGGAACGTCTGGACGTCCGGGCGGCGCAGGAAGTCCCCCGCGGAGCGGATGTCGCATTCCATGTAGCGCGTGCGCGGATTGTCGCCGAGCAGGTGCTTGCCGGTGGCGATGGTGAGCGGGTTGATGTCGCTGTAGAGCACCTTGGCCTGCGGCAGCACGGAGTGGACGTGGTCGCTCGTCGGCAGGCCGGAGGCGAAGTCCACCCAGTGATGGAATCCGTCCGAGGACAGGCGCTGGGCGGCGGTGCGCAGACAGCCGCGCAGCATGCGCAACCACTTCCGGGTGGAGGGCACCAGCGAGAACATGAACTCCGCGGCCTGACGGTCCACCTCGAAGTGGTGGGTGCCTCCCAGGGTGTAGTCGTAGATGCGGGCCGCGTCGGGCACGTGGGGGTTGACGCCGGGGATGCGGGCCAGCTCCGGGTTGTCCATGCGTCTGTCTCCGTCGGGGTGGATGCGGATGTAACGGGGTGGCGCGGCTTCAGGGCCGCCAGACTTCGGAAGTCGTCTCCAGCGAGCCATCCGGCGCCACGCGCGTGGTGCCCGCGACGAGGAACGCGCCCTCGCCCAGCGGGACGACGTGGTGTCCCGCGCGGCCCACGGCCAGCGGCATCCCAGGGCTCCAGGTGCCCGTGGCCGGATTCCACAGCTCCACGTCGGTGGCTTCCGCGTAGGTGTCCGAGCGCAGCCCTCCGGACACGGCGGCCCGTCCGTCCGGAAGCGCGGTGAGGGTGAAGCTGGAGCGGGCCAGGCCGAGCGCGCCCGTCGCCGTCCACTGCTCGGTGCGCGGGTCGAAGACTTCGGCGCTCATGAGCGAGGTGCCCTGGTGCCAGCCGCCCACGACGAGGATGCGCCTGTCGGAGAGGGTGACGCCCTCGGCGTCGTCTCGGGCCTCTGTGAGGGGATGGGGGGCGGTCCTCCAGGCCCGTGACGAGGGCTCCCAGAGTTCGGTGCTCAGGTTCAGGGGCGGCGCCAGATGTTCGCCTTCGATGATGGCGAAGCCGAAGCCGTTGTCGCGGCCCCCGGCGATGACGACGCGCTCCCCGCTCACGCACACGGGGCCGGTGTGGAAGATGCGAACCGTCTGGCCCGCGGGCTCCCACGCCGTGGCGCCGGGGCGCAGCACTTCCGCGCGTGTGCCCCGCTCGATGTCGTTGTCATGGTCCGAGCCCAGCACCAGCACCGCGCCGTCCGGGAGCACGCGCGCGACGGGACGCGAGCGCGCGGCCCGCAGCGGCGGGCCGGGGACGAAGCGCCGGGTGTCCGGCTCCCAGTAGCGGGTGCTGTCCAGCTCCGGAGTCGGGTTGTCCCGTCCGCCGATGAGCAGCACGCGTCCGTCCGGGAGCGCCACCGCCGCATGGTCCTGCCGGGGCTCGGGCAGCGGGGAGAGCTCCAACCACTCTTCCCGCGAGGTGTCCCAGAACGCCGCGCCCGTCGACGCGCGAGGCGTGGCGCCGATGCCGTCCCGCTGCCAGCCCTGTCCGCCCGCGAGCAGCGCCCCTCCGGCGACAGCCGTCAGGCTGAACCCGTCGAGCCAGAGGCCGGAGTAGGGGACGCGTCTGCGCGCGGTGGACGGCGGGCTTCGAGTCATGGCGCCATCGTACGCCGGCCCCGCCGCCTGGCGCCTCTGGCCCGGTGAGGTCTCCGGCGACCTGGACGCTGGGATGCACACGTCAGCCGACCCCGAGCGCCGGGGCGGATGCCGGACGTGGGCCGGCCGGGGTGACAACCTGGGAGGGTGGACGAGCCGTGGGTGTCCCAGGCAAAGGCTTGTCTCGCGTGCATGTCTGGTGTTTCTCTGTCCATTCCAAGTCGTGTCGAGGGGGGAGACATGAGCCGTGTGCGCAGTGGTGCCGCCGTGGCTGTCTGGGGTTGTCTATTGGGAGCGCTGTGGCTGTCGGGCTGCGTCGAGCCAGGGGCAACTCCGCCTCCCGAGGACCTTGCTTCCAGCCGCGCCGCGGAAGGCTTCTCCCGTCAAGGCACGGTGATGGCGGGGCGTAATCACACGCTGACGCTGCGCGCAGATGGCACGGTGTGGGCGTGGGGTGGCAACACCTTTGGTCAGCTCGGGGATGGCACGACGACGGCGAAGTCCTCGCCCACACGGATTCGAGGGCCGCTGGGGATGAGTGCCATTGGCGTGGGGGAGCTGCACTCACTCGCGCTGAAGGCCGACGGCACCGTGTGGACGTGGGGAGACAACACCCGGGGGCAGTTGGGGGATGGAACCACCACGCGTCGGGCGTGGCCCCAGCGAGTGCCAGGACTGACGAACGTGGTGCGCATCGCGGGAGGCTTCTCGCATTCGCTGGCGCTCAAGGCGGACGGCACGGTGTGGGCGTGGGGCCTCAACGCCACGGGGCAGCTGGGTGATGGGACGACGTCCCAGCGCCTGGCTCCCACCCAGGTGCAAGGGCTCTTCAACGTCGTGGCCATCGCCGCGGGCAATGCGCACTCCCTGGCGCTGACGGCGGACGGCGCCGTGTGGACATGGGGTGGAAACGCGGATGGTCAGCTCGGCATGGGGGACACGCTCAATCGCACCCTGCCGGTGGCCGTGGCGGGACTGACAGGCGTGACGGCGCTGTCGGGCGGTGGCTCGCACTCGGTGGTGCTCAAGTCGGATGGCACCGTGTGGGCGTGGGGACAGAACACCTACGGCCAGCTCGGCGATGGGACGACGGGGCAGCGCCTGACGCCGACCCAGGTCCTCGGGCTCCTGGACGTGGAGGCGGTGGTGGGCGGAGGCCAGCACTCGGTGGCGTTGAGGGTGGATGGCTCGGTGTGGGCGTGGGGGAACAACCAGCGAGGTCAGTTGGGGGATGGAAGCCTGACGCAGCGCCTGGCTCCGATGCGGGTGACGGGGGTGTCCTTGGTGAAGGGCGTCACGGCGGGCGGGGGACAGCACACGGTGGTGGTGAAGGCGGACGGCACGGTGCTGGCGTGGGGCTCCAACGCGGACGGGCAGGTGGGGGACGGGACGACGTTCCAGGCCTTCGTTCCGACGCGGACGGCGGGCTGGCGGCAGCGGACGGACGTGTCGACGGGGGATGCGCACACGGTGGTGGTGAAGGCGGACGGCACGGTGTGGGCCTGGGGGGAGAACTACCTGGGGCAGCTCGGGGCGGCGGGCCGGCCGGGCCGTGCGACGCCCGGGCAGGTTCCAGGACTGTCGGAGGTGTTGGCGGTGGCGTCTGGCCGGGACCACACGGTGGCGCTCACGCTGGAGGGTTCGGTGTGGACGTGGGGAGGAACCTTCGAGGGCCCCGGTGGGCCGGCGGCTCGCGACGGCCTGCGGACGCCCACGCGCATCACCAGCCTCTCCAACGTGGTGATGGTGGGGGCGGGGATGCACCACTCCGTGGCGCTGAAGGACGACGGCACGGTGTGGGCGTGGTCCATCAATCCCCTGTGGTTCCCGGGTGCGCCCCCGTCGAGCTTCGTGCTGGCTCCGACGCAAGTCTCGGGCCTCACGGGAGTCATCGCGGTGTCGGGGGGCGGCTACAACTTCTTCGCATTGAAGGCGGACGGCACGCTGTGGGCGTGGGGCACCAATCCGCACGGCAACATCGGCGACGGGACGCTGGATGATGCCCCGCTCCCGGTGCGGGTGCTGGGACTGACGGAGGTGATGGATTTCTCCTCGGGGCTGACTCATTCCGTGGCGCTGAAGGCGGACGGCACGGTGTGGACCTGGGGTGAGAACTCCGACGGCCAGCTCGGAGACGGCACCCAGGTCAACCGGCTCTCGCCCATCCAGGTCCAGGGGCTCACGGAAGGGATACGCCTCTCAGCCGGCTTCGCGGACTCCTTCGTGCTGAAGTCGAACGGGACGGTGGAGTCCTGGGGCTTCAATGGCTCCGGGCAACTGGGGGACGGCACGTTCGTCACGCGTTCGGTGCCCGCTCCGCTGACGGGCTTCACGGGGACGGTGTCCCTGTCGGCCGGGCTGCATCACGTGGCGGCGGTGAAGGGGGATGGCTCGGTGTGGACCTGGGGTCTCAACCAGAGCGGGCAGTTGGGCACGGGGACCTTCGTCGACAGCGCCTCGCCCGTGCGCGTGTGGTGATTCGCCGCGGGACCGTGAATGTTCCCGGCCTCTCGGCGCTGTCCGTCGCCGCAGGCGCCGCTCATTCGAATGCGATTCGAGGAGACCGGGGCGTGTGGTCCTGGGGTGACAGCACTTCGGGGCAGCTTGGCACGGGCCTGTCTCCTGTTCGAGTGTCACCCGTGGGGGTCTGGTAGCGCGGCAAAGGCAGCACGAAGTCCGGGAGGGCCTCGTGCTGCTGCGAGCACCCTCCCGACCGCGCCCCTGCTTCGCGCGGGTCCTGTTTGGAAGTTCTCGTCGTCGGGCTGTCTGAAAAGGGGTGTCCCATGGAGCGTGTCGCGAGACGTGTGTCTGGAATCCCGGTGTGCTGGCTGTTGTGCGTGATGTGGCTGGCGAGTTGTGGTGAACCGGGTGCATTCGAAAATTCCGAACTCGGCACCATCCGTGCCGCCGAGGGTGCCTCGCGCCAGGGCACGGTGATGGCGGGGCGGCACCACACGTTGGCGCTGCGCTCGGATGGGACGGTGTGGTCCTGGGGCGGAAATGCCTTTGGACAGTTGGGCAATGGCACCACCCGCCCTCGTCCTGCGCCCACGCGCGTGTGGCGTCTGTTCAGCATCAGGGCCATTGGCGCCGGGGAGCTGCATTCGCTGGCGTTGAAGTCGGACGGGACGGTGTGGTCCTGGGGCTACAACAGCAGCGGCCAGCTCGGGGATGGCAGCCTCGTCTCGCGCTCGGTGCCCGCGGCCCTGCCGAACCTGACGAACGTGGTGGGCATCGCCGCCGGCTTCTCCCACTCCGTGGTCCTGAAGGCGGACGGGACGGTGTGGGCCTGGGGCAACAACGCGACGGGGCAGTTGGGAGATGGGACGACGGTGCGAAAGACGTCACCTGTGCAGGTGCAGGGCCTGACGGGCGTGGTGTCCATCGCGGCGGGCAATGCTCATTCAATGGCGCTGACGGCGGACGGCCGGGTGTGGACGTGGGGCGGAAACGCGGATGGTCAGCTCGGCACGGGAACCCTGACAGGCCGCTTGCTGCCCGCCGTCCTCCCAGGGATGACGGGCGTGACGGCGGTGACCGGTGGTGGCTCTCACTCGGTGCTGTTGAAGACGGATGGCACGGTGTGGAGCTGGGGGAGGAATGACGAGGGGCAACTGGGGCTGGGCACCTCGGCGGCGAGCCTGGTCCCCACGCAGGTGCCAGGGCTGACGGGCGTCGCCGCGGTGGTGGGGGGAGGCCAGCACACGGTGGCGCTGAAGGGGGATGGAACGGTGTGGGCGTGGGGCAGCAACCTGAGAGCGCAGCTGGGAGACGGAACGCAGACGCAAAGACTGTCACCGTTCCAGGTGCCCGGGCTCACGCAGGTCAAGGGCGTGTCGGCGGGAGGTGGGCAGCACTCGGTGGCGGTGGTGGCCACGGGCGAGGTATGGGCCTGGGGCTCCAACTCCGACGGACAGGTGGGGGATGGGACCTATCTGATGAAGCTGGCGCCCGCGCTGACGCGGGGGTTGCTGGAGCGCGTGGAGGCCTCCTCGGGAGGGCGCCATTCCCTGGCGCTCAAGGCGGATGGCACCGCGTGGGCCTGGGGCTCGAATGACCAGTCCCAGCTCGGGGATGGCACGACGCAGACTCGCTGGCTGCCAGTCCAGGTCCCCACGCTGACGCTGATGGCGGCCGTGGCCGCGGGGGCCTACCACTCGGTGGCGCTCAAGGAGAACGGCTCGGTGTGGAGCTGGGGCTCGAACAGTTGGGGAGCGCTGGGGGATGGGACGAACGTCAACCGGGCCCTGCCCGTGAAGGTGGGCACCACGCTCACCGCGTCGGCCGTGGCGGTGGGGGCCTATCATTCGCTGGCCTTGAGCGTGGACGGCTCCGTCTGGGCGTGGGGAGACAATGAGATGGGGCAGCTCGGGGACGGCAATCCCCGGTTCCTGTCCCGGACGGCGCCCGTCAAGGCGCTGGGCCTGGAAGGCGTCGTGGCGCTCTCGGCGGGCGTCGAGCACTCGCTGGCGTTGAAGGCGGATGGAACCGTCTGGACCTGGGGCCGCCAGGACACGTGCGAGGACGTCGAGGACCTGGGGCGGCTGGTCTTCGCGCCCGAGCAGGTGCTGGGGCTGACGGACGTGGTTTCGCTGGGGGCGGGTGTCTGTCATTCGCTGGCGTTGAAGGCGGATGGCACGGTGTGGGCCTGGGGAAGCAACGCGAAGGGTCAGCTGGGGGATGGGAGCTTCACGGCGCGGCTCGCTCCGGCGCGGGTGCCAGGGCTCACGGGGGTGGTGGCGCTGTCGGTGGGGGCCGAGAGTGTCCTGGCCTTGAAGGCGGATGGCACCGTGTGGGGCTGGGGTGCCAACGTCCAGGGGCAGTTGGGAGGGGGCGCCTCGGCGGCGCGTACGAGTCCGGTGCAGGTGCCCGCGCTCACGGGGGTCAGGACGGTCTCCGTGGGGGAGCAGCACTCCCTGGCGGTGAAGGAGGATGGGACGGTCTGGGCGTGGGGTGGGAATGCCGACGGGCAGATTGGCGATGGGGTCGTGGATTGGCAGTTGCTGCCGGTGCGCTCGCAGCTCGTGGCTTCACGCGGGCTGTCCACGGCGTATCAGTTCTCGCTGGGCGTCGCGCTGGACGGGAGCGTCCAGGGCACGGGGGCGAATCTGTCAGGGCAGTTGGGGGATGGGAGCGTCCTGAACCGCGCGCTGCCGGTGGCGGCGCTGGGGCTCACGGAGTGTCGAGCGATTGCCGGCGGTCAAGGGCATACCCTGGCCTTGAAGTCAGATGGGCGGCTGCTCTCCTGGGGGGAGAATCAGGAGGGTGAGCTGGGAGATGGGACGGGGGTGTCCCGGGCGCTGCCCACGTTGATTCCCTCGCCGACGGGAGTGTTGTCCATCGCGGTGGGCAGCCGGCACTCGCTGGCCTTGCTGGGAGATGGCACCGTCCAGTCCTGGGGTTCCAATGTCCAGGGGCAACTGGGTGACGGGACGACCGTGTCCCGAATCCTGCCGGTCCGCGTCCAGGGCTTGACGGGGGTGGCTGCGATTGCGGCGGGCGAGGGCTTCTCCCTGGCGCTCAAGCACGACGGCACGGTGTGGAGCTGGGGGTACAACTCGCTGGGACAGTTGGGCGATAACTCCACGGCCCGGCGGCTGTCGCCGGTGCAGACGCAAGGGCTCACGGGCGTGACGGCTGTCTCGGCTGGACGCACGCATGCGCTGGCCTTGAAGGGAGATGGGACCATCTGGGGCTGGGGGTCCAATACCTATGGCGAGCTGGGGGATGGCACCCAGGTGCGCAAGCTGTTGCCCGTGCAGGTGAGCGGGGTGGCGGGGGCTGTCACCCTGGACGCGGGCGAGCACCACAGCCTCGCGGTGACGACGGGTGGCAAGGTCTGGTCCTGGGGGCGCAACCAGCAGGGCCAGCTGGGCAGCGGGGTGAAGTCCAACTGGCGGCTGTTGCCGGCACAGGTGGCGGGGCTGACGGGCGCCGTGTCCGTGGGGGCGGGAGGTGAGCACTCGCTCGCCGTGCTCGCGGACCGGAGTGTCTGGGCTTGGGGCAGCAGCAGCCATGGGCAGCTGGGCACGGGGCTCTCCAGCTTCCGTGCCGCGCCCGTGCTGGTCTGGTAGCGCGAGGATTCAACCCCACCCGTGACGACGGCGGCCTCGATGCCAGCGTCGGACACGGGTGGGGGTTCCCTCGGCGTATACGACTTCAGCCTGGAGTCGGTGACTCCCGACGCCGACGGTTCAACACGAGCAGCAGCAGCGTCAGCAGGACTCCGCCCGGCGCTCCGGACTGTCGACAGCCGCATCCGCTGTCACCCTCCTCGACGGGCGCCTTGGCGGGCAGGACCTCCAACGTCAGGGGCGCCGCGTCGACTCCACCGAAGCGGGTGTCTCCGCTGTACATCGCGCTCAAGGTGTACTGGCCCGGAGCAAGCGGCGCGAGCGTGTGTTTCGCCTCGCGGGAGGTCACGGTGACGACCTCCAGCACCTCCGTGCCCCGGAAGAACGTCACCGTCCCCGAGGGCTCTCCCTGTCCGCCCACGATGCTCGCGGTGACGGACACCGCCTCTCCCGCATACGCCGGGTTGGCCGAGGCCTGGAGCTGAACCGTGGCCTCCTGGAAGTCGGCGGAGCGAGCGACGGCCAGGGTGTAGCTCTGGCTCGACGAGCAGCGCCCGCCATCCGTCGCGGTCAGGGTGATGGGGAAGGAGCCGGGCTGCGTGGGCATTCCCGTGAGGACGCCGTCACGGAGCTGGAGTCCACGGGGCAGCGCCCCATCGAGCACGAACGTCGTCGTGCCCTCGCCACCCTCATGCACGAAGGGTGTCTGCGCATAGACCTGTCCCGTGGTCCCCGCGGCCAACACGGTGGGGCCCAGCGTCATGGGCGGACAGGCCACCGCGAGCGTGAAGTCGCGTGACGCCGTGCACCCATTCCCATCCGTCGCCGTCACCGTGAAGGGATGGTCGCCGCCCTCCTCGGGAGTGCCCGAGAAGACGCCGCCCTCCAACCGGAAGCCCCGAGGCAGGGCCCCCGACACCGTCGAGGTGACGCTCCCCATGGCCCCCAGCACGGCGAGCTCCACCGGAGCGAAGACTCCACCCCGGGCAATCCCCGGCAGCGCCGCGTCCTCCAGCAAGACGGCTCCCGTGGGACACGTCGACGCGGAGCCTCCCGCCATCCGGTTGTTGCCGAAGGACAGGATGGTGCCCGTGCCGATGAGCCGCGTGGTGGCCAGCACATTGGCGTCCACGGCGGCGCGGGACAGCCTTAGCAGCGTCTGACTCCCACTCCCCACCGAGGCGGCATGCAGGCCCACGCCATTGTGCGTGAGCCGGGCCCGCTCCACGTTGAGCTGGACCTTGCCGCCATCGTCCGTCCGGGCCCAGATGCCGGCCTCGGCATTGTCGGACGCCGTCAGCTCATTCACCGTCGCCACACTGCCCGCGCCGAGCCAGAGCCCCTGGCGATTCCCCGAAAGGTTGCCGCGCGAGATGACGGCAGAGGCCACCCCGGACGGCGAACTCACCCTGACGCCAGCGCCCCCATTTCCCGAAACCACGACATCGGCGAGGACCAGCTGGCCACCCGCCTCGGGCGAGAAGCGGATGCCGTCCTGCTGGAAGCCATGAATCTGTACGCGCTCGACATGCAGCGCCCGCCCGCTGTTGAACGCGATACCCGTCGTTCCGCGCGTGCCCGCGCTCCCGGTCAGGGAGAGCCGACGCAGCACCACCACGTCCTGAGGGCCGGCGTTGATGGTGATTCCCGGGATGCCGGACGCGCTCACCTTGCCGGCCGGCCCACCATCAATCGTGATGGCCTTGGTGATGACCAACGTGCCGAAGCTGCCGGCGTCCAGCACATCGACTTCCCCCCCCGCGGCCGTCTTGCTGATGGCCCCCGCGAACGTCTTGCACGGCGCGGTGCGGGAACACGGGTTCGCGTCGTCGCCCACGGCCGACACCCAGGTGCGCGTTGCCTGGGCCAGCGCGGGAGTGGACGCGCAGAGCGCGACCACGAGGATGCAGCGCAAGTGGACCCCCATCGCGCGGCTCAATTCTGAGGCAGCGTGGTGGAGGGGGAACCATCCGTGCCGTTGCCCGCGGCGACGCGATTGTTCCCGAACGAGACGACCGGGCCGTCCAGCCCCAGGCCCGTGTTGTGGCCCACCATCGTGTCGGAGATGCGCACCTGCGCCGGGGCCTCCGCCTTGATTCCGACGCCGTTCTGCGCCACCACGGCCCGCTCCAGCGTCACCTGCGCACCGCCCACCGCCAGGACGCCCTGGCCGGAGTGGCCCACCACCGTCGTGTCATTCACGGTGACGCGCGCGCCGTTCAGCACGTGGAGCCCGATGAGGCCGGACGCAATCTGGCTGTTTCCAATCACGGCCCCGCCGCTCGCCACCTGGATGCCACCCGAGGTTTCACCGGCGCTCGTCGGCGCCCTGGCGACCGCACCGTTGACCGTCGTGTTGCGCACGACGAGCTGCACGGCGCCCGCGCCAGGCAGGACGTTGATGCCCGAGCCGGTGAACCCCTGAATCGTGCAGTTCTCCACCAGCACCTTGTCCGCCGCGAGGATGCGGATGGCGTCCAGTCCCGTGGTGCCGCCATTGATGGCGACATTTCTCAGGATGACGGTGGCGCCGGCCGCGTTCACGACCACGCCATGCGTCCCCGAATAGAGGATGCCTCCGGCACTGGGCCCGCCGTCAATCGTGATGGACTTGGTGATGGTCAGCGCGCCGTAGCCACCCGGGTCCATGGCATCGACCTCTCCACCCGTGGCCGTCTTGCTGAGCGCCCCCATGAACGTCTTGCACGGCGCGGTGCGAGAGCAGGGGTTCACATCATCCCCCACGCCCGAGACCCACGTGCGGGTCGCCTGGGCCGAGGCGGAGGACCCCACGAGCAGGCACAGCAGGGCGGGAAGCGCGAACAGACCCCTCGCGCGGGAAAGAGCAGAGCCAGGATTGGACATGGTGAGACAGGCTACCCCGCTCGTGCTCACTCCACGAACGACGCCCGCGCGTGACTCATCCCAGGACAGCCCGAGTCCATCGGCACTCAGATTCTTCAAGGTGTTTCAGCCTTTCCCATGAAAGCTGAACGCACCCAGGAAGGGGTGTTTCAGCCTTTCGCATGAAGGCTGAACGCACCTTGTCGAATTCCTTCGCGCGGGACGCTCGCCAGGCCGAGCGCGGCAAGCGTCCCCGTGTGGCTCCAGCCGGGATTACTTCGTCTTGTTGTACTCGCGGCTGGCGATGACACCCTGCACTTCGGCCAGGGCGCGGGCGCCGGAGGCGGACTCGAGCGCCTTCTCGGCGATGGTCTGCACCTGGCGCTTGGCGTCCGCCAGCTCCGCCTGGAGCGACTGGATGGCCTGCGCCTGCTTGGTGTTCGTGTCCTTGAGCGACGCAATCTCCATGCTGGCCACGCGCTGCGACGTCTCCGCGTCCTTCGTGGCGAGCGTGAGCTTCAGGTCCCACTCCGACTTCACGCGGTTGCCGACGATGGCCGCCGCCGTGTCCGCTTCCTTCTTCAGCACCGCCGGGAACTCGGACACCTGCTTGCGCAGGTCCTCCAGCTCCTTCTCGCGCAGCTTCAGCGCGTCCTCGCGCGTGGCCCAGTCCTTCTCCAGCTTCTCCTTGCGGTCCCGCTCCGCCGCGGACTGCACGCGCAGTCCTTCCGCGAACGCGTCCTGCTCCTTCTTGCGCAGGTTCTGGACGTCATACGCGTACTGCTCCTCCGCCCGCTGGCGCGCCATCTGCGCCGCCTCACGCTCGGTGGCCAGGTCCGTGGCCGCCTTGGCGCGCGTGTCCTCGATGTCCTTGTTCAGCCGCTCCATCTCCTCCTGCAGCTCCGCCTTGCGCTTGTCGTACTCCGCCACGAGCACGTCCACGGCGCTGGCCGCCACGTCCTTGCCGTGCAGCTCCGACAGCTCGTCCGTCTTGAGCTGGATGGCCTCATCCAACTGCTTCATCTCCTCCACCAGCGCGATGACCTGCTCGTTGATGCCCGAAAGCGTCTTGTTGATGGTGAGCCCCGCCTCGGTGACTTTCTTCACCGCGGACTCGGCCGACAGGGTGGAGACGTCCGCCAGCACGTTCTTGGCGTGGGTGTCCCGGGCCTCCTGCTCCTTGGCGGGGACGACGGGCTTGCTGCGCGCCTTGCGAGCCAGGTCCTCGAAGGCGGCCTTGGTGGACTCCGAGGAGCGGTTGCGGGCGGCGGACTTGCGGGAAGCGGACTTGCGCGTAGCCATGTGACTCTCCAGGTAGGGCACGGCCAGGCGGGCCAGGGCGGCTCGCGAATGACGTGCGGGTTTCGTGGGATTCGTGGTCCCCTTTTCGGGCGACCATGGGAGAAGAGTACCTGTGGGGTCTGACATGGTTGGCCGGGTTCCAGGCATCCGTCCGGGGCCCGGAAACAGGCGTTTGGGGCCCCGGAAAGCCACACCGGGCTTGTCCTTCGGGCCGGCGCGCGGCTAACTCGCCCCCCGAATCCGCTCAAGGGAGAGCGTCAATGCAGGTCGTCAGTGTGAAGCAGGTCCTCGCCGGCGCGGTGGAGGCAGGGACGAAGGTGGAGGTCCGTGGCTGGGTTCGCACCCGGCGCGACTCGAAGGCGGGCATCAGCTTCGTCAATGTCAGCGATGGCTCGGTGTTCGACCCCCTCCAGGTGGTCGCCCCCAATTCGCTGCCCAACTACGAGAAGGAGATCCTCCACCTCACCGCGGGCTGCTCCGTCGTGTGCCGCGGCACGCTGGTGAAGTCCCAGGGCAAGGGCCAGGCCTTCGAGGTCCAGGCCGACGAGGTCCAGGTGCTGGGCTTCGTGGACGACCCGGACACGTACCCCATTCAGCCCAAGCAGCACACGCTGGAGTTCCTGCGCGACGTGGCCCACCTGCGCGTGCGCACCAACACGTTCAGCGCCATTACCCGCGTGCGTCACCGCGCGGCGCAGGCCGTCCACCGCTTCTTCGACCAGGAGGGGTTCTTCTGGGTCAACACGCCCATCATCACCGCGAGCGACGCGGAGGGCGCCGGGCAGATGTTCCGCGTGTCCACGCTGGACACCGTCAATCCGCCCCGCACGCCGGAAGGCAAGATTGACTGGCACAAGGACTTCTTCGGCAAGGAGGCGTACCTCACCGTCTCCGGCCAGCTCAACGTGGAGGCCTACGCCATGGCCATGTCGAAGGTGTACACCTTCGGCCCCACGTTCCGCGCGGAGAACTCCAACACCACGCGCCACCTGGCAGAGTTCTGGATGATCGAACCGGAGATCGCCTTCGCGGACCTGAACGCGGACGCGGACCTGGCCGAGCGCTTCCTCAAGTTCGTCTTCAAGGCGGTGCTGGAGGACTGTGGCCCCGACTTCAAGTTCTTCGAGGAGCGCGTGCAGAAGGGCGTCACGGAGCGCCTGGAGAAGTTCATCCACTCCAGCTTCGAGCGCCTGACCTACACGGAGGCGATTGAAATCCTCAAGAAGGCGAAGAAGAAGTTCGAGTACGCGCCGGAGTGGGGCAAGGACCTCCAGACGGAGCACGAGCGCTACCTGTCCGAGGAGCACGTGGGGAGGCCCGTGGTGGTGATGAACTACCCGGAGGAGATCAAGGCCTTCTACATGCGCATCAACGAGGACGGGAAGACGGTGGCGGCCATGGACGTGCTGGCCCCGGGCATCGGCGAAATCATCGGCGGCAGCCAGCGCGAGGAGCGCCTGGACGTGCTGGACGCGCGCATGAAGCGCTTCGGCTTGGACCCGGCCCACTACCAGTGGTACCGGGATTTGCGCCGCTACGGCACGGTGCCGCACGCGGGCTTCGGCTTGGGCTTCGAGCGGCTCATCGTCTACATGTGCGGCCTGCAGAACATCCGCGACGCCATTCCCTACCCGCGCGTTCCGGGCTGGGCGCAGTTCTAGTCGGGGCAGTCCACCGGCGGGGAGGACGTCAGGGCAGTTGGGACTGGAGCGCGGGCCAGCGGGTGCGAACCCACTGGCGCACGTACTCCAGCTCCTCCTCGTAGGTGAGGAAGTCCGTGCGCTGGTACCAGGCGGGGAAGTTGCCCTCGCCCACGGTGCCGGGCGCGCCCAGGGCGCGGTACTCCAATTGCCACCGCGCCCAGTCTCGCCTCGCGACGGCGGACGTCTCCTTCTCGTAGCCGTCGATGAGCGCGAGCACGTTCTCCAGCTTCAGCTCGTTGCGCAGCAGCGCCCGGTAGCGCTCGCGCATGGGCCCCGCGAAGGTCGGGTCCGCGAGCAGCCGCGCGAAGATGCGGTTGTTCCCGGTGAAGGTGTTGCGCGTCGTCGGCGAGGTGCGCGTGGTGTCGAAGTTCTGGCCGAAGCTCGCATCGAGGTCCCAGGGGATGAAGCGCCAGGGGCCCTGCGTCTTCGGGTCATACGCGTGATAGGCGTTCTTCGAGTGGGAGTCCGTCCCGAGGATGAGGGAGTTGAAGATCCACCAGTCCTCGTAGTCCTTCAGGCGGGTGCGCTGCGGGAAGCTTGCGCGGAACGTGGCGTCGTCGGAGTCCGCCACGAAGGTGATGAAGGCCTCCAGGGTGTCCCAGGCGTGGGGCTGGCCCATCTCCGGCTCGCCGACCTTCTTCTCGAAGCCCTCGCGCAGTGACGCCTTGGGCTCGCCGTTCTTGCGGATGCGGGAGAAGTTGGCGTCGTTCTCCACGGCCTTGAACAGGTCCGAGTCCTTGTCCATGCCGTGCTCCGCCATCAGCCGCTTGTGGGGCAGGTCCGCCGCCGTATAGAGGCCGAGGAAGCGGTTGTTGGCATAGAGCACCGCGCTGAAGGTGCGCACGCGGATGTGCTCGGGTGACATGCGGCTCCACAGGTCGAACGCGAGCCGCGTGCGCACGTAGGAGTTGTCATTGAACGTGGTGACGAGCGCCACGCGCTTCTTCTTGAGGAAGCCGTCGCCGTGGACGGGCTCGTTGAAGAGGTCCTCGTCCGGGAACTCCAGCGTGAAGCTGCGCTTGGGGAAGGCCCCGGACGTGGCGCCCCGGTACTTGGCTTCGATGTTGTAGGTGCGGCCCCGGTAGATGAGCTGCGCGGGCTTGTCGCTGCCGGAGGTGAGGGGCGGCGTGTAGATGAGGTGGAAGACGGGCAGCCCGTACTCTTCCGTGTACTTCGTCGGGTCGACGATTTTGATGTTGCCGGGGCCTCCGTCGTTCTCCGCCACGCCGACCTTGAGGGTGCCCGTTTCATTGCTCGTGTGCTCGCGCAGGACGAGGTGCCATACGGCGGCCTGGTCCCTGCCGGGCGTCCAGCGCAGGGTGGCGGTGGCTTCATCGAAGGTGGCGCCGGGCGGAAGGTTGTCCACGCCGAAGCGCAGCCCCGTCGTGGTGCTCCCGGTGGAGCACGTCACGGTGGCCGTGACGAGCTGCCCTTCCGTCAGCCAGCGCGTCTCGCCCGCGGTGGGAGCGCAGACAATGGGCGCGGGGCCCGCATTGGGAGGACCCGCGTCCGGAAGGGGGCTCCCCGCATCGGGCACGCCCGCGTCCGGAAGCTCCTGGGGATTCGTGGGGGGCGGGTCGGGGATGGTCCCCGAAGGTCCCGTCGGCTCGTCCGGAGGGTCACCTCCAGGGCCGGGGGAGGTGCCACCCCCACAGGCCACCGTCAGACAAACGACACACGCCAGCACGCCTCGCGACAAGCTTCTTCCGGCCACTGTGTAGCTCCCCCGTGTCCACCCACCCATGTCGGAGCGGAAGAGATAGGCATCCGGAGAAGCGCTGACAGGCCCCCCGCCCCGCACCGGTGTTGGCTCATGGACGCAAGGGGTGACTATCCGGCCCGGAGGCGCACGGAGTCCTCCGCGTGTTTCGCCAGCGCCGCGGCGATCTGGGGCGCCGTCCACAGCGGATCCAGACAGGGGCAGAAGTAGCCAGGGCCCGCCTTCTCACGCACGGCCCACTCGAAGAAGCCGCGAGCTGTCGGGTGCAGCTCCTCCGGGAGGAAGAGTGCCGCCACGTCGTACTCGGTGAAGCGCAAGAGGCCCGGCACGCGCCACTCCCGCTCCCAGTCGAAGCGGTAGTTGTAGGGCGCGTTGTGCTTGTCGCCCTGGATGTCCACGAAGGGCGTCATGGCCCAGAGCGGGTGTGCTCGCGAGTCCGTCGCCGCCAGCGCCTGGTCCACCTGGTGCTTCAAGGAGAGGTGCGCGGGCGAGGCGTACTGGACGTACCAGACGGGGCCGCCACCCTGGGAGAGGATGAAGCTCTTGCTGAAGCCGATGCCATACAGGCTGCGGCGCTGGACGAGCCTGTCGAGCTGGTCGAGCGGAATCTCGCTGAAGCAGACGGCTCGGTGCCGGTCCGCGACCTGGGGCTCCTTGCGCGCCAGCCCGAAGCCCTGGGCGCCCGGGATGAGCGTCCGCGTGCCCAGGATGTTCATCATGTTCTGGTAGGCGTCATGGAATGGCGGTCCGGGCTTCGTGAAGTGCACCACGAAGTCAGACATGTCGCGCCACTGTGAGTTCGCCTGATAGCCCAGCATCGTCCAATCCCCGGAGGCAATGTCCCGGAGCGAGGTGGGCGATGCAACCGGACTGCATTCGCGACCCCGCTGCCTGCCCGCCCTGCCGACGACGGGCCCGGTGCTCGGTGGCGTCAGGAGTCGACGCGAAGGGGCATCGCGAGCGCTGTCTCCGCTGGTCCGTCGGGGTGTTGGCCGGTGGGCGACATCACAATCGTTGTCGAGCGGAGTGGGCCTCCGCGGGGGGAGCGAGCGATGCGCCACGATGGACGGTTGTCACCAGTCGAGCTGATGCGGCGTCTGACCCTGTCACTCGAGCGAATCGCCGCCCATGGGCTCACGAGCGGCGCCATCCAGGGGGCCTCGGAGGGACTCCAGGCGGAGCTGCCAGGGCTCGACGGACAGCTTCGTCAGCTCATCCAAGACGCCGTGGCCCTGCTTGCTCGGGAGGTCGAGGTCGCGGCCGAGCGTCCTCGCGGTTCGTGGTCTCGCTCGCTCGCGGAGAGCGCGGTGCAGGGCGTGGTGGCGGAGCTGCGGCGCTCGATGCCCGGGGCGGATGCGTTGTCCCATGACCTCCTCGCGCGGGTGAATGGGTGGTTGGACCACTCGGCCAGGGCGGCGGACCAGCGTCAGCGGGAGCTTCGCCAGCCCGGTGCGCGGGCCCGGACGCTGGCGACGGGCGCGGTGCGAGGCGCGGTGCTGGAGCTGGAGCACGAGATGCCCGTGCTGGCGCCCATCGCCTCGGAGGTGGCGTCCCAGGCGGGGCGCGGGCTCGTCGAGGGACTGAGCACGGCCCTGGATGCGCGGACCGAGCGGCTCGACGAGGTGCTGGAGCAGGTGGGGCGGCGGTTCATCCACGCCGTGGTGGGGCAGCTGGAGCTGGAGCTGAAAGAGCACCGCGAGCGCTCCGACGTGGATGTGGGCGTCGTCGTCGCGACAATGGCCGAGCGCACGGCGACCGCGACGGTGCGGGGCGCCTCCGAGGAGCTGCGACGCCAGCTCCGTACGACGCGAGACGAGCTGGGGAATCCTTCGCTGCGAAGCGCCAGCCGAGAGGTGACGCTGGGCGTGTTCTCCGCGTTGTCGGAGCGGCTGCGCATGCCCCTTGCCGTCGCGATGGGAGCGGGCGGCGCGCTCATGCTCACCGCGTTCACCCTCGCCAGGCGACGCTGAGCGGCGCGTGGCCCGGGTGCTTCGACGGAAAAAGCCCGAGGCCGACGAACTGCAGCGCGAGGTGGGGGAATGCGGATAGGCTGACCGGACGACACGAGGTCCTCCGGGGTGGGCTCGCGCATGAGGCGATGGTTTGGAATCGGCGCGGGGCTGCTGCTCCTGACACTCTTCCTGGGGCGTCTGTTGCTTGACGGGACGAGCGTGGATGGGCGCGACACCGGAAAGCCTTCCTCCTCTGGCCTCGGAACGGAGGGCCGGGGATTGTCATGGCGCGCGCTGCTCGCGGCGCCCGTCGAGGCGCCCCGAGGTGAGATGAGGGTGCGTGGCGTCGTGCTCGGACCCGATGGGCCTGTCGACGGCGCGGTCGTGGTGGCCACCGAAGCAAAGCCAGACATGCCGTTGCTCAAACAGCCTTGCGACTGTGGCGAGCCCTGTGAGCTGCTGTTGCTGAGCACCCTGTGCCGGACGGAGGGGCTGCTGGACTGGTTGGAATCCGGCGCGGGAGAGACGCCTCCCCTGGCGCGCACCACGACGGACGCGGAGGGGCACTTCACGCTCGCGGGCCTGGAAGCGGGACGGTACGCGGTGTGGGCCGAGGGGCCGCGAGGCGTGGGGTTGAGCGAGGACGTCGCCGCGGGCGGCGAGGAGGTCGAAGTGCGGTTGGGCGGCGAGCCTCCGCTGTCGGGCCAGGTGCGGGACGAGTTCGCGCAGCCGGTGGAGGGCGTCCGCGTCACCGCCATCCTCGTGGCACACAACCGTGCCTTCGAGGTGTCCACGACGTTGGATGGGCGCTTCCAGTTCGCGTCGTTGCCCTTCGGGGACTACAACGTCCTCTTCTCCAAGGAGGGGCTGCTCCCGCAGCGCGTGCAGCTCCGGGGAACCGGCATGCAGCGGCTGGACGTGATGATGCCCCGCGCACGTCGGCTCTCGGGGCGTGTCGTCATGGGAGACGTGCCCATCCCTGGCGCGAGTGTGAGGTGCGGGAACCCATACTGGACGCGCGACGTCGTCACCGACGACCAGGGGCGCTTCACCTTCGAGGCACTGCGGCCTGACCAATATTCGTTCTCCGCCACGCACGGCGAAGCGGTGGCCGAGGAGCGCGTCGGCCTGGCGCCTGGGGGCGACTATCCCGAGGTCGTGCTGGCGCTCGGCAATGCCCTGCTCCTTCCCGGCGAGGTGCGCGACTCCAGGGGCGCGCCCATCGTCGGGGCGAGCATCTCCGCCTGGTTGATGGGGACGCCCGCCGTTCCCCTGGAAAAGCGTGGGACCACGGACGCTCGCGGGGCCTTCACGTTGGGGCCGCTGCTGCACGGCATCTACGCCGTCAATGTCGAGGCACCGGGCTTCCTCGACCATAACGGCGAGGTGCGGCTGGGAGCGGACACCGTGCCGTTCGCCATCGTGTTGCGCGACGCGGTCACGGTGGAGGGAACGGTGGTGGATGCCGAAGGCCGTCCCCTGGCGGGAGCCAGCCTCGCCTTGAGGTCCGCGCGCGACCTGAGTGGCCCGTTCGATGCGTCGGTCATGGCGAGGGATGACCTCGAGTTGGAGAGCAGCGCGAAGACCGAGGAGGACGGCTCGTTCCTGCTCACTTCCGCCGAGGCAGGGGAGCATGGACTGGTCGTCACCCATGACGCGCATCGGCCGACGTGGCTTCCGGTGACGTCACCTCGGAAGGGGCTCCGGGTGGTGCTCACGCCGGGCGCCACGGTGAGCGGCGAGGTGCTGAGCGAGACGGGCGCTCCGGTGCGCTCCGCCCAGGTGGACGTGGTGCCGGTGGTGTCGGAGGTGGCGGGCGCTCACGACAAGAGGGCGTTCACGGATGCGAGGGGCCGCTTCGCGCTCCAGGGCATCGAGGAGGGGCGGCACCACCTGGTGGTCACCCAGAAGGAGTCGGAGACGCTGCGCCAGTTGACCACGCCAATCGAGGTGCGGGGGCTTCAGCCCGTGTATGCGCGCCTCCAGTTCCTCGCGGGACTGTCCCTCTCGGGCGTCGTCGAGGACGGGGATGGCCGTCCCGTCGATGGAGCCCAGGTGCGTGCGCAGCCGGCAGGGAAGGCCGTGGTGGTGCGACCTCAAAGCGACGGCTCCAGCCGCATCCTGTCGCACCCGGGACCATCGACGGGCAAGACCGACGAAGGAGGGCGCTTCACGCTGAGCCACCTCGTTCCGGGCGCGTACTCGCTCACGGTGCGAGGCAGTGGCTATTCACTGGATGCGACCCGGACGCAGGGGGCCTCGACGACCAGGGGCCAGACCTCCGTGCCCGTCGAGGCGGGCGACGCCGAGGTGCGCCTGGTGATGCGCCGGGACGTGGGCATCCGGGGGCGGTTGGTTCGTGAGGATGGCACTCCCGTCACCCGGTTCCAGTTGTGGGACGGCACCGTCACGAACGCTCGGGGCGAGTTCTTTCGGGGTCCCCTCACCGGGGGGAAGCTGACGCTCCACTTCACCGCCCCCGGCTTCGCGAAGCTGTCGCTCACGGTGGAGGTCGTGGAGGGGCAGTCCCTGGACCTGGGAGCGGTGGTCCTCCACCAGGGACGGCCGCTGCGGGGGCGCGTGACGGACGCGGCGACGGGAAGGCCCGTGGCGGGAGCGCTGGTGGACGTGGGCGACGTCCCCGAGGATGCCGAGGGCTGGGAGCGCCAGGCTCGGCCCAACGAGGAGGCGGGAGCGGCGAGGACGCGGCAGGATGGCACCTTCACCTTGCCGCATGTCATGGAGCGACCGTATGCGCTCGTCGTGACGCACGCTTCGTATTCACAGAAGCGCCTGTTGCTCGGCGCGGGGCAGGACGAGGTCACGGTGGCGCTCGATGCGGGGGCCACGCTGCGCGGCACCGTGAGCGGCTTGAAGACAGGCGATGGCACGGTGGTCCTCTCGGGCGCGGCGAGTGGCTTCCGGAGGGAGGTGCGGGTCGTCTCCGGTCGCTTCGAGCAAGGAAGTGTCCCTCCCGGCACCTATCTCGTGGCTGTCCAGCCCCATGTCCACGAAGAGGAGGAGCCCGCGTCGCGCCCCGTGTTCATGGCGCGGCACGTCCAGGTCCCTGCTACCGGCACGGTGACAGTGGACTTCGAGGCGCGTCGGGACGGGGTGACGCTCCACCTGCGGGTCGAGGGGGCCTGCGAGGACTCCGTGGCCATCCTCGTGCCAGGGTCGGTGCCCGCTCCGAGCACTCCGGGGGAATTGGTGCTTCTTCAGTCCATGTACTCGCGGGAGCCGGCGAGGGAGGGCGGTGGCTGGACGTTCCGCTCGCAGCCGGAGGGGGCCTATACGGCCTTCGTCTTTCGAAAGGACGCGCAGCATCCCTTCAGTGTCGTGCGCGAGGAGTTGACGCTTCCGGGGACGGGGGAGGTGTCGCTCGAGTTGCTGCCCTCATGGACGCTGCTGCCGGAGAAGCTGCTGATGAAGATGGAGTGGAACTGACGGCGTGAGGCCCCTTCGCGGCGCGGTCCGTGGCGACTACCATTGCGCGCCATGCTCCGCCTCCGTCCGCTGTCTGTCGTGGCCCTGCTCATGCTGGTCGTCGCGCCGCTGGCGCTCGCCGCCGGTGGGACCCCCCAGCTCCAGGCCTTCTTCCAGCCCGAGCTGACGAGCGCCGCGTATCAGCAGCGCGCCTACTCCCAGGTCGCCGGCAAGTGGAAGCAGCCCGCGCGCAAGGGGCTGCCCGCCGTGGGACGCAGGACGGTGGTCCAGGCGGTGATTGGCCGGGATGGCAAGCTCGTCACCGCGGTCGTCTCCCAGGAGTCGGGCTCCAAGGTCTGGGATGCCGCCGCGCTGTCCGCCGTGCAGAAGGCCGCGCCGTTCGCGCCGCTGCCCAAGGACTACGCCCTGGCCACGCTCGACGCGCACTTTCATGTCGCGTGGGTCGCCGCACCTTGAACACCTCGCAGCGCTCGTTCGTCTCGGTGCCACCGATGAAACGCTCGTCCCCGTCGTTCGCGCTCCTGCTCCTTCTCGCGCTTGCCCTGGCCGCGTCGCCCGTCGAGGCCGCGCGCAAGCCTCGAAGCATCCAGAGCGCGACGAGCGTCGAGAAGCTCTGGTCCGAGTCCCAGCACGTCTATGTGAAGGGAGACGTCGGCGTCTCCGAGGAGCAGCTCGAGGAACTGGAGGCCTGGCTCGCGACGAACGCGCCCCACTGGACGGTGGTGTTCCTCTGGAGCGCGGCGGGGGAGCGCTTCGTCGACGCCGAGGGCACGACCTTCACGGGTATCGACGCCGCGTTGCATGCCCTGGGCAAGGGGTTGTCCAATCGCACCCGCTTCGGCGCGCTGAAGCATCCGAAGACGCAGGAGCCGGACGGCGCCGTGTTCGTGCTGTCCCTGGCGGAGCGGAACCTGTCGTATTTCGGCTCGGAGGCGCAGGACCGGCGCAAGGCGGGCGAGGCCCAGTGGAAGGGCGACCTGGATGCTCCGGCCATCGAGGCCATGCGCAACGGTGGTCGCATCATCGACGCGGCGAAGAACACCGTGACGCTCGTCGACTCGCGGGTGGCCTCCGCCATCGACCAGGAGGTGGCCGAGCGCAACCGGCTCCTCGAGTCCCTGCGGGGCCGGCTCCTGGCGATGCGGGAGGAGGTGCCGCGCCTCTCCGCGCAGCGGCTCGCGGCCTTCGGGACGGCGCTTCCCTCGGGGCTGACCGCGGCCGCCGTGGACCTTCCTGGCGCGGAGCAGCAGGTCCTCCATGCCCTCGCGCTGCTGACACCTCTGGAGAAGGCCGACCTCGCGAAGGCGACGGCGGTTCATGACGGACTGCGGACGCGTCTGGACGGGCTGCGCGTGGCGATGGAGACGCACCGTGCCGCGTCCGAGCGACTCAAATCGCTGGAGTCCGCGCAGGTGACGCTGTCCGCGCATCCGTTGGCCGCGTTTGCGTCCGAGCGGCTCACGCTGCTGCGCACGGAGACGGAGACGGCGCGCGGCGCGGTGCGCGACATGACGCTCGCTCATGGCGGCGCGCTCACGTCGGCCGAGGCGGCACGCGCGAAGGTCACCGAGACGCTGGATGCCGCGGGACGGGATGGGCAGCGGCTCACGGAGCTGGCGGGCCTGCTGGAGCGCCTCGCGACGAGGCCGGAGGTCGAGGACTTCCAGGAGCCGCTCACCTCAGCCCGGCTGGCACTGGGGCAGGCTCGCGAGGCGTATGATGCGAGAGCCTCCACATACGGCGAGCTGCTGCGAGCGACTGAGGACTCCTACCGCACGGCAGTCGCGTCGGCGGACGAGGCGGAGCAGGCCCGGAGGACGCGCAACCAGGGCGGGGCGGCGGGTGGCGCGGGCCTGCTCCTCGCGGGTGTCTGGGCGCGTCGTCGCCGCAACGCGAGTCGGCGCAAGGCCACCGAACTGCATGCCCGCTGGCGCACGGCCATCGACGAGAAGACCCACGCGCTCTTCGGCCTCCTGGAGCGCACGCACCTGTGCGCCGGCAAGTCCCGAGAGGACATCGAGAAGCGCTTCGCGGGAATCACCCGGGAGCGCGGGCAGCAGCTTGCCTCCGATGTGGACGAACTCTTCCTGCTCGCCACCGCCGCCGCGCGCGTGCTGCATCGGGCCGAGGAACTGCTCGAGGGCTCGGGTATGACGAAGGCCCTGGGAGCGCATCTGGGGACGGCTCGCTACGAGCAGGTCACCCGCTTGCTGCGCGACGAGCCCATCGTCTTCCACCCCGACGAAGGCGTGGAGGACGTGCTGCGCGGACCGCGCACGGAGGCGCAGCGGCTCATCGGCGACCTGAAGAGCTATCAGCCCTTCTCGCTCTCCTTCGAGGCCTTGCTGGAGGCGTTCAACACCCATGCCGAGCGGGCCCTTGTGCTGGTGGACTCGCTGGAGAAGGCTCCGACGACTTCGGTGGACTCGGTGAAGGTGCTGGAGTCCTTCTCGGCCGAGCTGAAGACGACCGCCTCCGGGGACGCGGTGCTTCGCGTGAAGGACGTCATCGGTCACGTCACGCCGTGCCTGGACGCACTCGCGAAGCAAGCGAGGTCCCTGTTGGGCATGGACCCGCTCGCCGCGCTGGAGGGGCCGCTCGCGCAGGGCGCGCGACGGATGGATGATGCACTGGCGCTCGTCACCGTGTTGGACGTGGCCGCGCGCGAGGTGCTCCCGGTGGTGACGCAGGCGGGAAAGGCGCTGGGGGGCGCGGGCCTTTCGCGCCGGTGGTTGGATGACGCGCTCGCGGCCCTGGGACATACGGCGGAGGAGACCGCGAAGGCGCTGGTGGACCAGCCGGTGAAGGAGTCCGTCGAGGTGCTGGGGCAGTCCTTCTCGGCGCTGGCCACGCGAGCGACGGAAGCGGACGAGTTGGTGGCGCTCTCGGCCCGGGCGCGAGATTCCCTGGCGCGCGTGGAGAAGGAAACGGCGAAGGCCCGCGCGGAGCTGGGGCAGTCGATGGACAAGCCCGCCTCGGCGATGCTTCGCGAGAAGGACGCGGACCCGACGGACCGGCATGCCTCTGGTGCCCACTCCTTGACGGAGGCGCGAGCGGCCCTCGGTGAGGGACAGCTGGATGCGGCGCTCACGGCGCTCACGGCCACCCTGACGCGCGTGGGCGAAGTGGAGGCGCTCATCGCCGGCAGCCACGAGGCCCGGAAGAACTTCGCGGCCCGGCGGGATGCGTGCCGTGCGGAGGCCCGGCGTCTCGAGGTGCGCGTGGCGGATGGCACCGTGCTGCTCGAGGCGCTGACACGTGGCTATCGCCCCTCCGCGTTGCGGCTGCGGCCGGAGGACCCGGTGCATCCGGAGGCCAACGGCACGGTGCAGGACAACCTCGCCGAGGTGGCCCTTCATCGAGGTGAGGCGGCGAAGCGCCTGGCGGAGTCGGAGCTGGCGTATGCGGAGGCCCGATTGCTGGCCACCGCCGCGTTGCTGACGGAGGTGGAGGCGCGCCATGCCCGGGTCCACGCCCGGCTCGATGAAGTCGAGGAGAAGTCGCGGAGACTCCAGTCCACCGAGGAGGGCAATGCCCGCACGCTGCTCGTGGCCCAGGGCCTCATCACGGCCTGTGACACCGACGCCTCCGATGCCCGCACGATGCAGCCCACGCGCACGGCCCGCGATGCAGCCCGGCAGCTCCTCCTGGCGGCGGTGACCGCCGCGGACACGCGCCCCGCGGACCCCTTCGACGCCGCCGAGCGGCTCGCCGCCGCCTGCCTGTCGCTGGAGCAGGTGCGGCAGACCGCCGCCTCGGACCGGGCCCACCACGCCCAGGCCGAGGAGAGCCTGGCCTCGGCGGACCGCGCCCTGTCCTTCGCGGACCAGTGGATTCGTCAGGCCGCCAACGACGGCATCACCGACAGCCGCGCGACGACGGTCGCCATCAACGCCCTGGTGACGCTGCGTCGCGAGCTCGACACGACGATGAAGGACTTCGCGAAGCCGCATGGAGACTGGGTGGCCTTCGACCGGGTGGCGGACCGCATCGCCTCCGAGGCCGCGCGCAAGTCGGCGGACCTGCGCGGAGAGCTGCGCGCCGCCGAGGAGGCCTCCGACGCCATCCGGTCCGCCGCCAGCCTCGTGCAGAGCGCCGCGACCTGGCGGGGCAGGGCGGGAGGCTCCCAGCTCGACTCGGCACGGCGCGCGCTCGACAAGGGGCTCTATCCGGAGGCCCTGCGGTCGGCGGACTCGGCGACGCGCGAGGCTCGTGACGCCATCGAGGAGGCCGAGCGCGAGGAGGAGCGGCGCCGCGAGGAGGCCCGTGAGCAGGCGCGGGCTCGCGAGTCGTCCTCGTCCAGCTCGTTCTCGTCCAGCTCGTCCTCTTCGAGCAGCGACTCGGGCTTCTCCAGTTCTTCCTACAGCAGCGGTTCTTCTGGGAGCGGCTCGGGGTTCGGCAGTTCGAGTTGGTAATCGCGGGCAGGCGCACGGAGCGTTATGGTGCGCCCCCATGGCAACCCCTCATATCTCCGCCGCACCCGGCGACTTCGCCGACGTGGTGCTGATGCCCGGCGACCCCCTCCGGGCCCGCTATATCTCCGAGCGCTTCCTGGAGGACGCCCGGGGCGTCACCTCCGTGCGCAACATGTTCGGCTTCACCGGCACCTATCAGGGCCGCAGGATTTCGGTGATGGGACACGGCATGGGCGTGCCGTCCATCTCCATCTATGCCACCGAGCTCATCAAGGAATATGGCGCCCGCGTCCTCATCCGCGTGGGGAGCTGCGGCGCGCTCCGCCCGGACGTGAAGCTGCGGGACGTCATCGTCGCCACCGGGGCCGGCACGGACTCGAAGGTGAACCGGATGCGGCTGCTGGACCACGACTTCGCGGCCGTGCCGGACTTCCAGCTCGCCCGGTGGGCGATGGAGGCGGCGGAGCGACGGAGCAAGGCCGTGCGCGCGGGCACCGTCTTCACGTCCGACCTGTTCTACCACCCGCAAGAGCAGCTCACCGCCACGCTGGTGCGCATGGGCGTGCTGGCCATCGAGATGGAGGTTGCTGGCTTGTACGGCGTAGCAGCCGAGTTCGGTGCGCGCGCCCTGGCCCTGCTCACCGTGTCGGACCACCTCCAGACGGGTGAGGCCCTCTCCCCGCAAGACCGGCAGACCTCGTTCGACGAGATGATTGAGCTGGCGCTCGACGTCGCACTCAAGGTGCCGGCGCCGGCGCCCTGACGCGGACATTCTCGCGCGGGAAGTGTGGCCCTGGCCACGCAGAGAGCGCCCCCCGGGGCAGGGGGGCGCCAAAAAATCAGGGCGGGGCTTTGTGCTCGAACGATTCTCGGGCCATCCTCCGGCCCGGTGCGTTACCCCCTCTGGCTCCTATTGGTTTGCGCCGGCTGTGCCGCGCGCGTGGCTCCCCCCTCTGGCGGCGAGGCTGCCCTTGCGTCCGTGCGTTCGGAAGGACTGACGCCTGGGCGAGAGCAGGTGCCTCCGGCACCGGTTGAAGCCGTGCCGATTGCCTCGGCGGAGGGGGCGACTTCCGGGGCCGCCGCTGTCGTGGCCCAGGCTTCCGACGAGAGCTGCGCGCTGTCGGCGGAGGACCTGGAGGACGAGGCGGCGGAGGCCGGCGAGGGTGAAGGCGACGACGGCGAGGGCGAGACGCCGGTGGTGGGCGGCGAGGTGCCGACGGGGCCGCTGTACTCGGCGGAGGTGTCCGATGAGGACCTGACGCGGCGCTGGAAGGAAGACATCGCGTCGCTCGGCTCCATGGCGGTGGGTTTCGCGCACAGCGGCCGGCTGGTGAACTCCGTGCAGTTCCCCCGGGGCGACGACTGGATTGTCGTGTCGCCGGAGATTGCGTGGGGCACGCAGGAGAGCATCGACTACCTGGTGTCGGCCATTCGCGAGGTGCGCTCGAAGTACCCGGAAGCGCCGCCCATCCGCGTCAATGGCATCAGCAACAAGGAGGGCGGCTACAAGCGTCCTCACAAGAGCCACCAGAATGGCCGGGACGTGGACGTCGGCTTCTATTACCCGACGGTGGACCCCATCCGTGAGCGCGAGCGCGAGAAGTACATCAACGTGCCGCTCAACTGGGCGTTCATCCGCGCGGTCGTCACCAAGACGGACATCCAGCTCATCCTCGTGGACAAGCGCGTGCAGAAGGTCCTTTACGACCATGCGCTCGCGGTGGGCGAGGACAAGGCGTGGTTGGACTCGCTGTTCAGCCCGGTGGGCATCATCCGGCACGCGCGTCGGCATCGGGACCACTTCCACCTGCGCTTCCACAACCCGAGGGCGCAGGAGCTGGGGCGCAGGGTGCAGCCGCTCCTGTCGTTGCAGCCCGAGCACAACGTGATGGTGCACCGCGTGCGCTCCGGTGACACGCTGGGCGGCATCGCGCTGAAGTACGGGTCGACGGTGTCCATGATTCGCAAGGCGAACCGCATGCGGAACAACTTCCTGCGTGCTGGCCAGCGGTTGTCGGTGCCGCTGCGGGGACCGTGCACGAACTGCCCCGTGCCGCCGCCCTTCGTGCTGCCGCCCCGGCAACTGCCGCCCGAGCCGAAGGCTCCCGCGATGGCCGTCGCCACGAGCGCCGCGCCCACGATGGATGCAGCGCTCGCGACGAACTGCGCGAAGCCCACGCCCATTGCCAAGACGGTAAAGCCGGCTGCCGCGCCCGTTGCTGAGGCGGTGAAGCCGGCCGCCGCGCCTGTTGCCGAGGCGGTGAAGCCGGCCGCCGCGCCTGTTGCCGAGATGGTGAAGCCGGCCGCCGCGCCTGTTGCCGAGACGGTGAAGCCGGCCGCCGCGCCCGTTGCCGAGGCAGGGAAGCCGGCCGCCATGCCTGTCGCCGAGACTGTGAAGCCCGCTGCCGCGCCCGTTGCCGAGACTGTGAAGCCGGCCGCCGCGCCTGTTGCCGAGACGGTGAAGCCGGCCGCCGCGCCCGTTGCCGAGGCGGGGAAGCTCGTTGCCATGCCTGTCGCCGAGACGGTGAAGCCGGCCGCCGCGCCCGTTGCCGAGGTGGTCAAGCCCGCTGCCATGCCTGTCGCCGAGACGGTGAAGCCGGTTGCCGCACCTGTCGTCGAGGTAGTGAAGCCCGCTGCGCCCGTTGCCGAGACGGTGAAGCCCGCCGCCGCGCCCGTTGCCGGAGCGGTGCAGACCACCATCCCAGTCGCTGCGTCTGCGCAGGCGGCCTCATTGCCAGTCGCCGGGTCGGTGCCGTCCGCTTCGGCTACGGCCGTGCCCGCGTCGCCGGCCTCGGTGCATGGTGCCTCGGAGGGCTCGTCCGCCGGTATCTCCCACGGACGCTGAACCTCGAGCGCTTCGCTAGAAGCGCGTCCTCACCCCCAGGTCCAGTGCGGGCAGGAACTTCACCTCGGTGAAGTCGTCCATCCGGAGGACGGCCACGGGCAGTCGTCCTCCGATGAGCAGCGCGAGCTGGGGCATGACGAAGACCGCGATGGACCCCACGGGAGCGACAGCGGGTCCAACGGTCCACAGCGTCTCGCCCGACCGGCTCTGCACGACAAGCTGCATGCTGGCCTCGACGCCGCCGGTGAACTCCACGATGCGGGCCTGCTTCTTCCACGCGTAGCCCACGCCCAGCCCCGTGATGAACTCCCGGTCCTCCTGGTGCGGCCCCTGGCCCAGCTCCAGCGAGAAGGTCATTCCGCTCGACTCCGTCCGGGACAGTTCCAGTCGGAACGACACCAAGGCCCCGTCCGGATCGATCACCGTCTGACGCGCTCCCACCGTCAGGCTCAGCGCACGGCTCCCAGGAGGATTCTGGAATCGTGACATGGGCAGGGGCGGTGGCGGCAGTGCCTGTTCGAACACCGACTTCTCGGCCACGGGCTCCAGCGCGCCGACCGCCAGGGGTTCCGAAGTCGGAGGCTCCGGAGACTCCACCGAGACCGTGCCAGCCTCGGCCGCGGCCCGGCGCGTGGCGGCCTCCTCCCAGGGACGAGGTTCCTCCGGCGCCGTCCTGGAGGTCTTCGCACCGGGCGCCTGCCCAGGCTGCACCGGAGCCGCCGACGCCGGCCAGTTCCACTCCTCGGGTGACGAGGAGGAGACGGCCGTCCGCGCCACCGGCTCCGAGCCCCCCTTCCTTCCACCGACGAGAGGCGCGGGGGCCACGAGCTGAAGGTCTTCCCACCGCACCTTCTGAACCTGTCCCGACGGCGCGCGCACCGTGCCCTGGTGCTGCTTGCCCGCGCGCCATGCCCGCAGCTCGTACTCCCCGGGAGGCACCGCGAGCCGGGGCACCGCGCCCGGCCCCAGCTCCGCGAGCACCTGTCCCCGCCCGGGACGCAGCAACAACGCGCGCTCGAAGTCGGAGGGCAGCTCCAGGGCCGTGCCCGGGCTGGGGAGCTGGGTGAGGATCAGCTCGCCCTTGCCCGTCAGCCGGTAGTCATAGGCGGGATGCTGCGCGCCCGTCAGCACGTCTGCGGTGGCGGAGACCGTATGCGCATAGGCGTACTGATACGCCTCCGCCAGCGTCACCAGCCCATCGCCGGAGGCATCCGCCGCCCCGCGCAGCCCGGACACCAGATGGTGCGTGAAGAGCGAACCGCCGACCTCGCGAGACTCCAGCGCCAGCTCGTCCTCCGCGCTGGAGGTGAGCAGCGCATGCCCGGTGCTGTGCACCTCGTCCGTCAAGCGCAGCTCGAAGGAGGGGCCGGGTCGTCCGCCCTTGAAGCGCAGCAGCGCGCCGCTGCGGCAACTGTCGACGATGGCCAGCCGCACATCCGCGTGCGTCGCGTCCAGCCACCGGCGCAGCTCCGCATACAGCAGTCGCTCCGTGCCCAGCTCCAGGGCCACGCCATCCGAGTGCCCGGAGAAATAGAAGAGCAGCACCACCCGCGTGTCCGGCGTGACGCGAAGCGAGTCGACCTTCCGCGCGGCGGCGTCCAACGCGGCGCGCACCGTGGCCAGGTTCTCGCCCTGCAGGACGATGAGGTCCGAGGGTGGCACGTCTCCCAGCTCGGAGAGGACTCCGGCGAGCTTGACCGCGTCGGCCTCGGCGTAGCGCAACGGAGGCCGCTCGCCACTGCCGACGTTGTGGCCGACCAGCACCGCGATGCGCCGGGTCCCCGCCTGGGCGGGCAGGGCGGCGCAACACACGAAGGCGAGGACGAGGCAGCGGATGAAGGTCATCACGGCTGGGTCTTCTCGAAGAGGAAGGAGGCCTGTGCTCCGGCGGGAACCGGCAACCTCGTGCGGTCTCGGATGACGTCAGCCCCCCCGGCCGAGATTTCACGCAGTGCGGGAGCCACGGACTCGATGGACAGCGGCTTGCGAGAGAACAGGGCGAACAGTCGCTCGGGGCCCGGGGCGCTGTCGAGCACCACGCTCCCCGGAATCTCCAGCGGCAGCCCCCTCGAGGGCAACAGGCCGCTCTCGGTTCCCCCGAACGGGAAGTAGGTGCTCACCTGTCCCGCGCCATCCACGGAGACGACGAGGACGTAGGGCAGCCCCAGTCCCTCGACGACGAAGCGCACCTGGTCGCCCGCGGCCAGCGCCTCGCCTTCCTCCACCTTCCACGTGCGCTCGCCGCGGTGCGCGAAGAGCTGGAGCACCGCGCCTCCCTTGAGGGCGAGCTCGGGCTCCTCGACAGAGGGGATGGCGACGAGCGCGAGCAGGAGCAGCACCGCCGACGAGAGGGCCAGGGCGGGAGCCCACCATCGCCAGCGGTGTCCCCACGGCGACACGCGGGTGGGGAGCCGGTCGGCGCGGGGGAGCACATAGGCGGTGAAGTGGCGGCGCAGCGACGCCAGCTCGTCCGCGCGGGTGCGACACGTGAGGCAGGTGTCCAGGTGGGCCTGGGTGGCACTGCGCTCCTGGGGGGAGAGCGCATCCATCGCGAGGGCATCCAGCTTGAGGCTGGAGACGTGGGAGGGGGCGGTGTTCATGAGGGGGGCCTCCCGGCGAGCGTGTGTGCGTGCCGGTGGAAGTCTGCGAGCCGGTTGACGACGGTGCGACGGGAGATGCCGAGCACCTGGGCGACCTCGTCCTGGGTCATCCCATCGGCGAGGTGCAGCCAGGCGACCTCGGCCGCCTTGGGGGGCGCGGTGGTGATGAGGCGGCGAGCGAGGTCCCGGTCCTCCAGGAGTCGCTCGGCGTCGACGCCCGGTGCCTCGGGAAGCTCTCCGACGGGCACGGCGCGGCGGCGGCGGTCCCGGGCCTGGTTGAGGCAGTAGTTGGTGGCCACGCGGTAGATCCACGCGAGGGCGTGGTGGGCATCCGGGGCGCGGGCCAACTGCCGGTGCAGGCGAAGGAAGGTCTCCTGGGCCGCGTCGGCGGCCGCGGCGTCGTCGCCCAGAATCTGGCGGCAGCGGGCATACAGGGCGGGCCCGTAGGTGCGGTAAAGCGCATGGAGGCGGTCTTCGGACATGGTGGTTTCGCGTTCCGGCCTCCCTACCAACACCCGGGGTGTCCGGATTGCGCAACAGGCGCTCCGGACAGAGCGGGTGTGGTAGCACGGGGGCGCCCATGGCCCTTCCCCCCCGCCGTGGCCCCTCGCTGGCCCAGAAGGCCCGCCAGCGCACTCCGGGTCACCACTACAACGCGAGCTTCCTGTCCGCCGCGGACCGGATGGAAATCCTCAACTGGCTCGGTGGGCTCCACCCGCTCTGGGAGGAGCGCTACTCCACGCACTTCCCGCCCCCGCCGGGACAGCAGCAGCGGCGCCTGCTGCGGCCGGTGTACTGGCTGGGAAACTGGCAGTTCGCGTGCCTGGACTACTACCGCCCCCCCAAGGGAATCCTGAACCGGTGCGTCAAGGCGGAGCCCTTTCCGGCGGTGCTCCAGCGGCAGGTGGACAAGGTGGAGGACCTGGCGCGGCGCATGTTCCGGGGGCCGGACATGCCCAAGGGCTGGCACCTCAACACCTGTCTGGTGAACTTCTACGGCAGTCGCCTGGAGGATGACCGCTGGGTGGACACGGCGCGGGTGGGCGAGCACAAGGACTTCGAGCCGGGGCCGGTGGCCTCGCTGTCCTTCGGAGAGCGGGCGCTCATCCAGTTCGTCACGTCCTCACGGCCCGGTGAGCGCGACGCGGTGGTGCTGGAGCAGTGGCTGGATGACGGCTCGTTGGAGCTGTTCGGCGGGACGCGGTGGAAGGAAGAGACGTTCCACCGGGTGCAGCGGGTGGACACACGCGAGGGGCATGACCTGGCGCCGAAGCTGCCGGACTTCCGCACGCGGCGCATCAACCTGACGTTCCGCTACGTGCCGGATGCGCACGTGATGCCCTTCGCGAAGCTGTCCGACGAGGCGCGCGAGGACGTGCGCGGCTACATGGCGCAGCTCGCCAAAGGCAGCGCCTTCTTCCGCGCGGAGCTGGAGCGCGAGCGCCCCGCTTCCCCCTGACGCGAACCCCCGTCGCCGGGGGTGGGTGGCCCTGGAGCCCTCGGCCTGGTCAGCGCTTGCGATGCGTGCGGGCGTGTCGGCCTTCGGGCCGCCGCTGCTCGCGCTTGGGCGCCTCCGATTCCTGCTGCGCCGGGCCCGGGTTCTTCTGTGAGGCGAGGAACTGGGCCCACGCCTCCTGGAACACGGGGTCCTCGCGAGGCACCGGCACTCGGGGAATCTGTCCGCGCATGACGCGCTCAATCTGCGCGACGACTTCCTTGTCCTTGGGGATGGCGAACGTGGAGGCCACGCCGCTGGCCTGCGCGCGCGCGGTGCGACCGATGCGGTGCACGTAGTCCTCGGGTGAATGGGGCAGGTCGTAGTTGATGACCTGTCCCACGTCCTCCACATCCAGGCCGCGCGCGGCGATGTCCGTGGCGACGAGGCACCGGTACGTCCCCTTGCGGAAGCCCTCCATCGCCTGGCGACGCTGGTTCTGCGTCCGGTCCGCGTGCAGCACCGCGCTCTTGTGGCCCGCGCGCTGGAGGATGCGCATCACCTTGTCCGCGCGCTCCTTCGTCTTCGTGAAGACGAGCGCCGTCGTCGAATCCTCCGCCAGCAGCGTGAGCAGCAGCGAGGACTTCTCCTCGGCCTTGACGATGTAGAGCCGCTGCTCGGCCCGCTCGGCGGGAGTCCCGCTGCGAGTCACCTCCACGCGCACGGGACGGTACAGCCGCTCGCGGGCGAACTCGGTGACGTCCGGCCCCAGCGTCGCGGAGAACAGCAGCGTCTGCCGACGGCGGGGCAGGGCCTCGAAGATGCGCTCGAGTTGAGGGAAGAAGCCCATGTCGAGCATCCGGTCGGCCTCGTCGAGCACCAGGGCCTCCAGCTTGCTGAAGTCCACCATGCCGTTCTCCAGCAGGTCCACCAGGCGGCCAGGCGTGGCGAGCACGAAGGTGGGCTGGGCCTTGAGGGCCTCCACCTGGGCGCCCATGTCCTCGCCGCCGATGACCACGGCGTGCGTCAGGCCGCGGGCCTCGGCGAAGACCTGCACGGGCTCGGCGATCTGCTGGATGAGCTCGCGGGTGGGGGCGAGCACCAGGCCGAGCGTGCCCGACTTGCTGTGGAAGCGCTCCACGAGGGGCAGCACATAGGCGGCCGTCTTGCCCGTGCCGGTGGCCGCGCAGCCGATGATGTCCTTGCCCGAGAGGGCAGGGGGAATCGCCTGGGATTGGATGGGGGTGGGCTGCGTGAAGCGCACCCGGCGCAGGGCGCCGAGGGTGGCCTTGGACAGTCCGAGCCGTTCGAAGGATTCACTCACGGCTTCGGGGTATCACGGCGCGAGGCTCCGTGGGAAAGAGCCTCGACCGACACTGTCCTACGTCGTGGCTCGCAGCTTCTGGGCCCAGGGCTCCAGCGCCCGCAGGATGCCCTTCACCCGCTCGGGGGGCTTGCCGGAGTCCCGAAGGCGCTTGGCGATGGCGTCGAGGTGGGGGACGGCGCGCTCGGTGAGGGCCACCAGCGCGGCGGCGACGTCGCAGGTGTCCACCGCGTCATCCATGCAGATGACCCTGTCGCCCATGACGATGCGCCAGAAGTCCTCGCAGTAGCCCCTCCGCCGCTGGTCCGGGATGAGGAAGAACGGGTGGAACGTCCGCTCCAGCCGCTCGACGGCCTGGTAGATGGGCATGTCCTTGTCGAGCGTGTCTCCGATGAGGGACTTCACCTGGGTCAGGGACACGTTCTCCAAGGCCGGCTCGTCGCCCGTCATGAAGAAGTAGCCCTTCTTCCCGCGCTTCTCGAAGCAGTCCATCGAGGTGTGCTCGGCGGCGAAGTACATGCCCAGTTCGTACGACTCGCCGGGGTTCGAGCCACCGCCGCGCTCCAGGAACATCCAGGTGAGCCACTGGTCCAGCTGATTCTCGGAGGACTCGAACTGGCCGACCTGGAGCGGGGCGCGGTCGAAGAACGCGTCACCCACCGCCATGAAGAGCACCTGCGGGTCGGGGATGCCCGCCTCCATCAGGTCCTTCATGAACGAGGGGAACGTCTGGCGCGCGAGGCTCTCGGGGATGTTGCCCATGGAGCCCGTCACGTCGAGCGCCATGACGACGGCGAGCGAGTTCGGGTGGGCCGCGCTGTCGCGGCTCTCGCGGAACTTCACCCCCAAGGGGTCCATCTGGGGATGGCAGGCGCGCTGCTTGAACACTTCCTGAGGCGGCAGCTCGCTGCGAGCCTTCGTCATCGCCTCATGCGCCTTGTGGCTGTAGCTCCCGTAACCCATGACTGAAAGACCCCCTCGGTGGAGACACCGCGAATGCACCTCGCGATGTGCCCGGACGCTAGCCCGGAGGCCCTCTCGTCGTCAGCCCCGGGAGCGCTTGTCCCGGGCCCTGGGGCCCTGTGACGTCACGGAGACGCGCACGCCCAGGGTCGCCTCCACCCAGGTGACGAAGCGCTGAGTCCGGGTGTCGGCGCTCTCTCCCAGCGACAGCGTCGTCCGCTCGGGTGTGCAGCGGGCGAGCGCCCCGGTGAGTCGTGCCTGCCATGCGAGGTCCTGGGCCGCGCCGGGACGCAGCGCCGTGACGCGCCCGGCCTCGTCGCGCACCACGAGCGCCTCGTCTTCCGCGGTGCCGGGAGGTGCGTGGTACGCGGAGCACACGGGCCAGTGCGGGCCAAGCCTGTCCACATGTGTCAGGGCGAGCGAGTCCACACCGCCGCAGACCTGGAGCGCATAGCGTCCGAGGACCGCGTCGAACCCGCCCACGCGGAAGCCGCCCTGCCAGCCGTCGGCGGTGTTGTGAGGCTCGGGCACCAAGGCCGCGAGCGAGGCTTCCTCGGTGGGCAAGGGGCCCTCGCCGTGGCGCGTGGCGTAGGCGCGAAGCACGCCGAGTCGATGTACGTCCCCGTCGAAGCCCTGCTCGCGCAGCAGGGCCAGGGCGGGCTCGAAGGTGCAGGTGCTCCAGGTGGTGTGCGGATGGAAGCCGCGCCACTCATCCAGCAGGACGCCCTGCGCGCCCTCGAAGACGGTGTGGCCCTCGCGCAGCCGGGGGCCGAGCCAGCCATTGCCCACCACGCGCTGCTCGGGATGGATGACGCGCACGGCCTCCACCCAGCGCGAGGGAATGTCGGAGTCCTCCAGCAGTCCCAGCTCGGGCGCGGAGTCGGGATGGCCCACGGCGGCGCGCCGCACCTCGGCCAGCTCCGCGCGAAGTCGCTCCTGCGCGGCGCGGGCCTTCCTGGTGAGGACGTCGGGTCGACACAAGTCTGCCGCGAGGACGGCGGCCTCCGGATGCGCGAGCGTGTCGCGCATCGTCTCGCCCACTCCTACGCCGCAGGTGCCATGCCGCCGCGCGCCCCGGCCCAACTCGCGCAGCCGTCCGGCCGCTTGATGGAACGGGGTGATGACGCGGGCGCGCTCGCTCACCGTCACGCGCGACAGGGCGTCCGGGACACCGCGCTCCGCGAGGTACTGCGCTTCCACGTGGAGGGCCAGTGGATGGAAGACGGTGGAGTGCGCCAGGTGCGTGGCCACGCCAGGGACGAAGGTGCCCGCGCCGAGCTGGGAGAAGGTGTGGTGCCGCCCGTCATCGGTGACGACGTTGTGGCCCGCCTGGGCGCCTCCGTTGAAGCGCACGACGAGCTGGGCGCCGTGGCGCCGCACCAGCCAGTCCGTGAGCGTGCCCTTGCCCGCGTCGCCGAAGCCGAGGTCGACGACGACGTGGGCCGCGCGGGGTGCCTTCATCGCTCGTCGCGAGGGATGCGGCGGTGGCCGGAGTTGGCGTCGTTGGTGGGCAGCGGCTCATCCTCCAGGCGAGGCTGTGGCGTGCCATCGCGCCCCAGCGTCGCGGCGAAGGACGTGAGCGCGCGGATGACGGCGCCGCGTCGGGGTCGCTCCAGTCCGCCTTTCTCCAGATGTCGGGCCAGCGCGTCCAGGTCTGGGATTGCGCCCTCGCACAGGCCCACGAGACTGGCCGCCACATCCACCGTGTCGGTGGGGTCCTCCATGCAGATGACGCGGTCTCCGAGCAGCTCCCGCCAGTCGCGCTCGCAGTTGCGGCGTCGGGCCAGGTCCGGGATGAGGAAGATCGGCTCGAAGCCGACCTGGAGCTCCTCCACCACCTGCCGGACGGGCAGGTCCTCGTCGAGCGTGTCGCCGATGAGGGACCTCACCTGCTTGCGAGAGACATACCCATAGGGGCGCTCGTCGCCCGTCATGAAGAAGTAGCCCCGGTGTTTGCGCTTGCGCCAGCAGTCCAGGTCCGTGTGGCGCGCGGCGAAGTACATGCCCAGCTCATAGGACTCGGTGCCGGGCGTTCCGCCGCCGCCTTCCAGGTAGCTGGACGTCAGCCACTGGTCCATCTGCCGCTCGGAGGACTCGAACTGGCCCACCTGGAGCGGGGCGTGGTCGCTGTTCGCGTCGCCCACCGCCATGAAGAGGACCTGGGGGTCCGGGATGCCCACGTCCATCAGGGACTTCATGAAGTCAGGCAGCCGGCGCCGGGCGAGCAGCTCCGGGATGGAGCCCATGGAGCCCGTGACGTCGAGGGCGAAGACGATGCCCAGGGACTTGGAATGCGCCTCGCTGTCGCGACTCTCCCGCCACTTCACGCCGTGCGGGTCCATCAGCGGGTGACAGCGCTCCTGTCGGAAGACGCGCTGCACGGGTATCTCCTCACGGGCCCGTGTGAATGCCGCATGTGCCGCGTGGCTGTAGCTCCCGTAACCCATGGCTCGACTCTCCTTCCTCGCACGGCCAGGCCGCGCTCAACGCCACCCAGGCAGGGTGAAGGGAACGTAACTCGGCGGACCGAAGGACTCCTGCGCGGCGGCGGAGACCTGCTCCTTCACGCTCCACGCATCGACGTCCAGGCCACTCCGCCCCGAATGCTGCGCGCGCAGCAGCTCCGCCAGGGGTGCTGGCACGCGTGACGGCACCGAGCCCGTTGCCGGGTCTCCACCGAGCACCCAGGTGATGGAGCGCGCGCACATCGCCACGTCCGTCTCCGGAGTGGGCACGCCTCCATCCCAAAGTGTGTCGGGATAGAAGTCGCGGTGCGAGGCGCTGGTGGAGGGCAGGGACTGGAACGAGCGGTGCCGCACGGCGCTGGACCAGCCAACCAGCATCAGCCCGTGGTCCCTGGGGTGGAGGAGCAGGTGGGGCGGCAGCACCGCGCCGTGGACGTAGCCCGCGCGATGCACGAAGCCCAGCAGCTCCAGCGCGCGCTTCCACATCCAGACCGCGGCGCGTGGGTCGACGCCATCGGAGTACACCTCACGCGCCTCCGAGAAGGTGTGCTGGAAGCCGCTCGTCCACCGGTACACCAGCGCCGCGCGAGCGATGCCCTCGGGGTCCTTCGCGGTGCCTCGCGCCACGGGCTGGGGGAGCAGGCGGGTGAAGTACTCGGCGCCCTGGGCGTCGGTGCGCTGCAGGTCCTCCAGCACCTCGTACTCGCGGGCGAGCAAGTCCTTGTCGTCGAGCGCGCGGGCCACCTTGAGCACCACCAGCTCGGTGATGCGGGAGTCGCGGCGCGCGAGGAACACGTCACTGCCGTCGCCTCGGCCCAGGCGCCCGAGCAGCACGTAGCGCGTGTTCGCCACCGTGACGCGGGGCCGGTCTGGAGCGAAGGGAGGGTCGTCCGCGGGGCGAGCGGGCTTGGGCCAGACGGCCGCGCCCTTCGCGGACACCATGGCACCGCAGTAGTCGCAGGTGAGGATGCCATTCGGTGAGGACGGGGGTGGAAGCTTCGCGCCGCAGCCAGGACACTTCAAAAGCTGTAGTTCCATCCACCCCTCACGCAGTGCCGGGCGAGCATACCGCAGCCTCCAGGAACCCGAATGTCCCCATTGACGCCTCCGCTCCCCGTGGTGCTCGACACCAACGTCGTCCTGGACCTGTACGTCTTCGAGGACCCCGCGCTGCGCGTGCTCCACACGGCGCTGGAGGCGGGCGCGCTGGAGGCGTGGGCGGAGGACGCGACGCTGGCGGAGCTGGGCTTCGTGTTGGCGTCGCGCCACTTCCTGCCGGGGCGAGACCTGGAGGGCCGGAGGACGGCCCTGGAACACTACCGGGCTCGCGTGAAGGTGCTCCCGCCGGACGCGTCAGGGCCTGCGCTGGAGCTGCCTCGTTGCAAGGACCGGGACGACCAGAAGTTCCTCCTCCTGGCCGCCCGGGCGGGGGCCGCGTGGCTGGTGAGCAAGGACAAGCGCGTGTTGTCGATGTCGGACCGACAGGGGATGCCCTTCGTCATCCTCACCCCCCGGCAGGCCGTGGCGCGACTGGAGGCTCAGGCGTTGGTGGCGGGACGGTAGCGAAGCACGCGCACCGATTCGAGGCCGATGATGAAGGTGGTGATGGCGCTCAGCTTCGCCTTGCCCCCGGACTCGCTCCAGTCGAGCACGTGCACGAAGACGGGCTCTCCGCCATCCTCCGCGTTCCGGTTTCCGAAGACGAGCACCGTGTCGGCCTTCTCGCCCGAGTAGGTGACGAGCGTCTGGCGGAAGGAGATCCACGACTCGCGGCTGCCGTTCTCCTCGCTGAGGCCGCGCAGGAACGCGGTGGGCTGGGCGAGCGAGCCCTGGACGTACTCGCCACCGGTGAGCTGGTGCTTGAGCTGTTCGCTCCGGGTGCTCAGCTCGGGCTCCCGGTCACCCATGCAGCCCATGCACTGTTCATCGCAGCCGCAGATCTCCTCGGGCTCGGAGAGCGTCCGGCCCTTGCGGTCCGCTTCACACTGCTTGACGCAGGCGGCGAGCGCGCGGGACTCGGCCTTGTGGGTGCTGGCGATCTTCGCGCGCATCTGGGCCTGGGTGGCGTCGGACTCGAAGAAGGACGCATCCGCCAGGTGCAGCAGACCGGCGACCCGCACGAGTCCCGGGTCATCCATGGAGGACAGCGCTGAACTGGCGGCGGCCTTCTGCGGGCGCAGCAGCGCGGGCCTCACGCGAACCCACTTCGAGCGGGCCTCGGACTTGTCGCCGTCCAGGTTCAGGCTGGCGCGGTCGAACAGCGCCGCCGCGGCCTTCGCGCGAGCCAACTCCGCCTTGTAGGAGTCCTTCACCTTCACCTGGGCCAGCCACTTCGTGGGGGTGCGCTCCGTCTGGTAGAAGACCTCCTGCTGCTTCTCGGTGTTCTTCTGGATGAAGAGGTCCTCGGTCTTGTAGCGAGGCGCCCACTCCAGCTTCGCCTGTGTGTCGTTGCGCGCGGCGGCCATCTTCCGCTCGTACGCGTAGGCGCGCACCTGTTCGAAGGCGGCCGTCTCCATCTCCGCCTTGTAGGGGTCCTCGCCCTCCACGTAGACGCGCAGGTCGCTCAGGCAGGTGTCGTCGTACGACGCGCCGGGATAGGTGGACACGAGGGTGAGCCGCACGCCCTGGACCTTGCCGGGCACGGGCAGGGGGATTTCCTGCCAGCCGAGCACGTCCTTCAGCTCCACCTCCACGGCGGTGCCCGTCGTCTGCGGCCCCGTCTCGCCCTGGACGAGCGGCTCCAGCTTCACACCCTTGGGACGGGCGTTGGCCCGGTAGAGCTTGTCCGTCTTCTGGTAGCCGTTGCGCAGGAAGACGCGGAAGGACTTCGCGCGCGTCAGCTCCGGGCCCCACCACTCGATGGCCTCGCCCTCGCCGCGTCCCTTGGCGCCCTCCACCCAGGCGGTGGCCGGGTCATCGTCGGCGACGTAGAGGGGGAGGTAGTTCTGGGCGTGTTTGTTCCAGCCGTTCTCCAGGAAGGAGGACGCCGTCACGCGGCGGGGATGCAGGCGGTGGGCGGTGCCCGCGTCGGGCTCCAGGAGGACCGGCGGCGCGGCGGCGAGGATGAGCGACAGGAGAATCATGGCTTGCGCTCCAGGGGTGTGCGGGTCGAGGGAAGGGGCGCGGCCCACAGCACCAGCTGTGAGAGCCCCGGGGGATAGAGTCCCGAGTCTTCCTGCTCTCGGGACACCAGGTGGTAGACGACGCGGGCATAACGCGCGCCCGCGGGCATGCGGATGCGGCGAGGCGGGCCCGGAAGCAGCCGGGTGTCCTCGACGGCGCCCAGGTGCGGTAGCGGCTCCGGTGGCCAGGAGCGCACTTCAATTCGACGGCCCAGCGTGGCCACGGTGCGCGAGGACTCGAAGAGGGGTTGGTCCGAGACCTCCACGCTGACCCAGCGCATGACGTCACCGGAGGGGAAGGCGTGGCCCAAATCGCGCGTGGAGAGCAGGAGCGCGCCGTCCACGGCCTCCACGACGAGCGCGGCCTTGAGGGACTCCGTGCGACGGGTGCCGCCCAGTCCGTGGTCGCCGCGAGGCATGTGACAGCTCGTGCAGTGGCGCGTGTCCCCCGTCTGTTTGCGCCACCGGGTCCATTCGCCCACGGTGTCCTGTTGCCACTGGGTGTCGGAAAGCCGGACGCGCTGGCCATCGCCCTGGAGCACCGGGAAGCCGAACTGGTGACAGCCCGCGCAGGGCATCGCGGGGGCGGCCTTCGCGTCACCGAGGGGGGCGTGACAGCCCGCGCAGGTGACGCCGTGCTCCTCGGGAGGGCTGCCCGTGGGAAGCGCGCCGCGCTCGAGGTTCCGCGCGAGCGGGGCGTGACACTGGACACACCAGGCGGGCCGGTCCTCGGTGATGGCGACCTGGAAGACATCGTCCGTGCGCGCGGTGGCGTGGCCGCTGCGCTTCCAGGCCTCGACCTGGGGTGCATGGCACTCCGCGCAGCGCTGGACGCTCCAGTCGGGGAGCCCGTGCGGCGCGGGGCCAACCTCCATGCGCGCGGTGCCCTGGGGGAAGCGAGGGCCGGGCGCGGAGGCCAGCAGTGCGCAGATGAGGAAGAGGGCGTTCACGATGAGGCGGGGAGTGTAGGCGCCCTCCGTGTGCGAGCGCGACTCCCACTCTGGGGCGTGGGCGCGGTAGAACCCGACCCATGCGGGCCTATGAAATTCGAGGCGGATTCGGGTTGGACAAGCTGGTGCTGGGCGAGCGGCCGGACCCCGAGCCGGGCCCGTTCCAGGTGCGGGTGCGGGTGAAGGCGACGAGCCTCAACTACCGCGACCTGATGATGGTGGAAGGTCGCTACAACCCGAGGCAGAAGCTGCCGCTGATTCCCAACTCGGACGGCGCGGGTGTGGTGGACGCGGTGGGGCAGGGCGTCACGCGCGTGAAGCCGGGAGACCGGGTGATGGGCCTGTTCTCGCAGGCGTGGCCCGCGGGTGAGCCGACGCGCACGGCGCAGCAGCACACGCTGGGGGGGCCGCTGGACGGCGCGCTGGGCGACACGATGGTGCTGCACGAGGACGGGGTGGTGCTCACGCCCGCGTACCTGTCGGACGAGGAGGCGGCGACGCTGCCATGCGCGGCGCTCACGGCGTGGAGCGCGCTGGTGACCTATGGCGCGTTGAAGGCGGGAGACGTGGTGTTGCTCCAGGGCACGGGCGGCGTCTCCATCTTCGCGCTGCAGATCGCGAAGCTGCTGGGCGCGCGCGTCATCATCACTTCCAGTCGCGACGACAAGCTGGAGCGAGCACGTGCGCTGGGAGCGCACGACCTCATCAACTACGTGACGACGCCGGACTGGGACAAGGCGGCGCGGGCGCTCACCGGGAACGCGGGCGTGGACCACGTCGTGGAGGTGGGTGGGGCCGGGACGTTCGAGAAGTCACTGCGCGCGGTGCGGCCCGGGGGCACGGTGTCCGTCATCGGCGTGCTGAGCGGTGGCTCGGGCGCCGTGCCGCTGACGTCCATCCTGATGCAGAACCTTCGCGTGCAGGGAATCCTGGTGGGGCATCGTCAGGGCTTCGAGGCGCTGGTGCGTGCCTTCTCGCAGCACTCGGTCCGTCCCGTGGTGGACCGCGTCTTCGCCTTCGACGAGGCGGTGGCGGCGTTCCATCACCTCAAGAGCGGCGCCCACTTCGGGAAGGTGGTCGTTCGCGTCGGGTGACCGGGTGCTGCTCGCCGTCGCTGGAGTGGACCCAGGCCCGGTGACGTGAAGTGCTCACCGGGCCTGGGTCCTACGGGCTGGTCAGGAGCCGGTTTCCGTCGGGCCCGAGTCCGAAGGGTTGTTGTTACGAGCGACGTAGCTCACCTGGGGACCGCCGCGAGGAGCACGGGAGCCGCCGCCCCGGTTCGGAGCGGAACGTTGCTGCCGGGGGCCGGGCCCATTCTGCCGAGGCTCTCGCAGCGTGTTGCCGCCGGGATTGGCATCAGGTGCGTTCGTCTCGGGGCGGGCCTCCACGACAGGCAGTGAGGCCCTGCCGTTGCCCCGATTGCCACCTCGCTGCTCGTTCCGGGCAGGTCGCTGCCGCGACTCGGGGAAGGGGCTTTCGGCGCCAGCCTGGACCTCGTTGCCGTGACGTCCGTTTGGCGCGGAGGATTGCTCACGAGGCGTGCCGTTGCGGGAATCCCCCTGGGGGGCGCGTGGGCCGCTGCGTGAGTCTCCCTGTGTGGACCGAGGGCCCCCGTCGCGCTGCTCGCCCTGCGCGGAACGTGAGGAGCCACGGCGCTGCTCTCCCGAAGCCGGGCGGGTGTTGTCCACTCCGGACTGTTCTCTCGGGGCCCGGTGGTGTTCGCCCGGGGCGGAGTGCTGCTCGCTGGAGCGGGTGCGCGGGCTGCCGTTGCGCGATTCATCCGCGGTGCGGGAGCCGTTGCCGTTCCGTTGCTCGCCATCGAAAGCGCGAGGCGTTCCATTGCGTGATTCAGCCGCGCCGCGAGAGCCGCCATTGCGCGAGTCGTCCGACGCACGGGGGTGACCGCCGCGCGGAGCATCCGAAGCGCGAGTGTTCCCGTTGCGCGAGTCATCCGAGAAGCGAGGTTCTGCGTTGCGCGACTCGTCCGAGGCACGGGGGTGACCGCCGCGCGGAGCATCCGAAGCGCGAGTGTTCCCGTTGCGCGAGTCATCCGAGAAGCGAGGTTCTGCGTTGCGCGACTCGTCCGAGGCACGCGGGGTTCCGCTGCGTGAGTCCCCCGACGCGCGAGCCGCCCGACCGTTGCGGGGCTCTCCTTGAGCGTCACGGGGACCGCCGTTGCGAGGATCACTCGCGCCTCGCGGACCACCGCTGCGCTGCTCGTCCTGAGGCGAGAACGTGCTTCCGTTGCGCTGCTCACCCGGCGCGGAGCGCGTGTTTCCGTGGCGCTGCTCGTCCTGAGGCGAGAGCGTGCGTCCGTTGCGCTGCTCACCCGGCGCGGAGCGCGAGCTGGTGCTGCGCTGTTCAACCTGAGGCGAGTGGGGGCTCCCGTTGCGCTGCTCATCCGGCGCGGAGCGCGGGCTGGTGCTCCGCTGTTCAACCTGCGGCGAGCGGGGGCTTCCGTTGCGCTGTTCACCCTGAGGCGAGCGGGGGCTTCCGTTGCGCTGCTCATCCGGCGCGGCGCGGGGGCTTCCGTTGCGCTGTTCACCCTGAGGCGAGCGTGGGCTTCCGTTGCGCTGCTCGAACTGGAGAGCGCGAGGGCTCCCGCTGTGCTGTTCGACCTGAGCCGAGCGAGAGCTGCTGCTGCGCTGTTCACCCGGCACGGAGCGCGGGCTCCCGTTGCGCTGTTCGACCTGAGGCGAGCGAGGGCTCCCATTGCGCTGCTCGACCTGAGGCGAGCGAGGGCTCCCGTTGCGCTGCTCGACCTGAGGCGCGCGTGAACTCCCATTGCGCTGCTCAGCCGGCGCCGAGCGCGGTCCACCCGAGTGCTGACCACCCTGCGGCGTGCGCGCGGCATTTCGCTGATCGCCAGCGCCACCCGTTCGCGGCGCCGACGCGGGAGCCTTCGGGCGATTGCCTCCGGAACGTGGCGGCGACCGACCGGGCCCGCGGCGTCCGCCTCGCGGCGCTGGGGCCGCGGGAGGCTTGCTCCGCTCACCACCACCCTGCCGGAGCACCAATGCCTCCAGCGCGCGCAGCTCCGCCTCTTCGGCCTCCTCGGGCGTCATGGGCGCCTCTGGGGGCGCTTCCACCGGCTGCGCATGGACGGGGCGGCTCGCTCCCCGGCCCGCGCCAGCATTGCGACGCGGCCCCTCGCGGAAGCTGCCGGAGGGAACGAACGAGGGCGTGAGCTCACGCCGCGTGTACGCGCTCCAGATTTCGCTCGTGTCGCCCCCGGCGCCGTGCAGCCAGGGCGCGATGCCCGCGAGGAACTCGCGCACGTTGTCCAGGTCGCGCCGGAAGTAGAACTCCGCGCGGTTGTTGCGCGCGGCGGCGATGGTCTGCGGAAAGTCGATGATGGTGGGCCCCAGGTAGCCCATCAGGATGTTGTAGGGCGACAGGTCCCCATGGATGAGGTCGGCGCACAGCATGCTGACCACCTGGGCCCGCAGGTCCACGTACATCGCCTGCGCTTCCTCGGGCGTCGCCGGAGGAGCCTCCACCAGCCGGGGCGCGGGTTGTCCCTGCGCGTCGAGCACCAGCTCCATCAGCAGGATGCCCTCGTAGAACATCACCGGCGTCGGCACGCGCACGCCCTGGGCGTGCAGCTTGTAGAGCGAGTCGGCCTCGGCGCTCTTCCATGCCTCCTCGGAAGCGGCCTGCCCGAAGCGGCTGCCCTTCTCCATGGCGCGACGCGTCCGGGAGTTGCGCACCTCGCGCCCTTCCCGATAGCCCACGTTGTTGCGGAAGTTCCGCTCGTGGCGCTGCTTGTACAACTTGGCTGCGACCACCTGCCCGGAGTGCTGAACCAGCCACACCTCCGCTTCCTTACCGGTCTTCAACTGGCCGATGACGGCCTCGATGATTCCGTCGGCGAGGAGGGTCTCTAGCGAGTCATTCATTCAGAGGCGGAAGTCCTGATGGGGCTCGGGCGGGTGTCTCGAAACGCGCGCGGTGCGGCCCTACTCGCAGCGCGCGGTGGCATGTGAACATCTGGCGGGGCCCTCTTTCTACCGCGTTGTCGCCGCGAGCAGTCAGGAGGGCCGACGCTCGGCCTGCTAACAGTTTGTCTGCCAGGGTTCCAGGGTATCAAGGGGACGTCAGAGCGGGTGGGTCATGTCGGACCTTGTCCTCGAGGCCTCTCCGGCAGCCCGTTCCGAGCAGACGCGGCCTGGGTGCCGAGCGACCTGGTGGCACGCTGGTCGCTCGGAGAGAGGGCATGGGCAACAACCCCGCGGAGCCCGCCAGATTCCGGAGACCGGGCATGCGGGCCAGGCGGAATGGGCTGTCGGGAGGGGAGGGCAGGCTGGGGCTTACCTGCACGCAGGGGGCTGCCGACCCGCACCGGGAGAGCGCTACGATGCGCGCCGCCCAGGAGGAGTCACCCATGGCGACGAAGAAACGCAAGACCAGTGCTGCGAAGAAGTCATCCCGGCGCGCCTCCACCCCGAAGAAGGCCGCGACTCGCAAGAGCGCGACACGGAAGGCCCCCGCGAAGAAGAGCGCGACTCGAAAGAGTGCCGCGAAGAAGGGCGCGGCTCGCAAGAGCGCGGCGAAGAAGAGCGCGACACGAAAGAGCGCCGCGAAGAAGGGTGCGGCGCGCAAGAGCACGGCGAAGACAGGCGCGACTCGAAAGAGCGCCGCGAAGAAGGGCACGGCGCGCACGAGTGCCGCGAAGACGACGTCCGTGCCTTCGAGCGGAGGCAGGACCTCGACGTCCCCATCGCCCCGGCGCGCGGTCTCCCGGAAGGCGCCCGCGTCGCCGTCCGTCGAGGTCACCTCGGTTGCCTGGGACGAGCGCCCCGCCACGGGCTCGCCCTTCGTCGAGGAGGTGGAGACCTCATCCGCCGGCATCCAACCCCTGGCGCCCGTCCACGCGGCGGTGGACGAGCTGACCAGCTCCGGCAACGAGCTGCTCGACATCTTCCAGCGCTACGACCGCAACCGTACCGGCTCGATTGAGCGCACCGAGTTCGCGCGGCTGCTGGAAGCGCTCGGGCAGAACGTCACGGACGAGGAGCTGGAGATCGCCGTCGACATCGTCGACACGGACCGCACGGGGAAGATCTCCTGGAGCCAGTTCAAGGTGTGGTGGACCAGCCGCTAGCAAGGAACGAAGCACGTCCGCCGCGCAGGGCCCTCTCCGGGGCGGAAGGTGACTGGCGAGTGCGCGGTCACCGGCCGGGTTCAACCTGGAGAGGACCCAGGCCCACGGGGAGCGGCTCCCAACGAGCCCTCTTTTTGGGAATGGTGGGGTCCATCATCTGTTCGAGCGCCCCTAAATAGTGACGGGGGGCCGAGCTGACCTACACTCGCGACGGGAGGGGGAACGGTGACCGACCTGGCGTCCAGAGCACATTCCACCGTCTTCGAGCACGCGCGCGACGCGGTGCTCGTGCTCGACGCCACGCACCTCATCCAGGAGGTCAACCGCGCGGCGGAGCGCATCTTCGGCCCCCGCGCGGAGCTGGTGGGCATGGCGGTGACGCGGCTGTTGTCGGGCTGGCGTCCCCCGGACACGCGAGGCTCGCCGGACACGCCCCATGAGACGGAGCTCGCCGGGCAGCGTCCGGGTGGCACGGGGCCCGCGTACTACCTGCGCGTGCAGACGCTGACCCAGGTGGACGCGCAAGGCGCCCCGCTCGGCTGGGTGCTCCAGCTCCAGGACATGCGCGGAAGCCTGGAGGTGGAAGCGTCCATCCGCCAGCAGAAGGAGTTCTTCGAGGCGGTGGTGCGCAACAGCCCGGTGGCCATCGTCACCATCACCCGCCAGTTCATCGTGCTCTCGTGGAACCCCGCCGCCGAGCGCCTCTTCGGGTACACGCCGCAGGAGGCGCTGGGCAAACACATCTTCGACCTCGTCGCCACGGAGGAGACCGTCCTCCCCGACGCGAAGAAGGCGCAGCGAGATGTCACGCAGCGAGGCCGCGTGCACTCCGTCACCCGGCGGCTGCGCAAGGACCACACCATCGTCGACGTGGAGTTGCTCGCGCTGCCGGTGTCGGTGGGCGGACGGCAACTGGGCTTCATCGCCATCTACCACGACATCACCGACCTCCAGCGCGCGCGCCAGGCGGCCGAGTCCGCCAACCAGGCCAAGAGCCTGTTCCTGGCGACGATGAGCCACGAGATTCGCACGCCGATGAACGCCATCATCGGCATGACGGGGCTGATGCTGGACACGCACCTGACGGTGGAGCAGCGGGAGTTCATCTCCACCATCCGTCAGAGCAGCGAGGCGTTGCTCACGCTGCTCAACGACGTGCTGGACTTCTCCAAGATTGAAGCGGGCCGCTTCGAGACGGACCCGCACCCGTTCGACCTGCGGCAGTGCGTGGAGTCGGTGCTGGACCTGCTCGCGGTGCGCGCCAGCGAGAAGGGGTTGGACCTGGGCGCGGATATCTCGCCGCAGGTGCCGCAGGTGGTGATGGGCGATGCCTCGCGGCTGCGTCAGGTGCTGCTCAACCTCGTGGGCAACGCGCTCAAGTTCACCGAATCCGGAGGCGCCGTCGTCTCCGTGGACGGCGCGCGCCGCAAGGAAGCTCCGGACGCTCCCTGGGAACTCACCTTCTCCGTGCAGGACACGGGGCCCGGCATCACCGAGGAGAAGCAGAAGGGACTCTTCCAGCCCTTCAACCAGCTGGACGTCTCGGTGACGCGCAAGTTCGGTGGCACGGGCCTGGGGCTCGCCATCTCCAAGCGCCTGGTGGAGGCGATGGGTGGACGCATCTGGGTGGAGAGCGAGGGCGTGCCGGGCAAGGGCGCCACGTTCCATTTCTCCCTCACCGTGCAGGCCGCGCCGCAGACGACCGCCGGGTACCTGCGCGCGGACCAGCCGCTGTTGCAAGGCCGGCGTGTGCTCATCGTCGACGACAACGCCATCAACCGGCGGCTCCTCGGACGGCAGCTCCAGACCTGGGGCGCGGTGCCGGTGGAGGCGGGCTCGGGGATGGAGGCGCTCGCGAAGCTCCAGCCAGGCGCGGGCTTCGACGTCGTGCTCATCGACCATCAGATGCCGGGGTTGGACGGGCCTTCGCTCGCCGCGCGCATCCGTGAGCGCGAGGACCTGCGGGCGCTGCCTTTGTTGCTGCTCACTTCGCCCGGTCGTCGCGCGGTGCCGCCGCCGGGCCTCTTCACAGGGGTGCTGTCCCGCCCGATGAAAGCCTCCCAGCTCCATGACACGTTGATGTCCTGCTTCTCCCAGGACGTGGCCCGGGCTCGCGCGGAGTCCGCCGCCACGGGGGCGCCCATCCCCAGGGACCGTCCGGGAGACCGCGTGCCCCTGCGCATCCTGTTGGCGGAGGACAACCCCACCAATCAGCGGCTGGCCAGCCTGATGTTGGATCGACTGGGCTACCCGGTGCAGGCCGCGTCCAACGGTCGCGAGGCGCTCCAGTGGGCCATGCGTCAGCGCTTCGACGTGGTGCTCATGGACCTGCAGATGCCGGAGATGGATGGGCTGGAGGCCACGCGTCGGCTGCGTCAGGAGCTGCCGCCCAACGTGCAGCCTTGGGTCATCGCGATGACGGCCAACGCGATGGACTCCGACCGCGAGCAGTGTTTCGAGGCGGGGATGGATGACTTCCTCGCCAAGCCCATCCGCGTGGAGGCGCTGACCGCCGCGCTGGTGCGCTGTCAGACGCCGCGGCCGCAGGGCGGCACGCGCTCCAGACCCGAGCGTGGCGCGCTCGTGGAGGTACCGCTCGACGAGGACATCGTGCCGGTGGCGGCGCGCATTCCCGGCCTGCAGCCCGCCGCGCTGGCGCGGTTGTGGCGGGAGCTGGGCACCCAGGCGGGGAACATCCTCCCGGAGCTCATCGACACCGCGCTGCTCAGCATGCCGGCCCTGCTCGAAGACGCGTACACGGCGTTGCGGCATGGGCTGCTGGATGATGTCAGCCGCGCGGCGCACACCCTCAAGTCCAACGCGGCATGGTTCGGCGCCTCGGGGCTGGAGGCGCAGTGCCGGGACATCGAATTGCGCGCGGACGCGGGCGAGGTCGCCGACATGGCGGAGCGCCTGGACCGCTGCCGGGCGGAGCTGGAGACGGCTCGCAGGCTGCTGTCCCGGCTGCGTGAGAGCATCGGGACGACGGTGCCCCGGAGCTGAGCCGACGGGGTGGTCAGCCCCTCGGGCTTCGCGCCGTCCCTGGCCGACCGCGACTTCCACTTCGAGGTGAACGATGAGCGACTCTCCAACGGACCCTCCCCGCTCGGGGACTTCTCGCATCCGGGGGCTGGAGCAGGTGGACCGGCTGTCGGTGCCCTTGCCGCACGGCACCGAGGTGACGACGCGCGTGGAGCGCCTGGCCTCGGGCGGGCGCCGCATTCCCCAGGGCGTGGTGGGGCGCGTGGTGCGCGCCCGGGATGGCGGGCTCGACATCCAGATTGTCGGCGTGGGCGAGGTCTGGTTCACGCGTGAGGAACTGGTGCCTCGTCGTCCGGGGCAGGTCCAGTTCGCGCGGCGTCGCGAGGCGGCGTGGCAGTCCCTGGTGCCCTGCGTGGTGCTGGAGACGCGCGTGGGCAGCCATGCGTGGGGACTGGCGAACGCGCAGTCCGACGTGGACGTGCGTGGCGTCTTCGCGCTGCCGCTCTCTTGGACCTTCGGCCTGGTCGAAGCGCCCATGGACCTGGTGAGCGCCGATGGCAGCAGCACCTACTGGGAGACGCGCAAGGCGGTGGAGCAGGCGCTGCGGGCGGACCCGAACACGCTGGAGACGCTGTTCGTGCCGGGAGCCCGGGCGCTGGACGAACTGGGCGAGTGGTTCCTCGCGGAGCGCGAGGCGTTCGCCTCGCAGGCCATCTTCGGCAGCTTCGGGCGCTACGCCATGAGTCAGCTGGACAAGCTCACGCGCAGCCAGCGGCTGGCCGAGCACCGGGACCTGTTGCTGGAGTGGCTGTGCGAGGAGCCCGCTCCGAACCTGGACGAGGTGGCGCGGCGCCTGTCCGAGGTGTCTCCGCGTGAAGCGCCCACGCAGCAGGACGCGCTGCTGGCGGCGAAGACGTACGTGAAGCAGCTCTACCGCTCGCTGTGGGACCAGGGGTTGTTGACGGCGAACGACTTCGCGGCGCTCACGGCCTATGCCCGAGGTGGGGGGCAGCGTCCTCCCTCCGCGCGGGAGCTGCGGCCGAAGAACGCGTACAACCTGCTGCGGTTGATTTCCACGGCCACGGGCTGGCTGCGCCATGGCGAGCCCGTCTTCGAGGCGACGGGCGCACTGAAGGCACGGCTGCTGGACATCAAGGCGGGGAGCGTGCCGCTCGATGACGTGCTGCGGGACGCGGAAGCGATGGCGCCGGAGCTGGAGGCGGCGCGACGGGAGAGTCGCCTGCCGGAGCATCCCGACTACGCGCGCGCGGACCGACTGTTGCGACGCGTGGGGGCCGAGGTGGCGCGACGCTGGGTGTTGAAGACACCGGGACCGCTGGGGCGCGAGGCGCCCGAGGCCCCGGAGACGGAGTGGAGGGATTCGGAATGAAGGGCGCCATGACGGAGCACGAGCGGAAGGTGGCGGACGGCGTGCTCGACGAGGAGTCCGCGAAGCGAGAGCACCTGGTGGTGTCCTTGTCGGGTGCGCATGCGTATGGCTTTCCCTCGCCGGACAGTGATTTGGACCTGAAGTCCATCCACATCGCGCCCACGGCGCTTTTGCTGGGACTGCAGCCCCGGCAGCTCAACGCCGAGCGGCTCCAGGTGGTGGACGGCGTGGAGGTGGACTACTCGTCCAACGAACTCCAGCCCGTGCTCCAGGGACTCTTGCAGGGCAATGGCAACTACCTGGAGCGCCTGCTGGGGGCCATTCCGGTGAGGGTCTCCCCGGAGCTGGAGGCCCTTCAGCCGCTGGTGCGCGGCGTGTTGTCGCGTCGGGTGCACCGGCACTACCGGGGCTTCGCCTACGGTCAGCTCCGGGAGTGGGAGAAGAGCGGCTTCCGCTCCGCGAAGAAGCTCCTCTACGTGTTGCGCACCACGCTCACCGGGACGCACGCGCTGCGCACCGGCGAGGTGGAGACGGATGTCACCGAGCTGCTGGATTCCCACGGCTTCGCGGAGGCGCACGAACTGGTGGAGCAGAAGCGACGCGGGGAGAAGTCCGAACTGCCCGAATCGCTCAGCGCGAAGTGGCGCGCCGAGGTGGCCCGCTCCTTCGAAGTGCTCGATGCCGCCCTGGAGGCTTCCGTGTTGCCGGAGGAGCCCTCCCAGGCGGCGGTGGACGCGCTGGAGGCGTGGATGCTGGACCTGCGACGCAGGCGGTTCGTGGCCGTGTCGTGAGGCACGGGCCACGCACCGCGCCGTGGGCCTCAGGGGTCCGTGGGTGACAGCCGCGACAGGGAGCGGTTCTTGACCTTGAGCCACGCCTGTTGCCTGAACAGGTAGGTCGAGCAGAGCTGGCGCCACGTCCACACGTCCGGCAGCTTCCACCACGCCGCGGGCGGCTGGATGCCCTTGTCCCGCAGGTTGCCGATGCCCCGGTAGCCGACGCCGTCGAGCCCGAAGGCGCAGTTGGACTCGAGGACCAGGACCTTGTCCGTCGCGGGGTGATGGTCCACGACGAGGAGCGTGTGGCCGGAGCGCCACTGGTTTCGCCAGCCCTGGATGAGTGTCCACGGGTGGGGTGGCACGTCCGCTGACGGAGGCGGGATGGCCATGCCGCTCTCGACGGCGGAGGTGACGGGGGAAAAGTTATCCTCCGCGGAGGCAATCATCATCTGTCGGTGACGGCGGGAGTCCCATGCGAAGGCCGCGCCGTGCGCATCGGCGAAGGCCTTCACGGTGAGGGCCTCCACGAAGGTGCAGCAGTTGTTGAACCGGGGAGGCCCCAGGGGGACGCGAATGCCTGGCAGCGTCCACGGGTAGTAGGCCTTGTCCGGGTCGTAACGGTAGTCGCGCAGCCCGCCGAGGAGCGCGACGAGCCGGTCCTCGGCCACGGCCAGCGGCTCGTCGTCAAAAGGCAGCCTTACGGCCGGAGGCGGCTTCTCCTGCTGGACGACGGTCGCGTAGCGCTGGGTCCGCCAGCGCACGCAAATCCAGGTGTCCAGCGCGCCCAACGTCGGGACTTCCAGGCGCACGTAGTCCGTGTCGGGCGTCGGAAAACCGAGGCGCTCGTCCAGGACGAAGTAGGTGCCTGGCTCGACGTAGCCCTCGAACTGCGCGTTCGTGTCCGGCTCCACGAAGCCGCGAAGTCGGATGGGAAGCTTCGCGACACGATAGGTTTCCGCCAAGACAGGACCCCCCGGAGAAGATGACCTGATGTGAAGTCTAACTCACTCCGGGAGTTGTTCGCAGGACGTGGCGGGGAAGGTGCCGGGCGGGTGCTCCGACTGGTCCGCGCTAGGAACAGCAGTCCCTGGGGCAGTTGCTGTACTCATTCACTTCGCAATAGCCGTCGCCGCACACATGGATGAGGTTTTCATCCTGGGGCGGAGGGGTGATTGCCTTGGGCGTGAGACACACGGGGCCGCAGTCCACCGGGCAGTTCTCGCCCGCGCCGCAGACACCATCGCCACAGTACGGCGAATATCCACAGTCGGTGGGACACGTCGATTGATTCTCGCCCACTTCACAGATGCCATTGCCGCAAGAGGCCGGGCAGTCCGAAGGACAGGTGACGCGCTCGTTCCCATCGCATTCGCCATCGCCGCACTGGTGGCCAAGGCCCGCCTCGGCGGACTGCTGCTCGAGCTTTGCGACCGCCGAGTCGTCGGCTTCCGTCGCGATTCCGCCGCACGCCAGCAGGACCAGTGAGGCCACCACGGTGGCCGTCACACCACTCCAACGCTTGCTCATACAGCCTCCTGGAAAAGGAGGCGCGGAGCCTGGTCGTTGCTCTCATGGAAAGGTCTGGCCTTTCCAATTCGTGACATGAGGTCGCGGCTGGTGCAACGCGTTACGAGGCCTGTGAGTCCAATCCGCCCCTGTTGTTTCCCCGTAGAAACTCCACCTGGAGCACGGTGCCTTCGGGACGGTGCGCCCACTCCAGGAAGGATGCGCGGAAGGACTCCACGGCCTCGACCAGCGGGCTGCCCGGCTTCCAGGCCAGCGCGCCCGCATCTTGCGCATCCCGGGTGCTCAGGCCGATGACGAAAGAGCCCTTCGCGGGTGGGGCCTGGAGCGGGCGTACGGAGAGCCGCCGGTCCCCTTCCAGCCGGTACACCAGGGCGGTGAGATGGCCGAGGACCCAGCCCACGGCGACTTCGTGGTCCGCCGCGGAGCGTGCTTCGACGGACAGGCGCAGCCGCGTGGGCAGGTCCTGGGCGGTGTCGACAGGCTGGAACAACGCCTCCCACGCGAGAGTCGTACCCGCCGCACGGGCTTCCGCCACGAGCGCTCGAGCGCGAATCCACTCATCGCGGAGGACGCGGAATGTGGAGCGCGACACATTGCGCGCCGTATTCCGCGCGGGTGCGGCCGGGGCGATAACGGGCATCAGGTCTCGCTTGCCATCCGGACGATAGCGCGCCAGCTCCGGCGTGAGGGCCACGGGCTGTGGCCAGGGCCAGGAGGCGAAGGTCCCGAAGAAGTGGGCGAGCAGCTCAGCGTCGGTCTTCACCGTGCCCGGCGCCGCCCTCGTGAAGGCCCACGTCGCGAGCACCGTCCACGACAGCCCGCCGAGATAGCCGAGCGCATGCGAGTAGACGCCCCGGTCCTTGGCCCACGTCTTCACCGCGCGAAGCAGGGTCCGGAATCGCTCGCGCTGTCCTTCGTCCTCGCCCAGTGTTTCCAGCACGCCTTGCATGTCCGCGAGTCCCAGGACGGAGCGGAGTCCCGCAACATCCAGCTCCTCTCCATGGAGCGACAGCAGCGTCGAGGGCTCGCAAGGAGCCACGCCTTCGGGACGGCTGGCGTAGGACACCTCGAAGCTCACGCCTCCCAGTGACAGCTTCACCAGGGGAATGGCGGCATCGGCCACGAATCGCGCGGAGCCCGATGCGGAGGGCGGCTGCTTCTCCAGCTCTCGAAGCAGTGCATGCGCGAAATCCTCACGGGAGAGGGTGGCGGGGCCAATGGCCACCGCGTCCACGTCGCTGTCCGGTCCATCCGTGCCGAGCAGCGATGAGCCATAGGGATGCAGCGTGGTGCCCACGCGTTCGCAGAGCTCCATCAGGTGTTCCACCGCCTGGAGTCTGGACGCACGTGACGCATCGGTCGCTTGGGCGCACAGGGTCCCGAGCACCGCGCGCAGCGGGGTGTCTTCCTGCCCGGCCGCCGCCTGCGACTCCGCCGGCCCTGGTTTCCGGGACGGGGCGGATGCTCCCAGGGGAATTCGCCGCACGACTTCGAACGGGGTGTCGCCCTTGCGACGGATGATGCAGACCTCGTTCACGCGGAAGCTCACCGGACGCCAGCCTCGGGCCCACGAGGAAATCGTCCGTTCGAGTTCCACGTCCCCCGTGCGTGGGAGCTGTCCCACGGAGAGGTGCGGTGTGAATCCGTGGGTTGGGGGCGCGCACTCGGGCACGGCCGCCACGAGCTTCGCGTGCAGGGCCGCCAGCGCGTCTTCGGGCTGGGTGTCCGGCCGGAGCCAGGCCGTCGCATTGGCTCGGTGCTCGAAGTGGGCGAAAGAGGAGAGCGTCACGTCGAAGGGCTCGATGTCTCGGAGCGTCTCCGCGAGCACCGCCTCGGCGGTGTCGAAGTCCTCTTCTGGGAGGAAGGGGTAGATCAGCGTGACGTGTGGCATCCACCGCTCGAACTTCGCGTCGTGCTTCTTGCGCAAGGCCTGGATGGGTGGCCACGCGGCCTCGGGTGGAATGAGCACCACGGCCGTGTGATGGACCCGTCGCTCCGCTCCCGGGAGGGTGCTGGGCCGCGAGTAAACCTCACGCGCCAGGACACAGCGGACTCCGAAGTGGTCGGAGGCGAAGAGGGCGTCTCCGGAAGGCGCCGGAGGCCCGGCCAGCGGGGCCTCGCCGAAGAGGCCAACGGCCTCCGGAACGAGTCGACCCGATGGAGACTTCACCAGCACGCGGTCCGGTCGTTGGAGTCGACCGGAGACGGTGGTGAGCGCGGCCAGCGGATTGAGCAGGGGGTTGTAGGTCTCCCCGGTCTCCGAGGGCCGCAAGGTGGGCCACGCATCCACGAAGCCCGCCCGTGTGAAGGTGTCCGCCTCCTGCTCTCCCTCTCCGAAGTTGAAGTCACCGGCCAGCACGATGTCCGGTGCCCCGCCTTCAGCCGATGCGGTCAGCTCGCGAGCCCAGTCGACGAGCGCCTGGACCTGCATGCCTCGCGCGGCGGCGCCGGACGCATCCCGGTTGCTCGTGAGGTGAGGCGTGGCCACCCACAGCGAAGTGCCCGCCACCCGCAGCTCGCCAGCGATGATGCGCTTGTCCCTGGAGAAGACGCGCTGCCACACCGAAGCGAAAGGCACGCGCGACAGGAGCACCTGGCCATAGGTCTCCACCGTGTTCGCCTCCGGGCCGTCCGACACCCAGTAGTGCTCACGCACCCACGACTCATCGAGCAGGGTTTGCAGGAAGGAGGTGGTGACTTCCTGGAGGGCGATGACGTCCGCATCCGTCTCGCGCAACAGGTTCATCGTCGCCGGAGTCCTGCGTTCGGTCTCCAGCTTCTCCGCGTCATACAAGTCGAAGAGGACGTTGAACGTGACGACGGTGAGCACGTCCGGTGTCGCTACCACCTCGTTCGGGGAGGGCGACACCTTCCTCCATTCCTCCGCGCGCGTGTCGTAGCGATAGGAGGGGAGGGGTGTGAAGCCAGGAGCCGCGCTCGCGCGACGTGGTGCGGGCGCGGGCTCCTCGGTGGGGGACGCGGTGTGACTCAGCCGGTCGATGCGTTCCTTGCGGTCCCACATCACCTCGCGTCCACGCTTGAAGTACCAGACGCGGTGCCACGGAATCTCACCGTCCGGGACGAAGGCCTCGAAGGGCATCTCCTCCAGGGCCTCGCCGTGCGCGTCGTAGCCGATGACGAACTCGCGAGCCTCCAGGCGAGGGTCCCACCGGATGCGGTGATACACCTCGCGGCTCGTCGTGAAGCGGTCCTGGGACATGGCGAGCACTCACAAGAGAAGGGGAGACTTCCGCCGACTACATCTGAGGCTTCGGAGAGAGGCCAGCGGACGCGTCGCACCTGACGCCACGCCGCCGGCCCGGCTGACAGTCTGCTTCAGGTCGGACTCACTCCCGCCACCAGATAGAAGCGGAACTCCCCGGAGTTGACTCCGTAGGCGGCGTCCACTCCCACCAGGGGCAGCACGAGGTTGCGCAGGTAGAGCCGCAACCCCGCGCCGAGGCCCTGTGCCAGGGTGGCGCCCTTCAGTCCGCTCTGGCTGTCGGGCAGGTAGCCGCGCACCACGCGCCCATTCACGTCCCGCAGCTCGCCGTCCGAGGGCAGCTCCCTCCACGCCATCAGCCCCGTGTCGGAGAAGCCCACGCCCCGGAAGGACAGCGAGCGGATGGTGAAGAGGGGGAAGTGATACTCGGCGGTGAAGGACAGCCGGGTGTCGCCTCGGAACTGACGGTGGACGAAGCCCCGCAGGCCGTTGCCTCCCATCACCAGCTCCTGGTGGAAGGGCAGGTCCACGCCCGCGGCGGCTTCACCGCGCAGCACCAGGTTGTGCTCTTCGAACAGGCGCAGGCCATGGCGGTACAGCAACCCGAAGCGCCGGTAGCTGAAGTCGCTCCACACGCCGGGGTTGGACACCTCGTAGGAGGCCTCCAGGTTGAGGCCCTCCATCACCGCGTGGAGGTTCTGCCGGGTGTCGATCCCCACCATCAGGCGCAGGGAGGTATCTCGCTGCGAGGGTCCGATGGAGAACGCGGGCGTGGTGACCTCCTTCTCCGGGTCCGGGGACTTCGCGTCGATGCTCATCAGCCGGTACTTCACGGCGGCGCGCACGCGCTCGAAGAGCATCACCCCCAGCTCGCTCGAGATGGACGCCGAGTTGAGCCGCGTGCGCCGAACGACGACCGGGTCCTCCTGGCCCGCTCCTGGCTGGTACTCGTCCATGCGGTCGCTGCGAAGCTGGCCCTCCAGGCTGAACCGCAGCTGCGGCAACCCAAAGAGGTTCGGGTCCAGGTAGCCGGCGAAGATGCCGCTCTCCGCCGTGCTCACCTGCGCGGCCGTCGCGAACTTCTTGGCCCGGCCCCAGAGGTTGTTCTCCGCGTACAGCAGGCCGCCGCCGATGTTGTCCGAGGACAGCGCGAACGTGGGCGCCACCACCCAGGACGCCTTGTCCTCCACCTCCAGGATGAGGCGCACACGGTTGGGGGCCGTGGGCTCCAGGCTCACCTTCACCTCCTGGAACAGGCCGGTGGCGACCAGCCGCCGCTCCACCTTGTCCAGCTCCTCGAAGGTGATTTCGTCGCCGGTGTCGATGCGCGAAAAGGAGCGCACCGTCTCCGGCAGCGTCTTCTCGGGGCCTCGCACCGCCACCTCGTCCACCACCTGCCCCGGACCCTGCGCGTCCGCCTGCCCCGACAACAGGGCGATTCCCAGCGCCGCGCACCACTTCACCACACGTCTGCTCATGACTCGTCGCACGTCCCGTGACTGCTCGGGGCCGCCGGCCTGGACCCATGGAGGCCCACCCTACCGCCCCCCGCGCCTCGTGGGGCCACGGACTGTGGGCAAGGAACTTCCGCGAAACATTTGCTATGCCTGACCCCAGGAAGCCCTGGGACCCCCGGGGCGCCGACCCGATGACCGGTATTTTTCGTCAGCTGCGGCGCCGACGTCTCATGCGTCGGCCCTTTCCTCCCGACTGGCTCGGCTACCTCGACGCGCGAGTGCCCTTCTTCGCCACGCTGTCTCCCGCGCTGCGCGACGACTTCCTCGCCAAGCTGAAGGTCTTCGCCTGGGAGAAGGAGTTCATCGGGGCCGGGGGACTGGAAATCACCGACGAGATTCGCGTCGTCGTGTCCGCCACCGCCGTGCAGCTCGTGGTGCACCTGGACCTGGCCTATTACGACCGGCTGCGCGAAGTCATCGTCTACCCCGATGCCTTCCTGCTGCCAGACCGCACCGGTATGGTGCTGGGCGAGGCCAAGAACTGGGGCTCCGTCATCCTCTCCTGGGCCGCGGTGCTCGGGGGCCTGCGCAACCCGGATGATGGCCACGACACCGCCACGCACGAGTTCGCCCACGTCCTGGACCGGGCGGACGGGGCCTTCGACGGGACGCCGAAGCTGCGCAGCTATTCGCACTACCGGACCTGGGCCTCGGTGATGAGCGAGCACTACCATGGGCTCCAGGAGGGGCGCCCCCGGGAGCGCCAGGTGTTGGATGACTACGGCGCCGTCAACGAGGCGGAGTTCTTCGCGGTGGCCACCGAGAACTTCTTCGAGCGCCCCACGCGGATGCGCGAGAAGACGCCGGATTTGTATGAAGAGCTGAAGCGTTTCTACGGCTGGGACCCTGCCTCGGGCACCTGAGTCCGCGCGCGGCCCGCCCCGCTGTGGTAGGCGCGATATCCAGCACCCGCAGGAGAGACTCGCAATGTCCGCACCCGCTGCGCCCTCGGTGTCCATGTTCGTCGAGCTGGAGCGCGAAGCCTGGCGGGCGCTGCGCGCGTCCACGCCGCTGACGCTCACGACGGAGGACCTGGACGGTCTGCGGGGGCTGGGTGAGCACCTGGACCTGGAGGAGGTCTCCGACGTCTACCTGCCCCTGTCCCGGCTGCTCAATCTCCAGGTGGCCGCGGCCCAGCGACTGTGGATGGAGCAGCAGGCGTTCCTGGGGGGCTCCACCAGCAAGGTGCCGTTCATCATCGCCATCGCCGGCAGCGTGGCGGTGGGCAAGAGCACCACGGCCCGCATCCTCCAGGCGCTGCTCGGCCGGTGGCCGGACCATCCTCGCGTGGAGCTGGTCACCACGGACGGCTTCCTCTTTCCCAACCGCGTCCTCACCGAGCGCGGGCTGATGAAGCGCAAGGGCTTTCCGGAGAGCTATGACCGGCGCGCGCTGGTGCGCCTGCTCGCGGAGCTGAAGGCGGGACGTCCAGAGGTGTCGGCGCCGGTCTACTCGCACCTTGTCTACGACGTGGTGCCCGACGAGGCGAAGGTCATCCGCCAGCCCGACATCCTCATCCTGGAAGGGCTCAACGTGCTCCAGTCCGGCGCCACCGGACAGCGGGTGCCGCACACCTTCCTGTCGGACTTCTTCGACTTCTCCATCTACGTGGATGCGAGCGAGCAGGACATCCGCCGCTGGTATGTGGACCGCTTCCTGCGGCTCCAGCAGACGGCGTTTCGCGACGAGCGCAGCTACTTCCGCCGCTTCTCCGACCTGACGAAGGACGAAGCGGTGACGATGGCCGAGTCCGTGTGGGGCGACATCAACGGCCCCAACCTGGCGCAGAACATCGCGCCCACTCGCTCGCGCGCCCGGCTCATCCTGCTCAAGGGACCGGACCACAAGGTGAAGCGCGTGCGGTTGCGCAAGCTGTAGTCCGCCCGTGTCAGCGCGCGGTGGAGGGACCGCGGTTGGCGAGCGGTTGTGCCCGGGGTGTATGTCTGGGACATTTCAGCGACACAGTGGGAGTCACCGCATGCCCCTCCCTTCGATTCACCGTACGGTCCGCTCAGTGATGGTGCTTGCGCTGGCCCTTCTGTCCGGCCCGAGTCTCGCGGCGGACGCGGGCTCCGACGGGCGTCCGGTGGGCTTCGAGTGTCCCGTGCGAGTGGACGGCACCGAACACCTCCTTCGGGTCGCTGACGCGGAGCCTCCAGCAACGGCATCCCCTTGAGCTTCAGGGGGCGCGAAAACCACGGCGCCTGTCACACGTAGCGTGAGGCGCTCCCGTCGCGCGTGTACGCGGCGTTGCTCAGCGTCGGGGGCGGCGGACCATCTCGATGTGCGGGATGCCGTCCTCGTCGTAGATGTCACCCTCGGCGACGAAGCCGAGGCTTGTGTAGAAGGCCCGCAGGTAGTCCTGCGCGGAGATGCGGATGTCCGCGTCGGGGTAGAGGGCTTCGAGCCGGGTGATGCCTCGCGCCGTCAGCTCTCGTCCCAGTCCACGCCCTCGCGCCCTGGGTGACGTCACCACGCGGCCCAGGCTGGAGGCGCCGGGGAACTTCACGTCGGGTGGGAGGATGCGCAGATAGGCTGAGAGGAAGGACTGAGGGCCTGCGTCCTCGAAGGCGAGGAGGTGGAGGGCGCTCCGGTCCAGCCCGTCCACGTCCAGGTAGAGCGACTTCTGCTCCACGATGAACACCTCCTGGCGCAGGGCGAGCACGTCATACAGCTCGTCCAACGTCAGCTCCGAGAACGCCTTCCATTGCCAGTTCGGCATGCGGAAGGCGTCTACCACGGATGCTCGCTCCTTGCGGAGGTTCAGTCGGTGCGGGACTCAGCTCTGGTGTCGTGGGGAATCTCCGACAGCAACACGTTGAGTGCATCCACCTCTTGCCGCACGTGGTCCGGCCGGGACTGGACGATGTCGATGGCGCGCTGGAGCGCGTGCCTCGCGGCGTCGAGCGCCTGGTGCTCGACGTGGAGCCTCGACAGGTCCGTGAGCAGGGGCACCAGATACGGGTGTTTTTCACCGGCGGTCTGCTCGAGTCGACCCACCGACTCCTGAAGCAGGGGATAGGCGACCGGGTGCTGGTGTTCTCCCAGGACGACTGCCGCATGGTGCAGGGCGAGGGCGGCGGCCAGGCGGTCCCGCTCCTCGTCCGTCACGTCCACGGGCGGGGCGGCCTCGTGGCCCTGACCCTCCAGTGTGTTCTCCAGGTTCGAAAGCAGCTCTCCGCCCAGCTCGGCCGTGAGCGCTTCGCCATCGGCGAACAGCGTCAGCGCGGACGTGTCTTCGACAGGGCGGTGACCAGGGAGGCCCGCCACGCGTTCGATGCGCTCGGAAGGAGGCGGGTGGGTGTCGTACGCGTCCACGGGGCACGCGAAGAGCTGCGCATGCATGAACGCCTGGAACTCGAGCGGCGTGTCCCGGGCCACCACGTCGATGGTGTGGAACAGGTCCTTCGTGGGCCTTCCCGTGGCGCGCAGACCCACCGTCACGCTCATGCCGCGCTTGAACGCGTCACTGCCCTCCACCGCCTTCGTCAGCGCGCGAGCGAAGGTGTCGCCGCCATAGGCGAGCGCGGACACCCGGTCCGCGAGCAGCTCCCTGCGGCGTCCGTGCCCGGCGGTGATGCGCAGGTGGACGAAGAAGTACGTGCGCAGGAACCACCACACCGGATTGATGGAGGCCCAGCCCGCCGCCTGGATGGCGTGGAGCATGCGGACCATCTGGATCTGGATGCGACCGATGACGGGAGTCAGCCGCGTCTCGCCATGGGAGAAGTGGCCATACTCGTGCGCGAGGATGGACTTGAGCTCGGAGACCGTGAGCAGTCGCACGACGCCCAGCCCCAGTTGGAGGACCCGCTCACCACGTCCCAGCAGCACCCTCAACCGTCCTCCTCGCTCGCTCACGCCGATTCCCGTGCCCGCGTCGATGAGGACGCGGTCCACCTTGCGCGACTTCGCGACGTCCGCCACTTCCTCCAGCGCGGCGAAGAGGCGCGGGGCCTCCTCGCGTTTCAGCGCGCGGCCTTCGTCTGGCTGGGCGTCGCGGAAGAACAAGCCCCGGAAGATGCCGATGATGCCACCGAGGCAGGCAATCACCACGATGAACAGGAGCTTCACCGGGATGACGGGCATCATGGCCATGGCGAGGAGCAGTCCTCCGAACACGGCCAGGGTCAGCACCACCATCATTGGCACGGCGACGTAGAACAGCAGGGACGAGAACCAGAGCACCGCGATGTAGAGCCGGTCCACCAGTCGCTCGCTCGCGGTCTGTTCCTCACGCAGCAAGTGCAGGTCGCTCGCCTGGAGCCGGCCCAACTGCGCCGAGGACAACGCTCGGCCCGCGAGCCAGGAGAGCAGCAGCCCCAACCCCAGGAACAGCGCCATCCCGAGGGGAATCCCCACCAGCAGCCACCCCCTTCGCCGGTCCTCGAACCGCTCCTCGACGACCCGCAGCAGTCCCTGGGTGGCGCCCAGCTCTCGGGCTCGCCGGACCGCTTCCCGCGCGGCCTCGTCGTCTCCCCGGATCTCCAGAATCACGGCGAGCAGCGCATGGCCCTCGCCATTCCAGGGCGCGAGCGCCGTCAGTCGCCGTGCATGGGCCAGCGCACCCTCGACCTCGCCCGCCTCGAGGGAGCGAATCCCCGCGTCGAAGAGCGACTCCGGGTCGTGAGCGTTCACGCCGTGCTCCGACGACATCCCCAGGCGCGCTTCCTCCATGGCCGACAGGTGCCGTCGGACGGCGTCGAGCTGACCTTCGACCTCCTCGCGATGCCTCGGGTCGATGCCGCGCGCGAGGGCCTGACTCAGCGCCGTCTCGGCCTCGGCGAAATGGCCCCGCTTGAGGCGCAGCCGCCCGTGGAGCCAGTGCGTCGCGGGATGCTCGGGGGCATCCGCGAGCAAGCGGTGGAAGTTGCGCAACGCCTCTTCCGGCTGGTCGTTCCGCAAGGCCGCGTCAGCCTGCTCATACGCGGCCTGAAGCCCGGGGGCGCCGTGGAAAGGGGGCTGCTCGGTCGCCGAGGCCGGAGCCTGGGAGGCGAAGAACAGGACAAGAACCAACGCGTACATGTACTTCCTCGGAACTGGCCCCTGATGCCCACTCTAACACGGGCGCCGAGCAGCGGCCCGACCGCCGGCCTGGCCCGCGAGGTGGGCGTCGCGGTGGGGGCCCGACAGGGAGTCTGGGCAAGCCGCCGGGGAGGCCATTATACGTAGGCCGCCATGACCTCTCTGCCGCAGACGTCGCCCGTTCCCGGGGCCGCCCAGGATGTGGACGCCCTGGTCTCGTTGCTGCGCGGACGGCGCACCGTGGTGCTCACAGGCGCGGGTTGCAGCACCGAGTCAGGCATCCCGGACTATCGCGGGCCGGGCACGCGGGCCCGGGCGCGCAATCCCATCCAGCACCGGGAGTTCCTCCAGCGCCCCGAGGTGCGGGCCCGCTACTGGGCCCGGAGTCTGCTCGGCTGGCCCCGCTTCGCTTCCGCCCACCCGAACCCCGCGCACCGGGCGCTGGCCGCGCTGGAGCAGGGTGGACATGTCCCCGGCCTCATCACCCAGAACGTGGACCGGTTGCACCACGCCGCGGGCAGCTCGCGCGTCATCGAGCTGCACGGCGCGCTGGCTCGCGTGCGCTGTCTGGACTGTGGAGCGCAGGAGGCGCGTGTCGACCTGCAGGCGCGACTGCTGGCGCTCAACCCGGACTTCTCCCACCAGGTGCTGGAGCTTCGGCCGGACGGTGACGCGGAGCTGTCGTCGGAGGCGCTCCAGTCCTTTCAGGTGCCCGCTTGCGTGCGCTGTGGCGGGACGCTGAAGCCGGACGTGGTGTTCTTTGGCGATAACGTGCCCGCGCCCACGGTGACGGAGGCGTTCGCCTTGCTGGAAGAAGGGGACGCGCTGCTGGTGGTGGGCTCGTCGCTCGCCATCTACTCCGGCTATCGCTTCCTCGTCCGCGCCGCGGAGCGCCACGTGCCCATCGCCATCCTCAACCTGGGCGAGTGTCGTGGCGTGGAGCTGGCGGACCTCCGCGTGGAAGCGAGCGCTGGAGACGTGCTGCCCAGGCTCGCCGAGGCGCTGGCGCGAAGCTGAGCGCGTCGTCGCCCGTCAGGGCAGGCGCACGTGCGTGGTGAGGTGGTCCACGAAGGCGCGCACGCGCGCGGGCAGGTGTCCGCCCTGGCTGAGGAAGAGGGCATGGATGACCTCCGTGTCGCCGGGGTTGTGCTCCTCCAGCACGGCCACGAGGCGGCCCTCGTCCAGGTCGTCCTTCACCTGGAAGCGCGCGAGCCGTGCCAGGCCCACTCCGGCCAGCACCAGTTGTCGCAGCGCTTCGCCGTCGCTCGCCTGGATGTTGCCGACCGGGGACAGCGAGAGCTGCGAGGAGGACTCCGTCAGGGGCCAGCCCTCGATGGCGCGCGCGTAGCTGAAGCCCAGCCGGTTGTGTGACGCCAACTCGCCCGGAGTCTTCGGCACGCCCTGGCGCTTCAGGTAGTCCGGCGAGCCGACGATGACCATCCGCGTCTCACCGAGCCTGCGCGCGGTGAGCTGGGAGTCCTTGAGCTGCCCGTGGCGAATGGCCACATCCGTGCGGTCATCGAGCAGGTCGATGAGCTTGTCCGTCAGCGTGAGGTCCACCGTCACCGACGGATATCGGGCGAAGAAGCCGGGGAGCAGGGGGATGAGGATGCAGCGCCCGAAGGCTGGGTTGGTGTTGATGCGCAGTCGCCCACTGGGCTCGTCGCTCGCGGCGGCACCGCGCTCCGCCTCGTCGAGCTCACCCAGGATTCGCACGCTGCGTTCATAGAAGCCGCAGCCTTCCGGCGTGAGCTGGAGCGCGCGCGTGGAGCGATTGACCAGCCGAGCCCCCAACCGCTGCTCCAGCCGGGCCACCAGCTTGCTCACCGCGGAGGGGGTCATCCGGAAGGCTCGCGCCGCGGCGGAGAAGCCTCCCAGCTCCACCACCTTCACGAAGACTTCCATCTCTCCGAAGCGATTGACGTCCAGGCGAGCCATGGTGAGCCGAACTCACAAGTCCTATTCCGCACGTCGCTCTACCGCAGCGAATTCGCCCCGTCCATACAAGGCCCCATCCAACTTCTTCACGGGAGGGCCGCGAATCATGCCGCTGGCCTTGTTCGCATTGACCGCGGGCGCCTTTGGAATCGGCGTCACGGAGTTCGTCATCATGGGCTTGTTGCTGGAGGTGGGCACGGACCTGGGGGTCTCCATCTCCACGGCGGGCCTGCTCATCTCCGGCTACGCACTGGGCGTCGTGGCCGGCGCCCCGGTGCTGACCGTGTTGACGGGGCGCTGGTCCCGCAAGCACGTGCTGCTGGGGTTGATGGTCATCTTCACGCTGGGCAACATCGGCTGCGCGCTGGCGCCCACCTACGGCACGCTGATGGCCGCGCGGGTGTTGACCGCGCTCTCCCACGGTACGTTCTTCGGCGTGGGCTCCGTGGTGGCCACGGGCCTGGTGCCGGTGGACAAGCGCGCGTCGGCCATCGCCATCATGTTCACCGGCCTGACGGTGGCGAACATCCTCGGCGTGCCGCTGGGCACGTGGCTGGGGCAGTCGCTCGGATGGCGCTCGACGTTCTGGGCCGTGGCGCTGATTGGCCTGCTCGCCGTGGCGGTGATTGCGCTGTTCGTGCCGCGTGACGAGGCGTCGCAAGAGGCGAACGACTGGCGCGCTGATTTGCGGGCCCTGGGCCGGCGGCCGGTGTTGTTGGGGCTGTTGACGACGGTGCTCGGCTTCGCCGGGGTGTTCACCGTGTTCACCTTCATCGCGCCCATCCTGACGCGGCTCAGCGGCTTCTCGCCGACGGCGGTGTCTCCCATCCTGCTCGTCTTCGGCGGTGGGCTGGTGGTGGGCAACCTCGTGGGCGGCAAGCTCGCGGACCGGCGGCTGGTGCCGTCCATCCTCGGCAGCCTCGCGGTGCTGGCGCTGGTGCTGTTCGGGATGACGTTCGTCCTGCATGACCGCGTCCTCACGGTCATCGCCATCGGCCTCTTCGGCGCGGCGGCGTTCGCCACGGTGCCGCCGCTTCAGATGTGGGTGCTGGAGAAGGCCGAAGGGGCCGGTCAGAGCCTCGCGTCGAGCCTCAACATCGGAGCCTTCAACCTGGGCAACGCGCTGGGCGCCTGGTTCGGTGGCGTCATCATCGACCGCGGCCCGGGCCTGGGCGCCGTCACGTGGGTGTCGGCGCTGGTGCCGGTGTCCGCCATCTTCATCGTCCTCCTGGCGCTGCGCCTGGAGTCCCGCGAGCGCCGCCTCGGCGCTCCCAACGAACGAATGCTGCAAGGAGGAGTGTCATGAGCACGGTCAACAAGGTCGCCCTCGTGGTGGGCGCGCAGGGTGTCATCGGTCGCAACCTCATCGAGCACCTCGAGTCGCTGGGTGACTGGGAGGTCATCGGCCTGTCCCGGCGAGGCGGCCCTTCCTCCGAGCGCGTGCGGCACGTGCAGGTGGACCTGCTCGACGCGGAAGACTGCCGCGTGAAGCTGGCGAACCTGGGCCATGTGACGCACATCTTCTACGCCGCGTACCAGGAGCGGCCGACGTGGGCGGAGCTTGTCGCGCCCAACCTGGCGATGCTCGTCAACGTCGTGGACGCCATCGAGCCGGTGGCCGCGGGCCTGCGCCACGTCAGTCTCATGCAGGGCTACAAGGTCTACGGCGCGCACCTGGGGCCCTTCAAGACGCCGGCCCGGGAGACGGACCCGGACCACATGCCGCCCGAGTTCAACGTGGACCAGCAGCGCTTCCTGGAGCAGCGGCAGAAGGGCAAGGCGTGGACGTGGACCGCGCTGCGTCCGTCGGTGGTGGGCGGCGTCGCGCTCGGAAACCCGATGAACCTGGCCCTGGTGATTGCCGTCTATGCGTCCATCTCCAAGGAGCTGGGGCTGCCGCTGCGCTTCCCTGGCAAGCCCGGTGCGTATCACTCGTTGCTGGAGATGACCGACGCGGGGCTGCTCGCGAAGGCGACGGTGTGGGCGGCGACGGATGCGCGCTGCGCGAACCAGGCGTTCAACATCAACAATGGCGACCTGTTTCGCTGGAGCGAGTTGTGGCCGAAGATTGCCCGCTACTTCGGGTTGGAGGTGGCGCCTCCGCTGCAGATGTCGCTCGACGTCGTCATGGCGGACAAGGCGCCGCTCTGGAAGGCGATGACGGAGAAGCACGGGCTGGCGGGCCACTCCTACCAGGACGTGTCCTCCTGGCGCTTCGGTGACTTCGTCTTCTCGTGGGACTACGACATGTTCGCCGACGGCACCAAGGCGCGGCGCTTCGGCTTCCACGAGTTCGTCGACACCGAGGCGATGTTCCTGCGCCTCTTCGATGACTTCCGCCGCGCGAAGGTCATTCCCTGATTCCTCGGGGTGGCGCTTCAGGGGTTGAGCGGGCCTGGGGGGTGGGGAACAATCCGGGGATGGCTCACGGCGACGGAATGCAACAGGTCATCGGCTTCATCCTGGAGCTGGACAAGCTCAAGGGTGTCACGCGCAAGGTCAAACCGTTGGGCCTTGCTCGCTACGAGAACTCCGCGGAGCACAGCTGGCAGTTGGCCATGCTGGCCCTCTCCCTGTCCCACCATGCTCCGCCTGGGATTGACCAGGACCGCGTGGTCCGGATGCTGCTGGTGCATGACGTGGGCGAAATCGACACCGGCGACACGCTGGCGTTCGTGGAGGGCGGGTGGAAGGAGCGCAAGGCGGCGGAGCTGGCCGCGGTGGAGCGCATCTTCGGTTTGTTGCCCGCGCCCCAGGGCCCGGCGTTCCTCGCGCTCTGGAAGGAGTTCGAGCAGGCGGAGACTCCCGAGGCCCGCTACGCGAACGCGGTGGACCGTGCGATGCCGGTGTTGCTGAACCTCTCCAACGAGGGACAGAGCTGGCGGGAGAACGGCATCAGTCACGCGCGGGTGGTGGCACGCATCGCGCCCCCCATCCAGGCGGGGTGCCCCGCCCTGTGGGAGTACCTGGAGGGCCGTCTGGAAGAGGCCCGCCAGCGTGGCTGGTTCGGCGCGTGAGTGAGCGCGTCGCTCAGGCGGCCTGAGGTGTGCGGGACGGAGGCGCGGGGACGTGCCCCGCCCGCACCAGATAGTCGCCGAAGCCCTCACCCTGCTGTCGCTCGCTCGCATACGCCGCGAACAGTGGCTCCAGCACCGAGAGGATGGTCGCCTCGTCGATGTTCTCTCGGACCAGTCGGTTGAGGCGCTGGCCCCGGGCATCCCCGCCCAGGTGGAGGTTGTAGCGACCGGGGGCCTTGCCCACGAGGCCAATCTCCGCGAGGTAGGGGCGCGCGCAGCCGTTGGGGCAGCCGGTGATGCGCAGCAGGATGTTGGCGTCCTGGAGGCCATGCGCCTGGAGTCGGCCCTCCACGCGCTCCACGAAGGTCGGCAGGTAGCGCTCCGCCTCGGCCATGGCGAGGGCGCACGTGGGCAGGGCCACGCAGGCGAGCGCGTTGCGCCGCAGCGGACTGGCGGTCCGGAAGCTCTCCAGTCCATGGGCCCGGACGAGCGCGTCGATGTGCTCCTTGGACTCCGGGGGCACTCCCGCGATGACGAGGTTCTGATTGGGGGTCAGCCGGAAGTCGCCGGCATGCACCTGGGCAATCTCGCGCAGCCCCGTGAGGTGGAGCGCGCCGGGCCGGTCCGCCACGCGGCCACTGTCCAGATGCAACGTCAGGTGCCAGCGCCCGTCGTGGCCCTCCCTCCAGCCGAAGCGGTCTCCGTTGTGCTCGAAGGTGAAGGGCCGCGTGGGCTCCAGCTTGAAGCCGAGGCGGCGCTCCAGTTCCTCGGTGAACCAGGCTACGCCCCGGTCCTCCAGGACGTACTTCAGGCGCGCGCGCTTGCGGTTGCCCCGGTCTCCGTGGTCACGATGAATCTTCAGCACCTCCTCGGCCACGGCGAGCATCTGTTCGGGAGGCACGAAGCCCAGCACATCCGCCAGCCGGGGAAAGGTGTTGGCGTCACCGTGGGTCGCGCCCAGGCCGCCGCCCACCGCGACGTTGAAACCCTGGAGGACGCCGTCCTCGATGATGGCGATGTAGCCCAGGTCCTGCGCGAACAGGTCCACGTCGTTCTCGGGCGGCACCGCGACCGCGGCCTTGAACTTCCGGGGCAGGTAGGTGGCGCCGTACAGGGGCTCCTCCTCGCCGCCGGCCACCTTCTCCTCGTCCAACCAGAGCTCGTAGTACGCGCGAGTCTTGGGCAGCAGGTGCTCGGACAGGCGCACCGCCCAGCCGTACACCACTTCATGCACGCGGGTGTCCACCGGGTTGGGATTGCACAGCACGTTGCGGTTGACGTCGCCGCAGGCGGCCAGCGTGTCGATGAGGGCGGCGTTGATGCGCGCAATCGTTGGCTTGAGGTCGCCCTTGAGGATGCCGTGCAGTTGGAAGGCCTGCCGCGTGGTGATGCGCAGGGTGCCGTTGGCGTGCTCACGCGCCAGCCCGTCCATGACGAGCCACTGCGCGGCGGTGCAGACGCCCCCGGGGAGCCGGGTGCGCAGCATGAAGCTGTAGTCCGGCTCCAGCTTCTGCTGGCGACGCTCCTCGCGGAGGTCCCGGTCATCCTGCTGGTAGCTGCCGTGGAACTTGATGAGGCTGGTGTCCGGCGTGGAGATGGCGCCCGTCACCGGGTCCGCCAGGCTCTCCGCCAGCGTTCCGCGCAGAAGGCGGCTGTTCGCCTTGATGTGCTCCACTTCGGAGAGGGGCTTGGGCTGGGTGCTCATGTCATTGCTCACAGTCAGAAGGATTCAGTAGACGTCACGCAGGTAGCGCCGCTCGTCACGCAGCGTCTTGAGCCAGTCCTCGGCGTCCTCTCGGCCGCGGCCACCGTGCTCGGCGATGACGTCCACCAGGGCCGCGTGGACATCCGGTGCCATGCGCTGGGCATCGCCGCACACGTAGAGGTGGGCGCCGCCTTCCAGCCAGGTGTAGAGCTCCTTGCCCGCCTCGCGCAGCCGGTGCTGGACGTAGACCTTCGCCGCCGTGTCGCGGGAGAAGGCGAGCGAGAGCTTGTGGAGCGTCTTCTTCTTCAGCGCCTCCTGCCACTCCGACTGGTAGAGGAACTGGCTGCGGAAGTGCTGCTCTCCGAAGAACAGCCAGTTGCGTCCGCGCGCGCCGACCTCCGCGCGCTCCTGCACGAAGGCCCGGAAGGGCGCCACGCCCGTGCCGGGGCCAATCATCACCACGTCCCGGTCCGTGTCCTCCGGCAGCCGGAAGCGCTCGTTGCGCTCCACGAAGACCCGCACCGAGTCCGCGTCCGCCCCTCGCGTGGACAGGTGGGATGACGCGGCGCCAAGGTGGCGCTCGCCGAAGGCCGTGTAGTCGACCACCGCCACCGTGAGGTGTGCCTCCTCACCCACGCGCTTGGGACTGGAGGCAATCGAGTACAGCCGGGGCGTCTGCTTGCGCAACGCGAGGACCAGTTCCTTCGCGCTCCACGGCGCGGGGTGCTGGCGAAGCACGTCGATGACCTGATGACTCTTCAGCAGCGCGCGGAAGGCCTCCGCGCCCGTGGGCGTCAGCACGGACTGGAGCGCGGTGCTCGCGCCGAGCGTGGTGTGTCGCTCCAGGAAGGGCCGGCTCAGGCGCGTCAGCTCCAGTCCCTCCGAGAGCCAGACCGCCAGCGGGAGCGTCTTCCCGTCGCGCGTCACCGGCTCCGCACCATCCAGTCGCTGTTGCCTCAAGACGGCGTCCACCAGCTCCGGTGGATTGGGCGCCCACACCCCCAACGCGTCGCCCGGCGCGTATTCCAGACCGGAGCCTTCGAGGGAGATTTCGACGTGGCGGACGTCCTTGAGCGCGCCTCGTCCGGTGATGCGCTGGTTGACCAGCACGGTCGCGGAGAAGGGGGCCTCCTTGCCCACGGTGGGTGTCGCCGTGGCGCCTCTCAGCGGGACGACGGTGGCGACGGAGGGCGTGCGCGGTTCGAGCGCCTCGCGAGCGCGAGCGAGCGTCTGGTCCAACCAGCCGGTGGCGATGGGCTCGAAGTCCAGGTCGCAGTCGGCGCGCTCCACCAGTCGCGTGGCACCCAGCTCCGCCAGTCGCGCATCGAGTGCCCGCCCCACCTCGCAGAACTTCGGATAGCTGGTGTCCCCGAGTCCGAGCACCGCGTAGCTCAGGCCCTCCAGTCGGGGAGCGCGCTTGCCCAGCAGGTGCTCGCAGAACCCACGCGCGTCGTCGGGAGGGTCTCCGTCTCCTTGCGTGCTGATGACCACGGCCAGCAGCTTCTCGCGTGCCAGCTCTCGCACCGGGTACTCACTGGCCCGGATGATGCGCACGGGAAGGCCCGCGCTCTCCGTCTGGTGCTTGAGTCGCTCGGCGATCAGCCGGCTGTTTCCCGTCTGCGTGCCGTAGACGATGGTGAGGGGCGCGGCGGGTGTCGCCGTGGGAGCCATGGCGACGGACGCCGCCGTGGAGACCGCACCGGGGCGTGCCGCGAGGCCCGCGGCGTAACCACTCAGCCAATGAAGCGCCGTCGGGTCCAGCCCCGCCACCAGCTCCAGCAGCAACGTGCCCTTCTCCGCGCCCAGCAATGCGCCGATGAAAGGAGGCGGGGACAGGGTGAGATTGCCTGGGGAGGAGGCGCTCATGTCGCGTCCTCCCGTGGGGCGGTGAGGCGTCGTGCCCACTGCTCCGGGGCCTCCGCGTCGTCCAGCTCCCACCAGCCCGTGCCCGCGTCATGGGCTTCCTCTCGCAGCGCACGCCGGACCTGGGGCGCCTCCGTGTAGACCAGGGCGAACAAGCCCGCGCGCGCCAGGGCCAGGGCCACTTCCACATCCCCGGGCACGGTGGCGACATGGCGGCCCAGGTTGAACAGCTCACGCTCCAGCGCGAACGCGCGACTGGCCGCCTCGGGTGTGGCGGGAAGCAGGACGACGGCGCCGACCTGGCCCAGCCGTCCGTGTCGCTCGGCGCTCGTGACGAGCGACGCACCGGCGCGCGAAGTGGACTCCGCGGGGCCGAGCACCATGCCCGCGCCCACGGTGTCGTGGGTGAGCGCGTCGATGACGATGAAGGCCCCCGTGCGCCGGTTCTCCTGGTACGGGTCGCACAACAGGGGCCGGCGGCACACCAGCCGGACGCGGCCGATGTCGTTGAGCGCCAGCGACTCCGAGGGCACCTCCGAGAGGGTCTCCAGCTCCTTGCGCCAGAGCACACGCTCGAACTGCGCGGGCGCCGTGCGCGTGGTCTGCTTCACCAGGTAGCGGCGAGTCACGTCCAGCGGCTGTTCACCGAACCACACCAGCATCGCGTCCAGGTGTTGTAGCGCGAGGGGCGGCTGGTCCACGTGGGCGAGCAGGTCGCCTCGGCTGGCGTCCACGTCGTCCGTGAGCAGCAGTGTGACGGAGTCCGTCGCGGAGGCTTCCTCCTTGGCGCCGTCGAAGGTGTCGATGGCCTCCACGCGCGTCCTGCGACCCGAGGGCAGCACCTGCACCTCGTCTCCCACGCGCACCGTGCCGGAGGCCACCTGGCCCGCGAGTCCCCGGTAGTCCTGATGGGGCCGCAGCACGTACTGGACGGGGAAGCGGAAGGGCGCGCCGTCGAGCCTTCGCTGGTGAGGAAGCGACTCCAGCCAGCCCAGCAGTGTGCCGCCCTCGTGCCAGGGTGTGCGGGGACTGAGGCGGGTGATGTTGTCGCCCCGGCTGGCGCTGACGGGGAACAGGCGCACGCCCTCGAAGCCCAGCGTGCGCGCGAAGTCCACCAGCTCGGAACCGATGCGCTCGAACGTCGCGCGCTCGTAGCCCACCAGGTCCATCTTGTTCACCACCACCGCGAGGTAGGGGATGCCCAGCAGCGAGGCGATGTACGCGTGGCGCCGCGTCTGCGGCAGGACGCCGAGTCGTGCGTCCACCAGGATGACGCCCGCGTCCGCCGTGGAGGCACCCGTGGCCATGTTGCGCGTGTACTGAAGGTGTCCTGGCGTGTCGGCGATGATGATCTTCCGCAGCGCCGTGGACAGGTACCGGTACGCCACGTCGATGGTGATGCCCTGCTCGCGCTCGGCGCGCAGGCCGTCGGTGAAGAGGGAGAAGTCCAGCTCCTCCTCGTCACCCGCGCCCGCCGCGGCCTTGAGCCCCTGCACCAGCAGCTCTGGAGGAAGCTCCGTCCGGGCGGCGGCCCGCTTCGCGCTGGCACGTCGCACCGCGGAGATCTGGTCCTCGAAGAGTCCGTCACACTCGAAGAGGAGTCGGCCGATGAGCGTGGACTTGCCATCGTCCACCGAGCCCACCACCGCGAGCCGCAGCAGCGCCCGGTTGGAGTGCTCGTCGAGGAGTCGTTGGATGTCGGGTTGCGCAACGGCCTGGAGTGCGGTGTCCATCAGAAGTACCCCTCGCGCTTCTTCAGCTCCATGGAGCCTTCTTCGTCGTGGTCGATGAGTCGGCCCTGGCGCTCGGACTGACGTGCGTGGACCATCTCGTGGATGACGGCCTCCACCGTGGTGGCGGATGACTCGATGGCTCCGCTGAGCGGGTAGCAGCCGAGCGTCCGGAAGCGCACCCGCCGGAGCGTGGGCCGCTCCCCGGCGCGCAGGCGCATGCGTTCGTCATCCACCATCAGCAGCGTGCCACCCCGGTCGATGACGGGGCGCTCGGCGGCGAAGTAGAGCGGCACCACCGGGATTTTCTCGCGCAGGACGTAGTGCCACACATCCAGCTCCGTCCAGTTGGACAGGGGGAAGACGCGCATGCTCTCGCCCGCGTCCACGCGGCCGTTGAAGAGGTTCCACAGCTCCGGCCGCTGCCGGCGCGGGTCCCACTGGCCATGCTTGTCCCGGAAGGAGAACACGCGCTCCTTGGCGCGGGACTTCTCCTCGTCGCGGCGGGCTCCACCGAAGGCGGCGTCGAAGCCGTGCAGCGCGAGCGCTTCGAGCAGTGCCTGCGTCTTCATCGCGTGCGTGTACTTCTGGCTGCCGTGGTCGAAGGGGTTGATGCCCTCGGCGAGCGCCTTGTGGTTCTGATGGACGAGAAGCCGCAGGCCGTGTCGCGCGATGAAGGCGTCGCGAAACGCGTACATGTCCCGGAACTTCCACGTCGTGTCGACATGGAGCAGCGGGAAGGGCAGGGGCGCCGGGTGGAAGGCCTTGCGCGCCAGGTGCAGCAGCACCTGCGAGTCCTTGCCGATGCTGTAGAGCATCACCGGGTTGGCGAACTCCGCCACCGTCTCGCGGAGGATGTGGATGCTCTCCGCTTCCAGCTCCTCCAGATGAGTGGAGCGTGCGTGGGTCGTGTCAGTCATGTCCCGCCTCCGCGAACCGGGGGACGGAGTCTCCCGTCGCCGTGTGATTCCTCGCCGCGAGCGAAGGGAGCCGAGCGCGCAGCGCGACGACTTCGCCCACCACCAGCAGCGAGGGAGAGCCCAGTCCGGCCTTGCGCGCCTCCTGGGCGACGGTGCCCAGGGTGGCCTCCACCACGCGCTGGTGTTCCCAGGTGCCTGCTTCCACCAGGGCTGCGGGCGTTGAGGCCGCGCGCCCCGCGGTGACCAGGGCCGCCGTCGTCTCCTCCAAGCGGTTTCCCGCCATGAACAGCACCAGCGTCTGGGCGCGTGCGAGGAAGCCCCAGTCGGGCGCTCCCCCCGCGCGGAACGCCGTGGCGAAGGTCACCTCGCCAGACATGTCCCGATGGGTGACGGGAATGCCCGCGGAGGCGGGCACCGCGATGCCCGAGGAGATGCCGGGCACCACCTCGTAGGGGATGCGCGCGGCCTCCAGCGCCAGGGCCTCCTCCCCGCCGCGACCGAAGACGAACGGGTCTCCGCCCTTGAGGCGCACCACGGTGCGGCCGAGCCGCGCCTGGGCGATGAGCACCGCGTGGATGGCCTCCTGTTGTACCGACTCGCCCCCACCTTCCTTGCCCACGTAGATGAGCCGGGCGTGCGGACGCGCGTGCTCCAGCACTCCGGGGTGGATGAGCCGGTCATGCACCACCGTGTCCGCCTCTCGCAGCAAGCGCGCCGCGCGCAGCGTGAGCAGCTCTGGATCTCCAGGGCCCGCACCCACCAGGTACACGCGCCCTCTCGACGACTCCTTCATGTGAACTCTCCAGACGACTTGAAGGTCTTCAGTTCCGAGCGAAGCCGAGCCACCGCGGCCCCTCGCTCACCGCGCGCGAGCAGCGCGCCAGGCTCTCCCTCCACCAATTGCTTCAGCAGGCGCTGACGCCGGGGACCACGAGGCAGCCGTCGGCGCAGCCATCCACTCAGCCTCGCCAGCCAGACGTGGTGGGGCGCGACCTGGGCCCCCAGCTCCCTGCGCAGGTGGCGCGCCAGCGCGGGGGCCTGACCGGCGGTGGAGACCGCCACGGTGATGGGGCCTCGTCGCTCCACCGAGGGCAGGGTGAAGTCGCACAGCTCCGGCTCGTCCGCCGTGTTCACCCACAAGCCCAGCTCACGCGCCTCGGCCGTCAGGTGTTGATTCACGGCGGGCTCATCCGTCGCGGCCAGCACCAGCGCGTGGCCGCGTACATCGCCGGAGGCGTAGGCCCTGCGCTCCCAGTCCAGACGTCCCTCGGCGGCCAGGCGTTGGAGGGTGTCGGTGACGTCAGGGGCTATCAGGTGGAGCCGCGCGCCCGCTTCGAGCAGGGCCAGGGCCCGGCCTTCGGCCACGGCGCCTCCGCCCACCAGCAGGACGCGGCGGCCTTCGAGCCGGAGGCAGACGGGATAGTCGATAGGGGTAGAGGTCGCCATGGCGGGAGTCCGCGTCACCGTACGGGGTGCAGTCCGCACTCGCTGTGCTCTCGTGACTCCCACCACCACCGGCCCGCGCGCTCGTCCTCGTACGGCTTCACCGCGCGCGTGCACGGCGCGCAGCCGATGGACGGGTAGCCCCGGTCATGCAGGGCGTTGTACGGGACGGCGTTCGCCTGGATGTAGCTCCACACCTGTTGCCGGCTCCAGGCCGCCAGGGGGTTGAGCTTGAGCAGTCCGCCGTGGTCGCGGTCGTGCTCGACGACGGCGACCTCGGTGCGGTTGGCGGACTGCTCGCGCCGCAGCCCCGTCACCCAACCGTCCAGTCCCTGAAGCGCGCGACGCAAGGGCTCCACCTTGCGGATGGCGCAGCATTCCTTGCGCGCGTCGAGGCTCCGGCGAAACGAGAAGTAGCCCTGGGTCGACTCCAGCGCCTCGACGCGGGCTCGCTCCGGGAAGTAGGTCTCCACGGGAATGCCGTAGCGATTGCGGACGACCTCGATGAGCTCGTAGGTCTCCGACGGCAGGCGACCGGTGTCGAGGGTGAAGACGCGCAGGCTGGGCGCGTGCTTGCGCGCCAGGTCGATGAGGACCATGTCCTCCACTCCGAAGCTCGAGGCGATGGCCGCGCGCGCGCCGAGCCGCTGCTCGACCCAGGCGAGAATCTCCTCGGTGGTGGCGGCTTCGAGCGACGCGGCTTCCGCGAGCAGGGCCGCGGGCTCGCGAGCGATTCCAAGGGCGGGGGACGACGACACGACGGACACGGTGGACTCCAGGGGCTGAAAAGCAGACGGCCCGCGCCTCTTTCGAGGGCGGGCCGCGCGAGCAGGGGAGAAGGGATGGAACCGCTATCCGCTCCTCGAGGCTCGGGGCCCGCCTGTCGGCGGACACACCTCACACGCACACGCCAGACAGCACGCACAGCGGGCCCCGTGGGGCGCCTGCTGCGTCGCGACTGGCTGGGTGGAGAGAAGGTGCATGAGGGAGCGTCGGGAAGCGGTGTGCGGGAAACAACGGAACAGACCCAGCCCTCGGGACGGAGGTGGGGCCAGGCGAGGCGCGGAGGGAATCAGGAGGCTTCCGGCGCGCGCTTCAACAGCCCAGGCCCGAGAGGGCACAACAGGCACACGACCGACAGCAGCGGCGGAACAGCGCGGCCATCGGAGTGAAAGGCGTCAACACGGAACGGCAAGCTAACGGCTGTCACCTCGCGCCGTCAACCTGACCTCCTTGTCCCGAGGGGTACTCAGGTGTCGCTTGTCCCACCCGCCCGCCTCGTGACGGTGGAAGTCTCCAGTCGGTGCGGGGACGCGGTGGGTTCCAGGGTAGCGGGGGTATCGACACGCAGCGCGGAGCGGTCCAGTTCACTCAGCAGGGGACGACCCAGCAGCGCGAGCGTCCGGTCAATCTCCGAGGTGAGGATGTCCAGTGACAGCTCCACGCCCGCCTGTCCGCCGGCCGCCAGCCCGTAGAGGAAGGGGCGACCCACCATGCAGGCGCGGGCGCCCATGGCGACGGCCTTCACCACGTCGGAGCCTCGGCGGATGCCCCCGTCGAGGATGACCTCCGCTCGGCCCTCGACTGCATCCACCACCTCCGGCAGCACGTCGATGGCGCCCGGGAGGAAGTCGAGCTGCCTGCCTCCGTGGTTCGAGACGATGACGGCCTCGACACCCAGCGAGACGGCCTGTCGCGCATCCTCCGCGCAGGTGATGCCCTTGAGCACGAGCGGGCCGGTCCAGATGGAGCGAAGCCACTCCACGTCCTTCCACGTCACCGAAGGGTCGAACTGGCTGTTGGTGAAGCGCGCGACACCCACCGCGTCGGTGCGGGTCAGCGAGGGATGGTCCACGAAGTTGCCGAAGGTGGCTCGGGGGCTCTTTGACATGCGCAGCACCCAGCCCAGGTGGCGCAGCACGTCCATCACATTGGAGAACTGGACGCGAGGAGGCAGGGTGAAGCCATTGCGCCGGTCCTGCTCCCGGTTGCCCATGACGGGCACGTCCACCGTGAGGCACAGCGCGCGATAACCCGCCGCCTTCGCGCGCTCCACCAGCGCACGCGTGACGCTCCGGTCCTTCCAGACGTAGAGCTGGAACCAGAGTGGGGAGGGCGCCGCGGCGGCCACTTCCTCCAGGGTTCCGATGGACATGGTGCTGAGGGTGAAGACGGTGCCTCGGCTCGCCGCGGCCTTCGCGGCCAGCTCTTCACCCCGAGGCGCGAGCAGCCCCGCGAGCCCCGTGGGGCCCAGGATGATGGGGGTGGCCAGCTTCTCTCCGAGCAGCGTGGTGGAGTGGTCCACCGCGCTCACGTCCACCAGGGCCCGCGCTCGGAAGAGATAGCGGTCGAAGCCGCGTCGGTTGGCGCCGGAGGTGAAACCGTCGTCGGCGGCGCCCTCCACGTAGTCGAAGACGGTTCGGGGCAACCGGCGTCGTGCTCGCTGGCGCAGGTCATCGATGCTGACAATCACGATGCGTGCTCCCTCGGGGCCCGACACCCCGGAGCATCCACTCCGGGAGCGGGCCTGCTGACGTTAGCAGCCCCGACGTGGGGGACCGCGCATCGGGCGTGCATCAAGCTGCGTCTCGCTTCAGCGCGGCGAGCAGTCGCGAGAACAGCTCGGCCAGCGTGGTGACGTGCGGCGCGCGCAGCATCGTGTAGTGGTCTCCCGGTGACTCGTACACCGTCGGCGCGGTGGCAAGCCACGGGCCCCAGCCCAGGTCCGCCGTCACGGTGAGCCCCGGGAGCGGCGTCGCGGCCTTGATGAGCACGGTGGTCCCCTCATACGGCGCGCCCGTGGGCACATAGCCGCGCTGGGCTTCGCTCAGTCGCTGGTAGAGCGCGAAGAGACGCTCCGCCGCGTCGACGTCCAGGTCGAAGGCGTGCGTGGAGGCGCGGCCGGTCAGCTCCAGCAGATAGGCGAGCCGCTCCCGGCCTTCGAGGCGGGTCAGTCGCTCCGGGTCCACCGGGAGGTCTCGCCACGGCAGACCGAGCACCTGTCCGAAGGCCGCGAGCTGCGACAGTGCATCCGGTGTCGGACGCGGCTCCGGCTTGGGGGCATGGCTGTCGATCATCGCCAGCAGCTCCACCTGCTCGCCTGATGCCTGGAGCCGACGCGCCATCTCATAGGCGACGAGCCCGCCGAAGGACCAGCCCGCGAGCAGGTAGGGGCCATGGGGTTGTACGGCGCGAAGCTGCGAGAGGTAGTCCCGCGCGAGAATCGCGACGGACGCGGGAGGCAACTCGCCTCCATCAATGCCGCTCGCGGAGAGGCCGTGAATGGGCCGGCTCGGCGCGAGCTGACGAACGAGCTCCGTGTAGCCCAGCGCGCTGCCGCCGCCTCCGTGGACCAGGAACAACGGGCGCTCGGTGGAGGTGCCCGAGTCGAGGCGTACGAGGTTCGGCGTGGCGCGCGTGCCGTCCTGCTGCTGCTCCAGGAATGGCGCCAGACGCTCGATGCTGGAGCCCTGGAAGAGCGCGGTGACAGGGAGCGAGACTCCCGTGCGCTCGCGAATCCGCGCCATCAGCTTGATGGCGAGGAGTGAGTGGCCGCCGAGTTCGAAGAAGTCGTCCTCGATTCCGACTTGTGAGACGCGAAGGACCTGCGCCCAGATGGCGGCGAGCAACTCCTCGGTGGGCGTGCGCGGTGCGACGTAGGTGGAGGAGGGAGCAGAGAGCACGGCCTCGGGAGGAGGCAGTGCCTTGCGGTCAATCTTCGCGTTGGAGGTGAGCGGGAGCGCGTCCAGGCGGAGCAGGGACGACGGCACCATGTACTCAGGGAGCCGAGACTTGAGGAAGGCTCGGAGGGAGACGGCGTCCAGGTCGTCACCGACGAAGTAGCCGACGAGGCGCTTGTCGCCGGGGACGTCCTCGCGAGCGATGGCGATGGCATCGCGGATGGAGGGATGCGCGAGCATCGCGGCTTCGACCTCGGGCAACTCGATGCGGAAGCCGCGCACCTTCACCTGCGCGTCGGCGCGACCGACGAAAGCGAGCGTCCCGTCGTGGCTCCAGCGGACGAGGTCGCCGGAGCGATAGAGGCGCGCCCCAGGGACGGAGGAGAACGGGTCCGGGATGAAGCGCTCGGCGGTGAGTGAAGGCTGGCCGACGTAGCCGCGAGCCAGGCCGTCACCGCCGATGAAGAGCTCACCGGTGATGCCGATGGGGACGGGCTGGAGCGAGGCGTCGAGGACGAGGAGACGGGTGCCGTTGGTGGGCCTGCCGATAGGCATCGTTGCGCCAACGTCCTCGGGCCGAGCGGCCAGGAAGGTCGTGGCGAAGACGGTGGATTCGGTCGGGCCGTAGCAGTTGGTGACGGAGATGCCCCAGTCCTGCAACGCGCGTCGGACATGGAGAGGCGAGACGATGTCGCCACCCGTGAGGACGCGCTGGAGTGAAGGAGGCGCGGGGAGGCGACTCTCGACGAGTTGGGAGAACAGACCACTGGTGGCCCAGAGCGTGGTGACGCCATGGCGGGCGACGGTCTGGAAGAGCTCTTCGAGCGAGGGCGCCTGAGGCGGGAGGACGACGAGGCGCGCGCCGTGGAGCAGTGCGCCCCAGATTTCGAACGTGGTGGCGTCGAAGGAGATGGGCGCGAGGAGGAGGTGGGTCTGCTCGGGCCCGAGGCGGGTGTAGTCGACGCCGATGAGGGTGTGGATGACGCCGCTGTGGGTGCAGCCAACGCCTTTGGGCTTGCCGGTGGAGCCGGAGGTGAAGTCGATATAGGCGAGCGACTCGGGAAGCGCGGACGACGGCAGGGCTCCGGTGGGGCTGTTGGTCAGCGACACCTCATCCAGGAGGACGCACGTCAGGCCATCGGCGGGCACCTTGTCGAGGACGGCCCGCGTGGAGATGAGGACCTGGGGCTGAGCGTCCTCGAGCATGAATGCAATGCGCTCGCGCGGATACTTCGTGTCGAGGGGGACGTAGGCGGCGCCAGCCTTGAGGATGGCGACGAGGGCGATGATGAGCTCCGCGGAGCGCTCGATGGCGATTGCGACGCGGGAGTCGGTGCGGACGCCGAGCGAGCGCAGGTGCCAGGCGAGCTGGTTGGAGCGCTCGTCGAGCTGACGGTAGGTGAGGGAGGTGTCACCGAAGAGGAGCGCGACGGAGTCGGGCGCACGTGCGACGACGTCGGCGAAGACGGCGGGCAGGGTGGACTCGGGCGAGACGTGCGCGGGAGCGGTGGCCCAATCCACGAGGAGGTTGTGCCGCTCCTCGATGGTCAGCATTCCGTGAGCGCGGACCGGGACGTCGGGGCGCGCCACGAGAGCCTCGACGAGCAACTCGAAGTGTCGAGCCATCCGCTCGATGGTGGAGCGCTCGAAGAGGTCGGAGTTGTAGCCCAGACCACCGAAGACACCTTCAGCCGTCTCCGTCAGGTTCAACTGAAGCTCGAACTTGGCGGTGACCGCCACGCTGCCCAGGTCCACCGGACTGAGCGTCAGCTCCGACTTCTGGACGGCGGACTCGGGCGTGTTCTGGAGGACGAAGAGCGCCTGGAACAGCGGGCTGCGGCTCATGTCACGCGCGGGCTGAAGCTCCTCGACGAGTCGCTCGAAGGGAATGTCCTGATGGGCATAGGCACCCAGCGCGGACTCCTTCACCTGCCTCAACAGCTGGAGGAAGGACGCCCGTGAATCGACGCGGGCGCGAAGCACGAGCGTGTTGATGAAGAAGCCGATGAGCCCTTCGACTTCCGAGCGGTGGCGGCCGGCGATGGGCGAGCCGACGGCGATATCATCCTGTCCCGAGTAGCGGGAGAGCAGGAGCTGCCACGCCGCGAGCAGCAGCATGAACGGTGTAGCGCCTTCACTCTGGCCAAGGGCCTTGAGCTGCTCCGAGACGGCCTTCGAGAGGAAGACCGGAAGCGTGGACCCTCGGAACGTCTGGAGCGGAGGTCGCGCCTTGTCGATGGGCAGCTCCAACGAGGGAGTCCCGGTGAGCTGGTTGCGCCAGTAGGAGAGCTGCTGGTCCAGCACGGCACCCTGGAGCCAGCCACGCTGCCAGACGGCGTAGTCGGCGTACTGGATGGAGAGCGGCGCGAGGGGCGACGGCCTGCCATGGGCGAAGGCGTCGTAGAGCGCGGCGACCTCCTGGGTGAGCACGCCCATGGACCAACCGTCGGAGACGACGTGGTGCATGTTGAGCGCGAGCACGTGCTCGGTGTCGCTCAACTCGAGGACCTGAGCGCGGATGAGCGGACCCGTCGAGAGGTCGAAGGGCCGCTGGTACTCCTCTTTCAGTCTGCGCTGGACCTCGCTGTGAGACGTCTCCGCGTCGAGGCCTCGGAGGTCCACGCGCACCATCGGGAGTTCGCCCACGGGAGAGATGCGCTGGAAGGGTTGCCCATCCAGCTCGAAGAACGTGGTGCGGAGCGCTTCATGACGGCGGACGAGTTCATCGAAGCTGAGCTGGAGCGCGTGGATGTCGAGTTGCCCGTCCAACCGGACGAAGGAGGGCATGTTGTAGATGGAGCTGCCGGGTTGGAGCTGGTCGATGAACCAGAGCCGCTGCTGAGCGAAGGAGAGAGGCAGCGGGCCGGAGCGCGGCACCGGGAGGATGGGAGGAGGCTGCGCGCTGAGGCTCTCCTGCGAGGCCGCGAGGATGCGAGCGGTGAGGGAGGCGACGGTGGGGGCCTCGAAGAGGGCGCGGAGGGGAAGCTCGACGCCGAAGGAGGAGCGGACGCGAGAGATGACCTGGGTGGCGAGGAGGGAGTGGCCACCGAGTGCGAAGAAGTTGTCGGTGACGCCGACGCGCTCCAGGCGGAGGACGGTGGCGAAGAGGGAAGCGAGCTTCTCTTCGTCGGGGTTGCGAGGAGCGACGAAGGAGGAGTCGCCCCGCAGGGAGTCGGCGTCAGGAGCGGGAAGCAGCTTGCGAGCAAGCTTTCCGCTGGGAGTCAGGGGGAGCGCCGCCAGGGAGAGGAAGGCGGAGGGCACCATGTACTCAGGCAGTCGCTTGAGGAGGAAGGTGCGCAGGGCCTCGGAGTCGAGGGCGGTGTCGGGAGCGAGGACGACGTAGCCGATGAGGCGCTTGTCGCCCGGCACGTCCTCACGGACGACAGCAGCGGCGTCGCGCATTCTTGGCGCGGTGCGAAGGACGGACTCGACTTCGCCCAACTCGACGCGGAAGCCACGGACCTTCACCTGGAAGTCGAGGCGGCCGAGGAACTCCAAGGTGCCGTCGGCGCGCCAGCGAGCGGCGTCGCCGGTGCGGTAGAGGCGCGAGCCGGGCACACCGGAGAAGGGATTCGGGACGAAGGCCTGAGCGGTGATGTCGGGACGGGCGAGGTAGCCGTGAGCGAGGTGGGTGCCGCCGACGTACACCTCACCCGAGACGCCGATGGGGACGGGCTGGCCGAGGGTGTCGAGGACGTAGAGCTGCGTGTGGGCGACGGGCGAGCCGATGGAGGGCAGGCGAGGCCAGGAGGAAGGCGCCCCCTGGAGGCGGAATGCGGAGACGACGTGGGCCTCGGAGGGGCCGTACTGATTCTCGAGGACGCTGCCCGGGAGCTTCTCGAAGAAGGAAGCGAGGGTGGCGTTGACCTGGAGTTGCTCGCCAGCGGTGACGACTTCGCGAAGGGCGGAAGGAAGCGTGGCGCCGTGAGAGACGGAGTCCGCCATGGCCTGGAGGGCGACGAAGGGAAGGAAGAGTCGCTCCACCTGCTGGCGGTGCATGAAGTCGAGCAGGGCGGGGATGTCCTGGCGGAGTCCCCCGGTGGGCAGGACGACGTGGGCGCCGACCCACCAGGAAGCGAAGAGCTCTTGAATCGAGACGTCGAAGTTGAGGGAGGCGAACTGGAGGGTGACAGCGCGAGGGTTGGGGGACTGACGAATCTGCCAGGCGAGGAGGAAGCTGAGGGCCCGGTGGGGCATGACGATGCCCTTGGGGATGCCCGTGGAGCCGGAGGTGTAGATGACGTAGGCGATGTCCTCTGTGGAGACGAGGACGCCCGTGGCCTGTGCGGACTGGCGGGAGATGACGTCGGCTTCGGAGTCGACGAGGACGAAGCGCGCACTGGTGCTCGCGGGGAGGACGGAGGCGAGCAGGGAGTGGGTGAGGACGACGGGGGCGCGAGTGTCCGCGAGCATGAAGGCGAGGCGCTCGGGGGGGTAGTTGGGGTCGAGAGCGACGTAGAAGGCGCCGGCCTTGAGGGTGGCGAGGACGGCGACGGCCATGTCGAGGGATTTGTCGAGGCAGATGCCGACGGCGCCGCCCGGAGTCACGCCGCGAGAGGCGAGGTGGTGGGCAAGCTGATTGGCGCGTGCATCGAGGGCGGCGTAGGTGAGCGAGCGCGAGCCATCGGAGATGGCGATGGCGTCGGGCGTGCGGAGTGCCTGGGCCTCGAAGGGGCCGTGCATCGTCGTGACGGCGTGAGACTCGCGTGACGTGTCATTCCAGGAGACGAGGAACTGGTGACGCTCCTGCTCATCGAGCAGGGGCAGGCGCCACAACGTCTGGCTCGGGTCGCTGATGGCGGATTGCAGCAGCCGCGACAGGTGCGCGCCCATTCGCCGAGCCGTGTCCGGATCGAACAGGTCGGTGTTGAACTCGAGCAGGCCGCTGATGTCATCGCCATGGTCCGCGAGCAACAGGGACAGGTCGAACTTGGCGCTGCCGTAGGTGACTTCCACGGGACCCGGAGCGTGTGCCGGCTCCTCATTGCGCGCCTCGGTGCGACGCTGCCGCGGCGTGTTCTGCAGGGCGAGCATCACCTGGAAGAGCGGAGACCGGCTCAGGTCCCGCTCGGGCTTCAGCTCGTCGACGAGCTTCTCGAAGGGCACGTCCTGGTGCGCATAGGCACCGAGCGTCGTCTCCTTGAGCTGAGCCAGCAGCTCACGGAACGTCATCGCCCCCGTCAGCCGTGCGCGCAGCGCGAGCGTGTTGGCGAAGAAGCCGACGATGCCTTCCAGCTCCGTTTGCTGCCGGTTCGCGATGGGCGAGCCGACGACGAGGTCGTCCTGCCCCGAGTACCGCGCCAGCAACGTGTGGAATGCGGCGAGCAGAACCATGAAGGGTGTGACGCCTTCGCGCTTGCACAGTGCACGCAGCGCCTCTGTCACCTCGGTGCTCAGGTGCACCGGGAGCGACGCGCCGACGTGGGTCTGCACGGGCGGGCGCGGCCGGTCGGTCGGCAGTTCGAGCGCATGAGGTGCGCCTGCGAGCTGCTGCCGCCACCAGGAGAGCTGTTGCTCCAGTGCCTCGTCGCGCAGCCAGCCGCGCTGCCACAGCGCGTAGTCCGCGTACTGGAACTCCAACGGCGCGAGCGGGGACGGACGCCCCTGGGAGAACGCCTCGTAGAGCGCGCTCACTTCGCGCAACAAGATGCCGTTGGACCAACCATCCGAGACGATGTGGTGCACCGTGACGAGGAGCACATGGCTTTGCTCGGTCACTCGCAGCAGGGATGCTCGCAGCAGGGGTGAGTGCGTCAGATCGAAGGGCTTCTTGGCCTCGGCGGAGGTCAGTCGCACGAACTCCGTGTCCAGGGCCGTGCCTGTCAGGTGTCGGAGGTCGGCGACGGGAACGGACAGCTCGGCGCGCGGATGGATGACCTGAACCGCGGTGCCGTCCTCCTGCACGTGGAAGGAGGTACGCAACGCCTCATGGCGCTGCACGAGTTCCTGAATCGCGCGCTCCAACGCGGAGGTGTCCAGGTCGCCATCGAGCTGCTTGCTCGAGTGGATGTTGTAGGAGGCGTTGTTGGGCTCCAGCCTGTCGAGGAACCACAGGCGCTGCTGCGCGAAGGACAGCGGCAGAGGCCCGGTACGAGGCACCGCCACGAGCGGAGGCCGCGTGTTGACCGGAGTCTCTCCACGGGCCGCTTCGACCCGCAGCGCAAGCTCACCCACGGTCGGCGCCTCGATGAGCGCGCGAAGAGGCAGCTCGACGTCGAAGGCCTTGCGGACACGAGAGACGACCTGGGTGGCGAGCAGGGAGTGGCCGCCGAGGGAGAAGAAGTCGTCGGAGACGCTGACGGAGTCGAGGTGGAGGACCTCTGCCCAGATGGCGGCGAGGCGAGTCTCGGTGGGGTTGCGAGGCGCGAGGAAGGAGTCGGTGGGGCCGGAGTCGGGAGCCGGGAGGGCCTTCCTGTCGAGCTTGCCGTGAGTGTTGATGGGCAGGGCGTCGAGGGCGACGAAGGCCGAGGGCACCATGTACTCGGGGAGGCTGAGGAGCAGCTCCGCGCGAAGAGACGAGGTGTCGACGGAAGCGGGGGTGACGTAGGCGACGAGGCGCTTGAGGCCCGGGACGTCTTCACGGACGAGAGCGGCGGCGTGGTGGACGGAAGCCAGCGCTTCGAGAGCGGCCTCGACTTCGCCCAACTCAATGCGGAAGCCGCGCAGCTTCACCTGGAAGTCGATGCGGCCGAGGTACTCGAGGTGGCCGTGGGCAAGCCAGCGAGCCTTGTCACCGGTTCGGTAGATGCGAGCGCCCGGCACCGAGGAGAAGGGATTGGGGACGAAGCGCTCGGCGGTGAGGTCCGGGCGGAGGTGGTAGCCGCGAGCGAGGCCATCGCCGCCGATGAAGAGCTCACCAGGGACGCCGATGGGGGCGGGCTGGAGAGAGGCGTCGAGGATGAAGGTGGAGACGTTGGAGAGCGGCCCACCGAGTGCAGGACGCGCAGAGGCGCGGATGGAGAGGGCGGTGGTGTCGACGGTGGCCTCAGTGGGCCCGTAGACGTTGAAGGCGCTCAGGGAGGGCGAAGAGGAAAGCGTCGCCCAGAGAGAGTCGTCGATGGCCTCACCGCCAATGAGGAGACGCAAGGGGCGGCCGGACTCCGCGAGGCCCTCGTCGAGGAGGAGGCGGAGGTGAGAAGGGGCGCAGTCGAGGACGTCGAGCTGGTGCTTCTGAATCCAGGAGAGGAGCAGGGGGACGTCTTCGCGAGCGGCCTGAGGGACGAAGCAGAGGCAGTGGCCCTGGGAGAGGAAGACGAGCTGCTTGACGGAGGCGTCGAAGGAGAGGGGCGCGTTGAGGGAGACGCGGAGCGGGCGCTGGACGTCGGAGTAGACGGAAGAGGAGAGGGCGGAGAGGAGATTCACCACGGAGGAGTGGTGGACCATGACGCCCTTTGGACGTCCGGTAGAGCCGGAGGTGTAGATGACGTAGGCGAGGTGGGAAGGAAGGGTGACGCGAGGAGGATTGGAGTCAGGGAGCGCGGCGAGAGAAGCGCGCAGTGCGGTGTCGTCGAGGCAGAGGGCCGAGCAGGAGGTCGAGTCGAGACGAGGCAGGAGGTGGGACTGGGTGAGGACGAAGGGAGCGCCGGAGTCCTGGAGCATGAAGGCCAGGCGCTCGCGAGGGTAGGCGGGGTCGAGAGGGACGTAGGCGGCGCCGGCCTTGAGGATGGCGAGGAGGGCGACGAGGGAGTCGACGGAGCGCTCCAGGCAGAGGGCGACACGGACTTCGGGCCCGACACCACGGGCGCGCAGCAGGTGGGCGAGCTGGTTGGAGCGGTGGTTGAGCTGAGAGAAGGAGAGAGAGGCGGAGTCGTCGAGGACGGCGAGGGCGTCGGGCGTGAGAGCGGCCTGGGCCTCGAAGCGCTCGTGGAAGGCGCCGGACCAGGGCAGCTCGCGGCGGGTGTCGTTCCACTCGACGAGCACCTGACGGCGCTCCTCGGCCGGCAACATCGGCAGCTCACCCACGAGGGTATCGGGGGTGGTGATGGCGGCTTCCAGCAGGGTGTTCAGGTGCTCCACCCAGCGCGTGATGGTGGCCTCCTCGAAGAGGTCCACGCGGTAGCTGAGTCCACCGGCCAGGCCTTCCGGCGTCTGTGACAGGGTCAGCGTCAGGTCGAACTTCGTGACCTGGAGCTCCTGCGCGAATGACTCCAGGTGCAGCGGAGAGCTGTCCGCGGAGGTGCTCTCCACGGTGCGGTTCGCCACCGGGAGGTTCTGGAGCGACAGCATCACCTGGAAGAGCGGCGTGTGGCTCAAGCTGCGCTGAGGCTTCAGCTCTTCGACGAGCTTCTCGAAGGGAACATCCTGGTGCTCATAGGCGGCCAGCGTGGTGGCGCGGACCTGGGCCAACAGCTCCCTGAAGCGCAGCCCGGGGCGGACCTGCGTGCGAAGCACGAGGGTGTTCACGAAGAAGCCGATGAGGCCCTCGGTCTCCGTCCGGGTGCGTCCCGCGATGGGCGACCCGACGGCGATGTCGTCCTGTCCGGAGTAGCGAGCGAGCAACACCTGCCAGGCGGCGAGCAGCGCCATGAACGGCGTGGCCCCTTCCTGGCGGCAGAGCGTCATCAGGCGCTCCGTCAGCTCCTTCGACAGCCGCACGGGGCGCGAAGCCCCACGAGGATTGCGCACGGGGGGACGGGGCTTGTCCGTCGGCAGCTCCAACAGCGGAGGAAGCGCTCCGAGCTGACGACGCCAGTACCCGAGCTGCTGCTCCAGCACGTCACCCTTCAGCCAGGAGCGCTGCCAGGCCGCGAAGTCCGCGTACTGGATGGGGAGCGCGGGCAGTCGGGCGTCTCCACCCGAGGCAAAGGCTTCATAGAGTGCCGCGAGCTCCTGGATGAGCACCCCCATGGACCAACCGTCCGAGACGGCGTGGTGCATGGTGACCAGCAACACATGCTCCTCGGGCGCGAGCCGCACCAGCATCGCCCTGAGGACGGGGCCCCGGGCGAGGTCGAACGGGCGCTGAGCCTCCTCTGCGGCGAGTCGCCGTGCGTGCTCCTCGCGTTCCTCGGCGGGCAGGATTCCCAGCTCCACGATGGGCAGTGAGAACGGCTCGGCCGGATGGATGTGCTGAATCGGCTCGCCATCACGCGCGAGGAACGTGGTGCGGAGCGATTCGTGGCGTTCGAGCAGCGCGGTGAAGGACCGCTCCAGCGCGGCAGTGTGGAGCGTTCCACGCAGCCTCAGCGCGGAGGGAATGTTGTACGCGGAGCTGCCGGGCTCCAGCTGATCCACGAGCCAGAGCCGCTGCTGCGCGAACGACAGCGGCAGCTCTCCGGTGCGCGGCGTGGGAACCAGCGGAGGCGCTTGCCGTGAGTGCTCCTGCCGAGCAGCGGCGATGCGCGAGGCCAGCGCCGCCACGGACGGCGCCTCGAAGAGCGCACGCAAGGGCAGCTCGACCTCGAAGGCCCTGCGGATGCGAGACACCACCTGCGTGGCGAGGAGGGAGTGGCCGCCAAGCTCGAAGAAGTCGTCGGAGACGCTGACCTTGTCGAGACGGAGGACGTCCGCCCAGATGGAGGCGAGCACCTCTTCGGTGGGATTGCGAGGCGCGAGGAACGACGCGGAGGACGCGAATGCGTCGGGAGACGGGAGGGCCTTCCTGTCGATCTTGGCGTTCGTGGTGAGCGGGAACGCGTCCAGATGGAGGAGGAAGGAGGGCAGCATGAACTCGGGCAGCTTGAGCTTGAGGAACGAGCGCAAGGCGGCCGAGTCGATGGGAGCCGAGGACGTGAAATAGGCGGCGAGGCGTTTGTCGCCCGGCGTGTCCTCGCGCAGCAGGGCGAGGGCCCCCGTGACGGACGGATGAGACAGCAGCGCGGCTTCGATTTCGGGAAGCTCAATGCGGAAACCACGCAGCTTCACCTGGGCATCGGAGCGGCCGATGAAGTCGAGTGCGCCGTCATCGCGCCAGCGGACCAGGTCGCCGGAGCGGTAGAGGCGTGCTCCGGGCGTGGTGCTGAAGGGGTTGGGGATGAAGCGCTCGGCGGTGAAGTCGGGGCGGAGGAGATAGCCGCGTGCGAGACCCTCACCACCGATGAACAGCTCACCCGTGACGCCAGGGGGAACAGGCTGGAGTGTGGCGTCGAGGACGAAGAGCTGCGTGCCGTGGATGGGGCGGCCAATGGGCAGCGGCGCCCCGACGTCTTCGGGCCGGGAGACCGTGAACACGGACGCGAAGACGGTGGACTCCGTCGGGCCGTAGGCGTTGGACACAGGCACGCGCCACGCGCCGAGGGCCTTGCGGACGTGGACTGGCGAGACGATGTCACCGCCGGTGAGGACGTGCTGCAACGAGCTCAATCCCGGAAGCTCGGAGTCCGCGAGCTGGGAGAACAGACCACTGGTGGCCCAGAGGGTGGTGACGCCGTGACGGGAGACGGCGAGTTCGATCTCCTCGAGGGACAGCGCATGCGGCGGCGGGACGACGAGCCGCGCGCCGTGAAGCAGAGCGCCCCAGATTTCGAAGGTGGAGGCGTCGAAGGAGATGGGCGCGAGCAGCAGGTGCGTCTGCTGGGGGCCGAACCTCGTGTAGTCGGGACCCACCAGGGTGCGAAGGACCGCGGAGTGCGGAGTGCCGACGCCCTTGGGCCTGCCGGTGGAGCCGGACGTGAAGTCGACGTAGGCGAGCGACAGGGGCAGCGCCGCGAGCGGCAGCGCCCCCGTGGGCTGAGACGAGAAGTCGACGTCGTCGAGGACGAGGGTGGTGAGGCCGTCCGAGGGGAGCTTCGACGCGAGGGCTCGCGAGGTGAGGAGGAGCAGCGGCTGCGCGTCCTCCATCATGGAAGCGAGGCGCTCACGGGGATAGCTGGCGTCGAGAGGGACGTAGGCGCCGCCGGCCTTGAGGATGGCGAGCAGGGCGACGACGAGGTCGAAGGAGCGCTCCATCGAGAGTGCGACGCGAGAGTCGGTGGAGACGCCCAGGGCACGCAGGTGCCAGGCGAGCTGGTTGGACCGGGCGTCGAGCTGGCGGTAGGTGAGGACGTCCTCTCCGAAGAGGAGCGCTGTCTTGTCGGGAGAACGCGCGACAACGCGCGCGAAGACCTCTGGGAGGGTGGAGTCGGTATCGGTGACGAGCGGTGATGAAGCCCAGTCGACGAGGACGTTGCGGCGCTCGGCCTCCGTGAGGATGGAGTGCGCGGCGACGGGGACGTCGGGACGGGTGACGACGGCTTCGACGAGCAACTCAAAGTGACGCGCCATGCGCTCGACGGTGGAGCGCTCGAAGAGGTCGGAGTTGTAGCCAATTCCTCCGAAGATGCCGTCCGGTGTTTCGACGAGGCTGAGCTGAAGCTCGAATTTCGACGTGCTTCCGCTGATCTCCACCGGGCTGAGCGTCAGCTCCGTCTTCTGGATGGCGGAGGCCGGAGTGTTCTGGAGGACGAAGAGCACCTGGAACAGCGGGCTGCGACTCATGTCGCGGCTGGGCTGGAGCTCCTCGACGAGCCGCTCGAAGGGGATGTCCTGATGCGCGTAGGCGCCCAGCGCGGCCTCCTTCACCTGCCGCAGCAATCGCGGGAAGGACGCCTGTGAGTCGATGCGGGCGCGCATGACGAGCGTGTTGACGAAGAAGCCGATGAGCCCTTCGAGCTCCGAGCGGTGACGCCCCGCGATGGGCGAGCCGACGGTGATGTCGTCCTGGCCGGAGTAGCGGGACAGCAGGAGTTGCCACGCCGCGAGCAGCGCCATGAAGGGCGTTGCGCCTTCACGCTGGCAGAGGGCCTTGAGCTTCTCCGCGGTTGCGAGCGGGACGCTGACGTACACCTGCCCGCCTGCGGTGGTCTGCACCGTGGGGCGAGGCTTGTCGAGTGGCAGTTCGAGGGCCGTGAGGTCCGCGAGCTGACGGCGCCAGTACGCAATCTGCGCGTCCAGCACGGCACCCTGGAGCCAGCCACGCTGCCAGACGGAGAAGTCCGCGTACTGGATGGCGAGCGGCGCGAGGGGCGACGGCTTGCCGTGGGCGAAGGCGTCGTAGAGCGCGGCGACTTCCTGGGTGAGCACGCCCATGGACCAACCGTCGGAGACGATGTGGTGCATGTTGAGCGCGAGCACATGCTCCGTGTCGCTCAACTCGAGGACCTGAGCGCGGATGAGCGGGCCCGTGGAGAGGTTGAAGGGCTGCTGGTACTCCTCCTTGAGCCTGCGCTCTACCTCCGCACGGGTGCTCTCCTCGTCACGGCCTCGGAGGTCCACGCGAGTGACGGGCAGCTCGGCATGCGGCGCGATGACCTGCAAGGGCTGGTCGTCGCGCTGGATGAAGGTCGTGCGGAGCGCTTCGTGGCGGCGAACGAGTTCATTGAGGCTGAGCTGGAGCGCGTGGATGTCGAGATGCCCGTCCAAGCGGACGAAGGAGGGCATGTTGTAGATGGAGCTGCCGGGCTGGAGCTGGTCGATGAACCAGAGGCGCTGCTGAGCGAAGGAGAGAGGCAGCGGGCCGGAGCGCGGCACCGGGAGGATGGGGGGAGGTTGCGCGCTGAGGCTCTCGTGTGAGGCCGCGAGAATGCGCGCGGCGAGGGAGGCGACAGTGGGTGCCTCGAAGAGGGCGCGAAGGGGCAACTCGACGCCGAAGGAGGAGCGGACGCGAGAGATGACCTGGGTGGCGAGGAGGGAGTGGCCACCGAGTGCGAAGAAGTTGTCGGTGACGCCGACGCGCTCCAGGCGGAGGACGGTGGCGAAGAGGGAAGCGAGCTTCTCTTCGTCGGGGTTGCGAGGAGCGACGAAGGAAGAGTCGCCACGCAGGGTGTCGGCGTCGGGAGCGGGAAGCAGCTTGCGAGCAAGCTTTCCGCTGGGAGTCAGGGGCAGAGCCGTCAGGGAGAGGAAGGCGGAGGGCACCATGTACTCAGGCAGTCGCTTGAGGAGGAAGGTGCGCAGGGCCTCGGAGTCGAGGGTGCTGTCGGGAGCGAGGACGACGTAGCCGATGAGGCGCTTGTCGCCGGGGACATCCTCGCGGACGACTGCGGCGGCGTCACTCATTCCTGGCGCGGTGCGGAGGACGGACTCGACTTCGCCCAACTCGACGCGGAAGCCACGGACCTTCACCTGGAAGTCGAGGCGGCCGAGGAACTCCAAGGTGCCGTCAGCCTTCCAGCGAGCCGCGTCGCCTGTGCGGTAGAGGCGAGAGCCCTCTTCGCCCGAGAAAGGATTCGGGACGAAGGCCTGAGCGGTGATGTCGGGGCGGGCGAGGTAGCCGTGAGCGAGGTGGGTGCCGCCGACGTACACCTCACCCGAGACGCCAATGGGGACGGGCTGGCCGAGGGTGTCGAGGACGTAGAGCTGCGTGTGGGCGACGGGCGAGCCGATGGAGGGCAGGCGAGGCCAGGAGGAAGGTGCGCCCTGGAGCCGGAAGGCGGAGACGACGTGGGACTCGGAGGGGCCGTACTGGTTTTCGAGGACGCTGCCCGGGAGCTTCTCGAAGAAGGAAGCGAGGGTGGAGTTGACCTGGAGTTGCTCGCCAGCGGTGACGACTTCGCGAAGGGCGGAAGGAAGCGTGGCGCCGTGAGAGACGGAGTCCGCCATGGCCTGGAGGGCGACGAAGGGGAGGAAGAGTCGCTCCACCTGCTGGCGGTGCATGAAGTCGAGCAGGGCGGGGATGTCCTGGCGGAGTCCCCCGGTGGGCAGGACGACGTGGGCGCCGACCCACCAGGAGGCGAAGAACTCCTGGACGGAGACGTCGAAGTTGAGGGAGGCGAACTGGAGGGTGACAGCGCGAGGGTTGGGGGACTGACGAATCTGCCAGGCGAGGAGGAAGCTGAGGGCACGGTGGGGCATGACAATGCCCTTGGGGATGCCCGTGGAGCCGGAGGTGTAGATGACGTAGGCGATGTCCTCGGTGGAGACGAGGACGGAGGGCGCCTGTGAGGACTGGCGGGAGATGGCGTCGGCTTCGGAGTCGACGAGGACGAAGCGCGCACTGGTGCTCGCGGGAAGGACGGAGGCGAGCAGGGAGTGGGTGAGGACGACGGGGGCGCGAGTGTCCGCGAGCATGAAGGCGAGGCGCTCGGGGGGGTAGTTGGGGTCGAGAGCGACGTAGAAGGCGCCGGCCTTGAGGGTGGCGAGGACGGCGACGGCCATGTCGAGGGACTTGTCGAGGCAGATGCCGACGGCGCCGCCAGGAGTCACGCCGCGAGAGGCGAGGTGGTGGGCGAGCTGATTGGCGCGTGCATCGAGAGCGGCGTAGGTGAGCGAGCGCGAGCCATCGGAGATGGCGATGGCGTCGGGCGTGCGGAGCGCCTGGGCCTCGAAGGGGCCGTGCAGCGTCGTGACGGCGTGAGACTCGCGTGACGTGTCATTCCAGGAGA
>NZ_JABUMR010000017.1:0-149132 GCF_013336725.1 Myxococcus sp. CA040A | reverse complement strand
GCGGAGGCAGCAGCGGCGCCACACGCTGCCAGAAGGCGTCGGGAACGAGTTCGCGGACCATGCACTCAAGCTGGGGATGCCCTTCGTCGGTGGCCACCCCAGCCCTGACTTTTGTTAGGTCCTCTAAGGCACTCCATGCAGTTGCTGCATGAGGAGCATGCCACGATTCCTCACGCGAATGCATGCGGGCGAGGTGGGTCCAAGGTATGTGAAAGACTCTGGTTTCCATGGAAGGGGAATCGCTGCGACGTTTGCAGAAAGAGGGTGGCGCAGCTGCCGTTGCAATCCATCGCAAACAGGTGCTCGTTGCCGGTCGCCAGGATTCCGCAGGCCGGGCTCGAAGGTCTCAGGCGTTTCCACCCTGAGAAGAGGTTGCTCTCAGCCCCCTCCCTTCAGCGCCCCGCTCTCCTGCCACGCGCTCGGCAGCGGCATGTCCGTTCACGCCCCTCTGGACCGACCTCTCGAAGCGGCGCTCTTGTCCCTCCCCTCCACGAGCTGGAAAGCACAATGCGAGGGCACCGAGGGCACGTGCTCGTTCTCCGTCACGATGACGGGGACCGTCCAGCCGGACGCGGGCGGACCTCTCACGGAGCCACCGGCCGAAAACAGTGGCTGCGGCTGCCAGAGTGGCGCCTCTTCCCTCCCCTGGGCGATGGCGTTGGTCGGACAGCTCGGCTTGTCGCGGCATGCATCGAGGGCTCACGGGCCGAGCACCTCCTGACACAGGTCACCCACCGGGGCCGGTGCCCCTGGCGCAGGACTCCCACCGGAAAGTCCATTGCGCTCCATCCGATTCATAGCTAGATATATAGCGCGCTATGGGTTCGGAGGTGCGACATGGAAGTGGATCTTCTGGCGGGACTTGGAGTGGGCTTTCTGGGCAGCCGTCTCAAGCGACTCGCCGAGCGGATGCAGGCCGACGCCGCTGAGGTGGCCCGCTCGTTGGACCTGCCAGTCCAGCCGGCCCAGATGTCGATGTTGATGACGCTCCGCCTGCACGGCCCGATGACGGTGGGAGAACTGGCCGAACGGTTGCGGGTGGCCCAACCCACGGTGACTCGCGCGCTCGGGACCCTGGAAGACTTCGTCGAAGTGCGGCGCTCGCCGGACGACCAGCGCGCCAAGCGCCTGGCGCTGACAGAGAAGGGCGAGGCCCTGATGGTCCGCGTCCAGACGCAGTTGTTGCCGCGCATCGAGCCCGCCGCGGCCTCGCTGGTCGAGGGGTTGTCGGGCGATTTCATGCAGGGACTGACCAGGGTGGAGGCGCGGCTGGCGGAGTCCTCGTTGCTGAGCCGGAGCGAAGCCGCCGGTCCGCCCGCGATGTGGGCGCGCGACTTCTCCGACGACCTTGCCGAGGCCTTCCATCGGATCAACGCCGAATGGATTCAGGACATGTTCATCCTCGAGGAGAACGACATCGCCCTCCTGTCGAAGCCGCGTGAACTGATCCTCGACAAGGGAGGCGTGGTGCTGTTCGCCGAGACGCCACGGCTGGGCGTGGTCGGGACCTGCGCCCTGATGGTGTCCAAGGACGGCTGGGTCGAGTTGACCAAGATGGGTGTCTTGAAGAGCGCCCGGGGCCTGAAGGTCGGCGAGTTCCTGCTCGCGAAGACCCTGCAGCGGGCCTCCAGCCTGGGATTCGACAAGGTCTACCTGCTGACCAACAAGAAGTGCGCGCCAGCCATCCACCTCTACGAGAAGCTGGGCTTCGTGCACGACGCGGAGATCATGAGGCTATTCGGGGCGCGCTACGCGCGATGTGACGTGGCGATGTCATACAGGCCGAGGGGTGACCTGAATCCCCTGCCCCCGTCTTCACAGCGGGAGTCATGACCGATGACCGGACCACGCGCCTACTTCGTCCGCACGGAAGACGGTGGGTTCCTTCCGCAGCGCGCATGTGCCGGCGCGTGGAATCCGGAGGAACTGCACATCAGCCCCGTCAATGGACTGCTCCTGCATGAGCTGGAGCGCTGGCTCGCCGGCCGCAAGACTGGCGGCAAGCTCGTGACTCGCATCAGCTACGACTACCTCGGCGTTCTCGACTTCTCTCGATGTGACGTGGCGTTCGAGGTGCTGCGTCCTGGTCGCGCCGTCGACCTCGTCGAGGGAGTCCTGTCGCAGCGCGGTCGTCCCGTGCTCCGCGCGCGAGTGTGGCTGCTCGCGACGCACGACACGTCCGCGATAGCGGGCGGCGCACGTGAAGCCCTGCCGCCACCCGAGGAAGGCCGCCGGTTCGACCTCAACACCGTGTGGCCGGGTGACTACGTCGCCTCGGTCGACATGCGCGCCATCGAGGGCCCAAGCCCCGGCAGGACCACCGCGTGGCTCACGACGCCGCTGGCCATCGTCGATGGCGACCCCGTGAGCGACCTCGCGCGCTGTGCGCTGCTCGTGGACACGTCCAATGGAATCGCGGTCCGTCGCCGGCCCGAGGAGTGGCAGTTCCCGAACGTCGACCTGACCATTCACCTGTTTCGCCAGCCCGTCGGCGCCTGGACCGGCTTCGACACGCGCGTGACCTTTGGGCCGACAGGTCACGGCCTCACCAGCTCCGACCTCTTCGACATGCATGGGCATATCGGACGAGCCGAACAGACCCTGCTCGTCCGACCTCGCTGACCGGAGCGCGAGCCACCTGGATGACCCTGGGCGCTGAAGCGCCGCCCCACCGCGACTCGGACCCGCCTTGTCCGAATGAGGGCCGATTCCACCCTATATGCCTCCTACCGTGCTCCTCGCCCTCCCCTTCGGGGAATGACACAGGAGTGAACGTGAACAAGGAGCAAGCAGTGGTGCAGAAGGACGTCGTGCCGGCCCGGGACGGAGCACGTGCCTTCGATTTCTGGGTCGGCCGGTGGGACATCCACAATCGACGCCTGCGCGAGCGGCTCAAGGGCTCCACCGAGTGGGTCGAGTTCAAGGCCACAAGCGTGGCCCGCCCGCTTCTGGGCGGAATGGGAATCGAGGACGAGTACCGCACCGACTACTGGAGCGGCTTCATCGGCTCCGCGTTCCAGTTCTTCAATCCGGAAACGAAGCAGTGGTCCATCTACTGGGTGGACAACCGCCGCGGCGCCCTTGAGCCGCCCGTGGTCGGCTCGTTCACGGACGACGTTGGCATCTTCGAGGGCGTGGACACCTTCGAGGGGCAGCCCATCCGAGTCCGCTACACCTGGTCGCGCGTCACCACGGCGAAGCCGCGCTGGGAGCAGGCGTTCTCCTCTGACGGCGGGAACACGTGGGAGACGAACTGGGTCATGGATTTCTCCCGGGCCGATGGCTAGGGCCTGAAAATACGCGCTCCAGAAGCGGGCGTACCCCTCACGCCCAGCTCCCGGAGTCCGCGTGGCCATGGGCTACGGCTGAGCGAGCTCGTTGAAGATGAGCAGGCCGCGCGAGGAGTCCGCTGCGTACACATACCCGTCGCCGGGGACGCGGATGCCGAGCAGCCCCTCGAAGGGGCTCTCGGTGCGGTAGGGGTCCGCCTCGCGGAAGGTGTTGTAGTGGGCCACCTGCCGGGGGCGCGTGGGATTGGACACATCCAGCACACGCACGCCGTCCTGGTACCAGGCGATGTAGAGGAGATTGTCGCGCAGGAGGAGATTGTGGATGGAGGTGAAGGGCCGGTGGGTGCGGAACTCGCCAATCTTCACGATGCGCTCCGGACGGGTGACGTCGAGCACTCGCAGATGGGCGTACTGGAACTCTCCTCCCTCGAAGGCGATGGTCCGCCCGGCGAAGGTGCCCACCGCGCTGTGGTGCGCGAAGGTGAAGTCCGGACGGACGTACCCACCCAGCTCGCGGACATGGTCCAGGTCGGTGACGTCCACCACGAAGTAGCCGCGGAAGGCATCACTGACATACAGGCGGTTCTCGTACACGAAGGTGTCGTGGGGACCGCCCAGGAGGGCCGCGTCGGGCAGCGCGATGACCGTCAGCAGACGCGGCGACAGCGGCTCCGAGATGTCATGAACAAAGGTGCCGGTGCCAGGCGCCATCGAGTAGAGCCGGTCTCCATCGACGAGCACCGTGTGCGTCCCCGTGCCTCCCGTGGTGAGGCCACGGATGAACAGGGGCTCGGCGGGCTGGGAGATGTCGTAGACGAGCGTCCCCGAGGTGTTGCTGGCGATATACAGGGCATCACCCTTGGCCCAGACCCCGTTCCAGGTGTTGTCCCCGGGGAGGGAGAGGGTCTTCTTGAGGACGGGCGCGCGCGGGTTGCTGACGTCGAAGATGGAAAGGCCGCCCGTGCGGACCTGCTTGGGAATCGAGACGACGTAGGCGTGCCCCTTGGTGACGTAGAGGTCCAGGGGGTGGCCCAGGGAAGTGTAACCCTCGGAGAGCAACTCCAGGCCACCGGAGGACTCGGGCTCTCCTCCCCACCTGGAGACCCGATGCGCCTCGAAGGTTCCCGACCGGATGAGCCGCGCCCGGTAGCAGTAGGCGAAGCACCCGGTGATGATGTCGGTCTCCTTCTGCTCGCAGCCCGCCAGGGTGATGGCGGCCGTCGAAGCAGGAGCGAAACCACGCACGAAGAAGCGCCCAGGTCCCGTGTCCCTCAGTGGCAAGGGCACATAGAACATGTTGCCGCCATCCTCCGTGAAGTGGACGCCCCCCACCTCGATGACGGCGTTGCCCCCGTCCGGAACGGGCCGTGCGTCCCGGAGCGGGTACAAGTAGATGGACCCGGCCTCCACCTCGGACAGCGAGCCGAGATTGCACTGGGAGAGGTCGAAGCGGGACAGCTCCTCGCACGTCGTGGCACCCGCGTCCCGGGTATCGAAGGTGCACGGCGCGAAGGGCCCCGTGTCCAGGATGTCTCCGCGCTCTTCGAGCTCGGTATAGGTGCCATCCCAGACCACGGGTCCCGCATCGGGGAGCCCCGCATCAGGCGACCCGGAGTCGGAGGAGTCCGGGTCGGGTGAGTCCTCACAGCCAGAGAGACACACGGACATCAACAGCAACCCGGTGGACAGCAGGACCCGAAGGGACATCGCCATGTGGAACCTCCTGGAAGGCCACCATGAAGGGGCATGGGTGCCATTCCGGAGGAGACGCCGCTGCCGCGCGTTTTCCCTCAGGCCTTCGATGAAACCCCATCCGCTGGTGGCACTGCCCGCGCGCCCAGAAGCCAGCGGAGGGTGACGCCCGAGGCACTCAGGCGTTCGGGCATCACCCTCTCTCCAGCGGCGCTTCTCACTGGCAGTTCGGAGGTCCCATGCAGGAGAAGGTTAGCGTCACGTCCGCGTTGGCCTCCTCCGGCGTCGCGAAGCACTCGCCCCTTTCCTCCACGGCGTTGCAGACGCCCCGGGGGCACTGAGCCGCCGCGTTCTCGCGGGCATCCCGGCTCGCCGAGAGATAGGCCCCAGCGCACCGCGGGTGGACTCCGTACCCTGCGACCACGCGTCGCTCGGGCTGACACGTGCAAGCGGTGACCGAGGGACAGTACGTCCGCGTGCCATCGCACTCCACCCATCCTCCGTTGTCCACCCCGGAGGTACAGACACCGCTCGCGGAGCCGCAGGACACCGTGCTGTTCGTGCACTGCTGCGTCACCTGACACGACAGCTCCGCTTCGCGGCTCTCCAAAGTGAGGCCGTCGCCGCCCGGCGACTCGGCGCCACAGGCCGACAGCGTCGTCGCCACCAGGAATGCGGCACAAACCAGGCGCACATCGAATTGCATTCGCATGCCAATACCCCCGTCGTCGTCATTCAATGCGTCAATGCCACACAGCCATCACACGGCCCATGGATTCGCGAGGCATCGCCACGACGCGCAAGCCCCGGCGCCCGAATCCACACGGGAATGCGAGATACCACCCACAACGACACCGGGCCGCATCCGCATCGCCTTGTGAATCGAGAGCGACGGGAGTCTGCACTTGCGTGCCTGGGCAGGGCAATCCCTGAATTCGGGGTTGCACATTCTCGAAGCCCCCTGAGCGCCTGGAGGCCGTCCTCACGGCCAGGTCCCTAGGTCTCCGTGGGGTAGCGTCGCCGACGGCTCGGCGCTTCCATGAGGCCGCCTCGGCGACGCGGCATTGAAGATTGACATGTCCTGCGGGTTTTCTGACCTGCCGCAGCTTGAGAGGATGCCGTCTCCGGCCACTACGGAGGCAGGCAGGCAGTGAAGAAGCATCGTTCCCCTCAGGCTTGTCAGACGGGAATGCCAGCATTCAGCCTGCTTGCCTTTCCTGATGCGAGGCATGGGGGTGAAGAATGCGTGCTGGCCTCTGGGTGCTTTGCGCTGCTCTCTTCGTCACGGGATGCGCTGGAGTTGAACCGTCGACTCGTAGGGGCACTTTCCAGCAGCGTTCCTCACTCCTCGGGGAGAGGGCTCCGGAGGCTGGGCATCCCCGAGGGCAGCGGAGTGATGCGTTCGATGAGCTGCTTCGCGGCGCGGGGCTGGAGGACCGCGACTCGCGACCCTTGGCTGGTGACTCTCTCAGGGCGACGCAGGCGGCACGGCTGCTGGAGGTGCTGCTCGGCAAGGACGTGACACTGGGGCAGTTCCCGGCCCGTGTTGCCGTGGGCTTCATGTTGCGCGAGGTGCTGGACGCGGGCGAAGTGTCGCGCGCCGAGCTGTCGCCCCGCGCACGGCGCTACCAGGAACAAATCACGGGCCACACGGCGGACGAGGCATACTGGCTCGGTGGCGTGAGCCAAGGCAGTGGAGGCGTGAAGTTCGACGGCTTCGAGAAGAGCGTGCTGCTGGAGGCCAAGGGGCCGGGCTATGCGAACACGTTTCTCGACAACCTCAAGCCGAAGGTCTGGTTCGAGAAGTCAGGAGCAAAGGCACTCGCAGATCAGGCCAGGCGCCAGCTCGCAGCCGCAAGGGGGGCACCCATTCGATGGCACATCGCGGAGGAGAAAACCGCGGAGGCCATTCGGAAGCTGTTCGATGCCAACGATGTCGAGGGAATAGAAGTCATCTTCACTCCCCCTCTGCCATGAGGAACCGTGAATCGTGAACGAGAGCTACTACGCGGGAGTCTATTGGGGGCCCAGGAAGGAGTCGTCAGAGGAATGCGCTCGGCGACTGGAAGTCCTCCTTGAAGAACTTCAATCCGTAGACCCATCGCTTGAGCGTTGGTTCCAACAAGGCAAGTCACGTGCAGAATGCCTTGAGGCGCCCATTGAGCCCGAACCTCGCTGAGCTAGAGCCATTCGTCCGACGAGGCAAGGACCGCACCTTCGACAACCTTGGCTTCAGCGGGGGTGGCTGGAATGGGGCGGGTGATGACTACGAAACCACTGGCCTCCTCATCGCGTGCGGTGGCTCCTCCGAATGGGTCGGAAACAGTTGTGTTTACACGTTGCCAAGCAAAGGCCCGAGCTTGGAGCGGATCCTCTCGGCATCCGCGCTAGCTGCGCTCATTCGACGGACTGCTGACGCTTGGGAGCCGGAGTGGGGAGTGGCCATCTCGGAGCAACATCGAGACGTCCTGAAGCCACGGCGTCCCAAGGGAACTCCGTATGTTGGGTGGGTCACGTACCTCGCACAACATCGGGGCACGTTGCCCCCACTGCCCTCACCCGTGCGCATCGAGCCCGTGGCGGACAAGGGCACCCTCATCATCCTCACCCCCGAGCGCTTCACGGTGAGCAACCCGGAGCATGTGGCGTTGGCCGAGAGGGTGCGCGAGCTGCTGGACCGGGCAGGGCTGTTGAAGCCACTCCACGCTCAGCCATAGGAGCAAGAGCGGGCTACCGGGAGAACACTCAACCGGCCACCCTCATGCGGCGACCTGCCTCGGCGAACGCCGCCGTGCAACACCCAGCAGGCACAGCGTGAGCAGCGTCCCAATGCAGACGAGGAGCCCCGCGCGAAGCCCCGGGGTCCGGTAGAGCATCTCCACCCGGTGCTGGCCCGCTGGCACCGCCACCGCGCGAACCGCGAAGTTCGCGGCGAGGATGGGCACCTCGCTCCCGTCGACCCACGCCGTCCACCCGGGCTGGTAGGCGTCATTGACGACGAGCACGGCGGGCTCGGAGGTCTCCACCTCCACGCGCAGGTGCTCGAGTGAGGGGCGCTCCACGCGCACGGAGCCCCTCAGCTGCTCGGAGGCCTCCGGCAGCGGTCCGGCACACTCCACGACGGCGACATCGGAGGGTGGAAGCACGGGCGCTCGCATGAGGTCCAGTGCCTGCCCTGGTTCGCCCACACACCGGGGCCGGGCAACGTAGACGCGTGGCAAGGCATCCGGGTGCTCCACCAGCGACGTCCCGAACAACGAGTCCTGGGCGATGATGCGCGTGGATGGCGGCAAGGCCGCCGCCGCGAGTGCCCCCGTGTCATGCACCGAGAACAACGTGCCCAGGCGCGGCGCCAGGTGGCCATACCAGCGAGGCAGGTCCTGGCGCAGCTGGCGCACCCGAGCACTCTCTCCGGGCAGGTAGCCGTTCGCGCTCTCCAATCCCCATAACGCCATCGTGTCCGGCTGGAACGTCGTCAGCAGCCGGAGCGCCATCCGCTCGTTGAAGTCATAGCCGGGCACGTTCCAGGCGCCGAGGTGGCGGACCGCCATCGACACCCGCACGGGCTCCTCGGGTGGAACCGCGCGACGGATGGGTTCGACGAACGGCGGCGGTACCTCCAACAGTTCCGCGGGCGCGAGGACGTAGAACGGCTCGCTGCCCCACCACAACGCACCGAACTGGAGTGTCACCAGGAGCCCTTCACGCAGCCCTCGTGCCCGCAGGAACAGGGCGAGCAGCCCACACGCGAGCGCGAGCACCGCCGTCAGCACGCCCACCCGCACCACGTTGCCGGAAAGCCCCTCCACCACCCCGGCGGGCACCTGAGGCCAACGCGAGACGAGCCCGTGGCGGCTCCACGCGCCGAACAGGGCCTCCCCCACCGCCACCGCCGCTCCCACCAGCGCCACCCCGCCGCCGGCCCACGCGACAGCTCGGCGACCGCGCCTCTCTTCCAGACAGGCCCTCCAGCCCCATCCCGCCCCCAACGCGAGCCCGAGCGAGACCCACGGAACCAGCTTCTCCGGATAGCGGAAGGGGCGCCAGGGCGGCAGCAGTTGATAGACCCAACCATAGACAGGCAGCGCGTTTCCCAGACAGAGGGCCAGCAGCAGAAGCCAGACACCCGCGAGAACCCAGGCCCGAGGCTGTCTCGCGGAGGTGATGAGCGCCGCCAGCGCGAGGACACACGCGGGCGTCCCCACATAGACGGAATCGACCCAGACCCGACCGAAGCCGCCAGACGGAACGAGGTTGCGGACCACCTCCTCGGGGATGCCGCGCATTCCCTCGACGTCCGCGAGGAAGGGCCCCATGAACAGCTCCCACAAGCGCAGGGGGGCCAGCGCGAAGCGTTGGGCCTCCGCGAGCGACCGGGCCCCGGGCTCTCCGGACCCCGCGAGCGCCGCGGCGGGAAGCAACTGCGGCGCGGCCAACAACCCACCCGTGGCGACCAGCAACGCGCACGTCACCACGCGCCGACGCCAGGTCCCCGCCGCCGGCTCCACGCAAGCCACGAGCACGACGAACCCGTTCACCATGGCGAAGCCCTGCGCGTCACCACCCGCGGCGACCAACGCCAGCAACGCCCCGCCCGCGGCCAGTCTTCCGACGGAAGGGGCCCGCAGGAAGCGGACCGCCGCCCAGAGCGTCGCGGGCACCGCGCTGGCGGACAGCAGGTAGGTCGAGTTGTTGGTGATGGCGACCAGGTAGCCGCAGAATGCAAAGGTGATGGCCGAGAAGAGCGCTCCGGCCCGGGGGACCCGGTACTCCCGCATCAGGGCGTACGTGCCGACCAGCGCCAGCAGATAACAGCTCAAGAAGGTCACGGTCCCCGCGGCGCCGAGCGGCAGCACCAGGTGAAGCAGCGACGTGGGATGGAACGCTCCCGCGTTGATGGCGCCCACGAAGGACTGACCGAAGCCGTCATACGGGAACCACTCCGGCAATTCGAGCGCGGACACCCTCGCGGCCCAGAAGGCCCGCGTCGGATAGAAGACGCGCAGCGTGTCCCCGGCAATGAAGACCCCGCCGCTGGCCACCGCCCGGAAGAAGAACCCCGCGGGCAGCAATACCAGGAGCACCCGCCACCCCCAGGTGGCCCACCCGCCCGCCATCTCGCCCATCCGCTTCGAGTCGTCCGCCATCGAGCCCCTGGTGCCTCCGCGTCGTCGCGGCGGCAGCCGATCCACGCCCGCGAGCGCGACCCTGCTTCCGGACGCCAGCCGGGCACCTTCTTCTCATGATGCCAGGGGCACGGGTAGTCCCGCGCCGCCCCTCAGTGCCGTGACGGAGGAAGCGGCTCGTGGGGCTCCTCGGAGACCTGCTGCTCCACCTGCTTCCTCACCAGCCGCTTCGTCGCGGTCTCCTCTTCTTCCGTCCGCTGCCGCCGCCGCACCAGCCCCTGGCTCTCATCCACGAACCAGAAGATGACCCGGAAGAATGCGGCGATGACGGTGATGAGCAGCGAGGACAGCAACCAGCTCAACGCCCACCCAGGCCAGCCGCCCACCACCACGTCGATGGCGTACGTCCCCGTGAGCGGCACCAGCACGAAGGCCACGTAGTGCGACAGGCAGTAGGGACACGACACCAGATATCCCCACCACGTGTCCTTGCCACCCAGCCGCTCGCGCAGCGGCGCGAAGATGCGCTCGCGGGCGATGGTCTGCGACACCCCCATCACCACCGCGGACACCGCGAAGAGCTGGAACAGGTTCTCCATCCCCCCAAGGTGGCGATGACGAAGCGAGACAGGGACGCGCCTCGCACAACCGCCACCTCGCTCGCCTGGATGCCGCCACGTGCCCCACCCGCTCCCACTGTCGGCCGGAAGACAGTCGGAAGAGACTTCGAAATACCCCCCTGTAAAAACGAAAGGGTGCCGCCCTTAAGCACCCTCCCCCCTTGATGCAAACCCGCGCATTCACTTGGGAACGCTTGGGAAGAGCCGTGGCACATGCATTGCGAAGGACCCGTCCCGTGCCGCCGACGCGCGGCTCCCACCGGCCCCCTTCCCCGAGAGACGCCATGCAGGAAACCTCCCACTTCTCCTCCCCGGATTCCCTCTCCACGTACCTCTCGGAGATCAACCAGTACCCGCTGCTGACGCAGCCGAAGGAGCAGGAGCTGTCGCGCCGCTTTCGCGGGGGAGACCTGATGGCGGGCCACCAGCTCGTCACGGCCAACCTGCGCTTCGTGGTGAAGGTGGCCTACGAGTACCGCTCCTACGGCCTGAAGATGTCGGACCTCATCCAGGAGGCGAACATCGGCCTGATGAAGGCCGTGCAGAAGTTCGACCCGGACAAGGGCATCCGCCTCATCTCCTACGCGGTGTGGTGGATTCGCGCGTACATCCAGAACTGCATCCTGCGCAACTGGAGCCTGGTGAAGCTGGGCACGACGCAGGCGCAGCGCCGGCTGTTCTTCAGCCTGGCGCGCACCCGCCGCGAGCTGGAGCGCATGGGCGCCGGCGACGCGAGCGTCGTCAACGCGGAGGAGATTGCCCGCCGGCTGAACGTGAAGGCCTCCGAGGTGCGCGAGATGGAGCAGCGCATGGGCGGCCGGGACTTGTCGCTCGACGCGCCCGTGGGCGAGGACGGCGACGCCACCCACCTGGACTTCGTCGAGTCCTCCGCCGCGTCCCACGAGGACGAGGTGGCCGACCGCCAGCAGGCGGGCCTCACCCGTGACCTCGTGCAGCGCGCGCTGCGCCGCCTGGACCCGCGCGAGCGCTTCATCATCGAGAACCGGGTGATGGGTGACGCGGAGATGACGCTCAGCGAGCTGGGCGAGCACTTCGGCTTCTCCCGCGAGCGCGCCCGGCAGCTCGAGATTCGCGCCAAGGACAAGCTCAAGGCGGAGCTGGCCCTCCTGATGGCCGACGCGGGCCTGGACGCCGCCGCCCTCGCCTGACCCGCACCGACGCCCTCACGGGGTCGCTGACTCACATCGAGTCCGCCTTTCGAAAGAAGGGCGGACTCATTCGTTTCCAGGCCCTACGTCCCTGGCCTGCTCGCCGGGGGTCCACCCGACCTCCTCCTCCGGAAATGCGCGCGAGGCCGAAAATCCGGCCCGCGCGGCGCCGGGGGCCCTTTCCCGTCGACGCGCGGCCTCCCCACCCGAGGCCCGCTGTCCGGGACGGCCCCTCCCGCGAACCCTCCAGGTCAGTCCCCTGATTCCACGTCCACGCCCCACGCGCCCCGGGGGCAGGACGTCCTACGTGCGCTGACGCCCGCGAAGCGCACCGCCGGAATCCGCCCCTTCGCGTGACCTCAAATACAGACGCACGGGGTTTCAACAGACATCCTCCTCGTCAAGTCAGACAAACCCACCCCCATTGACACACTGACTTTCCCTGTTACTGTTTGACCATCTCGCGAATCAATCTTCGCGTGAACCATTCAGCGGCTGTGGCGAACGGTCGGCGGTTGGATCTTCGCTCGCGAAAACCCCGGCGGCCCTCCGGGTCTCACCACCCTCATTAATCACAGACACGCCCGGCGCGCGTGCTGGAGGAGTCTCGTCTTGGGCAAGCTGGGAGGAACCTTGGAGCTGGTCCGCAGGCGTCTGGATGAGTTCATCCGGAACGCGGAGGCGGCGCCCCGGCAGGAGCCGTGGGTCGTCCTCTCCAACCTGACGGACAGCGAAGGGCGTCCCGCGGCGCCCGCGCGAGACGCGGTGGTGATGTTCCTGGCGAACATCCGGCACGAGACCATCGTCAGCACCTACAACCGCAACGTGCCCGTGTCGCCGGACACGTACGGCCTCATCGCGCCGCCGCTCTTCATCGACCTCTTCGTCCTGCTGTACGCCAACTTCGAGGACCAGGCGTACCCGGTGGGGCTGGAGGCCATCTCCCACGTCATCAGCTTCTTCCAGCAGACCCCCTGGTTCACCCAGCAGAGCCTGCCGGGGCTGGACCCGGACATCGACAAGCTCACGTTCGAGTTCGTCGACCTGGACCTCCTGGGCCTCAACCACCTGATGGGGCTCGCGGGTGTGAAGTACCTCCCCTCCGTCTTCTACAAGGTCCGGATGATTCCCTACCGGGGCGAGGCCATGCAGGGCCAGGTGTCCGCGGCCAAGGGTGTCGAAGCGCCCGGCCGGCCCCAGGGAATGCAGCCATGAGGCGCTTCCGACGCGCCAACGAGCGCTCCCTGGATGGCCCCCTGCGGCTGCGGCAGGGCGACCTGCCCCGCCTCGCCAGGGCCCTGGCCACGAACGAGTCGCTCGACGACTACGACGTGCCGCCGCGCCGCTACACCTTCGAGCGACTGCTGTCGGTGGACCTGCGGCACACCTACTTCAACCGCTCCGAGGGGCGCTGTCCGGCCCTGGTCTGCCGGCCCACGGCGGCGACGGCGGCGACGCTCAGGGACCTGGGCCTGCTCTTCCGCGACGAGGGCACCGCCTTCTCCGTCCTCTACGACTTCAACCGCCGCGCGCAGCTGCTCAAGGCGATGGAGCGACGCGAGAAGGCGGGCCAGTGGACGTGGCTGTCCTTCGTGCTGATTCCCGACACGCCCTTCTTCGTCAACTTCACCGACCTGCCCAGCGACTTCCAGCCCACCTCGGACAACCTCTACTTCAGCAACCGCCAGGCCCACTTCGCCGGACAGCCGCCGGAGCCCACGGACCAGGACCTCCACTGCACGGCCACCAGGACCTTGCCCATCCTGCTCAACCCGGGCGAGCAGGTCACCGCCGCCAGCCGACAGCGCGTGGCCCAGGTGCAGATGCAGGTGCCGCTGCTCCCGGAGACCGCCGAAATAGTCCTGCTCGACATCTCGGGGGAGGAGGTCCTCTGCAAGCCGTGCAGCATCCCGGTCACGCTGCTCCTGGGGAAGCAGGCGCCCTCCGCCATCTCCTGTCAGCAGGTGCGCGTGGCGCGCGGGCCCGGCATTCCCGAGCAGCGCGTGGGCGACTTCGCCTACCTGGACCTCGCGGCCCTGCCCGAGGGCCTCTACACCGTCCGCCAGCTCGACCTCGACGGCGGGATACTCATCGAGAGCAAGGTCCTCTACACCCAGGCGTACCCGACGCCGCTGGCCTTCCTCGACCTGGTGCTGGCCAAGCCGAACCCCGAAGACACGGGCCTGTATCCCCTGTGTGATTTGCACCTGGGCGCGGAGCAGACCCGCGTCGTCCCGCTGCGCGCCGAGCTGCGCTTCGAGCGGCGGAAGACCCGCTGGTGCTACTTCGTCGTGCCGCCCCAGGGCGTCCGCTACGACGCGCTGCGACTGCTCGACGTGGGCTCGCCCCAGCCCGTCACCTTCTCCGGCCCGGTGCCCGTCCAGGTCCCCGGCGCGGGAGTGACCTACCGTTTCATCGCGGACCAGGACCTGCCGCTGCAGGAGGTCCCCGACTACGTCTTCGAGCTCCAGGGGACGCGCGAACAGAGCCTCTTCGAGAACACGCTGATGTCCAACGTGCCCGTGGCCTCGCCCGCGCTGGTGCTGCCCCGGGTGGGCCCGCTCCCCGGTGTCCCGCGCGGCACCAGACCTTCCGGCATGCCCCAGGGGCCACGGCCCTCCCCCCTCGATCGGCGGGATTACTCGGACATCTACCTGAACCTCTGAACCCCGAAGCCCCACCCACGAAGCGAAGAGAGGACCCGATGCCCATCAGGACAGCCCGTAAAACCCCCGGCGTCTATGTCACCGAGTTGGACGCCTTCCCGCCTTCCGTCGTCGGCATCCAGACGGCGGTGCCCGCGTTCATCGGCTACACCAAGACGGCGACGCTCAGCGGCAAGCCCATTCCCAACAAGCCCGTCCTCATCAACTCGCTGGCGGACTACGAGCAGATTTTCGGCGGGGCGCCGGACCCGACGTTCGACCTCACCGAGGTCACCGACACCACCAAGCAGAAGTCGGGCGACTACGACTTCAAGGTGTATGACAGCGCCGGCGCCACGCCCGGCTGGAAGTACTACGACCTGGTCCCCAAGGCGGGCACCAAGTACGTCCTCTTCAACAGCCTGCGTCTGTTCTACGCCAACGGCGGCGGCACCGCGTACATCGTCTCCGTCGGCGACTACACGAGCACGCTGGAGGCGGCCACGCTCGTCGGAGGCCTGGACATCATCGCCGAGCAGGTGGGCCCCACCATGCTCGTGGTGCCGGACGCGGTGAACCTGACGGCGCTGGCGGACTACGGGACGGTGGCCACCGCCATGCTCGCCCAGTGCGGCGCGCTGCAGGACCGCGTGGCCGTGCTGGACGTGTATGGCTCCGCCAGCGTCACGCAGACGACCCTGCCCACCGTCATCTCCGACTACCGGGGCGTGCTGGGCAGCAAGTTCCTCAACTACGGGATGACGTACTTCCCCTTCCTGCACACCACGGTGCAGGAGCTGAGCGACTTCGACTACACCAACATCCAGACGGACGCGACGCTCAAGACCATCCTGCTGGCGGAGAGCGCCAACCTCTACACCAACGCGCCCTCGCGCAAGACGGCGGTGGACGCGGACATCGCCAAGATTGGCACGGTGACGGCGCCCGAGGACATCCAGGTCCTGAACCAGAACCTCACCGCCGCGCTGCCGCTCCTGACGGACATGCTGCGCATCATCTCCCGCAAGGACGACGTGCTGCCGTCCAGCGGCGCCATGGCGGGCATCTACACCTGGAACGACACCAACCGGGGCGTGTGGAACGCGCCGGCCAACGTCAGCCTCACCGGTGTCACCAGCACCACGTTCAAGCTCAACAACGAGCAGCAGGCGGACCTCAACGTCCCGGTGGATGGCAAGGCCGTCAACGCCGTGCGCGAGTTCGTGGGCCGGGGCTCCGTCGTCTGGGGCGCGCGCACGCTCGACGGCAACAGCAATGACTGGCGCTACATCCAGGTGCGCCGCACCCTCACGTACGCCGAGCAGTCCATCAAGGCCGCGTTGGACCGCTTCGTCTTCGCCGCCAACGACGGCAACACCTGGGCCTCCGTCACGTCCATGGTGTCCAGCTTCCTCCAGGGGCTGTGGTCCCAGGGAGGCCTGTTGGGCGCCACCGCATCGGATGCGTTCAGCGTGGAGTGCGGCCTCGGCAGCACCATGACGGCCCAGGACGTGCTGGAGGGCTACATGGTCGTCCAGGTCACCCTGCAGATGATCCGCCCCGCGGAGTTCATCGAGCTGACCTTCAAGCAGAAGATGGAAGGCGCCAGCGCGTAGCGCCCGCCGGACTTCGACGACTGATTCCACCCTTCACGAATTCACCGAGGAGCCGCCATGGCAGGAGAAGTCCAAAACGATATCTGGCCGTTGCCGAAATTCTATTTCTCCGTCCAGTTGGGGGACGACACGTCCGTCAGCTTCCAGGAAGTGGATGGCCTGGAGACGGAGACGCAGGTCATCGAGTACCGGCACGGCAACAACCCCAGCTTCTTTCCCATCAAGATGCCGGGACTGGGCAAGGTCGGCAACGTGAAGATGCGCAAGGGCATCTTCATCAACGATGCCCGCTTCTGGGATTGGTACAACGAAATCAAGATGAACACGATTGCCCGGCGGACGGTCATCATCAGTCTGCTGGATGAGCAGGGCGCACCGAAGATGACGTGGACCCTGAACAACGCGTGGCCCACGAAGCTCTCCGGCACGGACCTCAAGTCGGAAGGCAACGAGGTCGCCGTGGAGTCGCTCGAGGTCGCCTTCGAAACGCTCGTCGTCGCCGCGCCGTAATCACAGCCATCGCCATGTCCGAACCCTACTATCCGCCAGGCGCGTTCTACTTCAGCGTCTCCGTCCTCGGCTCCGCGACCCTGCTCGCGGCGGCGAGCGATTTGGACGCCTCCTTCCAGGAGATTTCCGGCATCGAGGCCCGCTGGGACACGGAGGACGTCACCGAGGGGGGCGAGAATCGCTTCACGCACAAGCTGCCCAAGGCCGCCAGGTACTCCAACCTGGTGCTCAAGCGGGGCGTGGTGACGCGGGACTCGTTCCTGGCGGAGTGGTTCGGACAGAGCGTGGGCTCGGGGCTGTCATTGCCGCTCCTGCCGCAGAACATCCTCGTGTTGCTGCTCAACGAGGATGGCCTGCCACTGGTGGCATGGGGCTTCATCAACGCCTGGCCGCTGCGCTGGGAGGTGTCCCCGATGAGTTCCCAGGAGAACCGCATCCTCACGGAGTCGCTGGAGCTGTCCTACAACTACTTCGAGCGCGTGAATCTGGGGAGCCCGGCCTCTGTCGCCATCAAGCTGGCCCAGCTCACGTCCCGGCTGATGTGAGGCGCGCGCCATGGCCCTGGAAGTCAACGAGGTCGGCATCCAGATGAGCGTGCGGGGCGGCTCCGGCGAGGCGATTCCGGAGACGCCCAGCACGCCCGTGGGCGACTGCGGCTGCGACGACGAGAAGCAGGCGCACCAGAAGCTGGTGGAGGATTGCGTGCGCCGCGTCCTCCAGGTCTTGAAGGCGCGACAGGAGCGGTAGCGATGGGGTTCTCCGGCAGCCTCGAGAAGATGAACGTCATCGCCTACCAGAAGTCCGACTTCACGTCGGAGGTCGGCAGCTACACCGTGTACATCAACCCGGCGTCGTACTCGCAGACCTACTGCGTCAAGTACAACGACAACCAGACCCAGGGCAGCCCCGGTGGCTCGCCGGACTTCAACCGGATTCCCGCGGACACGGTGGAACTGGAGCTGGTGTTCGACGGCACCGGAGTCGTGCCCAGTCCGCTGCCAGGACTGATGCCCTTCACCGACGACGGCATCGCCGAGCAGGTGTCCAAGTTCAAGAACCTGGTCTTCACCTACAACGGGAACATCCACAGCCCCAACTACCTGAAGCTGTCGTGGGGCACGTTCCTGTTCAAGTGCCGGCTGTCCAAGCTGAGCATGACGTACACGCTGTTCAAGCCGGACGGCACGCCGCTGCGCGCGCGGGCCAAGGGGACCTTCCTTGGCTACAACGACGAGGTGGAGCTGGCGCTCAAGGCGCGGATGAACTCGCCGGACCTGACGCACGTGCGCACGGTGCAGGCGGGAGACACGCTGCCGTTGATGTGCTTCCGCATCTACGGCTCCAGCACGCTGTATCTGGAGGTGGCGAAGGTCAACGGGCTGTCGGACTTCCGGCGGCTCACCGTGGGCTCGCAGCTGATGTTCCCGCCGCTGCAGGGGAGCCAGACATGACCACGCCCTATCCGGAGAAGAACGAGGGGGCGCTGGCGACGTTCACCATCGAGTCGAACGGTGAGGTCATCCCCAAGACGTACCAGGTCCTCAGCGTGGACACGTGGCTGGGCGTCAACAAGCTGCCGCGCGCGAAGCTGGTGCTGTTCGACGGCAGCGCGTCCACGGGCCTGTTCCCCATCAGCAGCCAGGACATCTTCATTCCCGGGGCCAAGGTGGTCATCTCCGCCGGCTACGACGGCGTGAACACGCGCATCTTCAAGGGCATCGTGTCCAGCCAGGGCCTGGAGATCGACCAGTCCTCCGGCTCCAAGCTCGTGGTGGAGCTGACCGACGAGGCGATGAAGATGACGCTGGAGCGCAAGAGCGGCTTCTTCGAGAAGGTGAAGGACAGCGCGCTCATCCAGACGCTGCTGTCGCGCAACGGGCTGGCCAGCGACGTGACGGCCACGACAGGGGTGCACGAGGAAATCGTCCAGTACTACGCCACCGACTGGGATTTGATGGTGACACGGGCGCAGCTCAACGGCCTGGTCGTCATTGCGGACGGCGGCGAGGTGACGGTGGCCCCGCCCAACACCTCCCAGGCGCCCGTGCTGAACCTCACCTATGGCCGCTCCATCCTGGACCTCCAGGTGGAGATGGACGCCACCACCCAGCTCGACGCGTCCTCCATCAAGGGCTACACCTGGGACGCGGGCGCACAGAAGCTCATCGAGTCTGGACCGCGCAATGTCTCCGTGAAGGAGCAGGGCAACGTCACCTCCGCGGACCTGGCGAAGGTGTTCGGCGCGAAGAAGTTCGCGCTCCAGACGGGCGCGCAGCTGCAGTCCGCGGACCTCCAGGACTGGGCCTCCGCGGAGCTGCTCCTGTCGAAGCTGGCGAAGATTCGCGGCTCGGTGCGCTTCCACGGCAGCGCGCTGGCGCAGGTGGGCAAGATGCTGGAGCTGGGGGGCGTGGGGCCACGCTTCAACGGCGTCGCCTTCATCAGCGCCGTGCACCACCACATCGAGGACGGGCGCTGGATGACGGCGGCGGACTTCGGCCTGTCGCCGCGCTGGTTCACCGTGGAGAACCCCGACATCGCGGCGCCGGACGCGGCCGGACAGCTCCCGCCGATAAAAGGGCTGCAGACGGGCGTGGTGCAGCAGGTGGCCAAGGACCCCGGCGGCGAGCTGCGCGTGCAGGTGGGCCTGCCGCTGCTCCAGGAGCCGAGCAAGGGCGTGTGGGCGCGGCTGGCGACATTCTATGCGTCCAGCGGCGTGGGGGCGCTGTTCTACCCGGAGGTCGGCGACGAGGTGGTGGTGGGCTTCATGAACGAGGACCCGCGCCACGCCGTCATCCTCGGCTCCGTGTACAGCAAGCAGCACGCGCCGGCGTCCGCGCCCGACGAGAAGAACACGCGCAAGGCGGTCGTCACGCGCTCCAAGCTGGAGCTGTCGTTCGATGACGAGAAGAAGGTCATCGTCATCAAGACGCCCGGCAATCACATCGTGAAGCTGGACGACTCGTCCGGTGCCATCTCCATTCAAGACAGCAACGGCAACACCGTGTCCCTGTCCAAGGGCGGCATCGCCTTGGACAGCGGCAAGGACGTGAAAATCACCGCGAAGGGAAACGTCGCGGTGAAGGCGGGCGCCAACCTGACGCTGGAAGCCACGGGCAACGTCTCCGTGAGCGGCAAGCAGGTGGCGAACAAGGCGTCCGTGAGCTTCTCCGCCAGCGGCAATACCCAGACCGAGGTGAAGTCCGGTGGAATCCTCACCGTCCGCGGCTCGCTGGTGAAAATCAACTGAGCGCTGTCCCCGAAAGGTGCGCCCCATGCCTCCCGCCGCCCGCGTCACGGACTTCCATCAGTGCCCGATGACTACCCCCGTGGGCCCCGTGCAGGTGCCTCACGTCGGAGGCCCCATCGCCGGCCCCGGCGCGCCCACGGTGCTGATTGGCGGGCTGCCCGCCGCGAAGGTCGGCGACATCGCCATCTGCGTGGGGCCGCCGGACGCCGTCATGAAGGGTTCCACGACGGTGAAGGTGATGGGCCTGCCCGCCGCGCGGCTCGGGGACAAGACGGCCCACGGCGGCACCATCCTCGTGGGGTTTCCCACGGTGATGATTGGAGGCTGAGGCGCCATGGAGACCAAGGCCCCCTCGTTCCTCGGTACCGGGTGGAGCTTCCCGCCCACCTTCTCCCGGCGCTCCGGCGGCGTGCTCATGGTCAGCGATGACCAGGACATCCGCGAGAGCCTCTGGGTGCTCCTGTCCACCTCGCTGGGGGAGCGCGTCATGCTCCCGAACTACGGCTGCGAGCTGCGGCAGATGGTCTTCCGCAGCATCAACACCACGCTGACGCGGCAGATTCAAGACTACGTCCAGCAGGCCATCCTCTACTGGGAGTCGCGCATCGCCGTGGACGCGGTGACGGTGCAGCGGGATGCGACGGCGGATGGACTGTTGACCATCACCGTCTCGTACATCGTCACGCAGACGAACACGCGCAGCAACCTCGTCTACCCCTTCTATCTCCAGGAGGGCAGCATCCCGGTGCAGGGGCCCTAGCCCATGGCCCCGCCCGACACGAAGGTCGCCATCAACGATGCGCCCAGCCAGATGGGCCGCTGGCTGCGGGCCCTGGAAGCGGGGTATGCGCCGGTGGACGGGCGCACGCGCTCGGAGCTGCTCGACTTCGCGCCCCGCTTCGGCGCGCTCATCTATTTCTATGACCTGAAGAACACGCGCGACGGAGACTGGTCGGAGTTCTTCCTCGCGGACCCGGTGATGGTGCTCGCCTCCATCGACGCGCTGGATGCGAGCGCGGTGGAGGACCGCTTCCTCATCACCGCGCGGGAGGTGGACTCGGCGCGCAGCTTCGAGCGGGCCTTCACCACGCTGTCGGACGCCTTCCAGCTCATCCTCGGACTGGCCCGGCGCTTCGACCTCTGGTTGCGAGGCACGGGCCTGGGCGCGCAGGGCGAGCTGTCCCGGCTGCTCGGACAGGGCCTGGTCAGCGCCGTGGAGGGCCCGCTGTCCGCGGCGCTGCGCGCGCTGGTGAGCGCGGCGAAGGGCGCGGGGCTGCCCCAGGCGCTCGGGCGGCAGGTGCGGCTGGACACGGCCGGCATGCTGCCCATCTGGGGGCTGGAGGAGCTCGCCTCGGACGGCGCCAGCTACAAGGGCGCCACGAAGGAAGCGCGCGCTCGCGCGGCGGCGGCGAAGCTGGAGCCGTTGCTCGACCCGTTCCTCGATGCGCTGTCCCGACTCCAGGGCCTCACGGCCACCCTGCTGCCCGCGGCGCTCGCGACGGGAAATCATCCGCCGCACCTGGCGCTCTATCTGTCCTTCGTGCAGCTCTTCCGCACCGCGCAGGACACCGTCAACACGGTGTCGGGCCGGTACGCCGGCTTCTATCACCGCGACGTCCTGCGCCTGAGCCACCGCGCCGCGCTCCCCGACAGCGCGTACCTCACCTTCACCCTGGCCGAGGACGAGGAGGTGCGCGAAGCGCTCGTCCCTCGGGGCACCCTCTTTCCCGCGGGCAAGCGTCCGGATGGGCAGGACATCCTCTTCGCCTCGGACACCTCGGTGGGCGTCACGCCCGCCACCATCGCCCAGCGACTGGCGCTGCGCGTGCTGCGTGGGCCCCTGCTGCCAACGTCGCCACTCGCCAGCGAGGAGGACGCGCTCACCGTCGTCCAGCAGGTGCTCACGTCGAGGATGCCGCTGGAGCCGGAGCAGACCGACGCGGAGTCGACCTCCGACGAGCGGCTCCCTGGCTGGGCCACCTTCGGCGCGGTGAGCACGGGCGTGACGTCCACCACCGTCACCGTGCCCGCGACGCTCGGCTTCGCGCTCGCCTCTCGCTACCTGTTGCTGACGGGCGGCAGTCGCGTGGTGACGCTGGAGGTCCCCCTCGGTCCGGCCTCCGCGAAGCGACTGAGCACGCTGCTGACGGCGCTCGCGTCGGTGACGGGCCTGGACGCGCAGAGCGTGCTCCTCCAGGTGCTGCGCGAGTCCTTCACGCTCCAGGTCTCCACCGCCGAGGGCTGGCTGACGGTGGAGCGCTACGAGGCCATCCTCCCGCCACCTCACCCGGTGGACGGGACGCAGCCGTTGGTGCGCGGCTTTGGCCTCTGGTTCGAGCTGACGCCCTCCGCGCCCGCCGTGGTGCCCAATGGCGCCGCCCCCGCCGCGGACCTGCCCATGCTCCGGGCTCTGCTGAAGTCCGAGCCCGTCACGTTGAGGTCCGGCGTCGAAGTGCACCCCGTGTCGCTGCTGGACGCGGTGGACTTCTCCACGCTGGAGCTGCACGTCCGGGTCTCCGACTTGTCGGGCGTGAGCGTGGAGAACACGCAGGGGGAAGTGGACCCGAGCACGCCCTGGCCGCTGTTCGGCGCGTCACCCGTCGTCGGGTCCTACGTGCGAATCCGGCACACCGAACTCTTCGTCAAGCGGCCCGACACCCTGCGCCTCTCCCTGGACTGGTTCAACCTGCCCTCCAACTCGGATGGGTTTCACGGCTACTACCGTGACTATGTGGTGGGACCGGACGGCAAGACCTCGACCGACCTCTTCGACAACCAGAGCTTCCTCGCCGACCTGCGCGTGCTCCAGCCGGGCTCCTGGACGCTGCAACCGCTCGCATCGCCGCTCTCGCCCGTGTCCCCACAGGGAGGCGTGGAGCCGTGGGACGCGGTGCGCGGCTACCTCTTCCGGACGAAGGAGGACTGCGCCAATCCCACGCCCGCCGCGCTGGGCGAGCTGTGCCAGGACACGCAACTGGAGCAGTTCGACATCAGCCCCAGCGCGCCGCCCGACTACTACGACCCCGCCACCAGCGCGCTGGAGCTGCGGCTGGCCGCGCCGTCCTATGCCTTCGGTGATTCGCTCTACACCGTCAACGTGCTCAGCGCGGTGCTGGGCGAGATTCCGGACCCGCTCGGCTGCCGCGCGAAGTGCCGGGGGAAGTGCGCGGGCAAGACGGGCAAGGAGTATCTGGAGTGCATCGAGAAGTGCCTCACCGAATGCATGCAGCCTCCGAAGGACCTGAAGTATCCCAATCCTCCCTGGCAGCCCCAGCTCCAGAAGCTGAGCGTCCACTACTCGGCCCGCTGCACGTTGGACGACGCGCGCTTCTTCCACCTGCTGCCATTCGAGGGATTCCAGCAGGTGTCCTCCGACACGCGGCGTCCCATGTCGCTGCTGCCGCGTTTCAAGGCGCCCGCCAACCTGTACCTGGGCTTCACGGGGCTGGACACGGCGCAGACGCTCACGCTGCTATTCCAGTTGAGCGGCACCTTCACCGGCACAGGTGAGCCGCCCGTCGTGCGGTGGGACTTGCTCACGGCGGGGGGCTGGAAGGCGCTCGCGCCGTCACAGGTCCTCTTCGATTCGACCGGAGGATTCCAGGGCACGGGCATCCTCGCGCTGAGCCTTCCGGCCTTCAGCTCGCAGGGCAGCCACCTGATGCCGGCGGGTGAGGAGGCGGCGATTCAGTGGATGCGGGCCTCCGTGGCGGACGACGCGGAGTTGTTTCCTCGCACGCTCGACATCACGCCGCACGCCCTGCTGTCCACGCGGCAGGAGCCCGGCGTGGACGTGGACACGCCCGTGCCGGCCGGGAGCATCACCCTCTCCGTGCAGGAGCTGCCTGACATCGGGAGCATCTCCCAGCCGATGCCGTCCTTCGGCGGCCGTCCGCCCGAGACGCCTCGCACCTTCGAGGCCCGCGCCTCCGAGCGGCTGCGCCACAAGGAGCGCGCCGTGCTCGCGTGGGATTACGAGCGCCTGGTGCTGGAGCGATTCCCGTCCATCTGGAAGGTGAAGGCCCTGCCCGCCCATACGCCGCGCCAGTCCGGTGTGCCCGGCGCGGTGCTCGTCGTCGTGGTGCCCGGACGCGATGGGACGACGTCGGCGGACCCCACCGTGCCCCAGGTCACCTCGGACATGCTGGAGCGCATCGAGGGCTATCTCCAGGAGCGCACAAGCCCCTTCGCCCAGGTTCGCGTCGTCAACCCCCTCTACGTACACGTCACCGTGAAGGCCCTGTTGGACTTCCGCGTGGGTGAGGACGTCGGTGCGAGCATCGACCGGTTGGACCGCGAGCTCGTGGAGTATCTGTCGCCGTGGTTCTACGACGCGTCCCGCGCCACGCGGCAGGGACGGTACGGCTCCGAGGCGGACATCTCGGAGTTCATCCAGACGCGGCCCTATGTCGCGGCGCTGCTGTCGCTGGAGCTCGGGCACACGCCTCCGCCCGAGACGCTGGAGTCCGACTGGTACTTCCTCACCTCCGCCACGCGGCACGAGCTGCAAGCCGCCGGTGCGCCCACCGCCGAGCCGTTGGCCGAGGGCTACTGAGCCTCCTGGAGTCCTTCATGACAGAGCCCGTCACCGTCAGCGCCGAGCCGCCCGCGAACGTGGGCATGAACTACGTGGCCCTCAAGGAAGAAGGCACCACGCTCGTCCAGGAGCTCTCCGGGAAAATCTGGACGGACTACAACGAGCACGACCCGGGCGTCACCACGCTGGAGCAGCTCTGCTACGCGCTCACGGAGCTGTCCTATCGGGCTTCGTTCCCCCTCGCGGACATGCTGCTGGACCCGGTGACGGGCCTCATCGAGCCGGAGCGACAGGGGCTCTTCCCCGCGCTCGACATCCTTCCGTGCAACCCGCTGACGGAGCGCGACTATCGCAAGCTCCTCATCGACCGGGTGCCCGCCGTTGGCAACGTCTGGCTCACGCCCGCCACGTCCGACGCGGTGCAGGGCCTCTATGACGTCGCCATCTACGCGCCGGGCCGGGACGACTGCGCCACCGATGAGAGCTCACCCGATTCCATCATCAGCGCCGTTCGTCGCGTCTACAACCGACACCGGGGACTGTGCGAGGACCTCCGGACAGTCACCCTGCTGGAGCACGTGGAGGCCACCGTCTCCGCCGACGCGAGCATCGACGAGAGCCGCACACCCGAGGTCATCCTCGCCGGTCTGTTCTTCCGCATCGGGAACTTCCTCGCGCCGGAGCCTCTTCGCGAATCGCTGAAGACCCTGCTCGACGCGGGCCACACGCCTGACGAAATCTTCGAGGGGCCGCTGCTTCGCGACGGCTTCATCGCCGACACGGAGCTCCAGCCCCAGGCGACGTCCATCGCCATCCAGGACCTGACCCGGGCGATGGTCCAGACGCCAGGCGTCACCAGCGTCCGCAACGTGAGCCTGCGCGCGGACGAGAAGGTGACGGTGGGCCCGGACGGCTCGCTTCCCGTGGCACCGAACCAGGTGCTCATCGTGGACGCGGGTGTGGACGCGAAGCGGGGCGGCTTCTCCATCCGCCTGTTCCGCAACGGCGTCGAGGTGAAGCCCCAACCCGCGCGCGTGCGCCGCGAGCTGGACCGCCTGTGGGCCGAGCAGCGCCGAACCTACCCCCTGGCGCCCCAGTACGAGGAGTACCTCGCCATGCCGAAAGGTCAGCGCCAGGACTTCCGCGGCTACACCTCCATCCAGACGCAGTACCCGATGGTCTACGGCATCGGCTCGGCGGGACTCTCCGAGGGCGCTCCCCTGGCGCGACAGGGGCAGGCGCGGCAGTTCAAGGGCTACCTGCTCGTCTTCGAGCAGCTCCTCACTGACTTCTTCGCGCAGCTCGCTCACGTCCGCGACTTGTTCTCGAGCGACACGGAGCTGAGACAGACGTACTTCTCCCAGTCACTCGCGGACTCGGTTCCCGATGTGGAGCCGCTGCTCAAGCGGGAGGTCCCTGGCGCAGGCACGCCGGGCTATGCGCTTGGCCTCGAGGAGCTGGTCGCCAGCCAGGACCCCGTCACCGAGCGACGCAATCGGTTCCTCGACGTGCTGCTCGCGCTCTGTGGGGAGGAGCTCGACGACGACTCGGTGGCGAACGTGGCCTGGGAAGGACGCCCGGCGGCGGTGCAGGCCGAGCGTTTGATGGAAGCGAAGCTCGCGCTGCTTCAGCGCCTGGTCCAGAGCACGCATGGACGCGGACGCGGCATCGACTATCTGGAGCGGCCGGGCCCCGGGAATGTCGCGGGCATGGCCATCAAGAGCCGCATCCAGCTTGGAATGAATGAGGCGGATGCACGGCCGCTCATCGACACGCTGGACGAGCACGGACTCGACCTCTCCGATTCGGGAGGGCCCGCGCCCGAGGGTCGCGCGCTCGCGCGGTATGCGGACACCATCGAGGAGCGCTTCGCTCCCGTCCTGTCCCTGCCCGCTCCCGAGAGCCCGGTGGCATCGCCGCTGCGTGCCCAGGCGGTGAGCGGCGCGTTCCTGGGCGCGGCGAGCTCGCTGGAGAACTTCCGCGTGGGGTCGTTGCCTGGGGAGTCCTCCGTGGCGCTGGTCTGCAAGGCGTCCTTCGAGGCCGGGTGGCACCTGGCGGGGAAGTTCCCGGACACCGGGAGCGCGGTGGCCCGTGCCCATGCGCTGGCCGAACAGGTGGGCTCGCTCAATCGCCAACGCTCGCAGCTCTACATCGTGGAGCATGTGCTGCTGCGGTCCGCTCGCCGTGACGGGGAGGACGCGTTCGCCTACAGCTTCACGGTGACGGCCGTCGTCTCCACTGCGACCCAACAGTGGCGCAACCCGGAGTTCCAGTCCTTCGCACGCGAGGTCATCCGGAGCAACGCGCCCGCGTTGGTGGTGGCGGACTGTCTGTTCCTCGGCCCGGCGCGCATGGCCGGCTTCGAGCGGCTCTATTGGGCATGGAGGAACGCGCTCCGCCAGGAGGACTCGGCGGGGCTGGCCACGGCGTCGGCGCGGCTGAGGGACTTCCTGGAAGCGGCGACCCGTGAGTCCGAGGCGGCTCCCGCATGACGGGCTCGCGGCACCACATCCGGAAGCAGACGTTGCGCGTGGAGCTGGAGTCGGAGGCCCAGGCGCTCGTGCTTCAGCCTCGGCTGAGCGACTTCAATCGCAAGCGCCTGCTGGCCATCATCGAGCAGGTTTTCGACTCGGTGGATGTCCCGGGCCTGCACCTGCGCATCGACCGGTTGGATGTGGACCTGGGGACGGTGCCGCTCGACAACTTCGAGCAGGTGGTGGAGGAGCGGCTCACCGCGCGACTTCGCGAGGTCGTGGAGCAGGCCGTGCACGCTCGGCGCGTGGCTCCGGCCGAAGGAGAGCAGCCTCGGACCGAGGCGGAGGTGCGGCTGGAGCTGCTGGAGCATTACCTGGTGCACGGCACGCTGCCGTACTGGGCTCCCCGGGGCGCGGGGTTCTCGTTCGGAGCGCTCTTCGCGGAGGTGGCGCGGAGCGACCCCGAGGCCCTGGTGGTCCTGGTGGGCAGGCACGCCTCGATGGGGCGGGTGATTGACAGGCTGGTGCTCCAGTTGGACCAGCGCTCCCTGGAGCGACTCATCACGCTCCTGGAGCCGAAGCACGCGGCGCTCCTCATCGACTACATCATCAGCCTCCAGGCGCTCCATCGTGTCGAGCCCGTGTTGCCCTTGAGTGAGCGTGGCTTGTCGCGGCTGCTGTGGTCGCTGACGCTGACGTATCTGGTGAAGGAAGCGGGGTCGCAGTTCAACCGCAAGAGCGCGCTGAAGCAGCTCCTGGAGGGTGTCGCCGAGAGCCAGGGTCTGGAGTATCCGGAGCTGCTCACCACGCTGGGCATCGGACTGGACCAGGTGCGCAAGCGGCACCCGGTGCTGGCCTCGCTGTCCTTCGTCATCGGGGAGCTGGTGCGCGAGCTGCCTCCGCCCGTGAAGGACGTCGTGGAGGTGGCGGAGCACGACGCGGTGGAGGAGCTGACGGTGCCGGAGACGGCGTCTGCTCGCTATGAGCTGACCGAGGCGCTTCGTTACTACCTTCAGCATGGGGTGTTGCCGTGGGGAACGCTCGTGCGCATGCCGGAGCTGACCGCGGAGCGTGTCGTGGCGACGCTTCCGGAGCTGCCTCGCTCGCTTCAGCGACGGGCGCTTGCGTGGGAACAGCCGGGAGGTTCTCTGACGCGGCTGGTGCGCGCGGTGCGGAGGATTCCGGAGGAGATACTGGCGAAGCTGCTCGTGCGGCTGATGCCGCGCTCGGGGGATGAAGGGAGTCCCCTGCGTTCGGCGTTGCCGGTGTTCGTGGCTCGGGCAGAGGACAAGCCGCTGTTCTTCGCGCGGTTGATATCGGCGCTCCTCGATGGGAGGCCGGTGGACCTGGAGGAGCTTGCGGCGCCTCGTGCGGGGGCGTTCGCGGAGACACGGAACACCCCTGAGTCGGACCTCTCTCGCTGGGAGGCACATGCGCTCAAGTCGGCGCTGGTGAGTCGACTCCGCTTCGGGACTCGGACGGGACCGACGGTGGCGGAGTTGCTGGCAGCGCTCCTGGCGTCGTTTCCGGAGGACACTCGACACTTCCTGCTCGCGTTGCGCGATGTGGAGGCGCTGCGGACGGAGCTGGTCGAGCAGAGTGAGCCAGAGCTGCTCGAACGGGCGATGGACCTATTGCGGCCCCGCGAGTCGGGAGCGATGAGTGCGCTCCTGCACGCGCTGAATGCGTTGCCGGAGAGAGTCCTTCCACGCGGCAGGGAGGGGGCACGACAGGAGGTGTTTCACGAGCTGTTGCTGCTGGGTGAGACCGCTCCGCTGTCACAGGGGTCATTCAGCCGGTTGCTGACGAGGCTGTTCGGTTCGGTGCTGCCTGACGAGGTTCATGGCTTCCTGCTCCGGACCGCTGTTGCCTGGGAGGCAGCGGGGCAACTTCCCGCGAAACAGGTTCAGGCGTTTCGCGGGGCGCTTGAAGAACTCGGTCCACGAACGCCGGGTGCTGTGAAGGCGTCGCAACCCGATGACGTGGACGCGGCTCGTGCCGGAGACGTGCGTCGAGTGGTTGAACGCACTGCATCCGTGTCACGTGAGCGTGTTTCCACCGAGGCGTTGTCCGAGACCGCCAGGGATGAGCAGCGGCCAGACACGGGCGTGGTTCGCGCTCACCAGGAGACGACGGGTGATGACTCGGCCGATGAGGTGACTTCGCCCGAGGTCCAACGGAGTTCACGAGGACCGGGAAGAGAGACTGACTCCACGCGGTCGATGACCGTGGGCAGCGAGGGTCGCTCAGCGCCGCGCCCCACGTTCGACGAGGATGAGCCGCTGGCGTTCTCCGCTGGAGGCGTCCGGCATGCGCGAACGACTGACGTCGATGAGCCACTTCTGCCGATTGAGGAGGGGAACGTCGCTCAAGCAGAGAGGTCTCTAGAGGACACTCTTCGTGGGCTCACTTCTGGGTTGGCAGCGTCAGCCCCCGAGACAGGGGGAATCGACAGGTCATCGCCGGGCAGGCTCATCTCCGAGACAGGAGATGAGGTCCAAGCTGATTCATCGCCCGCGAGCCTGGGAACTGCCCAACGCGTCGAAGAGAGAGGTGAGTCCGCGCCTCCAGTGAGGGCGGGTAGAAACCCGGCTCCGTTTTCAACCGCGAGCCTTGGGTCTCCACGGCATGTGGACGCGGTGGCTGCGCCGTCGACCGTGGACCTCAAGCCGCCGTCCACGCATGAAGCGGAGGCGGAGCACATTGCTCCACGGCACACGTATGAGGTGGCTGAGCCACCGACCAAGGGCCTCAAGCCTCCGCGCGCACATGAGGCAACTACGGCTTCGCCGACGACTTCCGCTGTACTTGTCGAGTCGGAACCTGCGAGTCGAGAGCCTCCACCAACGAACGAATCAACAGCAACGGTCACTCCACCGGAGCAGGCGAAGGCGGCTCCTGTCGATCCGTTGCTCGCGCACCTCGGGCATCCGCGAGTGCTCGCAGCAGATTCGGTGCTCGTTCCTCTGTCGGAGGGTGCAACCCGAACCGAGTTCCCACCTACGAGACTCGAGGGTTCACCAGCGCCCGAGGCAACCTCCACGCTCCTGTCCCCAATAGCGGGCGCATTTCCTTACGAGCTACCCGCCACGACCCCCGGGCACCCACGCACAACCGAGGCCGACTCAGTCGCCCCGCTCCCGACGGAGTCAGCCGCAGGCACTGCCCAGCCACCATCCGCGAGTCTCGGACGTCCACGTGACTCTGAGGTCGCTTCAGCGTCCACCACTCCGAAGGCAGTCGACACAGGCATGGCCCAGCCGCCACCTGCGAGTCTCCATCCATCGCGCGAAGCTGTCCCGAGCCGCACGAGCACACAGCCGGAGACTGGCACCGATGGCTTCATCCTGGCCCCGTCCCAGGGCGCCGAGCACCGTCACTCCGTTGAGGATGCGCGCAGTCAGCGACCGGCGACACCAGATGCAGCCAACGACAGAACACTGCGTGAAGGATCCAGCCGCATACCGGACTCGACCCACGCCAGCGCACCGCATGAAGGCTCCAGCCCTATATCCGATGCACCCATCCCGAGCTCGCTGACCCCCATTGCCTCACCCGAAGCCGGTGCATCTCAACGTTCCGCCCCGCCCTCCAGCCGCATAGCGGACGCGACGAACGCCAGCGCACCGCGTGACGACTCCGGCCTCATACCGAATGAGACCAGCGCACCACGAGACGACTCCGGCCTCATACCGAATGAGACCAGCGCACCGCGTGACGGCTACAGCCTCAGACTGGACGCGGCCAACGCCAGCGCACCGCGTGACGATTCCAGCCGCAGACTGGACGCGACCAACACCAGCGCACCGCGTGACGACTCCAGCGGCAGACTGGACGCGACCAACACCAGCGCACCGCGTGACGACTCCAGCGGCAGACTGGACGCGACCAACACCAGCTCACCGCGTGACGACGCCAGCCGCAGACTGGGCGCGACCAACACCAACTCACCGCGCGAAACCTCCAGCCTCATACCGGATGCGACCAACACCAGCGCACCGCGTGAAGACTCCAGCCTCATACCGGATGCGACCAACACCAGTGCACCGCGTGACAGCTCCAGCCGCAGACTGGACGCGGCCGGCACCAGCGCACTGCGTGAACGTTCTGGGCTCATATCGGACGCGACCACCGCCAGCGCTCCGCGCGAAGCCTCCAGCCTCATACCCGATGCGACCACCGCCAGCGCTCCGCGCGAAAGCTCCAGCCGCAGACTGGATGCGACCGGCGCCAGCGCACCGCGTGACGACTCCGGCCCCACATCAGACGCCCCCCTCCCGATATCGCGGTCCTCCGCTGCGTCACACGAAGCTGGCGCACCTCAACGTTCTCCTTCGCCGATTACGCGTGAGCCACCATCGAAGTCCTCCTCCGCGCCGGGCCGCGAATCCCTCGCCACCCCGCGCGACACATCGCGCACACAGGACAGCAACTCAGCGCCCGAACCACTTGACCGCCGCGACAGCTCGAGCCCCGACGAGGTGGCACCGCTCGACGCCAAAGCACATCCTCGTCCCTCGCGGCCCACCAACCTCCAGGGTCACGACGCACGCGAGGCCCTCTTCTCGTTCCTGCTCGCGGAGAGCGCGGACCGTTACGCGGGGCTCTCGGACGATGCCCTGCTGCGCCTGCTCCAGTCCCTCCTCGATGAATCGCCGGAAGTGCTTCACGGCTTCGTCCGACGACACGCCCACCGAAAGCGGCTTCAGGAACACTGGGCCCGCAACCTGCCGGACTCCGTCCTCTCACGCTTCAGCGCCGTGCTCGCTCCGCACGTCCACGCGGCGCTCCTCTCCGCCACCGAGGTACTCGTCGCCGCATGGCAGGAAGTCGCCCCACCCGGCACGCCCGCGCTGACGGAGCGGTCCGCCTTCTGGCGCTTCGTCCTGGAGCTGCTCGGCGAACGACCCGGAGGAAGCCTCACCCTGGAACAACTCGTCTCCGCCTTCTTCGAGCACTTCTCCGCGCGCCTCCACACCGCCCAGCCCGGCCATCGCGACCCACGCAACACCGCCGAGCGACTGCTGGAGCGCGCCATCGAGCTGGCTCAAAACGAAGCCGTCCCGCGCCTCGCCGCCTTGCTCCGTCAGCGACGAGACGCCCTCGTCACCACGTGGACCACCACCACCCGCCCCGACTCGCGTCGCTCCAACACCTCTCGCTCGCGGCCCGCGAATCCCTCGAAGGACTCTCGTCGGACAGCCTTCCGACTCAGCGAGGAGAAACACGGCGGCACACCCATCTACATCGACAACGCCGGACTCGTCCTCGTCAGCCCCTTCATCCCTCACCTCTTCCGGGAGCTGGGCCTGTCACGCGTCGACGACGCGGGGAAGACCCACCTGGACCCGGAGCCCGCCACGCGCGCGGTACACCTGCTCCAGTACCTCGTCGACGGCCGCACCTCCGCGCCCGAGCCGCTCCTCGTCCTCAACAAGATTTTCTGCGGCCTCTCCGTCCCCACCCCCGTCCCCAGCGGAATCGACCTGACCGAGCGCGAGCAGTCTCTCTGTGACCGACTCCTCAAGGCACTCATCGCCAACTGGACCACCATCGCCAACACCTCCGTCGCCGGCCTGCGAGAGACCTTCCTCCAACGCGAGGGACGACTGGAGCAGCTCGACGACCGCTGGAAGCTCCAGGTGCAACGCAAGACGCTCGACGTGCTCGTCGACCAGGTCCCCTGGAGCATCTCCATCCTCACCCATCCGTGGATGCCTCAGCCCCTCTATGTCTCCTGGTAGCGACATGGACGCCCCCTCTCTCGATGCGAACGCCGCGTGCATCCGCGCCGAGGTCGCCTGGTTCAGCCAACTGCTGGACCTCCGCCTCAAGCAGCACGCCGGAGACGCTCCACACGAGTCCCTCCAGGACGCCCTCTCACCCCCGCGCCTGCCCGAGCTCTCCGCACCCTATGCGGACGTCGTCCGCGAGCTGGAGCTCCCTCCTCCGGAGCGACTGCTCCTCATCCTCGCGTACCTGCCTCACATCCAGCCCGCGGTCCTGGACCCGCTCTTCATCCGCAACCAGGCGCTGGACCGCCGCTTCACCGAGTTCGGCGGACTGGTGGGCAGCTCCCACGGCGGCTTCCTCCCCACGGGTGAGACCGCGTTGTTCCTCCTCGCGGGAGAAGACCTCTCGGCGCGGCTCTCCCATCACCGCCTCTTCCATCCCGAGCACCCACTCCTCGCGCGACGCGTGCTGCGCCTGGAGCGCCGTCACCCGGACGAGCCGCCCCTGTCCGCCGCCCTCCAGCTCACGCCGGAGTACCTGGAGCGCCTCACCACCGGAGGCACGTACCAACCTCCCTTCGGCCCCGAGTTCCCCGCCCAGCGCCTCACCACGCTCCAGACCTGGGACGACCTCGTGCTCGATGGCCCCTTGCGAGAGGAGCTGGAGGACATCATCACCTGGGCGCGCCACCAGCGGACGCTGATGGACACCTGGGGCCTGCGCAAACAGCTCAAGCCCGGCTACCGCAGCCTCTTCCACGGCCCACCCGGCACCGGCAAGACGCTCACCGCCACGCTCCTGGGCAAGGCCACCGGCCTGCCCGTCTTCCGAGTCGACCTCTCCAAGGTCGTGTCCAAGTACATCGGAGAGACGGAGAAGAACCTCGCCAGCCTCTTCGACCACGCCCAGCTCCAGCGCTGGATTCTCTTCTTCGACGAGGCCGACTCCCTCTTCGGCAAGCGCACCGAATCGCGCAACGCCAATGACCAGGCCGCAAACCAGCAGATCTCCTATCTGCTCCAGCGCATCGAGGACTTCCCAGGCATCGCCCTGCTCGCCAGCAACCAGCGCTCGCACTTCGACGAGGCCTTCGCGCGCCGCTTCCAGTCCATGATTCACTTCCCCATGCCCGGCCCGGCGCAGCGCCTGCGGCTCTGGGAGGCGTGCTTCCGCGACAAGCCCTTCCCCCTCGCGCCCGACGTGGACCTGCCCCGACTCGCGCGCGAGCACGAGCTGTCCGGTGGCGCCATCATCAACGTGCTCCGCCACGCCTGCCTCAAGGCCGTCGTCCGCACGCCCCAACAGATTCGCGCACAGGACCTCCTCCACGGCATCACCCGCGAACTCCACAAGGAAGGCCGCTACTCCCTCCCGGGACGATGAAATCTGCTTAACAAGTCTTCCGAGACATACCTTGATTGACGAATCAATCTACCGTTACGGTGGACGCTCCCCCTCTAGCCAGCAGTCCCGTGAGGTGCTCCATGGCGCAGCGTCTTGCCCCCCGGTTGCTCCGACTGCCGTCCCTCCTCCTGGCGTTGCTCGTCCCCTTCGCCGGGGCCGCATCCGTTCCCAATCCCTCCCCTGTCGCGCGCGTGGTGCTCGCGGCGGTGCCGACCACGGGCTTCCAGTTCGTCGACATCCCGGTCGGCAATGGCGTGGTGCTGAAGGCCAACTTCATCGCGCCGACGACGCCCGGCCCCCATCCCGCCGTCGTCTTCATCGCGAGCTGGGGCCTCAATGATTTGGAGTACCTGGCCCAGGCCAAGGCGCTGGCGCAGAAGGGCTACGTGGCCCTCTCGTACACGCCCCGGGGCTTCTGGGCCTCCGGTGGTGGCATCGACACGGGCGGGCCCGCGGACATCGCGGACACCTCGCGCGTCATCGACTGGCTGGTGGCGAATACGCCCACGAACAGCGCGCGCATCGGCCTTGCGGGCGTGTCGTACGGCGCCGGCATCTCGCTCATCGCCTCCGGCTTCGACCCGCGCGTGAAGGCCGTCGCCGCGCTCTCCGGTTGGACGGACCTGGTGGCCTCGCTGTACGGCGGGGACACGCGCAGGCCCCAGGCGGTGGCCCTGCTGGATATCGCCTCGCGCCTGTTGGGCCGTCCCAGCCCCGAGCTGCGCACCACCATCGACAACTACTTCGCCAACCGCGACATCGAGGGCATCAAGAGCTGGGGCCGCGTGCGCTCGGCCGCCACCTACGTGGACCGCATCAACGCGAACGCGCCCGCCATCCTCATCGCCAACGCGTATGGCGACAGCCTGTTTCCGCCCAACCAGCTCTCCGCGTTCTTCGGCCAGCTCACCGGCCCCAAGCGCCTGGAGCTCGCCCCCGGGGACCACGCCGTCGTCGAGGCCACGGGCCTGCTCGGCCTGGAGAACCATGTGTGGACCAGCGTGACGCGCTGGATGGACCAGTACGTGGCCGGCATCAACACCGGCATCGGCAACGAGGCCCCCGTGGTGCTGCGCACCTATGACGGCGACGTGGAGGGCTACACGTCCTGGGCCGACGTGTCCTCGGGCACCCAACGTCACGCGCTCGGCGCCATCCGCCTGCTCGATGGCACCGGCACGCTGGGCGGCTCGTCCACGAACCCATCCCGGACCATTTTTGGCGGCTTCGACACCCACGCCGACGCGGGCGTCGCGCTGCTCACCAACGGGCTCCAGGCGCTGACGGGGATTCCTCCCGTGGTCTGGCTGCCGGGCGTCAACCGCCTCAACGCGGGCGTCTGGACCTCCGGGCTCTCCACGAACGCTGTCGCCATTCGCGGCACGGCCACGCTGCGGCTGCGCATCACCCCGACGACGGCGTCGGGCACCGTGGTCGCCTACCTCTATGACCTGGCCGGCGACTTCGGAGGCCTCATCACCCACGTGCCCCTGAGCTGGACGGGCGCCACGCCCGGCGCGCCGCTCGACTTGAACCTGGTGTTCCCCGCCACGGCGTACGACGTCCCGGCCTGGCACCGGCTCGCGCTCGTCGTCGACACCGAGGACCCGCTCTACTTCGACGCCAACACCACCGGCGCCTCGCTGGCGTTCAGTGGCCCGTCCTGGCTGGACCTGCCACTGCGCTAGAAATGCGCCCCTCCCTCCCGGACTCTTTTCGAGGAGTTCGGGAGGGTCTGCTTCCACCCGCCTCTTGCTGACCTGACACGTCAACGGCACGCGCATTTGCGTCCGGACGTGCCCTGACACGTCAGCAGGGGCTCTCGTCCTCCTGCCTACCGCCCACGACGCCCTGGCCCGGGGCGTGCAAATGTGCACTCACACACATTTGGTGGCTGAAGGCCGCGCGCGCTCCCGGTGAGCAGCGCGGACGTGGAGGAACCCTTGAATTCAAGAAGTCGTCATCCCCTGCTCGGAGGACTGGCCGTTCTCTGGGCGTTTTCCGCTCAAGCACAGGCCCAGCGAATCCCAAGCATCGAGCTGGAGCGATTGCAGCTCAACCCGGGCGCGAAGGACAGCCTCGTGCTGTCCACCGGCGACCTGTTGCCGGACGGCACGTTCCGCATCGCCCTCACGGCGCATTACGAGAACGAGCCGTTGGTGCTGCTGCGCAACGACCAGCGGCAGGGCACCATCATCTCGGACCGCATGACGGTGCACTTCAGTGGCGCCTATGCGGTGACGGACTGGTTGGAAGTGGGCGCGCAGGTGCCCATCGTCGCGCAGTGGGGGCCGGACACGAGCACGCTCGGCTTCGACACGCCGGACACCAGCTCGTTGGGCACGCCCTGGCTGCAGGTGCGCGCGGGCCTGTTGTCCGAGTCGCGCGGTGGACCGCTGGACGTGGGCCTGCACCTGGGCGCCGCGCTGCCCCTGGGCAGTGAGGAAGTGCTCACGAAGGACGACGGCTTCGTCTTCACCCCGCGCCTGGGCCTGGGCAAGAAGCTGGGCGACACCTGGCGCGTGGGCGCCGACGTGGGCGCGCTGGTGCGGACCAAGACGTACGCCCTCTCCCCCGGCGCGGACCCGCTTCGCGACGAGATGGGCGTGGAGATGAACGGCGGTGTGAACCTCACCGCCCACCTGTTCGGCCTGCGCGAGGAACTCGTCGTGCGCGGCACGCTGCCCTTCGCGGACGCGCCGGAGTCGCTGGAGGTGCTGCTGGGTCTGCGCGCGCCGACGAGCAACGGCACCGAGTTCTACGTCATGGGCGGCCCGGGCTTCGGCCAGACGCCCGGCACGCCGGAGTTCCGCGTGCTTGCGGGCGTCAACTTCGGCCCTGGCAACACGCCGGTGGCGTCATGTGTCGCGGGCCAGCCCCACGACGCGGCCCGCTGTCCCGACCTGGACGCGGACGGCGATGGCGTGAAGAACCTCGCGGACCGCTGCCCGACGGCGCCGGGCCTCGCCCAGCTCAACGGCTGCGCGGACGAGGACGACGACAAGGACGGCCTGCTCAACCTGGCGGACCGCTGCCCGGCGAAGGCGGAGAACGTCAACGGCTTCGAGGACTCCGACGGGTGCCCGGATGACCCGGACACGGACGGCGACGGCCTGGCCGACTCCAAGGATACCTGCCCGCGCGAGGCGGAGGACCTGGACGGCTTCGAGGACACCAACGGCTGCCCGGACCCGGACAACGACAAGGACGGCGTGGCCGACGCGCGCGACGCCTGCATGAACGAGGTGGGCCCGAAGGAGAACCGCGGCTGCCCGGACAAGGACCGCGACGGCGATGGCCTCGTGGACCGCCTGGACAACTGCCCCGACGAGCCCGGCACGGAGAAGAACCACGGCTGCAAGCAGAAGCAGCTGGCGCAGATTGGAGAGGGCCAGATTCGCATCCTCGAGGCCGTCTTCTTCGAGAACAACCAGGACGTCATCAGCGCGCGCAGCCACAAGCTGCTCGACGGCGTCGCGTCCATCCTCTCGTCGCACCCTGAAATCGAGAAGCTGCGCGTCGAGGGCCACACCGACAACACGGGCAAGGCCGACTACAACCTGGACCTGTCCCAGCGCCGCGCCGAGGCGGTGGTGAAGTACCTGGTGGGCAAGGGCCTCAGCCGCGAGCGGCTGGAGTCGCAGGGCTTCGGCCCCGCGAAGCCCATCGCCGAGAACACCACCAAGCCCGGCCGCGCCAAGAACCGCCGCGTGGAGTTCCGCATCGTCGGTGACGCCGAGGGCGTCGAGACGAAGCAGGGCGCTCCCACCGACACCATCGAGAAGTGAGGCAGACATTCCATGAACACACGTGTCCCTGAACCCCTTTGTTCCGAGCCCGTGAAGTCCTCGCGCTCGGGGCTCTCCACCGCGCTCGCGCTCGCGCTCTTCACCGCCCTCACCGGCTGCGAGCAGAACACCCCACCCCCTCCCGTCGAGGAATCCGTCCTGGCAAGCCAGGCCGCCGAGGTCGTCGGCGACGGACGCATCCAGCCCGGCGAGCAGTGTGACGACGGCAACACGGTGAGCGGTGACGGCTGTTCCGCCACCGGCACCGTCGAGGCCGGCTATCTCTGTCATGTCCCCGGACGCGCCTGCTCGCTGGCGAGCCTGTGCGGCAACACCGTCGTCAACCCGGGCGAGGCCTGCGACGACGGCGACACCGCCGCTGGCGCCAACGGCTGCACCGCCACGTGCGACCTGTCGCTGTGCGGCAACGGCGTCTTCAACAACCGCCAGTGGCCCAACTTCGACCAGGAGATCTGCGACGACGGCAACCGCACCGAGGGCGACGGCTGCAGCCGCATGTGCGAGGTGGAGCCCGGCTTCGCCTGCGCGGGAACGCCCAGCCGTTGCGTGAGGGCGGGCCTCGCCTTCTTCAACACCGGCGTGGACCAGAACAACCGCCGCCTGGAGTCCGGCGCGGATCCGCACTGGTTCTACCGGGGTGGCACGACGGGCGCCGCCACGGGCGTGCGCAACGCCCAGGACTGGCCGCAGGAAATCACCACGGCCCGCTTCATGGCGGCCCCCCTGGGCGCGCCGGTGTGCGTCTACCAGGACTTCATCATCCCCTCGACGACGAACATCGCCCAGTTCCGCATGCGGCTGGCCACGTTCAATGACAACGAGTTCGACAGCGCGGCGGTCAACGGCGCGGCCTTCACGCCCACCACCGTGAGCGAGCCCGCGGGCAACTCCTGGCAGAAGAACATCATCCGGGAGTTCGGCACGACGGCGGCCTGGCGCATCGGCCTCAACCGCATCGAGCTGTGCAACGAGAACGCGGAGTCGACGCCCAACGCGTTCCGCTACCTCTTCGTGGACGCCTACGACGACCGCTGCGGCGACGGCGCGGTGTCCCTGCGTGAGGAGTGCGACGACGCCAACACCGTCAACAACGACGGCTGCAGCGCCAGCTGCGGCATCGAGCCCGGCTATGGCTGCGCCGGCTCGCCCAGCTCCTGCGCGGCGACGTGTGGCAACGGCCTGCTCAACTCGGGCGAGCAGTGCGACGACGGCAACACCACCATCGGCGACGGCTGCAACGCGTCCTGCCGTATCGAAGCCGGCCACGCATGCCCCACCCCGGGACAGGCGTGTGTCGCCACCTGCGGCAATGGCACCATCAACCCGGGCGAGCTGTGCGATGACGGCAATGGCCTGTCCGGCGACGGCTGCTCCAACTCCTGCCGCATCGAGAGCGGCTACGAGTGCGTGGGCCAGCCGTCCAGCTGCGCTCCGCTGTGCGGCAACTCGCGACTGGACTCCGGCGAGCTGTGCGACGACGGCAACACGAACCTGGGCGACGGCTGCTCCAACGCCTGCACCCTGGAGCTGGGCTATTCCTGTCCGACCGTGGGCCAGCCCTGCGCGAAGACGTGTGGCAACGGCACGGTGAATCCGGGTGAGCAGTGCGACGACGGAAACCTGAACCCGGGCGACGGCTGCGCCACCGAGTGCCGCGTGGAGTCGGGCTACTCGTGCAGCAGGCCCTCCAACGGGCCTTCGGTGTGTGCCCCGACGTGCGGCAACGGCACGGTGGACGCCAACGAGACGTGCGACGACAACAACACCACCGCCGGTGATGGCTGCTCGCAGGGCTGCGGCGTGGAGCCAGGCTACTCCTGCTCCAACACGCCCTCCGACTGCGTCACGCTCTGCGGCGACGGCATCACCGCCGGCAGCGAGGCGTGTGACGACGGCAACATGACGGACGGCGACGGCTGCACCGCGTGCGCCGTGGATTCCGGCTACAGCTGCCCGCCCCCCGGCAACGCCTGCTTCAACACCTGCGGCAATGGCACCCTCAATTCGGGCGAGACGTGCGACGACGGCAACAAGCTGAGCGGCGACGGCTGCTCCGGCATCTGCGCCCAGGAGCCGGGCTACAACTGCAGCGGCTTGCCCTCCAGCTGCGCCACCACCTGCGGCGACGGCGTCGTGGCCGGCTCCGAGGTGTGTGACGACGGCAACCTGAACAGCGGGGACACCTGCTCGCCGCGCTGCCTGTGGGCGAACGGCCAGCCCTGCGCCGCCTCTGGCGTCTGCGAGAGCGGCACCTGCAATCCCCACACGGACGTCTGCGTCACCGCCAACGTGTGCGGCAACGCGATGCTCGACAACGGGGAGCTGTGCGACGACGGCAACACCGCCAACAACGACGGTTGCTCGGCCACCTGCGCCATCGAGGCGGGCCACGGTTGCACCGGCAACCCCTCCGTCTGCGCCGTGACGTGCGGCGACGGCATCAAGGCCGGCTCGGAGGCCTGTGACGACGGCAACACGGAGGCCAACGACGGCTGCTCGGCCACCTGCACCATCGAGGCGGCCCACGGCTGCAAGAACACCGAGGTGCGGGTGTTCTTCACCCGGCAGGGCAGCAGCCAGTGCACCCAGGTGTCCAGCATCGACGAACCGGAGCTGGCCGCGGGCGCCATCCAGGCACCGCTCACCGTGCCGGGCCGCTACCGCGTCGGCTACGTCTCCGGAGCGGTGAGCTACTCCGGTGGCACCAACTGGTACCCGGGCATCTTCGGCTTCAACCACACGTCGGGCACGGGCGAGCAGCGCTTCTCGCTCGGCTTCGTCCCGGCGGGGGGCCCCCCGTCCACCACCCGTGACGCCGCGATGGAGCTGGGCTTCCCGCTGCGCCGCGACTTCGACGCGGCCTCGGGTGACGTGCGCCTGGCGCTCGTCGACACCGACTGCGCCTTGAACAACAACTCGGAGACCGCGGTGGCCTACCGCGTGGACTCGCTGTCCATCTGCCAGCTCATCCCCGTGCTGACGGACCCGACTCCGGGCGGCGTGTCGAACCCCGTCATTGGTGGCACCGGCTCGCCGGGCTCCACCATCAACGTCTACGTCGACGGCAGCCCCACCCCGGCGTGCACCGCCGTCGTCGACAACAACGGCCACTGGACGTGTGATTTGGGCAACATCCCCGAGGGTCCGCACTCGGTGGTCCTCACCTCCACCGAGGTGGGCGCCACGGAGACGGCTCCGCCGGTGGACATCATCATCAACAGCGGGCCGCCCGCCGCGCCCGTCATCACCGGCCCCGTGAATGGCTCCACCACGACTGACTCGACGCCGCCCCTGAGCGGCACGTCCGAGCCGGGCACCACGGTGACGGTGAGCGAGGGTGGCACGGTGCTCTGCACCGCGACCGCCGACGCCGCCGGAAACTGGAGCTGCACGCCCGCCACGCCGCTGACCGACGGTCCGCACACCATCACCGCCGTCGCCACCGAGGATGTGGGCAACCCCAGCGCGCCCTCGGCCCCGGTGACCTTCACCGTGGACACCACGCCGCCGGCCGCGCCCGTCATCACCGGCCCCGCGAACGGCTCGGTGCTGGACACGTCCACCCCGGCCATCTCCGGCACCTCCACGCCGGGCTCCACGGTGACGGTGCGCGAGGGAGACACCGTGCTGTGCACGGCGACCACGAGCGCCACGGGGGCCTGGAGCTGCACGCCCGCCACGCCGCTGGCGGACGGCACACACGCGGTCGTCGCCAACGCCACGGATTCGACAGGCCTCACGAGCGCGCCCTCCAATGTCGACACCTTCCGCATCGACACGCAGGCGCCGGACACGTCGTTCGGCCGCGGCCCGCCGGCTCGCACCGGAGACCCGGAGGCTCCGTTCGCGTACGCCTCCAACGAGGGCAGCGTGACGTACGAGTGCAGCCTGGACGGCGGCCCCTTCATCGCCTGCCAGGAGACCTACGACGTCAACGACGGTGACCACACCCTGCGGGTGCGCGCCACCGACGAAGCCGGCAACGTGGATGCCTCCCCCGCCGAGTACCGGTGGACGGTGGTGAACACGCGCGCCTTCGCGGGCGGCGGCTGCAGCGCGGCCCCGGCGACGTCCTGGCTGCCCCTGCTGGCGCTGCTGGGTCTGCGCCTGCGCCGCAAGCAGCGCCGGTAGCGACGGTTTTCCGCCGGGGGGTCCACATCCCTTCCCCCAGTCCCCGACCCCGGGGACTCGTGGACCTCCCGGCGGATCTCCCCGTAAAACCGCGCAACCCCGTATGCTGGGGGCCGTGGACATCGCGGGGAAGAAGCAGGAGACGTTCGAGGAGGAGCTGCTCCTCGCGCTGGACGAAGGGCTCGTCTCCGCCGAGGAGGCGGCCGCCCTGCGCGAGGAGGCGCTCGGCCTGGGGCGCAGTCCCCTGGAGCTGCTGAGGGAGCAGGGGCGCCTGGGCGAGCACACGCTGAGCGAGCTGCGCGAGGAGGTCTCCCGGGAGTTGGGAGGCTCCGGTGGGCAGAGCCCGCAAGAGGCAGCCACGCTGGACCCGGACACACCCATGGTGCCCCCGCCGGCCGCCCCCGCGTCCACCGACTCACACGCGGAGCCGTCCTTCCCCGTGCTAGACTGGGACCGCTACCAGCCCGTGCGCTTCCTGGGGCAGGGCGGCATGGGACAGGTGTTCCTGGCATATGACCCGCTGCTGCGCCGCAACGTCGCGCTCAAGTTCGTGAAGGGCGGAGACCCGGAGCTGGCGCGCCGCTTCCTCTCCGAGGCCCGCGCCCAGGCCCGCGTGCGTCACGAACGCGTGTGCGAGGTGTACGAGGTCGGTGAGGTGCAGGGGCGCGGCTACATCGCCATGCGCTACGTGGCCGGCCAGTCCCTGGGCCAGCTGGCGCCGTCGCTGACGCCAGAGCAGAAGGTGCTGGTGCTGCGGCAGGCCGCGGAGGGTGTGCACGCCGCGCACCGCGCGGGACTGGTCCACCGGGACATCAAACCCGGCAACATCCTGGTGGAGCGCACGGAGGACGGAGACTTCGCGCCCTTCGTCATGGACTTCGGACTGGCGCGGGACTGGCGCGAGGAGGGCGGACTGCACGGCGTGGTGATGGGCACGCCGCACTACATGGCCCCCGAGCAGGCCAAGGGCGACACGGCGCGGTTGGACCGGCGCGTGGACGTCTACGGCCTGGGCGCCACGCTGTACCTGTTGCTCACCGGACAGACGCCCTTCCAGGGCACCCGCGAGCACGACATCATCACCCGACTCCAGACCGAGGAGCCCCGGCCGCCGCGCACGGTGGACCGGGACATCCCCCAGGATTTGGAGGCCATCGTCCTCAAGTGCCTGGAGAAGGACCGCTCGGCCCGCTACGACTCGGCGCGAGCGCTGGCGGATGACCTGGAGCGCTTCCTTGGCGGAGAGCCGGTGCAGGCGCGGCGCGGCCTGGGCTACCGGCTGCGCAGAAAGGCGCGCAAGCACCGCGTGGCGCTGAGCGCGGGCCTGGCGGCGCTGACCGTGGTGGCGCTGGCGCTGGGGCAGGCGGTGCTGGCGCGCAGCGAGGTGGCCGAGCGCGAGCGGCTCACGCGCAGCTTCACCGAGCGGGTGGAGCGCATCGAGGCCGCCGCGCGCTACTCATTCCTCTCGCGCCTGCACGACACGCGCGAGGACCGCACCGCCCTGCGCGCCAGCATGGACGCGCTGGAGGCCGAGGTGCGGGAGGCGGGTGAACACGCGGTGGGCCCCGGCCACTACGCGCTGGGCCGCGCGCTGTTGGCGCTGGGCGACGTGGAGGGCGCTCGCCGGAAGCTCGAGTCCGCGTGGGAGCATGGCTACCGCGAGCCTCGCGCGGCCTGGGCCCTGGCGCTGGTGCTGGGAGACCAGTACCGCGAGAAGCTGCTGCTGGACGTCGAGCGGCGCAGTCCCGAGCAACGCGAGCTGCGCCGCCGCGAGCTGGAGCAGCGCTATCGGGACCCGGCGCTGGCGTACCTGCGTCAGGCCGAGGGTCCGGATGTCCCGGCGCCGCCGCTGTACGTGAAGGCCCTGTTCGCCTTCCACGAGGGGCGCCATGAGGAGGCGCTGGCGCACCTGGAGGCGATGAGCCACACCCAGCCCTGGTTCTACGAAGCGCCGCTGCTGCGCGGAGACGTGTACCTGGCGCGCGCCATGGGGCGCTGGCACCAGGGCGACGGCGTGGGCTCGCAGGCGGACCTGGAGGCCGGACGGCGCGCGTACGCCGCGGCCATCGCCACGGCGGAGAGTCAGCCCGACGGCCACTACGCCCTGGGGCGACTGGAGCTGGCCGCGCTCGTGATGGAGCTGTACGGCGCGGGCAACGTGCTGCCGCCCTACCAGCGGGGCCTGGAGTCGCTGGACTACGCGCTCACGGCCGCGCCGGACCATCACCGCTCGCTCATCGTGCGCTCGCGGCTCTACCGCCGCCTGGGCGAGCAGCACTCCAACCAGAACACCGACGACGTGGAGATGCTGTTCGGCAAGGCCATCGACGCGGCCCAGGCCGCGCTGAAGCTTGCGCCCCCGAGCGACCGCGTCACGCTGGAGCTGGCCATCATCCACCGGCTGTGGGCCCGCCACCGCCAGCGGCTGTCGCAGGACCCTCGCGAGCAGCTCGGCCTCTCCATTGACGCCCTGGAGCGGCTGGGCCCCGAGGAGCGCGACTATGCCTTCCACGCCAACCTGGGCCTGACGCACCAGGTGTGGGCCGACTACGAGAGCGAGCACGGGGAGGATTCGCTCGTCCACCAGGGCAAGGCCATCGACGCGTACCTCGCCGCCATCCGCGTGAGGGAGAACCAGGCGGACGCGTGGATCAACCTCGGCAATTCCTATCGCGCGCGGGCGGCCATCCCCAGCGCCCCGGACGCCTCGGGAGATTTGACGCGGGCGATGGAGGCCATCGAGCGCGCGCTCACGCTCAACCCGCGCAACGTCATGGCCTGCTTCCAGGGCGCGGACGTCTCCGAGCAGCTGGCGCGCTGGCGACAGGAGCACGGGCAGGACCCGGAGCCGGACCTGGAGCGGGCGCTGGCGCTCTACCGGCAGGGCCGGGACATCAACCCCAAGCTGCCGCAGCTCCACAACGGCCTGGGCGCCGCGCTCCTCGCGCAGGCCGAGCAGCGCTGGGAGGACGGAAAGGACGTGGGGGCACTGCTGACCGAGGCGCGCAAGGCCTTCGAGCAGGCGCGCGCCGTGGCCCCGCAGCAGGCCTTCGCCTACAACAACCTGGGCGAGGTGGAGGCGGTGCGCGCGGGCTTCCTCGTCGCGCGCGGGGACGACCCCGGCCCCAGCCTCAAGGCGGCGAAGGAGGACTACCGCCGCGCGCTGGAGCTGCTCCCCGGCGACGCGGACCTGTGGACCAACCTGGCGCGGGTGCATGTGCTGTGGGCCACCCACGCGCTGGCGCGCGGGCGCGACGTGGGCCCGGACCTGGCCCAGGCGGAGGAGGCGCTCGCCCGCGCCCGCGAGCTCAACCCGAAGCTGGCCTACGCGTGGCGCTACCAGGGCGGCGTGCTGGACGTGCGCGCCCGCGACAAGGCCCGGCGAGGCACCGCGAAGGACGAGGACTTCCAGCACGCCGCGGAGGCGCTCGCTCGCGCGGTGGAGCTGGCGCCCAGGCGGCACGAGTACGTGCTCGCGGCCGGGGAGCTGCAGCTCGCGTGGGGGCGCTGGAAGCAGTCGCAGGGAGAAGACGCGACCCCCATGCTGACGCGGGGGTTGGAGCACGTCGCGCACATCGTCGCGGCGCGGCCGGCGTGGGCGAAGGCCCTGCTGTTGCGCGCGGGACTGCGGCTCGCGCTGGCCGACAACGCGCCCACCGAGCAACAGCAGGCGTGGCGCGTGCAGGCCCGAGAGGACGCGGAGGTGGCGCTCTCGCGAAACCCCCACCTCGCGCCGGGCTGGAAGGGCAGGCCCACCTCCGACTCGGAGCTGTCGGCCCGCCCTCCCCCGCCTTGAGGCGCGGCGACTACTTCTTCTTGAAGTCTTCCGGCGGGTCGGTCGTCACGTCCAGGCCGCCCTTCTTCGTCTCGTAGTTGTTGCCCGGGCCGTGCTTCGCGTCGGGCAGAATCACCTGGAACGGGTACTTGTCCGGCGCGCACGTCAGCGTCACGCTGTTCGTGCTGTTGGAAGAAGCCAGGGTGCTGTTGTTCAGGAAGAACGGGCCGGGATTCGAAAGGCACGTCCCGTCGGGGAACTTCACCTCGGCGGAAACGACTCCATCCAGGGTGAACGTCACCGAGTCACCGTGACGGACGCGGGGCTCTTCCGGGGTGGGTCCTGAGGACTGAATCCTGATGACGATATCGGCCATGGGCCGTGGCTCCTTCTGGGGGTTGGACTGACTGTCTGTGGCAACAGATTGCAGGCACCGTACCAGCGCGTGCCGACATGCGGCTCACTCGGAAGCCCCCTCCGGGCACGCGGTGCCGGGGAGCGATGGACGCGTCAACGACGTGTCATGCCCGGAGGCTGACGCGTCCACTCACGCGTCCGACAGGCCCAGCTCGCGCACGCGGCGCTGCAGGGCGCGGCGGGAGACCTCCAGCCGCTGCACCATCTTGTCCAAATCCCCCTCGCACTCCTGGAAGCAGCGGGTGATTTCCTCCGGGCTCAAGTCCCGGGCGGTGCGGATGAGCGAGCTCTTGTCGATGAGGACGTAGACGGAGGGGCGCGGAATGCCGAGGAAGTCCGCGGTGGCCTTCAAGTCCCAGGAGCACGCGCGCAGGGCCTCCAGCAGCTCGTCCTCCCCGACCTCGGACGGCTTGCGCCGGGAGGACTTCGCGTCGGCGGCGTCGGGCTGGCCCGAGGTGGGCGCGGTCAGCACCTTGCCCGGCACGGGCAGCGACTCCGCATCCAGCGTCTGCTCCAGCCGCGAGTCCACGCGCAGGCCCGGCAGGCCCCGGCTGCCGATGATGAGCTGCCGGGTGATGTTGCGCAGCTGCCGGACGTTGCCGGGCCACGCGTAGCGCACCAGCCGGACGGCGACGGCCGCGGGCAGCCAGGGCTGCGCGCGCGGGTCGGTGGAAGCCAGGCGCCACGTCTCGCCCGTCGTCTCCAGCTCCTGGCGCGCGAAGTGGAGGAACAACAGGCCAATGTCCTCGCGCCGCTCGCGCAGCGGGGGCACCCGCAGCTCGAAGCCCGCCAGCCGGTGCAGGAGCGGCGCCTTGAACAGGCGCTCCTCGATGCGCGCCTCGAGATTCGAGTCCGTGGCGGCGACGAGCCGCACGTCCACGGGCACCGGCGTGTGGCCGCCCACCGGATACACCTCGCCCGTCTCCAGCACGCGCAAGAGCGCCGCCTGCACCTCGGCGGGCGCTTCCCCCACCTCATCCAGGAACAGGGTGCCTCCGTGCGCGGCGCGGAAGAAGCCCTCGCGATCTCTACTGGCGCCCGTGTACGCGCCGCGCTGCGCGCCAAACAGCTCCGCGGCCACCAGCTCCTTGGAGAGCGCGCCCAGGTTGACGCTGACGAAGGGCCCCGAGCGACGCGGGCCGTGCTCGTGGATGGCGCGCGCCACCAGCTCCTTGCCCGTGCCCGTCTCCCCCCGGATGAGCACCGGCACCTGGAGGTCCGCCACCCGCAGGATGTCCTCGCGGAGCTGCCGGATGCCCTCGCCCTGCCCCACCAGCCCCAGGTCCTTGTGGGAGACCACGTCCCCACCCGAGGAGGCCAGGTGCAGCAGCAGCACCACGCGCTCGGCCAGCACCAGCGGCACGCCGGCGACCAGCTCCTCGTGGGTGAACTCCCGGCCTCCGGCGACGGACTCCCCGGCCACGCAGACCTGGGTGCCATCCTCCGGCACCAGCAGGCGCAGGCCGCCATGGGAGCCCGGCTCGAACAGCACCGGCGTCCGGCTGAGGAAGGGGTCTCCCAGGGGCAGCGCCAGCAGTCCTCCCGGGCGGGAGAAGTCCGGCGCGTTGCGCGACAGCGCCGCCGTCCGGCCCACGCTGGCGAGCACCTCCAGCAACAGCCGCTCACCGATGCGCTGGGGATGGGGATGCGACACGACCGTCAAGGCCGGCACACTCCGCGGGGCCTGCGCGGACTTGCCCTTCGTATGGACGGCGGTCGTCGACATGTCGGCGGCGAGCTTTTGCTGCATGGGCTGGTTCGATTTCCAGGTGCTTCCAACCTATCAGCGTACACCGGCCCGGCGCGGGGAGATCAGCCGAGGCGACTCAACCGTCAGCGAAGCTACGCTCACGGGAGCAGGCCCTCGCCAGCTCGCCAGCCAGCGGCCTCACGTGTGGGCCGCTGACGTCATCGCTCCCCATCACCTCATTCCAGGGAGGCTGAAAGGGACGCGGCCCTGAGAGGCCCCCCACGCGGTGGAGATTGTCCACCGCGTGCGGGGGCTGTGGGTCTCAGGCCGTCGGGCCCGTCGTGTCCGACGGGGGAGGCGCCGCGGGGCTGGCGCTCTCTTCGGGCGTGGTGCCCGTGGCGGTCGCCGCGGGCTTCTCAGAAGAGGCCGGGGAGGGGGTCGACGGCCGCTTGGGGCCGGCCGCGGCGCGGGCCTGCTCACGGGCACGCTGGGCGATCTTCGGCGTGGGCGCGAGAATCATGAACATCAAGCGCCCTTCCATGCGCGGGGCCTGCTCCACCACCGCGACGTCCTTCAGGTCCTTCGCCACGTCGTCGAGGATGGCGGTGCCCTGCTCCTTGTGCGTGATTTCACGCCCGCGGAACTGGATGACCACCTTCGCCTTGTTGCCATCTTCGATGAAGCCGCGGGTGTTGCGGACCTTGAACTCGTAGTCGTGGTCCTCCGTCTTGGGACGGAGCTTCACTTCCTTGAGGTGGACGATGAGCTGGGCGCGCTTGGCTTCCGCGGCCTTCTTCTTCTCCTCGTACTTGAACTTGCCGTAGTCCATGATCTTGCAGACTGGCGGCTGAGCCATCGGACTGACCTCGACCAGGTCGAGCCCTTCCGAGCGGGCCTTGTCGAGCGCGGCCTCGAGCGGCATGACTCCGAGCTGTGAGCCATCGGAGCCGACCACCCGGACTTCACGGGCGCGGATGCGGCGATTGGTTCTCTGGTCGCGGCTCCCGCCGCGGCTGCCTCTTTGATCACGAAGAATGTGACGCTCCTGCGAAAGGGTGGAAGGACCTGCTGCCCCAAGGGTGGGCAGGTCACTGAGTTACGGCATGGGGTGGGTCGATGCGTACGGCGGGCGGCCCGCCCCTCTGACACTCGCGCACGGTGCGGCCTCTCCGTGCGACACTTCGAATCTAATCGCCCCCTTGCCCCGTGAGAAAGGGAGCAAGCGGGAAGACACGTCCCAGGGGCGAGGACTAGCCCACCGGCGGACATAACACCAGGGCCCCTTCCTTGCCCCGGAATCCCACCCTGGGTCAGCCATTGGACGAAGCGCGGCGGGCCCGCCACGCGTCCCGGCCCTGGCCCCAGAGTTCCACGAGGGAGCTCTCCATGGGGGCGGGGAGCTTGCCGGGGCCGCGCAGGCTCGAGCCCAGGCGGCGGGCCACCTGCTGGGAGCCGGTGTTGTCCGGGGCGATGGAGTGGATGATGTCCGTCCAGCCCAGGTGGTCGAAGGCCCAGTCCATGGCGGCCGAGGCGGCCTCGGTGGCGTAGCCCCTGCCCCAGGTCTCCCGCAGCAGGGCCCAGCCGACCTCCGTGCCCGGCCACCCTTCCGGCTGCCAGGGGCCCACCCGGCCCACCCACCTGCCCGTGGAGCGCTCCAGCACGGAGAACATGCCAAAGCCCTGGAGCGCCCAGCTCCCTGCCATGGAGCTCATGGCCCGCCAGACGACGGAGCGGGGCTGGAGGCCGCCGATGTGGCGCGAGGAGTCGGGGTCGGCCATCAGGGCCACGAAGCCCTCGAAGTCCTCCCGCGCCGTCGGGCGCAGGATGAGGCGCGCGGTTTCAAGCGTCGGTCCCGGTGCTTGCATCATCAAGTTCCTTTGGAGAATCGAGCGGCGCGGCAGGGTTGCACCCGCCCCCCGCCGGGGCAAGCGCTCGTTGCCCCGTGGCAGGCGCCCTCGCCACAAGCGCGGCTTCTCCTCTCGGTTATCCGGAAAAGCCCCAAGCGCCCGCCTGTCCGGACATCGGGTCGCGGGGCAGGCCCCTCGTCGCTAGGACAGCGGCGCACACGACGGCGCGAGGGCCTTCCCATGTGGACCGAGACACGAGTGGCACGGATGCTTGGAACCCGGCTCCCCCTCATCCAGGGGCCGTTTGGCGGAGGCATGTCGTCGACGCGGCTGGCGGCGGCGGTGTCCGAGGCGGGAGGGCTGGGCTCGTTCGGCGCGCACCACCTGAGCGCGTCGCACATCGAGGACACCGTCCGGGAGCTGCGGGGGCTCACCTCGCGGCCGTTCGCCATCAACCTGTGGGTCCCGCTGGAAGGGGAGCGGGAGCTGCGCCCCACGCCGGAGGAGTTCCAGGCGAACGTCGCCCGGCTGAAGCCCTGGTACGACGAGCTGGGCCTGCCCGCGCCCACTTACCCCAGCGCCTTCTCCCAGGACTACGACGCGCAGCTTGACGCGGTGCTCGCGCTCAAGCCGCCGGTGTTCAGCTTCATCTTCGGCATCCCCTCGGCGCGCATCCTGGAGGCGTGCCGGGCCTCCGGAATCCTCACGGTGGGGACGGCGACGAACGTGGACGAGGGGCTCGCGCTGGAGCACGCGGGCGTGGACCTCATCGTCGCGTCGGGCAGCGAGGCGGGTGGACACCGGGCCTCGTTCCTCAGGCCCGCGGACGAGTCCCCCGCGACGACGGCGCTGGTGCCTCAGCTGGTGGACCGGGTGCGCACGCCCGTCATCGCCTCGGGTGGCATCGCCGACGGCAGGTCGGTGGCCACGGCCCTGGCGCTGGGAGCCGAGGGTGTCCAGGTGGGCACCGCCTTCCTCGCATGCGAGGAGTCCAACGCCAGTGACGTCTATCGCAAGGCGCTGCGCCAGGAGTCCGCGCGCGCCACGGTGCTGACGCGCGTCTTCTCCGGACGCTATGCGCGTGGCATCAAGAACCGCTTCCTGCGGGAGATGACGCCTCACGAACACGACGTCCCGCCCTACCCCGTGCAGAACTGGTTCACCCAGCCGCTGCGGCAGGCGGCGGCCCGTCAGGGGCGCGAAGACCTCCTGTCGCTGTGGGCGGGCCAGAACGCGCCCCTCATCCGGCACTCGCGCGCGCCGGAGCTGGTCGACTTCCTGGAGAAGGACACCACCCGCGTGCTGGCGCGGCTCGCGGGACTCTGAGCCGCGCGAGGCGTCGGTCCAGGAGGCGCTCGCGCCGCACGCCCTCCCTCCAAGCCCTCGCGGCGCCTTGACGGCGCGGGAAGTCCCGTGCTCAAGCACCGACGAATGTCGGACCCAAGCGCCCCCCTTCCCGCCCCACCCGAGACACCGTCGGCGCCGCTCCCCCCGTGGGAGCGCCTGCATCACGCGTGGGATGCCCTCACCCGGTGGGGCAAGGCCCAGGCGGGCCCGCTGGGAGCGGCGCTCGTCGGGCTGCTCACGTTCCTGGCGACCTTCGGGCCGGGCGCGCTCGCACCCTGGCGACTCGGCTGGCTCATCCGGGACGACTTCAGTCAGCACCTGTTGGGGTGGCTCTTCTTCCGCCAGACGCCGCTCGGCCTGCCGCTGGGAGCCACGCCCAACTACCTCCATCCGCTGGGGACCTCGCTCGGGTACACGGACTCGATTCCCTGGGTGGGCTTGCTGCTGCGGCCCTTCTCCTTCGCGCTGCCCACGGACTTCCAGTACATCGGCCCGTGGATGTGTTTGTGCCTCATGCTGCAAGGCGCGTCCGCGGCGTGGGTGGCGCGGCGCATGGGCGCCTCCACGCAGCACCAGTGGTGCGTGGGTGGACTGCTGGTGCTGTCGCCCGTGCTGCTCTCGCGGATGACCTTCGCGCACGAGGCCCTGTGCGCGCACTGGCTGCTGGTGCTGCTGGTGGGGCTCCACCTGATTCCCCAGCGCGACGCGCGTGACGCGAAGCAGGCGCTGGGGATGGGCCTGTCGCTCTGTGTCTTCGCCGCGGGTGTCCACCCCGTCATCGCCGCCATGACGTTGCCGCTCGCGCTGTCGCTGTGCGCGCGAACGGCGCTGGAGCGGAAGCTGCCCTTCACCTGGCCCGCGCTCGCGGCGGTGGCCTGCTTCGCGTCCGTGCTCGGCCTCTTCTTCGCCTTCGGCTACCTGGGCACCGGCATCCCCGTGAGCGCCACGGAGTTCGGTGACTACTCCTCGGACCTGACCACGCTGTTCAACAGCATTGGCCACGGCGAGATTCGCTGGTCCCGCTTCCTGCCCCCGCTGCCCAGGAACGGAACCCAGAACGAGGGCTTCGGCTACCTGGGCATGGGGGGCCTCGTCGCGCTCGTCATCGTGCTCGGGCTCATGGCCCGCGAGCCCCGGCGCATCCTGTCGCTGTGGCGGCGCTGGGTGCCCCTCACCGTCGTCGCCCTGGGACTGGCCTTCTTCGCCCTCTCGTGGCGCATCACCTTCCAGGGCGTGCAGGTGGCCGACGTGTCCGCGCTCTATCGCCCCGTGCTCAAGTGGGTGGAGGCGTTCCGCTCCTCGGGCCGCTTCATCTGGCCGCTGCACTACCTGCTGCTCGTGGGGGCCGCGCTCGCGCTGCCTCGGCTGGTGCGCCCGTCGCTCGCGCCCACGCTGGCGGGGCTGCTGCTGCTCATCCAGGGCCTGGACCTCAACCTGGGCGAAGGGCGCAGGGCCCAAGGAGGAGGCCGTTGGAACACGCTCCCGTCCCCCGCGCTCACCGAGGCGGCGAAGGGCCGCAAGCACCTGGCGCTGTATCCGCCGCAGATGCATGACGGCTCCGGCCGGGGCTGCCGCGCGGGCCCCATGGACTTCCACCGCTGGGCCTACCGCGCGTACCGGCTGGGCCTCACCTTCAACAGCGGCTATGTCGCGCGCATCGACGACGCCAAGGCGCAGACGTACTGCCTGGGCATGGACGCCGAAATCGCCGCGGGCAGGCTGGACCCCGAGACGGTCTACCTGGTCATCCCCGTGAGGGTGCGCTGGCTCCAGAAGATTCCGGGCGCGCACTGCACGCCGGAGGACGGGCTGTGGCTGTGCGTCTACAACGAGCCGCCCGCGTCCTCCGTGTCCGGTCGCTGAAACCCCCGGCTCAGGCGGCCGGGGGGGCCTGACGCGCTGGCGGCTCGACGGGCATGAGCGCGTTCAGGTTGGCGTGGATGGTGTTGCAGATGGAGTCCAGCGGCAGGTCGTTGTCGTCGTGGCCGAAGGGGTCTTCGATTTCGACGCCGATCTCCTCGATGCCGAAGAAGATGTACGCGACGACGAACGTGGCGAGCACGGTCAGCCCACCGAAGGACTCCACCAGCGCGAAGGGCAGCGTGTAGCAGAAGACGAGCAGCGCCCGGCGCAGGTGCATCACATACGCGAAGGGGATGGGCGTCTTGCGGATGCGCTCACAGCCGCCGATGTAGTCGACGAGCAGGTGGACGTCCTGGTCCAGCTGCATCTGCACGTACTCGGAATAGAGGCCCTTGCGCCGGCCGGCGTCGAGCAGCGCGCTCATCTTCCGCGCCACCGCGAACGGCACGTGCTGCGCGCGCATCACCTCCGCCACCTCGTCCGGCGGCAGCTCCTGGGCCAGGGGCCCCAGCTCCGCCTTGGTGCGCAGGAACGACGCGGACGCGAAGGGGAAGGCGGCCGTCCACCGCAGCAGCGCGGCGTAGAGGGCGGGCTCGGACTGGAGGAAGACGCCCGCGGCGCGCGCCAGGTTGCGCGTCTCGTTGACGATGCCACCCCACAGCTTCCGCCCCTCCCAGAAGCGGTCATAGGAGGAGTTCGTGCGGAAGACGAGCAGGAGGCTCAAGGAGATTCCCGCCAGCGTGTGGACCGTGGGGGGAATCGCCACCGAGCGGACATGGGAATGGAAGATGGTGACGCCCAGCGCCCACAGGACGCAGACCATGACTCGGGCCACGATTTCGCGGACCATCGAGCCCTTGAGATAGTGGAAGTAACTCCACCAACGATGCGGATCGTACTCAACCATGGGATTCGAGGGCGTAGGCTGCCACGGCGCTTGAAACCGTGCCGCAACCTTTTCGTCCAGGGGCTGCTGGTGTGTCCAGCCCTCTCTTCCATGAGCAAGGGCTGGCCTCGGGCCTCGTGACTACGGCTGGAGCACGCGGTTTCCGCCGAGCGCGTCAATCACCGCGATGACGTCGTTGGGAGCGCGCTCGTAGAGACCCGGCGTGTAGTTGCGGGACGTCGCGGTCCACACGGGGCTCGGGGCCGACCACGTCTCGAAGTTGACCGTGGTGCTGACGTAGCCGACGTGGCAGTTGCGCTGGTCCACGGGGGCGCTCGACAGGTCGGGCGCTCCCACCTTGTCCTCGTCTGTGCAGAAGGCGACGCCGACGGGGCCATTGCCCACGCGGATGGCATACGGGACGTAGGCGTTGTAGCGACGCCCGGAGCCCGGGTCGACACGGGAGCGATAGACGGTGCGCCGCAGGGACTCGTCCCATGTCCTGCCGCCGTCCCACGACTGCACGGCGTTGATGACATTGGCGCGCGCGCCACCGGTGGCGAAGGCCTCCACGCCCTCCACGACGACCATCAACCGGTCTCCTCCGAGTTGCACGACGGTGGGCATGCCCTCGCGGTTCAGCGCTCCAGCGCGCTTGTCCCACGCCACGGCGACGACGCCATACGCGGTCCACGGCCCCGAGATTCCCGCGCGTCCCTGCATGGCAATCCACTGGTGGCCCGGATAGCCGCGCTGCGCGGCGAGCGGCTCGGAGTCGTAATAGACTTGCAGGTCTCCATTCGCGCGCTGGAAGAGGAAGGGCGCTCCGACGAAGCGGGTGACGGGGCCGATGACGGTGCTGTCGTAGACCCAGTGGTCTCCGTCGTTGTCGCTCCGGGTGATGGTGATGCGGTACTGGCCGCCGGCGTACTCGCGGAACGCACAGAAGATGGTGCGTGTCCCCGGAATGGCTCGCATCGTCACGTCGCCGAACTGCACCGCGGGGTTGTTCGCGACGGAGCCGTGGAGTGACCAGCTCGCACCACCGTTGCCGCTCGTCCAGACGTCGACGCGCGTCCCCGCGCTCGCGCCGCCAATCAGCAGTCCATCCGAGCGGCGGGTGATGTTCCGGATGGGCGCGCCGCCGCTCGCCATCAACGTCCGCCAACCGCCCGCGGGCAGTGCGTCCTCTCTTCGCTCCAGCGGCTCGGTTTCATCGCGAGGCGCTTCGGGTCCACACGCGGCGAGCGCCGCCACCAGGACGAGCACAGCCAGGGGACGCGAATCAGAACAGCGGCCAGTCCGCAGCACGGGAGCAGGTGTCATGCGCTCCAGCGTGCCCGTTCGTGTTTTATCTGCTCAAGCCAATAAAGCCGATTTTCTTGAAATGCTAAGTTGTCGTCTCCGCGAGGAGTCGGGAGAGGAGCGCGAAGCCAGGGGCCTCCAGGGGGACGCGACCTCGGAGCGCGGCGAGCAGGGACCAGCCGTGGTTCGAGAGCAGGACGACGCCCGCGTCCACGGAGGGCGCCAGGCCGATGAAGCCGACATACCCGCCCATCACCGACGAGCACCACGCCACGGTGTGGCCACGAAGCTGGGAGATGGACCAGCCGAGCCCCATGCGCACGGCGCCGCCTTCGGTGCGCGGAAGCAGAGACATCTTCAGGGGGCGTGAGAGGGACTCGTCGGCGCGGCCGAGGCTCGCGTCGAGGAAGCGCAGCAGGTCCGGCACGGTGGAGTGGAGCGCACCCGCACCCGGCAGTGCTGGGAAGGTCCAGGCGGGCACGGGCCGGCCGCGCGCGGTGTGGCCGGGGAGCAGGCGAGGCGCCAGTTCGTCCGTCACCCGTGCCGAGGTGTCGCTGAGCTTCAGGGGAGTGAAGAGCAGGTCGCGCAGCGCGTGCCCGTAGTTGAGTCCCGCGCGTCGGGAGAGCGCGTGGCCCAGGACGCCCATGCCGAGCAGGGACTCGGAGACGGGGCGCGGAGGGGGAAGTTGGGGGTGGTAGGTCCGGAGGAAGTCACCGAAGAGGTTCGCGGAATAGTGGCCGAACGGGTCTTCGGGACTGCGAGGTGCCGCGTCGAGATTGGGCGGCAGGTGGGGCATGCCAGTGGTGTGCGTGGCGAGCTGCTCCAGGGTGATTCGGCCCGCGTCCGCATCGGGGAGAAGCGAGCGGGGAATCACCTCGGCGAGCGGCATGTCGAGTCGTGCCTTGCCCTGCTCCATCAGGAGGCCCAGCAGGGCGCCGGTGAAGACCTGGGTGAGTCCGCCCAGGGAGAACAAGGCGTTGTCGGGAGGCGGGGTGCCCTTCCCTCGGGAGGCCTGGACGTGGTGCTCGCCGCGTGAGGTCAGGCCCGCGCACAGCGAAGCCGAGCGATAGCTCCGCACGTAGCGACGGGTCTCATCCTGAAGCAGCGTGGCGAGGGACGGAGGGGAGCTCACGGAGATTGTCTACACCATGGCGGACGCGGGCTGTGCGGAGACGTGTCGCCAGTTCGTGGTTGCCTGGACGCGCTGCCCTCTCCATGGTCAGCACCCCAGGAGGAAGCAAATGCCGACCGGACTTGCAGCGGATGGGACGTATGGGGCCGGAGCCCGACACACCTTCGACATGACGGCCGAAGAGGCGTGGCGGAACTGGGCGGAGGCGAAAGGCCTGGGGCGATGGCTCTCACCCGCACGGGCCTCGTTCAAGGAGGGCGACCTGACCACCCTCAAGGACGGGACGGACGTCGTCGTGATTCGGGCGAGGCCTCCAACCCTGCTCCGCATCCGACTGAATCGCATCGACTGGCCGCGCCCGAGGACCGCGCAGCTCCGCGTCCTCCCGGCGGCGCGCGGCCACACCGTCGCCCTGCATGCGGAAGGACTTCCCGACGCGACGACTCGCGCTGACTACATCCAGCGATGGATGAAGGCCCTGACCGGCGAAGCCACGGCGACCACGACGAAGGTCGCGGCGAAGTCCGCCTCCGCGAAGAAGACCTCCACGCGGAAGACGGTGGCGAAGAAGAGCGCGGCGAAGAAGACCTCCACGAGGAAGACGGTGGCGAAGAAGAGCGCGGCGAAGAAGCCTTCCGCGCGAAAGCCAGCGGCGAAGAAGCCTTCCGCGCGAAAGCCAGCGGCGAAGAAGCCTTCCGCGCGAAAGCCAGCGGCGAAGAAGTCCTCAACGCGGAAGACGCCAGCCAGGCGCTGACGCCTGACGTCCAGCCCGGCGCTGACGCCTGAGGTCCAGCACGACGCCCTCCAGGAATCGCCTTGAGCTGATAGCGACAGGACAGAGCGCCCTACGCCTCGACGAAGCGCTCTGCCTCTCGTTGATAAAGGGCGCCGCACCGGTCCTTCTTCACCGCCGGGCCGCGAGCTCCGTGACCTCACGCCGAGGCCTGAACGGAGCGAACAGCTCCACCGCCCAGTCCACGAACGCGCGGAGCTTGGCGCTCACGTGCCGGTTCTGCGGATAGACGATGAAGAGAGGGAACGGCGGCCCCTGCCACTCATCCAGGATTTGAACCAGTGCCCCGCTGTCCAGATGAGGCCGGGCCACGAAGGCGGGAAGCTGCGTCACGCCCAGCCCCGCCAGTACCGCCGACAAGTGCGCGGTGCTCTCGTTGACGGCCACGCTGGAGCGCCCCATCACATCGATGCGCTCTCCTTCCCGTGGGATGAAGGACAACGGCACGAGCCGTCCCGTCCTCGTGGAGAAGTAGCTCACGATGTCGTGGCCCTCCTGGAGGTCCGAGGGATGCATGGGCTTGCCCTTGCGCTTCAGGTACTCGGGAGTAGCGCACGACAGGAACTCCAACTCTCCGATGCGCCGCGCCACCAGCGACTGGTCCGGCAGTACACCTCCGCGAATCACGCAGTCCACGCCGTCGCCCACCAGGTCCACCGAGCGGTCACTCACCCCCAGCTCCAACTGGATGTCCGGATACTTCGCCCGGAACGCCGGCAGCGCTGGGATGAGCAGGAAGTTGGACACCGAGGACCCCGCGTCCACCCGCAGCCGTCCCCGAGGACGCGTCCGAGCGTTCGACACGTCCGCTTCGATGTCCTCCAGGTCCGCCAGGAGCCTCGCCGTGCGCTCGTAGTACGCCGCGCCCTCGGGCGTCACCGTCACGCGTCGGGTGGTGCGCTGGAGCAGCTTGACTTGAAGGTGCTCCTCCAGCCCCTGGACCAGCTTCGTCACCGAGGGCTTGGGCATCTTCAGCGTGTCCGCGGCCCGGGTGAAGGTGCCGGCTTCGACCACGCGGGCGAACACCCGCATCGCGGTGAGCTGATCCATGGAGTCGTCCTCGAAGCGGCCCGAAGGGAAGTCCCGGGCTCCGGCGATTATTACTCGAATGGAAACAGTCCTGTCCCAGGCCCGGCGTTTCTCCCGCGAGGCGAGGTCCCTACCCTTGCCTCATCGAAACCCCACACCGGAGACACGCCATGACGAAGACACGCAAGAACCTCGAAGGCAGGGTGGCCCTCATCACCGGTGGCTCGCGCGGCCTGGGCGCGGCCATCGCCCGGGCCCTGGCGGATGAAGGCGCGGACGTCGCCATCAGCTACGCCTCCTCCGAGACGAAGGCCCAGGCGCTCGTCGAGGAGCTGAAGACACGCGGAGTCCGCGCCGCCGCGTTGAAGGCTGACCAGGCCTCACCCCAGCAGGTGGAGGCCCTGGTCAACGAGGTCGCGCGGCGCTTCGGCCGCCTCGACGTGCTCGTCAACAACGCGGGCATCTTCCACACCGCCGTCGTCGGAGACCCCGCCAGCGACCTCGAGGCGCTCGAGCACCAGTTCTCCGTCAACGTCCACGGGGTCGTCGCCGCCGTCCGCTCCGCCGTGCCCCTGCTGCGCGAAGGCGGGCGCATCATCTCCATCGGCTCTGGCATCGCCAGCCACACGCCCTTCGCGGGGCTCGGAGACTACGCCGCCACCAAGGCCGCCATCGCCGCGTACACCCGAGGCTGGGCTCGCGACCTGGGCCCCCGAGGCATCACCGTCAATCTCATCCAGCCCGGCCCCATCGACACCGACATGAACCCCGCCACCGGCGCCAGCGCCCTGGTGCAGCGCGCCGGCACCGCGCTCGGACGCTACGGCCAGCCCGAGGAGATCGCCGCCGCCGTCGCATTCCTCGCCAGCCCGCAGGCCTCTTTCGTCACCGGCGCTACCCTCGACGTGGACGGCGGCTTCAACGCCTGAGCTCCAGGCTTATGCCCCGTGGGTACATTTGCAACAAAGTGGCACATCAATCTCTTGCAAAAACAAGGCATTGGAGATTCCCCTTAACACCGCGTTCAACCAACCCAATCATGTGAGTCCTTTCCCGAAAGGCCTCCCATGACCTGGAAACCCCGACGTCTCCTCGCCGCGGTCCTGTCCCTGCCCGCATGGGCGCAGTCGGCGAATGTCGCGCAAGGAAAGGCCTCTTCGGCGTCCTCGGTGCACGCCAACGGCGCCCCCTTGCTGTATGGGCATGCCAAGGCGTTCAATGGCATCCTCAACACCGAGGACCGGTGGGCCTCCGCCACGCCGCCCGCGGCGTCGACCCCGGAGTGGCTGGAGGTGGACCTCCAAGCGGTGCATCGCATCGACGGGCTCAGACTGCACTCCGGCCGAGACACCACGGTGGGACTGCAGATGCTCGACTTCGACGTCCAGCATCGGTTCGCCGCCACGGACAGCTTTCAGCCCATTGCCGGCGCCTCCGTCACCAACAACACGCTGCCCACCTGGACGTTCCAACTCGCCCAGCCCGTGGAGACGCGCTACGTGCGCCTCCTGTGCAAGCGCGCGTCAGGCGACGGCCTGTGCCGGGTGCGGGAGCTGGAGGTGCTGGGTGTCCGCCTCGCCAACCAGCCGCCCACCGTCTTCGCGGGCCACGACACGGCCGTCGTCCTGCCAGTCAGCACGGTGCAACTCCCGGGAACGGCCACTGATGGCGATGGCACCATCGCCAGTTACCTCTGGCAGCAGGTCTTCGGCCCCACGCCGGCCACGCTGACGGGAGCAACGACGTCGACTGTGAGCGCCAGCGGGCTGACGAGCGGGACGTACCTCTTCCGCTTCACCGCCACCGACAACGGCGGCTCCACCTCATCCGACACCGTGAGCGTCACGGTGCATCCGAGCACCGCGCCGGTGGACCCGCGCGCGGGCAAGCTTCACGTCTGGTCTCGCGGCGGCAGCTACGACACCGCCGTCTTCCTCCCCATCGAGTACGGCGCGCTTCCAGCGAAGAAGTATCCCCTGGTCCTCTCGCTGCACGGCCGGGGCGGCACCACGCTCACCGCGAACCACACCCAGGTGCTCGGCAATCCGGAGGGCTTCATCCGGCAGCTCATCCCCGGCAAGCCCATCGTCAACACCTACCCCGCCGTCGTCATCGCTCCCCATGCGCCGAATATCGGGGCGCCCCATAACACCAACTGGATCCCGGTCCTCACCCACGACCTGGTGCTGCAGGCCATCAGCCTCTACAACATCGACCCGGACCGCGTGACGATGACGGGGCTCTCCTACGGCGGCCAGGGCGTGAATGACCAGATGCTCTCGTACCGGAGCACCTACGCCGGCGGCATGCCGTTGGCCTTCACCACGCCCCTGGCCAACCCGGTCTGCATCCTCGAGGACTTCCCCCTCTGGGCGGCGGGCAACGACGGCGACGGGACGTTCAACGCCTGGAAGTGGACCAACCCCACCGACGGCCTGCTGACCCAGGTCCGGCAGTGCCCCGGCTACACCGGCGAGTTCCAGGTCACCGTGATGCCGGGGACCACGCACAGCGGCTGGGATGAATTCTGGAGCCGCCCCGACGCGCAGAACTGGCTCGTGAGCCAGGTGCGCCAGACGCCCTGAGCTTCACGACGGGGCGGAAGCGGGTGGAGGTGCCTTCCGGCATCACGCCTGCTTCTGCCCTCGCATCACATCTGTCTCCCCACCCCCGAAAGGCGTCCGCATGCCCTGGCACCCCCGGAGTCTCGCCACAGCGCTGTGTGTCCTCTTGCTTCCCCTGGCCCCCGACGCCCTCGCGCAGTCCACCAACGTGGCGCTCGGAAAGCCGTCCTCCGCGTCGTCCGTGCATCCCATCGGTTATCCCGACACCTTCGGGCACGCCAAGGCGTTCAACGGCGTCTTCAACAGCCCGGATGACCGCTGGTGCTCGGGCGTCAATCCGCTGCCCTCGAATCCGGAGTGGCTGGAGGTAGACCTCCAGGCGCTGCACCGCGTGGACAGCCTCACCCTCTACTTCGGCAAGGACGACACGTTTGGCCGGATGGTGGACTTCGACATCCTCTACCGGGCGAGCAACACCGCCGACTACCAGCTGGTGCCAGGAGGCGCCATCACCGGCAACACCCTGCCTGGCCGGACCTTCACCTTCACGCAGCCCCTGGACGCGCGCTATCTGCGAGTGCAGTGCAAGCTGGGCGCTGACGACAACTACTGCCGCGTGCGCGAGTTCCTGGTCTTCGGCGCCCTGCAGGGCAACCAGCCTCCGTCCGCCTTCGCGGGCAATGACGTCTCCATCACCCTGCCCGTCAGCACCGCGCAGCTCCAGGGCTCGGCCAGCGACTCGGACGGAACCGTCACCGGTTACGCCTGGACGCAGGTCTCCGGCCCGACGACGGCCACGCTGTCATCACCCACCGCGCAGTCCCCGAGCGCCAGTGGCCTCTCGCAAGGCGTCTATGTGTTCAGGCTCACCGCCACGGACAACGGCGGAGCCACGGGCTCGGACACGGTGAGCGTCACGGTGCAGCCGGCGACCCCCTCCGCGGACCCTCGCGCGGGCAAGCTCCACCTCTGGTCTCGGGGCAACAGCTACGACTCGGCCGTCTTCCTGCCCAAGGACTACGGCACCGTGCCCGGCAAGAAGTACCCGCTCGTGCTCTCCCTGCACGGCCGGGGCGGCACCACGTTGGACGAGAACCACACGCAGGTGGGGAGCAACCCGGAGGGCTTCATCCGACAGCTCATCCCGGGCAAGGCGTTGGTCGACACCTTCCCAGGCATCGTCGTCGCGCCCAACGGACCGAAGATCAAAGAGGCCATCGACACCTGGTGGCACGCCCCCGGCGTCCACGCACTGGTGCTGGAGGCCATCACCCTCTACGGCGCCGACCCGGAGCGCGTGACGATGACGGGCCTGTCGTCCGGCGCCGCGGGCGTGAATGACCAGATTGCCACGTACCGGAGCACGTATGCCGGCGCCATGCCTCAGGCGTACTTCCCGCCGTTCACGTCGCCCATCTGCTTGATGGAGGCCTTCCCCATCTGGGCCGCGGGCAACGAGGACGACGGCACGTTCGGCGCGTGGAACTGGACCAATCCCTGGGATGGCGTCCAGCCGCGCGTCCGCGCCTGCCCGGGCTACACGGGAGAGTTCCAGGTCACCGTGAATCCGACGGGTGGACACAGTGGCTGGGACATCTTCTGGAGCCGCTCCGACGCGCAGAACTGGCTCGTGAGCCAGGTGCGCAAGGCCCCCTGACCTCGTCGACTGCCGCCCCGAGTGTCCCCGGACGAAGCACGCTCCGGGGACACCTGGGTTCAACGCGCTACTGACGCAGGACGCGCTTGAGCTTGAAGGGCGAGGGGCTCTCGCTCATCGTGTAATAGCTCGCGCCGCTCGGGTCGTACTCGATGGCCTCGCCCTGCCCTTCCACTGTGTCCGTGAGGGTGACGGGCGCCGCCGCGAAGGCCGTCTCGAAGGCCGCTCCCGGCGCCGCGCGGAACTCATACACGGTCTTGTACGTGCGCAGGATGAAGCGGTTGGAGCACGGGTGGATGGCCGCGGACGTGGTGTAGGACCAGTTCGGCTGGTCCGGAACCACGGGCAGCTGGAGGTTGGACACGAAGATGAGCGTGGACTGCACGCCCGGCGCCGGCAACGGATTGGGCATCTTGTACACCTTGCTCAACCCCGAGCCGGACTTGGTGATGATGTAGATGTCCGCGGTGACGGGGTGGACCATGATGGCCTCGGCGTCCTTGCCGCCATCCGGGTACACGAAGGGGAACTGCTGCGCCGTCAAATCCCCGCTCGTCTGGCCCGCGCCGATGTTCGGCTCGGGGATGCGGTAGACGTAGAACGTGTTCGGAGGGATGGGCAGGCTCGCGCTCGAGCGGCCAATGTCTCCCATGTAGATGCAGAAGCCCGTGGGGCACGGCCCGGTGGCCACGTCTTCCCAGTCCTGCGGCGTCACGCCCGCCACCTTGAAGGAGCCCAGCGTGGCCGCGGTGGTGGTGCTGATGGCGACGATGTCGTTGACGTCCTCGTTGTGGACGTAGATGGCGCCCGGGGTGACACGGCTGGCGGCCAGGCCCGACGGCTCGACGATGAGCGGCGCGGACACGTTGCCCATCAGCGTCCACGTCGTGGCGAAGGTGTCACCCACGGTGCACGTGGGCGCGTCCGCGGCTCGGAGCGCGACGACCTGCGCGATGTTGGTGTTGGGCAGCGTCGACACGCCGTTGAACGCGGGCTGCACGCCCGCCGCCCCCAGCTCCTTCCACGCCATGTCGAAGAGGATGCCCCGGTCCGAGGACTGCAGGCACGCCTCGAAGGCCTCGGTGAACCCCGTGGGAGGCGTCAGCGGGTCAACGGGGCACGTGGCGCCCGCCCACAGCTGCGAGCCGAACCACACCGCCAGCCCGTTCGCCGAGGTCGTGGTGATGGCCGGGCTGTCCATGGTCGCCAGGTTGCCGTTCTTCTGGCCGCTCTGCGCGTCGATGGGGTTGGTGGGGTTCGCGCCGGAGAACGCGGAGATGCTGCCGGCCACGTAGTAGGCGGCGTCGAAGGTGAACGCGTAGCTCGCCGGCTCCGAAGCCCCGGCCACCTTGTAGAAGACCCACGCCTTTATCTGCGACGCGCTCTGGTCCGAGCGAAGGAATGTCCAGCCCGCGGGCGCCGTCGCCACCGCCGCCACGTTGTTGCGGTTGCTGAGGCGCACCAGCAGCACGTCACCCGCGACGGTTCCCGCCGGCTTGGTGAGCGTCAGCGAGGTGACAGTCTTGCCCCAGGCCGTCGTGCTCGCCCGATGGCTCACCGAGGACACCTCCTGCCGCGCGGCCCCCACCGACGCCGGAGCCTCCTCCGAGCTGCTCGGCGCGGACTCGGACTCCAGCGGCCCGCAGGCGCCCAACGCCAGCAATGAGACTGATACAACCCAACGTGAAACACCCTGATTGAAGACCTTCAATGTCATTCCAATCTCCCGAAGAGCAGCTCGGCGATGCCGCCTCGCTATCGAGCCCCGCTATCTCAGGAAATGGGAAAAGATGGGAGAGACACGTTGAGAAAAACAGAAGTCTCAACAGCACATGTCAGCCATTGCTGAAAACTTCCACGGCAACCATCCGAGCGGAGGTATCTGATTCCGCCCGGATGGTTCGTTTCACCCTACGGCGCGACGTCCAGGAGGCCCACGCCGCGCTGGGCCCACTCAGTGCCGGGCGCGGTGCGCAGGTCATCCACGGGCACGGGCAGGTGCTCCCACTGCGCGGAGTTGGCCGGCGGGGGCTTGTTGGTGTTCTGGACACGCGCCCGGTACAGCTGCCCGTCATGCATCACCAGCGCGCCCGCCGCGTACGTCATCTCGGGTGAGCCGGGCGCAAGGGTGGCCTTGTCCGTCCAGCGCTCCAACTGGCGCGTCGTGGTGCCAGCCGGAAGGCCCGTGTCGACGAACGTCAGCGCGGCGACGGCCCCATTCACGTTGCCGGTGGCCGTCACCGAGCCCACCGTCCCGCTGCCACCCGTCAGGCCGGAGATGAACCGGCGGCTGCCCTCCCAGCGGTTCTCCTTCAGGGTGATGGGGGCGGTAATCGTCCCCGCCTTGCTGAGCACGACGCCCGGGTCCGTGGCGGTCGGGTAGACGCCCTGGTAGCCGAAGTCGAGTCCCCGGAAGGCATTGCGCTCCCAGTTGAACCGGGCCCCCGCGCCGACCGTGCCGCCGAACCAGATGCCCAGCGACAGCGTGTCCGCGAAGTAGTTGTCGGTGAACTCGACGTTGAGCGGCACGTCTCCGGTCTCCGGCTGCGCGAAGAAGTTGAGCAGCGCGCCGGCGCCGCCCACGAAGACGTTGTGGTGGAAGCGGATGGTGCCGCCGCGCACCTGGGCCTGGGAGTTGTTGTCCTGGTAGTTCGCGAAGGCCGCGCGCCAGTCGATGGCGCCGTAGGCGAACACGTTGTGGTGGACCTCCGTGCCGTCGCCCAGGTTCTGAATCTGGAGGGACTCCGTCCCGGTGCGCACCAGCCGGTTGTTGTAGACCTTCAGGTTGGAGCCCAGCGGCGTGGGCGCGCCCTGCGTGGAGCCGAAGTAGATGGCCTCGCTGGCGGTGTCGTGGATGTAGAGGTCGTGCAGTTTGATGTCGTTGAGCGGCGACACCGTGCCGTCGCTGTTCTTCTCGCGGAGGATGCGCAGGCCCGCGAAGCCCGCGCGGGTGATTTCCAGATACTCCAGCTCGAAGCTGTGCGCCCCACCGATGCCCAGCCCCATGTGGCCGTCGCCCAGGAAGAGGTCGTCGCTGAGGATGCCGTAGCGCTCCCGCGACGTCGCATATGCGCCGCAGCGGTGCCCCGGAAAGTCCGCGTGGCCCGTGCCCGAGTCCGCGTCATAGCGGCCGGTGAGCACCCAGTTCGAGCCGCCACTCATGGCCCAGATGTAGCCCTGCGAGGACCCCGGATTGGGGCGGATGACCACCTGGCCCCCCGTGTTGGTGATGACCAGCGGGCGGCTCGCCTGACGGTGAGGCAGGTTGCCCAGGTTGATGAGCGTGTAGTTCCCCGCGGGGATGTAGAGCCGGTCCAGCGTGCTCCAGTTCGTGGACGGGAAGCGGGCCTGCACATCCGGGATGTACATCTCTCCGTTCGCGGAAGGCCCGGGCAGCGTGAGCGTGGTGCCGGGCGCACCGAAGCGGCCCAAGGGCTCGCACGCACCGGCGACGCCACCATCCCCCTGCGTGGAGCCACCATCCGTCGGTCCCGCGTCCGCCTGGAGGTCGGGCCCCTCATCCCCGGGTGAGTCGCCCGAGCACGCCGAGGTGAGGCAGACCATCAGACACAGGACGCAGAGGCTCCGAATCATGGTGCGGCTCCCGAGGGGAAGGAGCCGCCAAGCCTAGCCCGATTCCGCGAGCGGTCCGCGCACCCCGCACGCGGACCTCCCGCCCCACTCTTGTCACCCAGTAACATCTTCAACGAAATAGCGGGTTTAGGTTCAGGCCACCTTGCCCACCAGGATGGAGTAGGGGCTGTGGGTGGGGATGATGCGGTCCAGCTTGAAGCCCCCCTCGGCGAACAGGGCATCGTATTGGACCTGCGTGCGCTCGCGCCCTCCGGCCAGCGACAGCATGACCAGGTCCATCACCATGGCCGGGTGCAGCTCCGGGCCCTCGGGCAACATCATCTCCATCACCAGCACTTCCGCGTGGGGCGGAGCCACCTGGCGAATCTGGCGAAGGATGGAGATGGCCTGCGGGTCCGCCCAGTCGTGGATGATGTTGCTCAGGATGTAGGCGTCGGCGCGGGGCAGCGGCCCCACGAAGAAGTCTCCCGCCTGCGTCTTCATGCGGGGGTGCGGCTGGGAGTTCTGCACCACGTCCGGCAGGTCGAACAGCGTGCCCTGGGAGCGAGGCGTGGCGTCGAGCACCGCCGCCAGGATGTGGCCCCGGCCGCCAGCGATGTCCGCGATGTGCTCATAGCGGTGGAACTCCATCGCCTGGAGCACCGCCGCGATGGCCATGTGCGACTTGCCCGTCATCGCCGCGTCGAAGACACGGGCGTCCTCCGGGTGGGCTCGCAGGTAGGGCCAGAGCCCGCCCGGCGTCACGGCCTCACAGGCCGTCTGGCCCGTCCGCGAGGACACGCCCAACGCTCCGGCCGAGCGCCAGTTGATGTCGTCTCCGAACATCAGCACCAGGGACTTCAGCGAGTGGGCGTGACTGGCCTTCAGGTGCTCGGAGTACTCGGTGTGGACCCAGCCGCCCCCGCGCCGCTCGAACACCCCGTGCGCCGCCAACAGCCGCATCATCCGGTGGAGCGAGTCGGCGTGCGCCCCCGTCGCCCGCGCCAGCTCCTCGCTGGTCATCGGTGTATTGCCCAGAACATCCGCGACTCCCAGCTGCGCGACGAGATGCAGACACCGTGGGGCGAAATATCCAGTGCTGAGATTGAAGATGAACGCCGGGGCTGGAAGCTGTTGCATGCGCGCTCCTGGTCAGCAGGGCTTGAATTGCCTGCAAAGTGAAATTCTAGCTGGACCCTGGAACGAAGCAGACACCCCCGCATACCGCCTTGCCTTCAATTGAACACAGCTGCTGTAGCCATACAGTCCAAAGCCTGACGTGACGCACCTGGCCGCGGCGCGACGAAGGGCGGTGGAAATCTCGCCCTGGAGGGCATGACCCTGGAGGGCTGGGTGGGGAATGACAACACCGCCAGCCCTGGCGCGCGGGGCGTCAGGGCTGGCGGCCTTGGACGGGAGGGATTAGCGCGTGGCGCGCGTGCGTCCCTGGGTGGCCTTGGGGCTGGTCGGGCCGGATGCGACGGCCGCCGCCACGCCGAAGACGACGTCGTCATTGTCATCGTAGAGGCCGAAGGTGCAGCTCGACGCCGGGCTGGAGGCCTCCACGAATTGCGCCCGGAGGGCGTGCTGGCCCACGGTGCTGCCCACCGTGAAGGTGTGGCTGAACGTCCGCGCGCCGCTGCCCGTGCACGTCAGGCCGGCGACGAGTTGCGTCCACAGGGGGAAGCCCGACACCGGGGCGGTGTAGAGGTTCAGCCGGTCCGTGGCGTCGTAGCACCACACCGTCACGTCCACCTTGACCTGCTTGCCCGGGGTGATGGGTCCACCGTCCACGCTCTTGAGCACGACGCGGTCGATGCTCTCGTCGAAGTGGTAGAAGCCGAAGGGGCCGTCCGGGCAACCATCGAGCGTGTTGGGCGTGTTGGGCTCGGCCGCCAGGAACTGGCTGCCCCGGCTGTTGACGAGCGTGCCGGTGTCACACCCGCAGCCCGTCCCGCATGCGGGCGTGCCGAGCGAGGCGTCATACGTGGCCAACGCCGGAGACGTGCAGGTGCCACCACCCGCCTGGGTGGTGAAGCTGAAGCCGGTGCTGTAGTTGCCAGCGCCGCAGGCATCCACCGCGCGGGCCCGCCAGAAGTACTGCGTGTTGGCGGTGAGCGCGGGCGTGACGCTCCAGGTGCTGCTGGTGAGCGCCGTGGCGGAACGCACCACGTTGGAGAAGCCGGCGTCAGACGCCACCTGCACCTCGTACGCGGTGGCGCCCGTGACATCGCTCCAGTCGAGCGCCGGGGCCAGCGCGACGTTGGCCGCCCCGTTGGCCGGGGTGGACAGCGTGGGCGCCGCAGCCGGCTGACACGTGGTGTCCGCGGTGGTGAAGCGGAAGGCCGTGCTGTACGCGCTGGTGCCGCAGCCGCTCACCGCGCGAACGCGCCAGAAGTACTGCGTGTTGGCCGTCAGCGCGGGGGTCACCGTCCACGTGCTGCTGGTGAGCGCGGTGGCGGAGCGCACCACGGTGCCGAACCCAGCGTCCGTGGCCACCTGCACCTCGTACGTGGTGGCGCCCGACACGTCCGCCCAGTCGAGCACGGGGGCCAGCGCGACGTTCGCCGCGCCATCCGCCGGCGTGGAGAGCGTGGCGGTGCCCGGCGGCGTGCAGGGGCCTCCGGCCGTCGCGCAGACACACGCGGCGGCGGGGCCGTAGCAGGCGGTGGAGCTGGCGGGGACGACGGAGTAGCAGTACTGCCGCCCGTTGGCGACCTCGGCATCCGTGTACGTGGTGCCGGAGACGGTGGCGACGCGCACCTTGCCGAAGTCACAGCCGGCGTAGCCGTCCGTCTTCATCACCCAGTACTCGCTCGCGCTGGGCACCGAGTTCCAGCTCAGCGCCACCTGGCCGTCGCTGGGGCTCGCCGTCGCGGTGGGCGCCGTCTTCGGGCCCGTCGCGCAGCCGCCGTTGGTGGGGGCGGGCGTGGAGCAGGCGATGCCGTGACGGTTGAAGGCCGCGTGAATGGCCGTCATGTGCGGCGTGCCGTCGTTCAGGTTGCCGTTGTCGTCATCCGCCGCCAGCCACTGCATGTAGCCATGGCTCGCGCCGCAGCCGTCGGACGTGCCCGCCGAGCAGTTGCAGGCGTGCCACGAGCCCACGTTGCCGCTGCCCTGGTAGAAAATCTTGTTGCCGATGATGAAGGCGGTGTTGGAGTCGTAGTTGAACGGCGCGGCCTGCAAATCGCGAGCGACCAGGTCCCACGCGGCCTGACGCACCGGCGCGGCGGCGCAGTGCACCTGCCGACCGCAGGGGCCCGTGCCGGAGGAGCAGCGCGAGCACACGAAGTTCTGCGGCGTGGCCGGCGTCTGGTTGACGTGCGCCAGGTAGTCCGCGTCGCGCACGCCCGAGCAGCGCGCGTTGCACCACGTCCCGCCCGCCTGCGCCTCGTTCTGGTTGTAGCCCGTGCCGTCCGGCGTCTTGCCGCAGCCCAGGTCCGTGGTGGCGAAGAAGCCGTAGCCCACGCACGAGGCCTGCAACCGGTAGATGGACGCGATGTCCGCGTATGCCTCGCTGGAGTTGGAGAGCGCGCCGCCGGAGTCGAAGTCGTCCATGCCGTGGCCCCACTCGTGGTCGAACACGGCGGCGATTTCGCCCGTGTTCCGGCAGCCTCCGCCGCTGCGGTAGAAGTTGACGGTGGAGCCGTTCCAGAAGGCGTTGCACGTGCTGTTGATGTTGACGTTCGCGGTGAGCTGCCCCTGCAGCCACGTGTTGCCCGGCAGCCAGCCGCGCCCCAGCTCCGCGATGCGGTTCAGCTCGTAGAAGGCCGAGCGCGAAGCCGGCGTGTTGCCCGCGCCGCCGCCACCCGTGGCGCAGTCATGCTGGCCGTTGGTGCCACCCAGTTGGATGTTGCCGGTGGCCGAGGTGGTGCTCGGCGAGCCGCAGGTGTCGCTGACGCGCACGTACTTGCCGGCCAGCGTCGTGGTGACGCTGCCGGAGCTGTAGTTGAGGACGCCGGCGCTGTCGGTGAAGTTGTTGGGCGCGGCCAGGCCCGTGTTCGCCCAGGGCATGGGCGAGTCGACCTGCATCGTCCCGCACGTCGTGTTGGACGGGCAGATTTCCGTGTTGCTCAGCGGGTAGATGCCGCCCTTGATGGTCGCATCCAGGTAGTGGTTGTCATCCTCCAGGGCGAGCACCTCGCCGGAGTGCGCGTCCACCGTCACCTTCCAGCGCTCCGTCTCCCCGGGGTTCTGGAAGCCATACGTCCAGACGAGCTGGTGGCGGTAGCCCTCGCCAAAGCCCGCGTCCGCGCGAGCCAGCGGGGCCATCTCCAGCGAGGGCGCCTGCCACAGCGTGCCCGGCGTCTCCAGGAGGCCGAAGCGCTCACCGCCCGCCGTCAGCGCCTGCTCGGGGCTCAGCGTGGGCCGCGTGGACGCGGTGACGTTGCTCCACGCCTCGGTGCCCAACAGGACGAGGTTGCCGTGGTTGATGGTGGCCACCAGCTGGCCGTGCCGCACGGGGATGCCATCCACCTGCTGCGGCACCCGCACGTGCCAGAGCACGTCGGTGACTCGCGTGACTTTCGGCTCGTCCAACTGCAACAGGTCCACGCCCAGCGCGGCCTGGTTGTCGTTGAGGAACTTGAAGAGGATGTCCGCGACGACGGCGGCATCCACCTCCCCCGTGGAGCGGCCGAGCTGCTGCTGGAGCGTGGACAGGCTCACCGTGTTGCCCACGCCCTTGCCGGGGATGAGCGGAATGGCGCCCTGGATGGCGGTGGGCGAGCCCGTCAGCGGGTCCAGGTACACGTGGAAGTCCCGCCCGTTGCGCGCGAAGAAATCCTCCCAGACGCCCGGCCCCGCGCCCTTCAACTTCGAGCGGGCGTCCTCCAGGGAGATGTTGGAGACCGGCAGGTAGAGCTCCGGCTTGAAAAACGCCTGGCTCGCCAATGAGCTGGGTTGTGAGGGCTGGAGTGCCCACGCCAACGCGCTGCTACACAGCACGAGACAGGCTAGCCACTTCGACACGAGACGCATGCGGTCCTCCCGCGAGTCACGAATGACAGACACTCCCCCCTGGGAGCACCCGCTCAGTCGAGCCCGTGCGTTGTGACGAGGAAATCGCTACTTTCGAGAAGTGTCGGACCAGCCAGAACATCAATTGCCACGCGGAGCTAGACAGCCCACGGCTGAACAGTCACCAGGACTTCCAGTCTGACGTATCTAGGTGGGCGCGAAATCATCCATTGCACTGGAGTTGACGCTCCGCGCCGCGTTTGACGCGCTCCGCTCAGGCCGGGAAGAGCAGACGCGAGGACTGTTTCACCCACGCGCGCCGCGTCTCCAGCGTGCGGAAGTCCAGGAGGATGAGCTGGTCGAACACGCGCGGCATCATCGACATCAGCGACACCGAGGACCAGATTTGCGTGAGCGCCAGCCGGCGCCGCTCCTCCGTCAGGTGAGAGGTGTCCGGCGCGAGCTTGCCCGACAGCGCCTCCAGGAACGCGTTGAGCTCCCGGATGGCCGCGCCGTCGTAGCGCTGATGCACAAGCGCGTCGTGGAGGTGCGCGTGCGCGATTCGCGGGTAGCGCCCCACGTTGCCGATGACGTCCTCCAGCAGCGTCTCGAAGGCCTCGCGGATGCCCAGCCCCTCGGCGCGCAGCCGGTCGAAGTCCACCAGCACGTGGCCGAAGGCCTGCTCCAGCGTCGCCTCCAGCGCCTGGGCAATCAGCTTCTCCTTGCTGCGGAAGTAGTAGCTGATGGCCGCGCTGTTCACCTGCGCCTCGCGCGCGATTTCCCGGATGCCCGTGGCGTCCAGACCGTCCCGCTCCAGGCAGACGATGGTCGCCCGGAGGATGCGCTCCCGGGCGTCCTGCTCCTTGGTTCCCATGTGCGCCAAACCCTTGAAACAACGGGACATTGAGCCCCGCGCTTGACGCCGGAGCCCGATTCAATCTATCGATTCAATCAACTGATTAATTCCGGAGATTGAATCCCATGAACAACCCAGGTCGCGACAGTAGCGCAGGCGGACTCTCCCGACGAGGCGTGCTGGTGGGGACGGGGCTGTTCGTGGGTGGGGCCGCCGTCACCACGGGCTCTCGCCGGCTGCTGGAGCCCGAGTCCACGGACGTCGTCGGCCTGAATCCCCGGAGCGACGCCTGGTACGACCTGCGCCTGTCGGGGGACGGGCTGATGGACAATCAGCTGCTCTGGTTCCTGGGGCATGCGACGCACGGCCAGTCGGACGTGGCGGATGTGATGGAGACGGCCAAGCGCATGCGGCCCGGGGACGAGCGCAGCTGGTTCGAGGCGTGGCTCCAGACGGCGACGCGGGTGCATGGGCTCGCCACCACCGCGGAGTCCAAGGGCCACCGGCTGAGCGCGGGCCAGGCGTACGCGCGGGCGGCGAACTACTACCGCGCGGCGACGATGCACTACACGGACACGGCGGACCCGAGGCTGCTCGAAGTCACGCGGACCTCGGCGGCCACGTTCGAGAAGTCCAACGCGTTGCTCGACTTCGACATCCAGCCGCTCGAGATTCCCTACGAGGGCACGAGCCTTCCGGCGTACTTCGTCCGCTCGCCTCACGCGAAGCCCAGCGCGCCTGTCCTGCTGCTGCACCAGGGGCTGCATGCGTGGCCGGAGGAGACGAAGTGGGTCTGGGAGGGGGCGCGAAAGCGGGGCTACCATGTGCTGATGTTCCATGGGCCGGGGCAAGGGCGCGCGCTGCGCGAGAAGGGCCTGAGCTTCCGGCCGGACTGGGAGAAGGCGGTGAGCCCCGTGGTGGACGCGGCCGAGCGCATCAGCGGCGTGGACCCGCGCCGCATCCTCCTGATGGGTTTGTCGTTTGGTGGAGCGCTGGCGCCCCGGGCGGCGGCGTTCGAGCCTCGGCTGGCCCTGTGTATCGCGAACCCCGGAGTGCTGAGCTGGTGGGAGTCGCATGCCGCGCACTTCAATCGCTTCCTGCCCGGGTCGCTGGCGTTGTTGAAGTCGCACCCGGAGGCGTTCGACGAGGCGATTCTCGGGCTCGCTTCACGCTGGCCCACGGCGAGCTACTGGCTGAAGGACGTCTTCTGGAAGCATGGGGCGAAGACGCCGTCGGAGCTGTTCCGCAAGTTGGAGGAGTTCACCAACGAGGCCATCGTCGAGCGCATCCGCTGCCCGGTGCTCATCATGGAGGGCGAGGCGGAGGACGTGTCGCCGGGGCAGTCGCGCAAGCTGTACGACGCGCTTCGCGGACCCAAGCACTTGATGAACTTCACCCAGGCCGACGCCGCGCCCCTGCACTGTCAGGCGGCCTCCACCGCGCTCGCGGAAGAGCGGATGTTCGACTGGCTCGACGAGAACGTGTGAGCGTCCCATGACACCGTTCTCACTCGTGACAGTGCTCGGCGTCCTGCTCGCCTCCACGCCCGAGGTCGTACCGGAGACTCCGCCCCAGGCGCCCCTGGACGGGCGTGGGAAGTTCAGCGTCGTCCCCTTCGTCCTGCCCGCGTATCAACCGGAGACGAGCTTCCTGCTCGGGGGCGCGGGCTCGCTCGTATACCAACCTCCGGAGGGCAGTGGCCGCAGGGAGTCCCAGGTGCTCCTGGCCGCGGCGGCGAGCGTGCGGGGACAGTTCACCGTGCTGCTCCAGCCGGATGTGTACTTCCTGGAGGACCGGCTCAACCTGACGGCGACGCTCAGCGCGGCGCGCTTTCCGGACCGGTTCTACGGCATGGGGGCGAACACGCGAGTCGCCGACGAGGAGGACTTCACGCCCGTCTTCTTCGAGCTGGAGCTGAGTCCGAAGTGGCGCATCGCGCCCCGGCTGTATGTCGGGCCCACGCTGCGCGCGCAGCACGTGCGAATCACGAAGCGGGCCGAGGACGGCGCGGTCCGGAACATGCCGGGCGCCGAGGGCGGAGACACACTCCAACTGGGGCTCACGGCGCTGTATGACTCGCGGGACAACACGCTGAATCCCACCACGGGCTTCCTGGGACGGCTGAACCTGCGCCGGGCGAGCGGGGCATGGGGTTCTGATTACACGTTCGGACTCTTGCGCCTGGATGCCCGGCGCTACGTGTCCCTGCCGTGGGGACAGCGGCACGTGCTCGCGTTTCAAGGATTGGTGGAGCTGAGAGATGGCGAGCCGCCCTTCTATGACACGGGGAGGCTGGGCGGCATGGAGCTGAGCCGGGGTTATCTGGAGGGGCGGTTCCGCGAGCGCCAGCATCTGGGGGCGCAGGTGGAGTACCGGGCGCCCCTGTTCTGGCGACTGGGAGGCGTGGCCTTCGCATCGGCGGCGACGGTGGCGCGGAGCCTGAAGGACATGGACACGGGGGACATCAAGCCCGCGGGCGGCGTGGGATTGCGCTTCGCTCCGCTCTCGGATGTCCCGGTGAACATCCGGCTCGATGTGGCGTATGGCTCGGAGCCGAGCTTCTATCTGAACATCGGCGAGGCGTTCTGAGCGTCGTTCGTCCCCTGCTCCCTTGCTTGCGCGACGACGCGTCGGAACCTATGAGTGCGGGTATCACGCAGGTTCACCACGCCGTCCTCCCATGACGCTGAACGAAGCACAGCAGAGAATCTGCCATCGAGCAGGGGCCGAGTTCTCACCCATCCCAGCCGGCACCCGAGTAGCCATCGCACGAAACCTGCGGTCCGGGGCCATGCCGATATACGGCGTGCGATACAGCACCCAGCCGGGCGGTGTCGGCTGGTTCTTCTGGGCGGGAGAGGGGGAACTCAGCACCGATGTGGACTACTTCCAGGCACTGCACGTCGAGCACCTGGAGGAGTGGTGTCCTCTGGTGTTGCCCTACCTTGCCCTTCCACCTGGGTGGCGCTTCCTGACCGATGGCGAGGTGGATGACGTGTGGTTTGACCAGGCCGTCCTGGACCGACCCATTCCCTGACTACGCTGGGAGCGCCGCTGACGAGACGTCCGCGTGGCGCCGGGTGGAGGCCCAGCTCGACAGGCCTACTTCGTCCCGGATTTCCCGGCACGCGTCGACGACGTGGTCGAGGTCGTCCTGGCTCAGCTCGCTGTGAACAGAGAGGCGCACGAGCGAGTGCTTCACGGGCGTGGCCGGGTCGCAGAACACCGAGCCGAAGATGCCCCGCGCTTCCAGCGCGTCCTTGAGGCGCAGTGTTCGAGCCTCCAGACCGGATTGCAGGGCGAGAATCTGTGACGAGCCGCCGTCCAGGTCGTAGCCCAGTTCTTCCAGACGCGCGCGCAGGGACGCGGCATTCGCGTGCAGGCGCTGACGACGTGCGTCCGCGTCGCGGATGAGGTCCAGCGCCGCGAGCAACGCCGCGATGTCGTGTGGCAGTACGGCGGAGCTGAAGACGGCGGGGCCCGAGGTCATCTCGAAGTAGCGCTCGAAGCCGCGCATGCAGGCGACGAAGCCAGCACGTCCGACGAAGGCCTTGGACAGGCTCGCGGTCCGGAAGTGGACGTGCTCCAGCAGCCCCTGCCCCACCACCATCCCCGCGCCACGGGGCCCGTGCGTGCCCAGGGAGTGGGATTCATCCACCAGCAACACGCAGCCGTGCCGCGAGGCGAGCTCCGCCACATCCGCGAGCGGGCAGACGGAACCGTTCGTGCTGTAGACCGAGTCCACCGCGATGACACCGGGGCCCAAGCGCGTGATGCGCCGCCGCAGGTCATCGACGTCATTGTGACGAAAGGGCACGGCGGTGGCGCCAGCGCTCCGGATTCCTCTCCAGAGAGACACGTGCGCCATCCGGTCGATGTAGACAGGCACCTGCTCGTCCGCCAGACACTCCAGCAGGCCCACATTCGCACAGTAACCGGACTGGCACAGGATGCCTGACTCCGCGCGAAGCAACGCGGCGAGCCGCTGCTCCAAGGTATGCCGAGGATGCTCCCCGCGCTGGAACACGCCCGACATCATCACGCCCAGCCCTTCCCGGGAGACGGCCTCCATCGCCGCTTGGGCGAGCCGGGGGTGTTTCGACAGGGAGAGATAGTCATTGCCGTTGAGCAGGATGGCTCCTGGCCCGGGGGACAGACCGTCGAGGATGTGTCGCGGCGACTCCCAGCGCTGAATCCGCTTCTCGAAGTCGTGGAGCTTGCGCTGTAAGAAGCCAGGAACTGGAGGGCTGACGCCTTCCGTCGCCTTCGCCTCGGGTGCATGGTCTGTCATGGCACCGGAGAGAGGTTCGACTCTGGCGATGTGACGAAGAGGGGTTCCGCTCAATCTGGCATCGAGGCAATGCCTTGCCCGCCGGACCGCACGCATGGGCCTCGGGTCATTGAGCGGGGAGTCGGTCAAACACAGGGTGGCATGGGCCTAAGGCCGTGACGCGGTGGTCGCCAGGCTCGGACCCCGCAGCGCCCAGCCAGCAGCCCCGGCCTGCAGGTCGACGGCGGCGTGGATGAGTACCGGCCACAGCAGCGAGCCGGTGCCTGTGTACAGCGCACCGAGCGCCAACCCGATGAGCCCCGTACGGACCACGCCCGCGACGCCCTGGTAGCTGTGCACGGCCGCGAAGCCGAGCGCCCCGAGCACCACCGCGAGCCACGGGCCCACGAAGGGCTCCAGGTACGCGAGGAGGAAGCCTCGGTAGAGCAGCTCCTCACACAGGCCCGCGGTGATGCCGAGCGCCTGGAAGCCGCGGTACTCAGTGGGCGTCCGCGGCAGGTACTCGGCCACCGCGCCCATCCGCCGGCCGAGTTCTTCCCGCCCATCGGCCCCAAGGTGTCGCAGCGCGCGTTGCTGCAGTGCGAGGAAGCCCAGCAGCACCAACGTCAGCGCGGCGCCGACCAGGGACCTGCCCCCGGGAGGCAGCGTGAGCCCCAACACCTCCCATGCGCCTCCGCGCCACCACCAGAGGCCCAGCGCGAGCAGGGTCATGCCCCAGAGCGCGACCATGGTGCGCCGGTAGTCGCGCAGTCTTGCTCCTGCGTCGCCGTCACGCAGTGCCCGCTCGAATCCACGGTGCGCAATCGCCACGTACACAGGGAAGCCGAGCAGCAGCAGCGCGATCAGCAGATGCTCCGAGGCCCTCATGAGCTGTGACTCCTTCCTGCCTCCCTGGCAGGAGTGAGAACCAGGGTGACGGCATAGGCCTTCCCGCGAGGACTGCTCGCGCCGGCCCGGGTGAGCACGTCGCGGATGCCTTCAAGGTGCTGGTTGAGTTCGCGCAGCGCGGCGGGACTCAGCCGGGCCTTGGCGCGCACCGCCACCAGCTCCCGCTGCGGGGCCGCGCGGCGCAGGCGACTGTCTCGTAGGGCCGCTTCGACCTCGCGTCCCGTGAGGCGAAGCATGGACTGGGCGGCACGCACCTCCGTCTCCACCTCGACGCGCGTCGCGCGCCTCGCGCGCATCCGGAGGGCCTCGGCCCGCACGGCGTAGTGCCGTTCGCCGTCTTGCTCCCTGGCGATGCGCACCACGCCGGCTCGCTCCAGCAGGCCCAGGTGATGGTAGAGCGCCTGGCGGCTGCGCCCCAGCCTCTCGCTAAGCACGCGCACCGTGGCCTCACCTTCGGTAAGGGCTTCGATCAACTCCTGCCGGGCGGGAGAGGTGAGCGTCTCGAGCGTGCGCAGCGGCGTGCGGATGGAGCTTCTGCGGGGTGCCATGCCCGGGTTCGTAGCACGGCCTATTCCAAATTTGATGGAATATGGAATGACCGCTCGAGGTCATCAGACCTCGGTGAACCTCACTCCGGTGGCGCCGAACTGCTCCAGCGCGACCTTGATTTCCTCCGAGACAATCAGGGCGATGGACCATCCCCAGGTTCGGAAGACCTTCGCATCACCCACTTTTCGTGGGTCAATTCGCAGCCCGGAGATATCTCGGTACTGGCCGACCTTCTCTGGCTGTTCGTCCTCCGCTGTCCAGCGCTCCACCTCTCGACAGGCGGCGTCATCGATACAGCGAGCAAGCCTTGTCGCCACCAGGATGAGGAATTGCTCCATCTCCCCTTGAATCGCGACGGGAAGAAGCTGGACGTCATCAGGTGCCATCCGGGCAAGGAGGGTCGCCACCCGAGCGTGGACCACGGGAGTACCGAACGCCGCGAGTGAAAAGTCCAAGGGCTGGCCAGGAACATCGACCGGCAACTTCAAAGGTCCTGGGTCTCGCACGGGCGTTCCCTCGGTGAACACCCCCCACGCTTCTATTTCACCACCGTTCGAGTCGGTCGGCGCACCAAGCAGCCAGCGCCCCTTGAGGGTCATGTCATCCGACAATTTGAAGTAGCGCGTTGTCATTGGAGCGCTCGGGTCAGCGGCCTCGGGTCACCATCAGGTTGAGTTCGGTTCCTGCTTTGGAGATCTGCCGCGCCAACCGATTGAGTTCCGCAGCAAGTGCCACACGACACTGCTGAATGCTACGGCATGTGCGCGTCGCTTCGATGAGCCGCTCGAATATCTTCTCGTGGTACTCCTGAGGATGAGGTCCCTTGTGTCCCTTGATGTGGACGATGTTCGCTGGATCGTTCAGCGACAGGCCCGCCTTGTCGAAGATTTTCTGAAACCTGGGTGACCACGGCCCACCGCCACTCGTGGACTCCCACCACTTGTCCGTGGCGATGTGGTGGTCGTGCCCCTTCGCATCCACCGGGCCCACGACCGCTCCACCCAGCCCCTGCGCCGTCGCGGACACTGCCCCAGCGGCCACCGCCAGGGTGACGACCTCGCCAACCACCGCCACGGCCCGCACTTCCCCCACGGCCGACAGGACGACTCCCGCCTGGGATGCAGCCTGCACGGACGCTTGCGCCGAACCGGGTAGCATCGGCACCTTCCCCGCGAAGCCCGCCGCTGTGTTCCCGATGGCCACCGTCGCGAGCAACGCGAAGGCTCGCGCCGCATTCCGGCCCATCACCTTGCCGTACCGCTCGCCAACCACCCGCAGCTCATCGAACGTCCGCGCCCGGTCCGCCTCCTCCATCAACCGCGTGAAGCCCGTCGTCAGGCTCCAGAACGTGTCCACGCCCAGGTAGGCAATCAGCGTCGCCGTCATCACCGCCGCCAGCCCCTTGCTCACTGGCTCCGGCACCGTCCAGAGAATCAGGTACATCGTCCCCGTCCACATCGCCGCCGCCACCATCGCGCTCGGGTCGGCCATGTCCTGGAACGCCTCCAACATCTCTTCGAGCACCGCCCCATGCGCGAGCGCCATGGCCAGCGCGTAGCGGCCATCCCCCTCCAGCCGCACGCCATCCACCAACACCTGGAGACAGTCGCCACGCCTCCCTGTCCGCTCGCACCACTCCAGATAGGCGCGCGTCATGGCCCGCTCCGTCTCGGTGGCCTCCACCTCCAGGTGCGCACCCGACTCCAGCGGCGTCACGTGACGGGTGCGCGCATCGAATCGGTACTCACCTCCTCGCGCACCCATCTCGAAAAGGCGTCGCGCCGCCTCCTGGGCCTTCACGGGAAGACGAACTCCTCGCCCCTCAAGACCCATGGCCCGCATGAACTCGTCTTCGTCCAACGCGACAGGCGCGGAGTCAGCGGCGTGTGGAGTGAATGCGATGACCTCGCCGCCCCCCGTCTCCAAGCGCACACCACGCGTCGCGGCACACCCCGTCAGCAGCGACACGAGCAACAACACGACAGCGCAAGGCAGCCTCATCCGACACGCTCCCCGCAGAGGCCCCGGGCTCCCGACACAAACAAGTACACGGGGGCAACGGCGATGAAGCGTAGCATTCAAGGCGGACAACGGAGTCCACCCCACCCCTTGGGCGACAACGACCCGCTACGCGCGCGGTGCAAACCATTGCACCCGCCAAGAGCATCCGATTCGCGACGGCAGGCTCCCTCCAGGGCGCCTGTCCTTCCTAGACGTTCGGAACCGCCTCCGGAGGCGTCAGGGGGCGCGAGTTCGCGCGCTCGCGTCCCAGCAGTAGCGCCGCGCAAAGAGTGCCAATCAACAGCTCGGCGACCATCGCCGCCACCAGCTCGGGCGCGGGCGCGCCATCCAACACCAGGCTCAGGACTCGCGACACGCCATAGGACAAGTAGAGCGTCGTCGACACCACCAGAGAGGTGAAGGTCATTCGAGGCCAGAGCGCCCCGGCCATGATCAACAGTCCGCAGGCCAGCAACGCCCCGCCCGGAGCACGCACCTCGCTCAGCAGGCTGACCTGGCCGCCAAGGTCGATGCCACTCCAGCCATGGAAGACCTTGGGGATGAACAACAGCGGCGTGCCAATCAGACTCCCACTGACGCCCGCGACCAGGAGCACCGTCTTCGTCACTCTGTTCCGCATCGCCGTCCTCGCTTGACACCGTGTCAATTGACTCGACAGTGATTATTCGCGACTTTACATCATGTCAAGTGAATCACCCGAGACGCGGACCCGCATCCTCGCGGCCGCGCTGCACCTGTTGGAGACCGGCCAGGGCCAGGCGGTCCGGATGAGTGACATCGCTCGGAAGGCCGGGCTCAGCCGGCAGGCCGTCTATCTGCATTTCGGCACGCGGGCGGCCCTGCTGATCGCCACCACGCTCTATCTGGACGAACTGAAAGACGTGCGGGCGCGCCTTGTCCCCAGCCGCACCGCCCGAAGCGGCGTCGAGCGCCTGGACGCCTATGTCGGAGCCTGGGCCGACTACATCCCGGAGATTCGCGGCGTGGCCAAGGCACTGATGGCCATGAGCGACACCGACGAAGAGGCCGCCGCTGCGTGGCGCAAGCGCATGGAGGACATGCGCGAAGGCTGCGCCGCCGCCGTCGCCGCGCTCCGCGCCGATGGCACCCTCTCACCCGACTTCACACCGGGCGAGGCCACCGACCTGCTCTGGACGCTGCTGTCGGTACGGAACTGGGAACACCTGACCCTCGAGCGCGGCTATGCACAGCCACGCTACAAGGACCTGCTGCTGCGCACCGCGCGGAGGCTCCTGGTCCGCGCCCCACGCTCCGCCACCTGAGCTGCGCCTCGAACGCACAAGGGCCGCGCGCACCACGACCCGCTGCTCACCCGCGCCACCCGCTGCGCGCTGTGCAATCCGTTGCACGCCTCCCTCCCACGGTCCGCAGGCGGTGAGCGCGAGGTACACCGGTTGCAATCCCGCGAGTCCATGTCCACGCGCCTCTCCCTTCTCGTCCTGGTGTTGCTCGGGGCCCCCTTGTCCGCGCGGGCCGACCCCTACCTCCCCAACAACGAGCGCTGGTTCACCATTGGCCCGCTGCTCAGCGCGACACCGCTTTCGAGCAAGCCCCAGCTGGGCCTGGGCGTGGAGACCACCTTCAACGTCCTGGACGGCATCACCGCCCTGGGCGTCTTCGGCCAGGCCCAGTGGATGACGGAGGGCCACGCCCGCCTCGGCGCGGGCATCCAGGGCACCCTGGTCTTCGGTGGCGTCGAGCTCGGGGTGATGCACGAGACGGGCACCCGCGAGCACCTGCCCACCACCGGCCTGCACATCGCGCCCTTCGTGACGTTCGTCTTCGGCTCGGTGGGCGTGCGCTTCGGCATCCCCCTCTCCGAGCCAGGCGCCGCCGGCCCCGGCCTGCCCGGACGCACCCGGCACGGCCGTGAGGTGGGACTCGTCCTGACAGCCAAGATTCCGGCGAAGTGGACCTCGAAGGGCACCCTGGAGCCCATGTTCCCCTGGGACTAGGCCCCTCCCCCCTCGGGGCCCCTTCCCTCCCAGGCTCGCGGTGCTATCAAGCACGGCACCATGCCTGAGACAGCGCCCGCCCCCCTGTTCGACGCCGTGCCCGCGGAGATGGACTTCCCGGCCGAGGAGCGCCGCATCCTCGCCTTCTGGAAGGACCGCCGCATCTTCGAGCGCTCGCTCGAGGCACGCGAAGGCGCCAAGAGCTTCGTCTTCTACGAGGGCCCGCCCACCGCCAACGGCCTTCCCCACAACGGCCACGTCCTCACCCGCGTCATCAAGGACCTGTTCCCCCGCTACCAGACGATGCGCGGCCACTACGTCCCCCGCAAGGCCGGCTGGGACACCCACGGCCTGCCCGTGGAAGTGGAGGTGGAGAAGGAGCTGCGCATCCACGGCAAGGCGGAAATCGAGCGCTACGGCGTGGAGCCCTTCACCGAGCGCTGCATCGAGTCCGTCTTTCGCTACACCTCCGAATGGGAGCGGCTCACCGAGCGCATCGGCTTCTGGGTGGACCTGAACCAGGCCTATGTCACCTACCACCGGGGCTTCGTGGAGAGCGTGTGGTGGGCGCTCGCCGAACTGCACAAGAAGGGCCTGCTCTACCAGGGCCACAAAGTGGTGTGGTGGTGGCCCCAGGGCGGCACCGCGCTCAGCTCCGCCGAGGTGGGCCTGGGCTACAAGACGGTGGACGACCCGAGCGTCTACGTCACCTTCCCCCTGCGCGACGCGCCGGACACCTCGCTGCTCGTGTGGACGACCACCCCGTGGACGCTGCCGTCCAACATGTACGCGGCCGTCAACCCGGGCGTGGATTACGTCACCGTGGACGCCGGCGACCGCAAGCTCATCATCGCCGCCGCGCTGCGCGAGGAGCTGGCCAAGAAGCTCAAGAAGGACCTGCCCATCCTCGCCACCCAGCCGGGCAGCGCGCTGGTGGGCCAGCGCTACCTGCCGCCCTTCGACACGTACTTCGCCAGCGAAGGTGACACGCGCCTGAAGCTGCGCGACGGCGGAGACGACACCCGCGCCTGGCGCGTGCTGGGCGCGGACTTCGTGACGCTCAACACGGGCACGGGCATCGTCCACATCGCCCCCGCCTTCGGCGAGGACGACTACGACGCGTTCCGCAAGGACCGCGCGCGCTTCCTCCAGCCGGAGGCGATGGAGCTGTTCTGCGCCGTCAAGCCGGACGGCACCTTCTCCGAGGAAGTCCCGCTCGTCGCCGGGCGCTTCGTGAAGGACGCGGACAAGGACATCCAGCGCAACCTCAAGGAGCGCGGGCTCTTGCTCGTCACCGAGCAGTACAAGCACGAGTACCCCTTCTGCTGGCGCGCGGACGACGACCCGCTCATCCAATACGCCCGCCCCGCCTGGTACATCCGCACCACCGCGGTGAAGGACCGCGCCATCGAGAACAACCGCGCCGTCAACTGGGTGCCCGAGCACATCAAGGAAGGCCGCTTCGGCGACTTCCTGGCCAACAACGTGGACTGGGCCCTGTCGCGCGAGCGCTACTGGGGCACCGCGCTGCCGCTCTGGATTCACTCGGAGACGGGCGAGGTGGAGGCCGTGCCTTCCCTCCAGGCCCTGCGTGACAAGCCCGGCAGCAACCTGGCCGCCGTGGAGGCGGAGCTCGCGGCGTTCCTCGCCGGCAAGCCGCACGAGGCCAACGCGAAGCACCTCATCGTCCACAAGCCGTGGATCGACAAGGTGACGTACGAGAAGCCGGGCTCCCCGGGCCGCTTCAACCGCGTGCCCGAAGTCGTGGACGTGTGGTTCGACTCCGGCTGCATGCCCTTCGCGCAGTGGGGCTTCCCTCACGCGCCCGGCTCGCACGAGCTGTTCAACCGCGCCTTCCCCGCCGACTTCATCTCCGAGGCCATCGACCAGACGCGTGGCTGGTTCTACTCGCTGCTCATGGTGAGCACGCTCGTCTTCGACGAGGAGACGCAGGCCCGTCTGGGATTGACGCCCCAGCGCGAATGGCCGCACCCGTACAAGAGCTGCATCGTGCTGGGCCACGTCTCCGACAAGGAGGGCCGCAAGGAGTCCAAATCCAAGGGCAACTACACGCCGCCCGAAATCATCCTGGACGAAGTGCGCATGGACTTCGCGGTGCTGTCCGCCACGGAGGCGGGCGCGCCGGCGGAGGCGGGCGTGGCGCTCATCGCGCGTGAGGACCTGGAGGGCCTGGACCTGCAGGAAGGCGCCAGGGTGCAGTTGTTCCGCCCGGACAGGCCGGACGTCTCCATCTCCGCGACGGTGAAGGCGCACAAGAAGCTCAAGCGCCGCGTGGTGCTGCTGGCCCCCTCGGAGCTGCAGGCGCTCGGCGTGGCGCCGTCCGCGAAGGGTGCGGGCGTCATGCCGGTGGAGGTGCCTCGCCTGGCGCCTTCCGAGCGCGTGACGGTGAAGGACCCCGCCGCCAAGGCTCCCGGCGCGGATGCGTTCCGCTGGTTCTTCTACGCGGCGAGCCCCACCTGGTCCAACACGCGCCACTCCCTGGCGAACGTGCGGCTGTTGCAGAAGGACTTCCAGGTCAAGCTGCGCAACGTCTACTCGTTCTTCACCATCTACGCGAACATCGACGGCTTCAATCCGGCGCAAGGCAACGCGGACGCGACAGAGGCTCCGTGGGAGGCCGTGCGCAAGAGCCACGGCTGGCGCGAGGTGAAGGCCCGGCCGATGCTGGACCGCTGGATTCTGTCGGAAGTCCAGCTGGCGCTGCGCCACGTGGAGAAGTGCCTGGACACCTATCAGGTGTACGACGCGGCCCAGCGCATGGTGGCGCTGGTGGACGCGCTGTCCAACTGGTACCTGCGCCGCAGCCGCGAGCGCTTCTGGAAGCCGGGCTTCGAGCAGGACAAGCGCGACGCGTACTTCACCCTCTACGAAGCGCTCACCACCATCACCGCCCTGGCCGCGCCCTTCGTCCCGTTCTTCTCCGACGAGATGTGGGGCAACCTGGTGCGCAAGGCCTGGCCCCAGACGCAGCCGGAGAGCGTGCACCTGGCCTCCTTCCCTCGCGCCGACGCCAGCCTCATCGACGACGAGCTGGCGGTGGACATGGCCGCCCTGCGCGAGCTGGTGTCCCCGGGGCTCAAGGTCCGCACGGACAACAAGCTCAAGGTGCGTCAGCCCCTGGCCCGCGCGGACATCATCCTCGCGCGCAAGGAGATGACGGACCGGCTGGCCGTCTACAAGGACCTGCTCGCCGAGGAGCTGAACGTCCACGAGGTGCGCTTCGTGGAGCAGGGCAGCCCGGACGCGGACGTGGTGCGCTTCCGCGTGCGTCCCAACCTGCGCGCGGTGGGCGGACGGCTCGGCGCCAAGCTGGCGCCGGTGCGCAAGGCGTTCGACACCGGAGACGGCCGCGCGCTGCACCGGGAGCTGCTCCAGACGGGGCAGGTGGCCATCCAGCTCGCGGGCGAGACGCTGGTGTTCTCCGGCGAGGACCTGGAGACGCTGGTGGAGGCCAACCCCGGCTTCGCGGCCGCGGGCACGGGCGCGGGCGTGGTGGTGCTCCACACCGAGCTGACGGAGGCGCTCGTCGATGAGGGCCTCGTGCGCGAGCTGCTGGCGCGCGTGCAGGGCGCTCGCAAGGACATGGAGCTGGGCTACACGGACCGCATCCGCCTCTGGGTGGACGGTGACGCGCGGGTGAAGCGCGTCACGGAAGAAGGCCGCGAGCTGATTGCCCGGGAGACGCTGGCCGACTCCATCAACGTGGGGCCCGAGGGCCTCACGGGACAGGAAGAAGAGGTCAACCTCAACGGCCTGCCCGCGCGACTGCGCGTGGAGCGCGCCTGAGGTCGCTCATCCCCGCCCGGTCGACCACCGACTGAGCGGGAGGGACGCCAGGGGTTGAAGCAATCCCTGGCGTCGTCTCACCGGACCAGCAGCAGCAGGAACACGCCCAGGAACAGCAGCAGCGCGAGGCCCACATGGCTCAGCTGGCTCAGGCCCTCCTCGGCGTTCTCGAACTCGTCGAGCGAGGCGCGCCGGAACCGCGCGAACCGGCTCGGGGGGCCTTCACCGATGTCTTCCTGCTGGGGAGGCTCGCGGTCCGCGCCCGCCGTCAGCAGGCGCCAGCCCGGAAGCAGCACCCGCGCCATGGGCCAGAGCACGTCGCCCGGCGGAATCTCCGGCACGCGCCAGGAGCGCCACCGACGCGAGCGCCACACCAGCCCCGTCAGCAGCACGCCGGCGACGACGGGCCACGCCGCCGAGACGAGGCTCTTCGACTCGAGCAGGTGCGGCAGCTCCTCGCGCCCCACGGGTGGCCAGAGGAGCAGCGCCGTGTCGACGACGAGCAGCAGGACCCACGTGAGCAACATCCCCCCTGCCCCGGGTGAGCCCTGCTCGGGGGCCTTGGGGACGGTGCGTTCCAGGAAGCGCGCCATGATGAGCGTGCTGCCCACGGCCGCCAGGGAGAGCAGCGTCGGCAGGGCCTCCGATGCGTGCGCGGCGGCCTCCGCGGACTTCAGCGCGAGCTTCGCCAGGGCCCCGCTCGTCAGCGGCGCGCCCGCGATTTCCAGCGCGGACCACGTCAGCCCCACCAACACCAGCACACCCCTCCAGCCCTTGCGGCCCGTCGCGGGCAGCAGGCCCGTGCCCAGGAACAACAACCCCTTCGCCAGGGAGTGATGCACCGCATAGACGAGCACCGCGCCGATGAGCACGGGAGCCGCCTCCGGGGCCCCCAGCGCGAGCCCCACCGCCAGCGTGAGGAAGCCCATCTGGCTGATGCTGGAGTAGGCCAGCACCGTCTTCGCCTCGCGCTGCGTGAGGCCCACCGCGACTCCGTAGAACGCGGCCGTCAGCCCCGCCGCCACGCACACGGTGCCCAGCGTGGGGAGGCTCGCATGCCCCAGCGGCAGGAAGCGCAGCCAGCCCAGCACGCCGACCTTGATGATGGTGCCGCTGAGCACGGCGCTGCCCGGGGCGGGCGCGACGGGATGCGCCAGGGGCAGCCACATGTGCAGCAGGAGGGCGCCCACCTTGACGCCAAAGCCGCCCAGAATCAGCACGCAGATGACCTCGCGGGAGGACGACTCCGCCACCACGCGCGGCACCTCGGCGAGCGACAGGTTGATGCGCGTGCCCACCGTGAGGAAGAAGGCCGCGAGCAGCAACACCTCTCCCAGCAGGGCCATGATGATGTAGACGCGGCCCGCCCGCGCCGCCGCCTCGGTGCGCTCGTGGACGACGAGTCCGTACGCGCAGAACGTCATCATCGCGAAGAACAGATAGAAGCTCGCCACGTCCTGCGCGAGCACCGCGCCCACGTTCCCCGCGAGCGTCGCCAGGAAGAAGCCCCAGAACGAGGCCCGGCGCGAGTCGTCGCGCAGATACCCTCGCGCGAAGAGGCCGGAGAAGAGCCACAGAATCCCGGTGAAGAGCAGGTACGTCCGCGTCACCTCGTCCGGCGCATACAGCCGCATCCCCAGCAGCACCGGCTTCCAGTGGACGGACGCCCCCGTCCCCAGGCCCAGCCCGAGCGCCGGAAGCGCGGCCCACGGCGCCAGCGCCATGCCGACGCCGCGAAGGACGGGAATCATCACCGCCACCGTGAGCACCAGCGGCACGCACAGGGCCGCGATGACGGCGAGCGAGGCAAGGTCATGGCCACTCACGGACGGAACTCCCGCTCGGTGATGAGCCGCGTCCAGCCCAGCGGGCTGAGCTCCGCTCCGGCGAAGAGTCCCGCGGCGAGCGACAGCACCGCCGTGGCCACCGTGGGCAGCAGCAGGAGCAACCCAATCTCCCACCCCCGGGTGCTCGGCTTCCATTCCTCGCGCGGGGCCTGGAACCACGCGGAGTAGACGATGGGCAGGAAGTAGCCCGCGTTGAGCAGGCTGCTCGTCAACAGCACCACCACCATCCAGGGCTGATGCGCCTCCAGCGCGCCGATGCCCAGGTACCACTTCGAGATGAACCCGGCGATGGGGGGAATCCCAATCATCCCCAGCGCGGCGATGGTGAAGGCCCCCGTGGTGAGCGGCATCCGTCGCCCCACGCCGCGAAGCTCACTCACCCGGTGCACGTGCAGCTCCTCGGCGAAGTTCCCCGCGCAGAAGAACAGGGTGATTTTCATCACCCCCTGATGCACCAGGTGCACCAGCCCACCGATGGTGGACACCGTCCCGAAGAGGGAGACACCCAGCACGATGTACGCGACCTGGCTCACCGTGGAGTAGGCCAGCCGCTTCTTCAAGTCTCCTTGCTGGAGCGCTCGCACCGAGCCGTAGAGGATGGTGATGGCGGCGACGATGGCCAGCGGCTGCATCACCCCCAGGTCATGCACCAGGTAGACGCCATACACATCGTAGATGATGCGGGTGATGCCGAAGGCTCCCGCCTTCACCACCGCGACGGCGTGCAGCAGCGCGCTGACCGGAGCGGGCGCCACCATCGCCACCGGCAGCCAACCATGGAGCGGCACCAGCGCCGTCTTCACCCCGAGCCCGGCTATCAGCAGCACGAAGGCCACCACCAGCTCGGTGCGGTGTGACGCGACGGCGCCCAGCGCGCCTCGCTCGGTGAACTCCACCGAGCCCGTGAGCGAGTAGAGCAGCACCACGCCCGCAAGCAGCAGCGTGGCCCCGCTCAGCGTGTAGCGCAGGTACACGTTGCCCGCGCGCAGCGCCTCGGGCGTTCCCCGGTGGATGACCAGCGGGTACGTCGACAGCGTGAGCATCTCGTAGAACAGGAAGAAGGTGAGCAGGTTGCCCGCGAGCGCGATGCCCATCGTCGACGCGACACACAGCGAGAAGAAGCCGAAGAACCGGCTGCGGTGGTCCGTCCCCTCCAGGTAGCCCACCGCGTAGATGGTCGTCACGAACCAGAGCACCGCGGACAGGGTGATGAAGAGCAGGCTGAAGGAGTCCGCCCTCAGCACCAGGTCCGCCTTGGGAAAGAAGGGCAGCCGCGTCTCGTACTGGCGCCCCTGGAACACGCCCCACGCCATGACCGCGGTGAGCAGCAGCTTGGTCACCGCCGCGAGCAGGTTGAGCACCGTGCGCGTGCGCCGCTGCTCTTCGGCTAGCAGGAAGATGATGAGCCCCGGCAACAGCGAGCTGAGCAGCACGGACAGTGGCAGCCAGGTGTTCATCATCTCGACGCACCGACGGCCAGCAGGTCCAACGGGAACCAGGGCACCAGTCCCAGCAACAGCGCGATGAGCGCGAGCGCGAGCGGCGCCAGCTCGTTCCCCAGGGGAATGGACCGCACGGTGACGCCTGGAGGCAGCGGCAGGAACGAGCCCCGGAGGATGCGAAAGACATATGCCGCCGCCAGCAGGCTGCCTCCCAGCAGCACCAGCGCCCACCACCACTGCTGAGTGCCAATGGACTCATTCAACAGGAGCCACTTCGCGATGAACCCTCCACTGGGCGGAATGCCAATCAGGCTGATGCCTCCCAACGCCATCGCCAGGAACGTGAAGGGCATCCGGTAGGCCAGTCCCTGGACACCCCCCATCTCGGTGATGCCCACCGCCTGATGGATGTTGCCCACCGCCACGAACATGGATGCCTTCGCGGCCGCGTGGGAGACGACCAGATAGATGACCCCCGCGCGGGCCCCACTGGTCGCCATGGGGAAGACGAGGAACATGTAGCCAATCTGCGCGACGCTCGAATAGGCGACCACCCGCTTGAGCTGCGTCTGGCTCAGCGCCAGGACCGAGCCCCACAGCACCGCCACCGCTCCGAGCAGGCCCAACAGTTGCCCCACCTCCGCGTCCAGGACGGGCGCGAAGACCTCCAGCCACAGCCGCAAGAGGACGTAGAAGGAGCCCTTCGAGATGAGCGCCGACAGGAGCGCGGTGACGGGCGTGGGCGCGCCCGTGTACGTCGGTGGCAACCAGACGTGGAGCGGAAACAGGGGCGTCTTGAGACACAGCCCCACCGTCACCAGCCCCGCGGCCACCCACGTCACCGGCCCCGACTGCACGCGCTGGGCGAGCATCCCCACATCCAGCGTGGCGTAGGCGCCGTACAGGAACGCGATGCCCAGCAGGTAGCACAGCGAACCCGGCAGCGCGAAGAGCAGGTAGCGCAGGCCCGCGTCGAGCCCTGGCAAATCCCTGCGCACCACGATGAGAGACACCGCGCCCAGCGTCGTCAGCTCCAGCGTGACGTAGAGGTTGAAGGCATCCGCCGACAACACCAGCGCGTTGAGCGCGCACCAGATGAACAGCCACAGCGGGAGGAAATCCCGGTCCTCACGGTCCCCCAGGTGGTCCAAGGCGTGGACGCTGATGAGCGGCCCCACCACCGCGATGGTCAGCAGCATCAGGGCGGCGAGCCCGTCCGCGCGCCACTCGATGCCCAGCGGTGCGCCCCACCCTCCCAATTGCTGGCGAAGCACTCCCTGCGTGGAGACCTCCCAGGCCACCAGCGATGACGCGATGAGCGTGGCCACGGAGGCCACGCCCGCGACCAGGCGCACCCCCGTGCGTCCCACCAGCAGCGACAGCACCGCGCCTATCAGCGGAAGGGCGACGGACCACGCCATCAGGGCCGTGCCCCCCATCATGGACCTTCCCCGCCGGAACCCGGCGGCGGCTCGGAAGCACGTGCCGCGTCGGCTCGGAGCCGGGCCATGCGCCGGGCCAGGGCCACGCCCAGCGCCGTCGAGCTCACCGACACGACGATGCCCGTGAGCACCAGCGCATGAGGCACGGGGTCCGGCACGCCCGACGGCGCGCGCCGTGCCAGGGCGACCAGGACTATCAGCACTCCGGAGCCCGCGATGTTCGAGGCGAGGATGCGCTTCACCACGTGCTGATGGGAGAAGAGCCCCACCAGCCCCACGCTGAACATCGCCACACCCGACAGCGCGTAGACGGCCCACGGGTTCATGGCTCGCCCTCCGCTCCCGCCCTGGGTGGACGCGTGCCTGGGAAGAACATCAACAGCACCATGGCGATGGTGACCGTCAGCGCCAGCTCCACGACGAAGATGAGCGTGCCCGCGTATGGCCTCGGGAGCTCCAGCAGACGCCTCCCGGTGAACAGCGGCGCCACCGCCACGCCGATGAAGAGCATGGGCCCGGTGAGCAGCGCCCACCTCACCTGCCAGGACGACAGGCGGGGCGGCCCCATCCGCATCGTGAGGAGGGCCACGACGCCGCCTCCCGCGAGGATGGCGCCCGCCTGGAACGCCCCTCCTGGTCCATGGTCCCCCACCCACACCAGGTAGCCCGCCACCAGCAGCAGGGCCGGCATCATCATCCGGAACAACTCTCCGGTGAGCGGGTCATCTCCAGCGTCCGGAGTGGGCCGCTCGCTGCGCGGATTCACCGCCCGCGCCCCCAACGCGGCCACCAGCAACACCGCGATTTCCAGCAGCGTGTCGTAGCCCCGGAAGTTCAGCAGCACCGCCGTGACGGGGTGCTTCACACCGCTTTCCTCCCGTCGCGCCTCCACCAGCGGCCCCAGCCCCGGGCTGTCGGCGGGAAGCGCGAGCACGGCCCACCCGAGCATGAGCGTGGACGCGGCGACCGCCAGCAGGGCCCAGGGCCTGCGCCGGCCCCGCGCGCGAATGTCGGGCGGCGTCTCCTCCGTCCAACTCAACGTGTGCATCAGCAGCGCGCCGGTGAGGCCCGTGCCCACCGCGGCCTCCACCAGCGCGATGTCCGGGGCCTCAAGTCGCGCCCAGCCCAGCGCGGACAGCAGTCCGAACGCGACGAAGAGCACCACCGCCTGGGACAGCGACTCGGTCCGCAACACCAGCCACGCCAGCAAGGGGAGGCACAGCGCGAGGACGCCATCGAGCAGCACATCCATCATGGCTCCCGCCGTCCTCCCCAGGGCGCCGCGCCCCTGCCGCGGAGCGCCGCGCGGGCGATGAGCTGGCAGGTGAAGGCGCTGGAGATGAGGACGAAGAACCAGACGAGGAGCAGCTTGAGCGCCGTCGCCCACGAGCCCGACTGGAGCGCCAGCCCCACCACCACCAGCCCCAGGCCCAGGTTGTCGACCTTGGTGAGCGCATGCAGCCGGCAATACACATCCGGGAAGCGCAGCACGCCCACCGTGCCCGCCAGACAGAAGGCGCCGCCGCCGAAGAGGAACGCCGCGGAGAGGAAGTCCAGGGGGCTCATGGCCTCGGCTCCTTGTCCGAGCCAGGGGCTGCATCGCTCCCCACCGCGAAGCGTACGAAGGCCACGACGGTGACGGGCGCCAGCAGGGCGAAGACCAGGGCGACGTCACGCAAGGCATCCCTGCCCGCATCCGCCGCGAGCAGGATGAGGACGCCCACGCCCGTCGTCCCGAAGAGCTGCGCCACGATGAAGCGGTCGGTGACGGTGGGCCCGCGAATGACTCGCACCATCCCCGCGAGGATGTTCAGGAGGAGGAAGAAGGCCAGGCCCGTGCGCAGCTCATGCATGCGCGGGCTCCGGCGGAGGCAGCCCCAGTCCGAAGAGTCGCGACACGCGCCACTCCAGGTTCTTCAACTCGTGCTGGATGCCCTCGCCCCGGTCCACGAGCGAATGCACCACCAGCTCGTCCCCGAGGACGTCCGCGTTCAACGTGCCCGGCATCAGGCTGAGGGTGATTCTGAACACCGTCTGGGGCGCGCCTCCGGGCAGGCTCATCCGATATCGGACGAACACGGGGGAGATGGGCATGCTCGGCGCGAGCGCGCGGCGTGCCACGTCGAAGCCGCCGTGGACGGAGCCCGCGAGGAAGTAGCCGGCGAAGCGCACCACCTCCGTGAGTCGCCACCCGTAGCTTCGGGGCGGACTCAGCAGGAAGCTCACCACCGACACCGTCGCGACGACGGGCACGCCGAAGATGAAGCTGCGCGGGTCTCCATCGCATAGGGCCCACCACGCCATGCCCACGAAGACGACGCGTGCCACCGCGCTCTTCCAGGCGCCCGCACGGAACCAGGACCCCACCTTCTGGAGCCCCCCCGTGTTCCTCCCTGTCTTGCCTGCATCCCCTGGGTCCACGGGCCAGGACCCTAGTGCCAGCCCCACGGCCCACGTCGGACCGAGTCAGCCTCCGCGTTCGTCACCGGACGCTTACCGGACGCAGGGACTTCGAGACGACTGTCGCGCTGTGAGGCCGTCATCCCCCGACAGGGGGACCGCGCTCCACCCCACCCGGGGGTGGGGAGCCCTGGCGTCGACCGCTAGCGTGACTCCATCGCAGTCATCCCCTCGGAGTCACGCCCATGAGCATCATCACGACGAAGGACGGAGCGCGCATCTATTACAAGGACTGGGGCAAGGGTCAGCCCATCGTCTTCAGCCATGGCTGGCCGCTGAGCTCCGACAGCTGGGACGAGCAGCTCTACTTCCTCGGCTCCAATGGCTTTCGCTGCATCGCGCATGACCGCCGGGGCCATGGCCGCTCCACGCAGACGTGGGATGGCAACGACATGGACACCTACGCCGACGACCTCGCGGCGCTGCTCGACACCCTGGACGTGAAGAACGCCATCCTCATCGGCTTCTCCACCGGAGGCGGCGAGGTGGCCCGCTACATCGGCCGGCATGGGACGAAGCGCGTGGCCAAGGCGGTGCTCGTGGGCGCGGTGCCTCCGCTCATGCTGAAGTCGGCCGCCAACCCCGGCGGACTGCCCATCGAGGCCTTCGATGGCATCCGCGCTGGCGTGCTCGCCGACCGCTCCCAGTTCTTCAAGGACCTCACCACGCCCTTCTACGGCGCCAACCGCCCGGGCTCGAAAGTTTCCCAGGGCGCGCGGGACGCGTTCTGGCTCGCGGGCATGCAGTGTGGCCTCAAGCCCGCCTACGACTGCATCAAGGCGTTCTCCGAGACGGACCTCACCGAGGACCTCAAGAAGTTCGACGTCCCCACGCTCATCATCCACGGTGACGACGATCAGATTGTCCCCATCGGCGCGTCGGCGCACCTGTCATCCAAGCTCATCAAGAACTCCACGCTGAAGGTCTACGCAGGCGCGCCGCACGGCCTCTCCGTGACGCACCGGGAGCAGTTCCACTCGGACCTGCTCGCCTTCGCGAAGTCCTGACGTCTTCGCCGCGACTCAGGGCGTGCCCTCCCCGGTCACGCCCACGCGGATGACCTGGGTGGTGGAAGCACTCACGCCCCTGCCATCCGTCGCGGTGAGCGTGACGGTGTAGCGGCCCACCTGGGTGTAGCGGTGCTCCAGGTAGGCCGCGTCGGACGTCGTGCCGTCGCCCAGGTCCCACCGGAAGCGCTGAAGCCAGCCCCCCGGGTCCGTCGTCGTGCTCGTCGTCGCATCGAGGAACACATCCAGCGGCGCGGAGGTACCGGAGAAGGGACCTCCGGTGATGCGTGGCACCGGACGCGGGCCTCCGCCGCTCGACGGCGCGAGCAGCTTGCGAATCGTCGACGCGCCCTGGTCCACGACGAGCACGTCTCCGTTCGGCAGTCCCGCGACGCCCGTGGGCAGACTGAAGGTCGCCTGCTCGGCGGCGCCGTCCCTCGCGCCGTGCGCCCCCGTCCCCGCATAGGTGCGCACCTGTCCACCGACGAGCGCGCGGATGCGCTCGTTGCCGGTGTCCGTCAGCAGCAATCGCCCGTCGACATACGCCGCGCCCAGCATGGGCAGGAACAGCGCCGCGCCTCCCGCTCCATCCGCGAAGCCCCCCGTGACGGCGCCGGCCACGGTGGAGGTGGTGAAGCTGGCATCCATCGCCACCCGCCGGATGAGCCGGTTGCCCGTGTCCACCACCCACAGCGCGCCGCCGCCAAAGGCCACCGCCGTCGGCCGATGGAAGCGAGCCTGCGCGGCGGGGCCGTTGGTGCTGCCCGAACCCCGGGCGCCAATCACCGTGGTGACCTTCCCTTCCGGCGAGATGCGCGCGAGCCGATGGTTGAAGGTGTCCGTCACGTACAGGTCCGCGCCCGCGAACGTCGCGCTGCCAGGCGTCTGGAAGCGCGCGGCGGTGCCCACCCCGTCGCTCTTGCCCTGTCGTGCGTCCTTCGAGCCCGCGAAGGTGCTCACCGTCCAGCGTCCATCCCGAGCGATGCGGACGATGCGGTGATTGCCCGTGTCCGCCACGTAGAGGGTGCCATCCGGGGCGATGGCGATGGACTCCGGCGAGCGCAGCGCCGTCGTCGCGCCCGGCCCCTCTCCCACGCCCGGCGTCCCCGTGCCTGCGATGGTGGTGACGGTGCGAGCCTCGTCATTGGCGATGCGTCGCACCGCGTGGTTGCCCGTGTCCGCCACGAACACCGTGCCCGTTCCATCCACGGCCACACCCACGGGCCTGCGGAAGCGCGCCTGTGACGCCGGGCCATTCACGAAGCCTTCCTGGAACGCGCTCCCGGCGAACGTGGAGACCCCGGCGGACTGGCCCGTGCGGTCCACGGGCCGGGGGTTCTGCGCACCGAAGGTGTCCCCGTCGAGCGTGGGCACCAGACCCGCCTTGCGCATCACGTTGTCGGTGATGCGCTGCACCCGGAGGTCGGCGAAGTGGGGATGGGACAAACCTTGAGACCAGGAGATGCCGCCACTGGAGAAGACGAACGCGCCGGAAGGCGCGGTGTAGAGGCCGGAGGTGTGCCAGTTGGGCTCGCCCTTGTTGCTGATGGCCGGGGACTGCGCCAGCGGGATGAGGCCCGGGGGAGAAGCACCGTTCGTCCACGCGCGGTCGATTTCGTAGCCGACGACGGCGGGGATGGAGTCACCCTGCGCGAGCCCCGTACCGGCGAAGGGCCAGGCTCCGGGCGTGCGCACGACGTAGGGCTGGGGAATGATTCCCCACGCATCGGACATCACCCCCACGAGCCCGTTCTCCGGCTCACCGAGCAGCGCGTTGCGCCAGCGGACGGTGACGAGCGGCGTGCCCGCGAGCGGGTCCTCCGTCCGAGCCTCGTCCTTGTAACAAACCTGCTTGCGTCGCGACGCGCCCGCGGTCGAGGACTCCAGGCGGATGAGCCAGCAGCTCGTGTCACTGCCAAGGAACGCCAGGTTCACACCTGACGCGAGCGCCGCGTCCACCGCCGTCCGGGCCGGGCGGGACCAGTACTCGTCATGCCCCACCGAGAGGAACAGCCGCTGCCCCAGCAGCAGGGAGGGGTCCCTGTCCACGTCGACATTGGTGACATAGGACAGCTCGTAGCCCTTCGACTCGGCCCACAACACGAAGTTGTGCGTGGCGTAGAAGTACTCACCCGCGCCATTGCCATCTACATAGGGCCGGTCGAACGAGACGACCTTGGCGTGGCCTCCCGACAGTCCCAGGGAGTCGGCGTAGAGGCTCTCGCCGCCCCAGGCGTTGTAGGCCTGGAAGGTGGTGAACGGAATCTGCAGGACGCCCGTGTTCTTCCGCTCGTCCGCGCGGACGACGAAGATGACGTAGGACTGGGGCCCGTCGTCGCGCCGCAGCTTGAGCAGGTAGACGCCGCTGGGCCAGCTCGCCTGCGTGGGGACGGTGAAGCTGGTGGGCCAGCGGCACTCGACCAGTCCCGTCGTCCGGTCCGCCACGGGCGTGGGCTGGGGGCCAATGGTGAGGGGGCCGCCCGACGCCATCTTCCGGGAGCCGGTGCCCCCATAATAGCCCATGCGGAAGAGCTCCCAGCTCACGGGGCGCGCGCCGTCCGTGCGGACGTGGATGTCAATGGACTCGCCCCGCTGCACGCTGGTCGCTCCGGCGTATCCCTCCAACTGGGCGCCCGTGGCGGTCTGACTCAGCCTCCACTCCGTCGTGCCGGGACGACGTGCCTCGGGGCCTTCCGGAGTGACCGACATCATGCCCACCATCATCAAGACGATTGCCAACCCCATGCGCGCACCCCTCCCGCGCCCGTTGTCATCGCCGACCGAATCCCTCTCAATCCGTCCTGCCCTCGAGTGGGCGGCCGCCAACAATGGCGCCTCACTCTGTGCCGGGGCTGACGGGACGAATGTCTGACATGGCCGACCGGGCACGGGCCTCGCGTCGCGCGCGCTTGCCCTGGCGTCAATGACACCCACGTTTCCCGACCCAATGCGGGCTCAGGGGTTTCCACGAGGTCGGGTGGGTCAACGCGACACTTCGTTGATTGGTCGACCCGTGGGCATGCGGGGCTGGTCGGCGCTGACGTGGTGCCTGGCTTAGACTGGGCCAGCCATGTCCAAGACGGTCCTCACTCGAAACAATGTGCAGGTCGTCGGCAGGGGCGACGACGTGCTCGTGCTTGCCCACGGCTTCGGCAACAATCAGAAAGCGTGGCACAACCAGGTGCGTGCCTTCGAGGACACGCACCGCATCGTCCTGTTCGACCATGTGGGCGCCCAGGGCTCGGATTTGGAGGCCTACAGTCCGCATCGCTACGCGAGCCTGGAGAGCTACTCGCTGGACTTGATTGAGGTGCTGGAGGCCGTCCAGGCGCGCGATGTCTTCTACGTGGGCCATTCCATGAGCGGGATGATTGGCCTGCTGGCGGGGCTGGTCCGTCCGGAGCTCTTCCGCTCCATGCTCTTCATCAGCGCGTCGCCGCGCTACATGAACGCCCCCAACTACCTGGGCGGCTTCGAGCGGCCGGACATCGACGCGCTGTACGAGACCATCGAGAAACACTTCGACGCGTGGGCCAGCGGCTTCGCGCAGGCCGCCGTGGGCCCCTCCGCGACACCCGAGATGGTCCGGGCCTTCTCCGAGTCCCTCGTCGCGCTGCGACCTGACATCGCCATCGGCGTGATTCGCATCATCTTCGAGTCCGACTTCCGCGAGCAGGTCGCCCGACTCACCATTCCGGCCTGGGTCGTCCAGCCGCTCAACGACTTCGCCGTCCCGAACAGCGTGGGCGAGTACCTGGCGAAGAGCCTGCCCCAGGGGCAACTTCACCACGTCCCCAATCAGGGACACCTGCCACATCTGACCGCGCCCCACGAGGTCAACACGCTCATCGCCAAGGCACTCGCCGCCTCGTGAGTCTGTCGCGGAAGGATGCCTCCGACCCGGGTGAGCCCCCGGGACCACCGAGCGTGGACCCCTCGGTGACGGAGCTGATGGTGGCCTCGGTGAAGGCCCTGTCCCTCCGGGATGGCGGTCAGCTCGCGAGGGTGCTGGAGGTGATTCGCCAGGCCTGTCGCGCGGACGTGGCCGTCAGCCTGCGCCGCATCGACGCTGTCACCGTCTTCGAGCTGGCGGGCACCCCCGCCACGCGCCCCCGGCTGGCCCACCTGGGAGAGCTGCTCTTCCGAGGGGTGCTGGGCGAAGCGGAGTGGCGCTTCTTCGAGCCGAGCCCCACGGACCTGGCGCTTCCGGCGCCTCTGCGCGGGGCCATGGCCGTGCTGCCGTGGCAGTCCGTCGATGACCGCAAGGGGGGCCTCGTCCTGCTTCGCCAGGACACCTCGCCCTTCACGCCCACCGAGCAGGAAGCCCTCCGGGCCTTGTCCGGGCTCCTGCTCACCGCCGCGCGCGAGTGCGATTTGGAAGGCGCGACGGAGACGTTGCGCGCGCGCGTGGACTCCATCACCGACGCGGTGCCCTGCGGGCTCGTCTTCCTGGAGCAGAACCGCGTGGAGACGTGGGTGAACAAGCCGGGTGCCACGCTGCTCGGCCTTCCGGAGGGACAGGTGGCCGCCCACCTCATGTCCCGCGCCATGGCCACCCTGCGTGAGCGCGCGACGAACCGCGCGCGAATCGAGGAGCGGATGGCGCGCATGTTCGACGGCAGCGAGCCGGAGCTGCGCAACATGCTCTGGCACTTCGAGTCACCGCACCAGACGCTGTCCGTCTCCTGCGTCCCCGCGCGCCGAGGCTCCGCGCGCGGCCGGCTGTGGGCCTTCCTCGACGTCACCGAGGCCCAGGACGCCCTCTCCGCGATGGGCGAGAAGAACGTGGCCCTGGACGCGGCGCGCGCGGAGGCCGACGCGGCCAATGCCGCCAAGTCCAGCTTCCTGGCCAACATGAGCCACGAGATTCGCACGCCCATGAATGGCGTGCTCGGCATGGCCCAGCTCCTGCGCGACACGTCGCTCACCGAGGAGCAGCAGGAGTGCGTCGACGTCATCCACACCAGCGGCGACGCGCTGCTGCGCCTCATCAACGACCTGCTCGACTTCTCCAAGATTGAAGCTGGAGCCTTCGAGCTCGACAGCCAGTCCTTCTCGCTGCGCCAGGGCCTCAAGGAGTGCATGGGACTGCTGAGCCCCCAGGCGTCCACCCGGGGGCTCTACCTGCGCCACTCGGTGGACGAGGACGTGCACGACGCATTGCTTGGCGACAAGACGCGACTGCGGCAGGTCATCGTCAACCTGGTGGGCAACGCGCTCAAGTTCACCCACGAGGGCGGCGTCTCCATCCACGTCTCGAAGGGAGAGGCGCCCCCCGACGCCGAAGCGAAGAGCTGGCCTTTGCGCATCACCATCCAGGACACGGGCATCGGCATTCCCACCGAGCGAATGAATCGGCTCTTCCGCTCGTTCAGCCAGGTGGATGCGTCGACGAGCCGCCACTACGGCGGCACGGGCCTGGGGCTCGCCATCAGCCTGCGGCTGGCGGAGATGATGGGCGGCACCATCCGCGTCCAGAGCACCGTGGGCGTGGGCTCCACCTTCACGCTCGAAGTCGTGCTCAAGGAAGGACAGGTGGTCCCCACGCGGCCCACCGTCGAGCTGGACGGCACCCTGGGCAAGCGCCTGCCGCTGCGCATCCTGTTGGTGGAGGACAACCCCATCAACCAGAAGGTCGGCCTGCGCCTGTTCAAGAAGCTGGGCTACGAGGCCGACGTCGCGGGCAATGGCGAGGAGTCGCTCGGCGCGCTGGAGCGCGAGCCGTATGACGTCGTCTTCATGGACGTCCACATGCCCCAGATGGATGGCCTGGAGGCCACCCGGCGCATCCGGGCGGACGCGCGGCGCTATGGAAACCCTCGCATCATCGCGATGACGGCGAGTGTCATCCAGGGAGACCAGGAGCTGTGTCTCCAGGCGGGGATGAACGACTTCGTGACCAAGCCCGTGGAGGCGTCGGTGTTGGTGGCGGCGCTGGAGAACGCGGCGGAGGCGCCTCGCTTCGCACCGACTCCCGCGCCCCCCGCCGTCGCGTTCGACCCGGCCGCCTTCCAACGACTGGAGCTGCTCACCGGCCCGGACCGGAGCGAGCTGGCCACGCTGGTGCGCGACTTCCTGCGCAACGCCGACAAGCACCTGTCAGCGTTCCGTCTCGCCCTGGAGGAGAACGACGCGGCCGCGCTGACCCGGCACGCGCACAGCCTGCGCTCCAGCGCGGCCCTGTTCGGCGCGGCGCGCCTCTCGCGGACCTGCGAGGAGCTGGAGGCCCGCTCACAGCAGGAGCCGACGGAGCACCTGAGCGCGCAAGTGGACTCCGCCCTGCGCGACTTCGAGGAGGCCCGCCAGGCCTTGATGGAGGCCGTGCCCGAGGCCTGTCCCGTGGGGACACCGCCTTCGGACTCCAGCGCCTGAGTCACGCGAACGGCGCGGCGACCCCGAGAGGCAGCAGGTCATCGAGCCGCGCATCGGGCGTCTCCACGACGCGGCCCAGCAGGTGGCGGAAGCGCTCCGCGAGCTGTTCGACCTCCACGGGCTGGAACACGTCAGCGGCGTACTCGAAGGCGCCCCGCAGGCCTCCCTCGTCCTCGCGCAACAGCAACGTCAGCTCATGGCGGGCCGTGCCGGGTACGGACGCATCCGGCGTGTCCGACAACAGCGTGCAGCACAGGCCGGGAATGGTCAGCTCGAAGGTGGCCAGACTCTCGAACACGCATGCGGCCCGCACCCTCGGCGGCGCGCCCCCGGCGTCGCGGACGTGCCGCACCACCTCGTCGAACGGCAGCTCCTGATGACTCAGGTCGTCGGTGGTGCGGACGCGGTGGCGCGCCAGCAGCTCCCGGAACGAGGGGTTGCCCGTCAGGTCACACCGGAGCGCCACGGTGTTGGCGAGATACCCCACCACGTCGCGAAGCTCGCGCCGCCCCCGGTTGGCCACCATGGTGCCCAGCAGCACATCCTCCTGGCCCGCATGCGAGCGCAGCAGCGCGGCGAAGGCGGCCGAGAGGGCGGTGAACAACGTCGCGCCCTCCCTGCTCGCCAGCGCCTTCCAGGCCGACGTCAGGGCCACGGGCACCTCGAAACAGACCAGTCCTCCCAGCCGCGGGTCCTCGGCATCGGCGCTCCTCGACGCGAACGTCAACGCGGGCACCCCGTCCAGCCGCGCGCGCCAATACTCACGCTGCCGCTGCGCTGCCTCTCCGGAGAGCCACGCATGCTGCCAGCGCGCCACGTCCGCCACCTGACGCGACGGTGGGGCCAGCGGCGACGGGACCCCCGCATGGAAGACGCGATAGAGGGACGCCAGTTCCCGACCGAACACGCCGAGCGAGGACCCATCCGTGATGAGCTGATGCTGCGTCACCAACAACACATGGGTCTGGTCCGCCAGCACCACCAGCGCCGTGCGAATCAGGGGTCCGGCCTGGAGGTCGAAGGGCGTGCGCCCCTGCGCCTCATGGAGTGTCCGGAAGGACGCGGAGCCCAGGGCCCCTCCCAGGTCCCCGTCCAGTTCCGCGCGCAGGTCCACGACAGGCATCTCCAGCCGCGACGGTGAGGCCACCACCTGCGTCAGCCGCCCGTCCTGCTCGCGAAACGTCGTCCGGAACGACTCATGCCGTCGCACGATTTCCTGGAGGCTGAGCCTGAGGGAGTCGACATCCAGCGGACCGTCGAATCGCAGCCCCAGGTGGACATGGAAGCGAGCACTTCCCGGCTGGAGCTTGTTGAGTCGCCAGAGCTGCTGCTGGCCCAGGGACGCGGGAGTCGCACCGCCGGGCGCCCACGTCGACTCGGCGGACTCGCTCGGAGGTGCCTGGGCGAACAGGTCTCCCGGCGAAGCCAGGGCACGCGCCAGGGCTTCGATGGAGCGCTGCTCCCAGAGGAAGGACAGGGTGAGCGGCAAACCCAACCATTGCTCCAGGTCATGCGCCAGGGAGATGGCCCCCATGGAGTCGAGCCCCTGCTCCACCAGGGGACGCCGCGTGTCGATGGAGGCCGCGGGCATCTGCCAGTAGAGGGCGAGCCACTCCACCACCCAGCCCTCGATGGTCACATTGTGAGCAGGCAGCCGGGATTCGTTCTTCACGCAAGCACTTCCACTCCGGTTGAGGTGGGTGCGTGACCGGGCGACGTCAAGGACTGCTTCCAATAGTCTGACATTCAGGCGTGCACGAGCAGACGCGGCCCGCCACCGGGCGTCACCTGCCAATCCCTCCCGTTCCGATACACGCGCGCCCAGGTGCTCCACGGTCCAGGGTCGCTGTCCAATGCCTTGCGGAAGGCCCCACGCGGCTCACCGTGCCTGGCGAAGCGCGCGTCGAAGTCGGAGTCCACCAGCGCGTCCACCGCCCGGGCCACATGGGGAAAACGCGGCGTGGCGAGCGCCCGCATCCGCTCGGCCACTGGAGGCCCCTCGCCCTGCTGAGCACCGAAGGCCTGCTCCTCGATGGTGAACCCGAGCACGTCGTCGAGCAACGCGAAGGTGGCCTGGCCCACCTCCTGCCTCGCCCTCACCCCCGCGCATGGCAACGCCTTCATCGTCCCCATGGGGGACGGCATCATCACGGACGCCCGGCGCGAGCACACGCCCCTCAAGGAGCCGCTCCCCCTGGACGAGCTGCGGGCGAGCCTCACGCGCGTGGCGGGCTCCGACTTCGGGATGCGAGAACCCCGGTGGCTGTCGCGCTTCGGCAACGAGACGCGGCTGGCGGAGGCGTACCGGCAAGGACGCGTGCTGCTCGCCGGTGACGCCGCTCGCCGAGCACCTCGGAGGACTCGATGTCGCCTACCCGGACGCGCCCGTGCCTTCGCCCCACCGGGCGCTGCCCTCACTGCCGGGTTGGACGGGCGGGGGCCGCTCTGCACGCGAAGGGTGGCCCCCACCCGCCCACCCGGTGGGAGCCCGCGCCAGGCTGGACACCGAGGCTGGAGGTGCTGGAACTCGACATTTCCGACGACGCCACCCCGCTCCACGGCCTGGGAAGGCTGCTGCTTCGTCCAGAGGGACACGCCGCATGGGCCTGGGCGGCCGGGCGGTGAAGTCGTTGTGGGACGTTTCACTCTGGCGTGAGACTTCACGCATACCGAGACGCGTCATACGACTCTGCTAGGCTCGCGAGCCTTCAGAGGTTCCCCCTGCAGACACGCATCACGACAGGTGCCTTCCGAGCACTGGGTACGGCCGCCCTGCTCTTCCTGCTTCCCTGGGTCGTCTATGGCAGCGCCATCTCCCTGGACTATGGCCTGCGCGACGACTACGCGATTCTGAGGGAGGCCCGCGAGGAGCCTGGGAAGATTCTGCGGGTGTGCGGCGCCATGGGCCGTCCGCTGTACGGCTGGCTCCTGGAGCGCTCCACGCGTGAAGTCGACGACGTGGATGGGCTGGGCGGCCTGCGGGCCCTGGGCGTGCTGGGGCTGGCCCTGCTGTCACTCGCGCTCTACCTCCTGTTCCGGGCCGAGGGGTGGCGGAGGTCTCCCGCCGCGCTGCTCGCCGCCTTCCTCATCGTGATTCCCTCCGCGCAGGTGGTCGCCAGTTGGAGCATCTGCTGGCCCCAGGCGGTGGCGCTGCTCTTGAGCGTGGGGGCGTTCGCCCTGGCACGAAGAGGCGTGGGCACCTCGACGGGCGGGGCGCGGAGCGTGTCCTGGTGCGTGGGCGGGGTAGCGGCCCTGGCCGCGTCGACGCTCATCTATCAGGCGAGCGGTCCGTTCTACGCGGTGCTGCTCGCGGCGGCGCTGGTGACGCGGCGGTTCGACGATGTGCGAGCGTCCGCGCGCTGGCTCGCGAGCCACGTGCTCGTCGTGGGCGGGGGACTGGGGCTGGCGTATGTCGTCACCCGGATGACGTTCGCGCTGGGGGTGTTCACCCCGTCGCCGCGCATGGTGCTGGAGCGGCACTTCGTGGCCAAGGCGGTCTGGTTCGTCACCCAGGTGCTGCCCAACGCCCTGGCGCTGAATGCGCTCAACGACACGGACGCCGCGCCCTCGTGGGGGTACTGGCCCATGGTGGGCGTGACGCTGACGGTGCTCGCGCTGGGGCTCGTCGTCGAGGGGCGCCGCACGGGACGCGTTGGCGTGGGGACGTGGGTGGTGTCGCTCGTGGGCCTGTCGGGCGTCGCGTACTGCGCGAGCCTGCTCGCCAGCGAGCGGTGGCCCACGTACCGCACCCTCTATGCCCTCACGGGGGTGTGGAGCGTGTTCTTCTTCGCCGCCATGGTGAAGCTGGGGGACCGGTTTCCCACGCGGGGACCTCGCGTGGCCGTGGCGTTGCTGGGCGGGTTCGTCGCGGTGAGCGCCCTGCTCGCACATCAGCAGTCCGTGGAGCTGTTCGCGGTGCCGCAGGAGCGGGAGCTGGCGCTGATGCGGCAGGGGGCCTCCGCCATCGTCCCCGCGCGCAAGCCGCGCGTCTTCGTCCTCACCGCGCGGCAGGGAGACTCCGCCGCGTCCCAGCGCTATCTGGACGAGTTCGGCTCCGTGTCCGTCGACACCGAGTGGGTGGCCAAGGAGCTGCTCGCCACCGCCGTCCGGGAGCGCTTCCCCCAGGAGAAGGACACGCGGAGCCTCTACCGCTTCGCCGCGGGTCCCGTCCTGCCCGAGTCCCGCGCGTACGACATCCTCGTCGACATGCGCCAGCTGAGGGCTTCGCCGCCCAGGCTCATCCAGCTCGCCCGCTGAGGCGTGTCCACAGCGAACCGGAAATGACACGTCCCCGTTGACGCGGGGGCGCAGGGGCGGCATGCAACGGGACCGTGCCCTCCTACGAAAAGATTTTCGAGAACAACCGCCGCTGGTCCGCCGACAAGACGAAGGACGACCCGCAGTACTTCGAGCGTCTGTCCGCGGAACACAACCCGGAGTACCTCTACATCGGCTGCTCCGACAGCCGGGTGCCCGCCAACGAAATCATGGGCGTGGAGCCCGGGGACGTCTTCGTCCACCGCAACGTCGCGAACCTGGTCAACAACGTCGACCTGAACGTGATGTCGGTCATCAACTACGCGGTCCGCCACCTGTCGGTGAAGCGCATCATCGTCTGCGGCCACTACGGCTGTCAGGGCGTGAAGGCGGCCATGCAGCCCAAGGATTTGGGCATCCTCAACCCGTGGCTGCGCAACGTGCGCGACGTCTACCGGCTCCACAAGGCGGAGCTGAACACGTTCACGGACCCCGAGGCCCGCTATGCCCGGCTCGTGGAGCTGAACGTCACCGAGCAGTGCATCAGCATCGTCAAGACGGCCGCCGTGCAGCGCAGCTACGTGGAGAAGGGCTTCCCCACCGTGCACGGCTGGGTGTTCGACATGCGCACCGGCCTGTTGAGGGACCTGGAGCTGGACTTCCCCAAGCTGCTGCGCGACGTGCAGGAGGTCTACAACCTCACCGACAAGGACTCGATTTTCTAGCGGGCGGCCTCAGTCGTGCCGCAGCGCGATGATGGGGTCCACGCGCGTGGCGCGGCGCGCCGGCACGTAGCTGGCCACCAGCGCCACCACGCCCAGCAGCACCGACACCGAGGCATACGTCAGCGGCTCCGTCGGAGCGACGCCGTACACCAGGCCCGTCATCATCCGGCTCGCGGCGAAGGCCAGCCCGAGCCCGATGCCGAGCCCCACCAGCGTCAGCCGCAGGTATTGCCCCAGCACCAGTCGCAGCAGCTCGCCCCCCCGCGCGCCCAGCGCCATGCGGATGCCGAACTCCCGCGTGCGGTGGCTCACCGCGTGGGCGATGACACCCGACAGGCCCACCGCCGCCAGCAGCAGGGCCAGCACCGCGAAGCCCGCCGTCACCAGCATGTAGAAGCGAGGCTGGGACAGCGCCTCGCCCACCAGCGCCTCCAGCGGGCGCACGTTGCCCAGGGGCAGTTGGGCGTCCAGCGCCCGCACCTCCTCGCGCACCCGCCCCACCAGCGAGAGCGGGTCCGCCTTCGTCCTCACCACCACCGTCATCCGGCCCAGGGTCCCCTGGCTGAAGGGCACGTACACCTGAGGGAACGACGCCTTCTCCAGCCCATCGTGGCGCACGTCACCCACCACCCCCACCACCTCGCCGCCAAAGCGGCCCTGGCCGACGTTGACGCCCACCTCCACGGTGCGCCCCAGCGGGTCCTGCCCGGGCCAGTAGCGTCGCGCGGCCTCCTCGCTGATGAGCACCGCGCGGCGGCCCTCGCCCGCGTCGTCTCCGGACTCAAGCCAGCGGCCCCTCAGAAGGCGCAGGCGCAGCGTCTGCGTGTAGCCCGGGGTGACGATGCTCACCTGCGCCCCCCAGCTCTCTCCCGGCCGGGCCTCGGGCAGGGCCATGTCCCTCAGGGTGGAGGCGATGGTGCGACCCGCCAGCGGCAGGCCCTGGATGGCCCCCACGGACTCGACGCCGGGCAGCGCCCGCAGCCGCTCCAGGAGGCCGTCATAGAAGCCGCGCGTCGCCGGCGTGCCCCAGCCATAGGCACCCCGCGGCAGGTCCAGCTCGAAGGACAACACGCCCTGGGGCTCGAAGCCCGGGTCCACGTCCTGCAAGCGCTGGAAGCCCTGGAGCAGCATCCCTCCGCAGACGAGCAGCACCACCGCCAGCGCCGTCTCGCCGACGATGAGCGCGTGACGCATGCGCCCGCCTCCGCGCGTGCCGCCCTTGGCGCCCACCTCCTGGAGGCTCGAGCCCGGATGCTCTCGCGACGCCTGGAGCGCCGGCAGCAGCCCGAACAGCAGCGCGGTGAAGAGCCCCAGGCCGCAGGTGAAGGCGAGCACGCGGCCGTCGATGGCCACCTGCTCCAGCCCCGGAATGCCCTGGGGCGACAGCCCGACGAGCACGTCCAGCAGCCACCCCGCGAGGAGCACGCCCAGCCCCGAGCCCAGCGCCGCCAGCACCACGCTCTCCACCAGGAGCTGCCGGACGATGTGGCCCCGGCTGGCGCCCAGCGCCATGCGCACGGACAGCTCTCCCCGGCGACTCACCGAGCGCGCGAGCAGCAGGTTGGAGAGGTTGGCGCAGGCGATGAGGAGCACCAGCCCCACCGCCCCCAGCAGCATCAGCAGCGCGGGCCGTGCCCGACCCACCAACGCGTCCCGCAGCGGCTCCAGCGAGGCGCGGTAGCCGGTGTTCGAGTCCGGGTACTCGCGCTCCAACTGTCGCGCCACCTCGGACAGGTCTGCCTGAGCCGCCTCCAGCGTGACGTCGGGGTTCAGTCGCGCGTAGACGCGCAGCGAGTGATTGCCCCGCGCACCGGGGTCGGTGAACTCCTCGTTCCACACGAAGGGCACCCAGAGCTGCGACTTGAGAGGGAAGTCGAAGCCCTGACGCGCCACGCCCACCACCGTGTGCGGCTCGCCCCCGAGCATCAGGGTGGAGCCGAGCACCTCCGGCGCGGCGTTGAAGCGCCGCAGCCACAGCTCATGGCCCAGCACCACCACCCGCTCGCGCCCCGGCTGCGCGTCCTCCGGGCGGAAGGCGCGGCCGAGCTGCGCGGGCACGCCCAGGACCTCGAAGAAGTCAGCGGTGCTGTAGGCGCCGCGCAGCCGCTCGGGCGCGTCTCCGTCGCCGGCGAGGGTCAGCTCGGAGCCGCGCAGCGCCGTCATCCCGGAGAAGGAGCGCGTGCGCGTCCGGAAGTCCGTGAAGTCGGGCGGAGAGGTGGGCCTGTCCCCGGGGCTCCCATCGCTGCTGTACAGGCGCACCAACCGCTCGGGCTCTCCCATGGGCAGCGGGCGGAGGAGGACCGCGTCCACCACGCTGAAGATGGCGCTGTTGGCGCCCACCCCGAGAGCCAGCGTCAGCACCGCCACCAGCGTGAAGCCCGGACTGCCGCGCAGCCTGCGCAGTGAGAGACGGAACTCCTGGGCCAGACTCGTCATGCGTCACTCCGGGGACGGGAAGCCGAGCCCGCCCCACACCCGAGGCGAAACTCGCGCCTGCGTTGAGCAAGCCAGGTGCCAGGACCCTCCCACTGGGGAGACGGCGCGCATGGGCCTCGCGGCCTTCCCACAACCGGGGAGCCCCTGCCCGGAAGTGGGATTGCGAAGGCCGGAGACATTCTCGGGACGCTCCAGTGCCTTCCTTGTTATCAGGTATTTTTAAGTTTTCCTGCTTTACACACCCTCTGGAAGACCACACCCCCATGAACACCACACCCCTGCGGCGAGCAGTCTGGATTGCCTTGTTCATTCCCCTCCTTGGAGCCTGCGGCCCCGCCTCGCGGCCCGAGGAGACCCCACCCCCTTCCGCGACAGCGACAGTGGAGGAGCACCTCCAGGTCAGCACGCTCGTCGCACCGGGCAGCGTGTGGAGATATCGCGACACGGGCGTGGACCCGGGCGCGGGCTGGACGGCGGTGGGCTACACGGACACGGCGTGGAAGCAGGGCTCCGCGCAGCTCGGCTATGGCGACGGTGATGAGGCGACGGTCGTCTCCTACGGACCCAGCACGTCGTCGCGCTACGTGACGACCTGGCTGCGCAAGACGTTCACCGTCGCGGCCCCTTCCCGGGTGAGCAACGTGGTGCTGCGGCTGCTGCGCGATGACGGCGCCATCGTCTACCTGAACGGGCAGGAGGTCCTTCGCAGCAACCTGCCCTCGGGCACGGTGACGGCGTCGACGCTGGCGAGCACCGTCATCGCGGACAGCGCCGAGCTGACCTGGCACAGCGCCTCCGTGTCCGCCGCGCTCCTCACCTCGGGCACCAACGTGCTCGCGGTGGAGGTGCACCAGTCCACGCTCAACTCGTCGGACCTGAGCTTTGACCTGGAGCTGACGGCGGACGTCGCCGCCGCGCCCGCCACGCCGTGCTGGCCGTTGGACCTGCCGGCCCTGAGTACGCTGCGCGCGTCACCGAAGAAGGTCTTCGCGCACTACTTCTCGCCCTACCCGCTCTCCCTCGACAACCGGGAGCCTTCGGTCGACTACTACGCGCGCCACTATCTGGTGCCCACCGGGGAGAACTCCAAGTTCGCGTACTGCGGCGGTCTTCTCAAGCAGCGGCCCCTGCCCCAGGCGCCTCGCGCGGCTGGCGTGGACTACGAGCTGGCGAACTTCGAGCTGGAGGTGCGCCGTGCCTCTGCGCTGGGCCTGGACGGCTTCACCTACGACATCCTCAACCACACCGGTACGCACTGGAACCGCCTGCTGAAGCTGTTGCAGGCCGCGAGCAACGTCGACAGCGGGTTCCGCATCGTCCTCATGCCGGACCTGACCTCCACCTACTCGGGCACCGACGCGGAGGCGCTGACGGCGTTCGTGAACTCCATCGCATCGGTGGCCTCGCACCCGGCGGTGTATCACCTGGACGATGGGCGCCTGCTGCTCGCGCCGTACTACGCCGACAAGCGCACGCCTCAGTGGTGGGCCTCCGTCGTCCAGGCCCTCCAGGCACGCGGAATCCCCTCGGCGCTGTGGCCCGTGTACGTCAACCCGTGGGTGGCGCAGACGAACGCACTCAAGGCGGTGGTGCCGTTGCATGGCACGTCCACCTGGGGCAGCCGGACGCTCTCCGGCGCCTCGGGGCAGTTGGCCAACCCCGGCACGGCGCACGGCATGGGGCTCCAGTGGATGGCACCGGTGGCCTTGCAGGACTCCCGCCCCAAGGACCTCGTCTACACGGAGGCGAACAACTCGCAGGCGCTCCGGGCCCTGTGGAGCGCGGCCATCCAGGGCGGCGCGGACTGGGTGCAGCTCATCACGTGGAATGATTATTCGGAGGCGACGGAGTTCTCCCCGTCCTCCGGCACGCAGTGGGCCGCCTTCGACCTGACGGCTTATTACACGGCGTGGTTCAAGACAGGCGTGCAGCCGCCCATCGTCCGGGATGGGTTGTATTATTTCCACCGGCGGCACTCGACGAGCGCGGCGCCGGACCTGACGAAGCAGAGCGCCGTCTACCGGCTGGTGAATGGCGCGCCCGCGGCGAACGAAATCGAGCTGCTCGCGTTCCTGACGGCGCCGGCGACGCTGGAAATCGAGCTGGCGGGCAGCGTTCAGCGCACGAACGTGGCGGCGGGAATCCAGTCGTTCAGAGTCCCGCTCCAGCAGGGGACGCCGAGCTTCCGGTTGGTGCGCAATGGCGCCACGGTGGCCTCCGTGACGAGCGCCTTCCCCATCAACAACACCATCGTCTACCAGGACATGCTGTACCGCGCGGGAGGAAGCCTCTCCTGTGACCGCTCGCCCTTCCTCCCCTGAAGTCACTTGCGGGTGACGTGAGTCACGGCATCACCTGGGTCGGCCGTGGATGTTCGACGGCCGGCCCGGCCTGTTGCGATTGCACGGCATGCATGGCTTTGAGCCGCCCGACACTCATGGAAGTGGCCAGCCTCCCCCTGTTCGCTGGCACGAAAGGACGTAGCCCTGCGACTCCACGCCTGCGCTGCACTTCTGATCTTCCTCTCGGCGTGCGCTACGCCGGCACCGCCCCCAAGAGGGCGCACCTCCCGAAGCCCACGGCTCGCCAACCTCCAGCGAGCGGCCGGGCTGCCGTGGATGGACGGAGGACGGTGCGCCGTCCGTGAGGCTTCCCAACCCTGGCCCGTACTGGCGGAGCGCTGCTATCCGGCCATCAACCATGACCGGATCCGTTTCAACGACCCAACGGGCAGGTGCGCCGTTGCCTCCGCGGGCACGGTCGTCCTAGGAGTCGGCCTCTGCGTTCTGGCTGCTCCCGAAATCATCGTAGGCGCGGTAATCGTCGTCGGCGCAGTGGTGGTGGGTCTCGCCATCAAGGAAGCACTGGATGCGTATGAGCTGAGAGGAAGCAGTCCCGAGGAGGCCGAGCCTGCCTCCCGAACGAAGGCCGCTCCGCGGGACCTCTCCGCGAATCGGAATCCCCAGCCAGAGCCATCAGGGCAGGACTGGTTCCCCCCGGTGCCGACCGAGCCCCTGGAGCGCGAGCGCCTCCACAGGTGCAAGGCCATCCCGGTCAAGCATCGAGGTGGAGACGACGCACATGACCGATGCGCCGACAGGATTCCACCCAACCGCTACCCTGGGATGGACGTGCTCGTTGACACCAAGCACTTCGACGCCCTGCAGGTCGGCGTGCGCGTATTGTGGGAGATCAAGACCGACCGATTCGACACCTACAGTGACTTCCTCAAGGAGCAGGTGGTCGAGGATCAAGTGGAGGAGCTGCGGGAAGAGCACGCCGTCGCGGTGTCCTGTGGGTATGGTTTCGTCGTGGGAGTGAGCACCAAAGAGCACAAGGAAGCGCTGGAGTTCCAAGCTCGCGAGCTCAAGATCGTCGTCACGGAGTGCAAGCGATGAATCAGCACAGGACCCTCGCCCTCATCGTCTACGCGCCCCCGCTGGCGGACAAAGACGGGCGCTCGCTCGCCATCGTCCAGGGGATGGAACGGGCGCTTCCCGGTTTACGTCTGGAGTGGAGGGTCTCCAAGGAAGGGCAGCCTCTCCCATTGCCTCAGCGCGACGCCTGGCTCACGGAAGCGACGACGAAGGGGAAATTCCCGCTGGTATGCAATGGCGACGAACGCTTCCCCGTGACGATCTCTGGATTACAGCTCCTCGCGAGCCTGGCGCCGGGTGGACAACCGCTGCTGGACGTCCATGCCAAATTGCCACTCGACGAGACCGTGATTGGGGTCTCGGCGAATGTGCTTGAAGGCGTGGCGGAGGGTGCGCAGGCGTTCTGGGGGCATGCGACGCCCTTCCGTGCGGGGGTAGAGATCTCACGGCAGACGATCGACCCCGTGCATAAGCCAGGGGTTCCTCCTCGGGGCCTGCCAGCGCTCAAGTTCGCCGTGAAAGTCGGCTCCCCTGTGATTCCGCACCACCTGGGGTGGATCAACTACTGGTCGCCCGCCGCCGCTCACTCCATCGGTTTTCCGGACCCCGCTCGCGACGCCGAGCTGCTCTCGCGAGCGCGGCACACGGCGAAGGGAGGATGGCTCGTGCAGCTCACGGAGGCGCCGCTCGATCTCGACAACCCCGCCCACCTGGATGCGCTCCTCCGTGCCTATGAGCGCTTCCCGGCGATAGGCGGGCGCGCGGTGCCGTGAGCATTCACGGCGTCACGCCTCGCACACTTGCGATGATGGAGCCGCGCTACTTCCCCGTGGCGCGGAGCTTCGCCAGTCGCGACTTGTCCAGCTTCGCGACGACGCCGACGCTTCGCCCCGCGAGGTTGGCGACGACGTACTGCACGCTGGTGCCCAACACCTGCGCGCTCTCCGACAACGACAGCCCGTAGTCCTGCTCCAGCCACTGCGTCATGCCGCTGGTCGCCGAGCGCAGCGCATCATCCAGCGAGCCCGCCTGCCCGAGCACCATGAGATGCGTGGGAGACTCCACCCGGGGCATCGACGGCGCCTTGCCGTGCACGACATCCACCGTCAACTCCACCTCCATCGACGTCTCCAACGCGTACTGTGACGTCTCACCATCGCCCTGCGCGGCATGGGCATCACCCAGATAGAGCAGCGCCCCCGGCTGGAAGACAGGCAGGTAGACGGTGTTGCCCTCCACCACCTCGTTGAAGTCCATGTTCCCACCGAAGCGCCCCGTGTCTCCGGTGGAGAAGGCAGGCAGACCGAAGCCCGGCGCCACCGCCAGTCCTCCCAACATGGGCCGCAGCGGCACCGTGTAGTCCTTCAGTCTCTCCGTCGGCGTCTCAGGGCTCGCGACGCCCTTCTCCCAGTCCAGCGTCCAGCGCACGGGCTTGCCCAACTCCGTCGCCTTCGCCGCCAGCGCGGGCGTCATCGCCCTTCCGACGATGCTGTCGAGACTGTCCGCGTGACGCCGATTCAAGCGCACGCGCTTCAGGTGGATGACCAGCGTGTCCCCAGGCCGCGCATCCCCGATGAAGAACGGCCCCGTCTGGGGATTTCCGAAGAGCGCCTTCGTGACGCCGTGCTCATCCACGCCACCAGAGTCGAGCGTGGTCGTCTTCAGCGTGTCACCCGCCCAGAGCGTCAGCACCGGCTCGCGCGTCGCGGAGAACTCGTTGGACCAGGTGGTGGGCTTGAACTCGTGGCGACGCGGAGGCCCCGAGGGACGCTCGGCGATGCGCCGGGCGGTGAAGGCATGCTTCACCCGCGCCTGGGCGTTGTTCGTGTCGGGCATGTCCGCGGTGCCCCGCATCGTGTCCCCGCTCACCTTGCCCGTGAAGATGTAGCGCGCCTTGTTTGAGTCCGTGACGGTGAAGCGGACCTCCTGGCCCGTCCGCTCACCCTCCAACGTGTCCCCGTCGAACTCGCCCCCCAGCCGCTTGCCCGTCCGCTCCAGCGACAGGGCCTGATAGAGCGGATTGCCCCACAGGTCCGTCGTGACGACCCACTGCTCCTTCACGGGGGCCTGCGCGAACACCAACCAGGGAACACAGCAGAGGAGCAACGTCACGGCGGGGCGGGTCATGTCGAAGGTCACCATGCCATCGGAGTGCACCCCGCGCATCGTCCAAGCGAGCCTGACGCCAGGCGTGAAGGTCCCGCATCCACGCCATTCGCGGGAATACCTCACGGCAGGCGAGCCAGGCGTCACTGGACAAGGCAGGTCGTCACGCTAGCGTCGCACCCACCCCGCGCCTCCACGCGGTGCGAGGTGACGAGACATGACGGCCCTGAGCCACACCTATCAGTACAGCGGCCCTTCGGAGCTCGTGGCCGAGGAGCGCGGACAGGCGCTGCGCCTCATGACCTCCGGCGGCGGCGCGCCCCGGCCGTACTTCTTCGAGGGGCGCCTGCTCCAACCCCGGCTGACGGCGCTGTCGCTGCGCGCCCTGTCCCGCGTGGTGGGGACGCGCTTCCATGTCCCTCCCGCCATGCTGCACCGCATCCTGCTCGAAGCCGACCCGGTGGTGACATGCGGACGCGGCATGCTGCGTTTCGAGGGGTTCTCCGGCTGCGCCAGCACCTATGCCCGCGTGGACCTCACGCCGTCGGCCTACGAAGGTGACGTCGCCTCGTTCGGCACCACCAACGTGGACTTCAACGCGCCGATGCGGGCGGCGTTGGCCACCGTGCGCGCGGAGGAGCCGCTCGCGCTGTCCGTGGGCCACGCGGAGGTGGCGCTCCAGCGCGGCGAAGCACGGGTGGTGGAGCGCAAGGTGCCGCTGCCGCTGCGCTGGCTCAAGGGCTTCGCCGAGGTGCAGGCGTACCTGTCCCGCCTCACGCCCTTCGCGGAGCTGCCCACGACGGAGGCCCTGCGCTTCCTGCGCGGCCTTCCTCGAACACGCACCGACAAGCGCCCGCACTACCTGGTGCCCCAGGGGCGCTCGGTGCGACTGAGCTCGACGGCGGCGACGGGCGCGATGCGCCTCACCGGCCTGGAGCGCTTGCGCGTGCTGGAGGACCTGGTCCCCTTCGCGAAGCGACTCATCCTGCACGCGGACCCTCGGGGTCAGGCCAGTGCCTTCGTGCTCGACATGGGCGTCCTGCGCTTCACGCTCGCGCTCTCCGGCGAGGTGTGGCGTGGCTTCTCCGGCGAAGGGCAGACGCTGTCCGCCCTGGCACAGCGCCCCGCCGTGGAGCAGGTGCTGTCCACGCTGCGCGCGGAGCTGCGCTGGGAGGCCGTGCTGGAGCCCCGCGCGCTGGCGAGCAAGCTGTCCGCGCCCGAGGACCTCGTGTGGCACGGTCTCCAGGTGCTCGGCGTCAGGGGACTGGTGGGCTTCGATTCGCAGACGGCCGCCTTCTTCCACCGGGAGCTGCCCTTCGACCTTGAGCAGGTGGAGGCTCTCGCACCCCGCCTCTCCGACGCACGCGCGCTGCTGGAGGCGGGTGCACTGGAACCGGACGCCTCTACCCCGAACGCCTGGTGGGTGCGCGGCGCGGACGTCACCTACCACGCCCTGCTGGACGCGGATGGAGAGCCGCTGCGCTGTGGCTGCCCCTGGTTCTCCCGCCACGCCCTGGAGCGAGGCCCCTGCAAACACCTTCTCGCGGCGCAGCTACACGCCCAGCGCGCCGAGGACCCCGACGCCTCATGACGACCTCGCCCCTCGATGCGCTGCTCGCCGCTCCCAGCCCCGCCGCCTGCGCCACTCTGCTGGAGGGACTGACTCCAGCGCAGCGAAGACAGCTCGGCCCCGAGGCACTCAAGCGGGACAAGGCGCTCCGGGACGAGCACTGGTCGGACTCCCGCGAGGAACAGGCGCTCCGGCGCGAACGCTCCCGGGTGCTGGCCATGTTGTGTTTCTTCACCGTCCCGCCTTCGGACTGGACGCCCCGCCTCCTCGGTGCCCTTCCCGAGGAGGCCGCCGACCTGGCCGCGAAGCTGCGACCGGACTGGCTGGAAGACGCGGCCGAGCGGCTCGTCGCGCTCGCCCCGTCCTACTTCTGGGTGGCGCGCATGCTCATGCGCAAGGGGGTGTCCCGTCGCCCCACCCATGACAACTACACCACGGGCATGCTCTTCCTGGACACGCGCTTCCATCCGAACCCCTTCGACACGGACCCGCGACTGCTGGAGCACGAGGCGTGGCGCCTGTTCGAGGTCGAGGGCAGCGGAGAGCTGAGCCTCGCGGCGAAGGACAAGTACACCTTCGAGGACAAGACCTGGGCCTCCGTCTTCTTGCGGCACATGCGTCAGGGCACGCTGGAGCGAGGGCGCCTGCTGGACGCCACGCTGGGAGCACTGGAGCGCGACTTCGCGGCGTTTCGCGCGGGCTGGTTCTCCCGCTTCCACGAGGCACTGGAGCCAACCCCCGAGGAGCTGGCGCGACACAGGGACCGCTATCTGCGCCTCCTGGGCAGCTCCATCCCCGCGACGGTCAGCCTCGCGCTCGACGTCGTCACCGCGCTGGAGGCCCGCGAGCCCTTGCCCGTGGACTCCGCCCTGCCCGCGCTGGAGCCCGTGCTGCTGGCCCGGCACAAGGGGACCGCGCAGCAGGCGGTGAAGCTCCTCAAGGCACTCGGCGAGCGCGAGTCCGGCGCTTCCCGTGAGCGAATCACGGGGGCCCTGGCCTCCGGCCTCGCGCACGAGGCCGTGGACGTGCAGAAGGCCGTGCTGAAGGCGCTGGAGTCCCTGGCGAAGACGCCCGACGCGGCCCTTCGCACCGCCGTCGAGGAGCGGGTGGACGGCGTGGCCGCCTCGCTGAAGAAGCACGTCCAGGCATGGCTGGGTGAGAGCACGCGCCCCACGGCTTCGGAACCTCCCAGGACAGCGGACAAGAAGAAGCCCTCCGGGGAGCCTCGCGCGCCGGCCTCACCCACGGACGCGCGCTTCGCGGTGACGCCCATCGCGAGCCTCGACGAGCTGCTCTCCGCGCTCTCCACCTGCATCGAGGACGCGGGCAATCCGATGGAGGTCGAGCGCGTGCTGGATGGCGTGGCCCGACTGGGCCGACAGCGTCCCGACGACTTCGCGCGGCGGACCTCCGCCCTGGCGAAGCGCGCCAGGAAGCTGAGCGCGAAGACCTACGGAGAGTCATTGGCTGTTCGCCTCGCGGGCCTCGCACTCGCATGGCTCGCGCCTCCGGGCGAGGCCCACTCCACGCTGCGCGAGGTTCCCGAGCCGGCGCTCACGCCCGGACACGAGGTGTTCCTGCCACTGCTGAGCGAACGCATCTCCGACCTCGCGAGGGCCCTGGACGCGGGACGTGAAGAGGGCCTGTTGTCCATGCCCACCCATGAGGGCGGGTGGCTTGCTCCGGAGACGCTGGTGGCGCGCCTGCTGGCGCGCGCACCCGAGGCGGAAGAGCCCCCGCTCGCGGACCTGTGTCTCGCCCTGTGTCGGCTCGCTCCCGTTCGAGACTCGAAGGCCCTGGACCCCCTGAAACAGTCGAGCCGCTCGCGAAGTGACGCACTCAAGCTCGTCGCCTGGGCCCTGGGGCCTGGCAAGAGCGCACCTGACACAGTGGACGTGAGTGTGTCGGTGGCGCGGAGGCATCGGGGTGAAACGCCGGAGTCGGAGCACACCTTCACCGTCAAGGCGCGACGCTCCGGCAAGTTCACCTTCCACGACCTGTTCATCTCGACGTCGCCCAAGCCCATCGCGCCAGGGAAGCTCAAACGCCAGGACATTCCGGGCCTGATGCTCATCAAGGAAAACGGCGGCGGCGGCAAGCCCTACCCGCGCTGGGCGGCGACGCTCTGGCCCTCGGGACTGGAGGCGTTCTTCGCCAGCCACGCGGAGGAGCTGGCCATGAACATCGACTGGAGCGAGGCCAACTGGAGCAACGTCGTCGCCTACGAGCAGTTGCTTCACCCCTGGCTGCGCCTGGGCTCCATGGCCCGGCTGGTGCTCGCCATGGGTCTGGCGACGAAGGAGCCTGGTGAGCATGGCGTGAGCGTGGACGCCGCCATCTCCGCGCTCGCCACGGGGAGACTCACCGCCGAGGAGCTCGGGGAGATGCTGCGCGAGTTACGCCCCACGGGGCTCATCAACCTCAAGCGCCTGTCCATGACGCTGGCGCGGGTGGCCAGTGCCTCGGAGGAACATGCCGCGCAGGTGGCCCTCGCCATCCAGCGCGCCCTGAGGAAGACCTCGGAGGACACCGCCCCTCGCGACGAGGGCACGCTGGTGAAGCTGCTGCTGGAGTTGCTGGCCCAGACGGAAGGCCGGCTCACGGACGCCGAGGCGTGGGACTACCTCCAGGGCACATCCCACCGGAAGACCTTCGAGCCGCTGGCGCCTACTGCTTCTTCAACTGCGCCCCCACCGCCCCCAGCAGCGCATCGAACGACTCCTCGAAGAGCCTCACGCCGTCCACGGACAGCCGCTCCGTGATGGACTTCATCGACACGCCGCCCGCCTCCAACTGGCGCATCGTCTCCTTGGCGCCCGCGACGTCTTCCACCAGGCTGGTGCGCACCTTGCCGTGGTCCCGGAAGGCGTCGATGGTCGCCGGGGGCATGGTGTTGACGGTGTCGGGGCCGATGAGCTCTTCCACGTAGAGCACATCCCGCAGCTTCGGATTCTTCGTGCTGGTGCTCGCCCACAGCACGCGCTGTGCGCGCGCGCCCTTCGCGGCGAGGGCCTTCCAACGTGCGCTGCTGAAGAGCTCCTGGTAGATGCGATAGGCGAGCCTCGCGTTGGCGATGGCCACCTTGCCGCTCAGGGCCTCCAGCGTCTTGCGCTGCTCGGCGGAGGCGCCCGATTTGAGCCGCTGCTCGATTTCCTTGTCGGCCGCCACGTCGATGCGACTGACGAAGAACGAGGCCACGCTGGCCACCGTGCTCAAGTCTCCACCCGCCTTGGCGAACTTCTCCAGCCCGGACAGGTACGCCTCGGCGATCTGCCGATAGCGCTGCTGACTGAAGAGGAGCGTCACGTTGATGTTGAGCCCCTCCGTGATGAGCTGCTGGAAGGCGGGCACCCCGGCCTCCGTGCCAGGGACCTTGATCATCACGTTCGGTCGCGCCAGCGTCTTCCAGAGCCGCCGGGCCTCCTCGAGCGTGGCCTGCGTCTGGTTCGCGAGCCGGGGAGAGACCTCCAGCGACGCGAAGCCATCCTTCCCCTTCAGCGCGTCATAGACGGGCCGGAGGATGTCGGCGGCGCCCTGGACGTCGCGCACCGCGAGCTGCTCGTAGACGTCATTGGCGGAGAGCCCCTTGGCGCGCGCCGCCACGAACAGGTCCGCGTAGTCCTCGCTGCCCGACACCGCCTTCTGGAAGATGGTGGGGTTGGAGGTGAGGCCCTTGAGCCCATCCTCGTCGATGAGCTTCTTGAGCGTGCCCTGGGTGATGTAGCTCCGCTGGAGGTTGTCCACCCAGACGGCCTGGCCGAACTCCGCGAGCTGACGCAGTGGATTCATTGGGACGTTCCTCCCCTGGTCCTCAATCTGCCCATGCCACGTTCGCCCGTGAGCGGGCCTGCGCCCAGGAGCCCCCCCGCCGGGCTGCTCTCCGAAGAGAGGACCCTCGGACCCTCCCTCCCCTTCATGGCCGCGCCGCTTCACCAGGGACTCCACCGTCAACACCCTACGGGGGTCCCCAGCCCGGAGAGAGACGATGGCAGACACACTGGCAGAGCTCGCGGCGCAGCTTCGAGTCGATAGCATCCGAGCGACGACCGCGGCGGGCTCGGGACACCCCAGCTCCTCCATGTCCGCGGCCGACATCGTCGCGGTGCTGTTCCAGAAGTACCTGCGCTTCGACTTCCAAAACCCGAAGGCCCCCGACAACGACCGCTTCGTGCTCTCCAAGGGCCACGCCTGCCCGGTCCTCTATGCGGCGTTCAAGGCGGTGGGCGCCATCGACGACGCGGAGTTGCTGTCGCTGCGCAAGCTCGGCAGCCGGCTGGAGGGGCACCCCAACCCGCATGTGCTGCCACTCGTGGACGTGGCCACCGGCTCGCTCGGCCAGGGGCTCGCCGTGGGCGTGGGCATGGCGCTGATGGCGCGGCTGGACCAGCGGAGCTTCCGCACCTACGTGATGATGGGCGACAGCGAGACGGCGGAAGGCTCGGTCTGGGAGGCGTTCGACAAGGCCTCTCACTACCGGCTCGACAACCTCTGCGCCCTCATCGACATGAACCGCCTGGGCCAGAGCGGGCCGACGGAGCTGGGCTGGAACGACGAGGCCTATGTCGCGCGGGCCCGCGCCTTCGGCTGGCATGCGCTGGCCGTGGACGGACATGACCTGGGCGCCATCGACCGCGCCCTCGCCGAGGCCCAGTCCACGAAGGGCAAGCCCACCTGCCTCATCTTCAAGACGGAGAAGGGCCACGGCTACTCGCTCATCGCGAACAAGGAAGGCTGGCACGGCAAGCCCCTGCCCGAGGACAAGGCGCGCGAGGCCATCCAGGAGCTCGGCGGTGAGCGTCACCTGCGCATCGAGGTGAAGAAGCCGGAAGCGACGCGCCCCGCCCCCCAGGAGTCGGCCGCGCCGTTGAAGCTGCCGGGCTACGCCACCGACGAGAAGGTCGCCACCCGCAAGGTCTACGGCGATGCCCTGAAGGCGCTCGGTGACGCGCACCCGGACCTCGTCGCGTTGGACGCGGAGGTGTCCAACTCCACGTACTCGGAGGAGCTGCACAAGGCCCATCCCCGGCGCTACTTCGAGATGTACATCGCCGAGCAGAACATGGTGTCCAGCGGAGTGGGCATGGCGGTGCTGGGCAAGCGCGTCTTCATCAGCACCTTCGCGGCCTTCCTGTCGCGCGCGTATGACCAGATTCGCATGGCGGCCGTCTCCAACGCGACGCTGCACCTGTGCGGCAGCCACGCGGGCTGCTCCATCGGCGAGGACGGCCCCTCGCAGATGGGACTCGAGGACCTGGCGATGATGCGCGCCGTCGCGGGCAGCACCGTGCTGTACCCGAGCGACGCCAACCAGACGGCCGCGTTGATGGCCCACCTGGTGGACCTGCCCGGCATCAGCTACCTGCGGACCACCCGCGCGAAGACGCCCGTCCTGTACTCGGCCACCGAGAAGTTCCCCATCGGCGGGTGCAAGGTGCTCCGACGCTCCGACAAGGACGTGGCGACGATTGTCGCCGCGGGCATCACCCTGCACGAAGCGCTGGACGCGCATGCGCGGCTCCAGGAAGCCGGTGTCTCCGTGCGCGTCATCGACCTCTACTCCGTGAAGCCCGTGGACGTGAAGACGCTGCGGCAGGCCGCGCGGGAGACCCAGGGGCGGCTCATCGTCGTCGAGGACCACTGGGCCGAGGGCGGACTCGCGGACGCGGTGCTCGAGGCCTTCTCCGACGAGCCCCAGCCACTGCCCAGCGTGAAGCGCCTGGCGGTGCGCAAGCTGCCCGGCTCCGGCAAGCCCGAGGAATTGTTGAGCGCGGCCGGCATCGACGCGGAGCACATCGTCCAGGCCGTCATGGCCCTGACGGACGCGCCGGGCTCCAGCGACGCTCCCGAGGCGAAGGCGCCGCATCCTCGTGGACGAAAGAACGCATAGCCGGGGGCTCCAACAGGGGCCGTCGGACGTGCGAGAGTCCCACCCTCGATGACCTACGACCTTCAGTCCCTCACCGAGCTTTCCACCCTCGAAAACCTCGTGAGCACCCAGGGCGTGGCGGCGTTGCTCGCCACCCTGGACGAGGTACTCGCGCGCACGCCGCCCGACGCGCTCGTGTTGAAGGAAGACGGCCCCGCCGTCGGACCCAGGACGCTGCGAGTCCTCCGCAAGGCCGTCGAGTTCGACGCCACCTTCCTTCAAGCGCACCCCGAGGCCCTCTTCCAGAGCCTCTACAACCGCCTGCGCTGGCACGACGCGCCCGACGCCGCCACGCACTTCGCGCCCGAGAGCCAGGGCCCGTGGAGCCATCCCGACGCGCATCTGTTCGCGCTCGCGAACCACTGGCGGAAGCAACGGGACGCGGCGGGCGCGGCGCCCTGGGTGGAGTCCCTGCTGCCGCTGCGCGGCGCCCTGGAGAGCGCGGACTCGCTCTTCTGGCACGACGCCCAGGTGCTGTGCGCGGCCTACAGCCCGTCGGGGACAAAGCTCGCCACCGGCTCCTGGTCCGACGACGGCAACGTGCGCGTCTGGGACGTGGCCACCGGCGAGTGCCTCCAGGTGATGGCGGGCCACGAGGGCGAGGTGCGGGGCCTGGCCTGGAGCGCGGACGGAACGCGACTGGCATCAGGCTCCAGGGACCATGACGCCCGCATCTGGGATGTGGAGACCGGAGCGCTCCTGAAGGAGTTTCCGGGTCAGGAGGGACAGGTGACCTCGGTCGCCTTCAGCCCGGATGGACGCCTGCTCGCCACCGGCAACCTGGGGTGGCGCGTGCACGTGTTCGACGTGGACTCCGGCCGCGCGGTGAAGACGCTGAAGGGACATGAGCAGTCCGTGCTGAGCCTGTCCTTCCACCCGTCGGGGCGCTGGCTCGCGAGCGGCGGCTCCGACTCCACGCTGAGAATCTGGGACACCGCGACGTGGACGCAGGTGGAGCGCATCGCCTCCGACGGATACGTCGACACGGTGGAGTTCAGTCCGGATGGCGAGTGGATTGCCTGGGCGGTGTTCGAGGGCATCGCCGTGGCGGACACCCGGACGTGGACCCGGCTGCCGGGCTCGCGCGGCGAGGGGCGCTACTCCCAGGTCGCCTGGCTCGGAACGAGCCGGCTGGGTCTGCTGTCCTACAACCGGGTGGAGGTCGTGGACGTCCGCGAAGGCACCTCCTTGTGGTCCAGGCCCTACCCCTCCGATGGCCATCAGCGCGGCGCGGCCTTCTCTCCCGACGGCAAGCACTTCGCGTTGACGGCGGCCGATGGCGGCCTGCTCGTGAGCGACCTCTACACTTCGCCGCCGCCCGTCCTCCTGGCGGAGCCGCATCGCATGAAACAGCTCTGGGGCCAGCCAGAGGGGGGGCTCGCCATCGCCCAGCGGTTCGACGCGTGGCTCGCCATCGACGCCCAGGGGCGCGTTCGCAACTGTCCTCCCGACCTCGACGAAACACCCATGCAGCCGTGGTGCTTCAGTCCCGATGGGACCCTGGCCGCCTATGGCATCCATCTCATGATGGAGACGCCCGCCCGGCGCGGGGTCCGGTTGCTCGACGCGAAGAGCCTGACTCCGGTGCGGACCCTGTTCGCCAGGCCGCTGGACCCGAACGACACGAAGAAGCGCCTCAGCATGAAACAACCCCTGGCCTTCTCTCCGGACGGCCAGTGGGTGGCGGCGGCGCTCGAGTATGGGTGCGTGCGAATCTGGCGCGTCTCCGATGGAGCCCTGCTGCACACCCTGCGCGGCGCGAAGGGACCCGTCACCCTGGTGACCTTCACCCCGGACGGCGCCCACGTCGTGTGTGGTTATTCCGAGGACGCTCGCGTGTGGGTGTACGAGGTGACGAGCGGCAGGAACGTCCTGACCACCCGGACCCTGCTGGAGCCCGAGCCCGCGTACGCGGCGGCGACCCGCGCGCCTCGCATCGCCGTGGGACGCGCCTCTGGAGAGCTGGAGGTCTACGATTTGACGACGGGCTCACTGCGGCTCATCCAGGTCAGCAACGACGACATCGTGGCCGTGGGGCTCTCCGCGGATGGCTCGCTCGTGGCGGCCTGTGGGTTGGACAGGCGAGTGCGCCTCTTCGATGTCCAGACGGGCGCGCTCAAGTACGAGCTGCCGCATCCGTCCCTCCCCTTCTCCGTGTCCGTGGGAGAGGACCTGCTCGTCACCCAGTCCAATGACCAGGTGACGCGCCTCTTCGACCTGGCCACGGGCGCGCCTCGCGAGGAGTTGCCTGGCAGCGCCACTCCGGAAGACGTCACGCGTCGCCGGTTCTGGGAAGTCCTGGGCGAGGGGCCCGTCTCCTTCCATCGCCAGGAGGACCCCACGCCCCTGACGCACTTCCAGGATGGGCTGGAGGAGACCGTCATCCTGCGGGAGGGACTGGTCGTGGCCCGGGGTCGGAGCATCAAGGACTTCCTCTATGTGCTGAGGATTCACGCCCCCACCGGAGGGAATTGATTCCGGGCGGCGGACGGGAAATGCGCCAGTTCAGGCCAGGGGGGCTCTACGGGGTGAAGTCCTCATCCCCCACCCCTGGAGCACCCCATGGCCTCGTGGCTTGATCTCTCATTCCGACGCCCCCCCGTCGTGACGACTCCCGTGGAGGTCAAGCCTCCTCCTCCGCCCCCTCCGCCGCCGCCCGAGCCTCCTCCGGCCGTCGGAATGCCCACGAAGGACGAGTTCATCGCGGGCTCGAAGCTCCCCACGGGACCGGACCTGACGGGTGCCCCCCAGTGCGCGCCAGATCTTCTCGCGCCCCGCCCCCCTTCCACGCCAGAAGCCGTGCCGGGTCTGATTTCCCCCGCGCCCCCTCCCGCGCCGGGAGCCGCGCCGGGTCTTCTCATCCCCCCGCCGCCTCTCGCGCCGGGACCCGCGCCCAGCCTTCTTGCCCCTCCGCCCCCTCCCGCGCCGGGACCCGGGCCTGTCGCGCCCGAATCGCCTCTCGGCCTTATCCCCACTGTCGAATTGGCCACCCAGGCGGTGGCGGCGGAATTCCAGACGGGAGGCCCCGCTGCGGCATCACAGAAGCTGTCGGACCTCGTCATGGACCCCAGGACCCCTCCGGGCTTCACCGACGAGTTGCTCAAGGCGGCGGCGCCCACGCTCCAAGCCATCAGCGACTCGCTGGGCGAGCGCACCCGGAATGGCAAGCTGGATGACGACAAGAAGGATGCCCACGGCAGGTTCAACACCACCCACGAGACGCTGAAGAACCTGTCCGTGGTCGCCAACAAGGCCGGCCCGGAGGGCGTCAAGCTCCTGGGACAGACCCTGGCGGCTGCGACCCCCGACAAGTCCGAGCTCAATCAGTTCGACGACAAGCTCAAGGCGCTTCAGAAGGAGAAGACGCCTGGACTCGACAAGCTCGCGGGCTCGCTCGTGACGGAGCTCGAAGCCTCGGGCAAGAGCAAGGCCGCGAAGGAGCTGCGCAAGGAGCACGTGTCGCTCGCGGAGCTCCCACCGCCGCCGCCCCCCCAGAAGCCTCGCTGGGAGGAGGACATGAAGCTGGCTGACGCCCACAACGCCCACTCCACCAACACCCGCGGCGACTTCAATAAAGCCGCCAAGGGGGACTACAACTGGATGGAGGGCGACGTCAGCATGGAAATCAATGACAAGGGTCGCATCGAAATGCGGCACGACCCCATCCATGAGAAGGGCGACAACCTCACCCTCACGGAATGGCTGAACAAGGGGAAGGAGCTCGGGGTCGGCCTCAAGCTGGACGTGAAGGATGAAGCCGTCTTCGGCCAGGGGTTCCTGAACGAAGTCCGCGCGGCTGGCGTTCCAGAGCATCAACTCATGTTCAACTACGGCTTCCAAAAGGCAGCCGACCATGGGGTTGAGACGCGGGCGATGTTCCCCGGAGCCACCATCGCCATCAACCCTCCCTCCCCCGACAAGGTCCCAAAGGGGTCCGACCCGATCTCCGAAATGGTGAAGATGGTCGAGACTGGCGGCGTCACAAAGCCTGTCACCTTCGTCTTCGAGTACGGCAAGCACCCCACGAATCCAGCCGACATCGCACGGTTGCAGGACCTGGGGCCCATCTCTGTCTGGAGAGGCGCGACGCTCACCGGAATGAGCGAAGAGGATGCCACCAGACACCTGAAGAAAGACCTGGGCTACACAGGAATGATCGACCTCAAGGAGACCGCCATGAACGACCCCGGGGCGGCCATCAAGGATACCGTCGACAAGGGGATGAACTACGCGGTGGATTTCGCCCAGGAGCCGGGAAAGTACCTGAAGAAGCTCATCTGAGCTGAGCGTGGGCCCCGCTTCATCCAGGGCCCTCCCTCAACGCGGGGATCACCCCACCCGCTGCCCACCGACGGTCAGGTCGTCGAGCCACCGGTCGGTGGGCCCGGAGGTGTCATCGCCGTCGCTTCGGAATCCTTGTGCGACCGTACGGCGGCGGACGGGAAATGCGCCACTTCAGGCCAGGGGGGCTCCACGGGGTGAAGTCCTCATCCCCCACCCCTGGAGCACCTCATGGCCTCTTGGCTTGATCTCGCATTCCGACGCCCCCCCGTCGCGACGACGCCCGTGGAGGTCCAGCCTCCGCCGCCACCGCCTCCGCCCCCGCCCGAGCCCCCTCCGGCCGTCGGAATGCCCACGAAGGACGAGTTCGTGGCGGGCTCGAAGCTGCCCACCGGACCGGACCTGACGGGCGCCCCGACGTTTCAACCCCTGGTGGCGGCCAGTTCGACAGCCAAGCCCGAGTCTGAGTACGGCCCGTCGATTTCAACCAACACCGCCAAGCCCGAGTCCGAGTACGACCCTTCGACTTCAAGCAACATCGCCAAGCCCGAGTCCGAGTACAGCGATCCGAGCGGCGTCGCGGGCGACGCGCTCGAAGTCGACAGGGCCTTTCGCGCGGGAGGTGCGTCACAGGCTGCCCAAACCCTGGCGGACCTCACCATGCAGCACCGGGCCGAGCCAGGGTATGCGGACACCCTGCTTAAGACCTCCGCCAGGACGCTCCAGGACATCTCCAGCGAGCTGGGAGAGCGCGCCAACAAGGGCAAGCTGGATGACCCCAAGAAGGACTCCCACGGGAAGTACAACACCACCTATGAGACACTGAAGAACCTGTCCGTGGTCGCCGGGCAGGTCGGCCCCGACAGCCTCAAGCTCCTGGGTCAAACCCTGGCGGCGTCGACGCCCGACAAGTCGGACATCAACCAGCTCGACGACAAGCTGAAGGAGCTCAAGTCGGAGAACATGCCCGGCCTGGACAAGCTCGCGGGAACGCTCGTGACGGAGCTCGAGGCCTCGGGCAAGAACAAGGCCGCGAAGGCGCTGCGCGAGGAGCACAAGCCTCTGGCGGAGGTCCCTCCTGGCCCTCCGCCAGACGGAAACCGTTGGGTGCCCGGCACGCCCCTCGCGCTCGCGAAGAACGCCCACGCCACCAACCTCCGCGATGACTTCAACCACGCCAAGAACGGGGACTACAACTGGTTCGAAGGGGACATCCGCATGGAGCTCAATCGCGAGGGCAAAATCGAGATGCGTCACGGCGGCAATGAGACCGGCGACAATCTCACCCTGATGGAGTGGCTGAACAAGGGCAAGGAACAAGGGGTCGGTCTCAAGCTGGACGTGAAGGATGACCGAGTCTTCAACAACAGGTTCCTCGAAGACGTCAGGGCCGCCGGTGTCCCCAACGAACGGCTCATGTTCAATTACGGCTTCGACGTCATGAGCAAACATGGAAAAGCCACACGCGACATGTTTCCCGGTGCGACCCTCGCCATCAACCCGCCAGGCGAGGGTTCGATGGATGAGAAGATCGCCCAAATGACAGCCGCGGTCGAATGCGGAGGCCTCACACGCCCCGTCACCTTCGTCTTCGAGTATGGCCAGCACCCCACGAAACCCGCGCAAATCGAGGCGCTGGAGAAGCTGGGGCCCATCTCCATCTGGCGGGGGAATACGTTCGACGGACAGAGCAAGAAGAAAGCCGAAGACGAGCTGCGTGCCCTGAACATCACGGGAATGATCGACCTCAAGGAAGGAGTCATGAGCAAGGTCCGGGACACCGTCCCGGGTCTTGACCACCTCCGGTTCTAGCCGTCAGCGCGGGGAGCACCCCACCCGCTGCCCACCGACGGCCAGGTCGTCGAGCCACCAGTCGGTGGGCATGGAGAGCCCCTGGTAGAGGAAGACGCCCGCCTCCAGCACCGTGAAGCTCCGGGCCTTCTCCCGCTTCGGAGGCGTGTCCGTGGGCGGGTCGGAGAAGACGAACTTCCGGGGCCATGCGAGCTCCACGCCGTCGAGCCAGACACGCGGCTCGGCGGCCTCCGGGGCCTCCCCGTTCGCCGCGTCGAAGAGCCACTCCAGACACACCCATCGGTCCAGCACGAGCGGCGTGTCGGAGACCTGCACCCACTCCGGAAAGCCGGGCGGCTCCGGCGGATGCCAGAGGGCCATGTATTTCTCCTGGTACGTCGCCACCTCGTACCAGTCGAGCGCATGGAACGCGCCGTCATCGCTCCCGGGCCGGGGATAGCGCGCGTTGAAGAGTCCCGCGTGCGAGGCCGGACGCGCGGGCGTCGTGTAGACGAAGACACGCCCCCAGAGCACGGGGCCGAAGTCCCCGGGCAACTCGAAGCGCACCGTCTTCTTCGGTCCCCCCTGCTCGCCCTCCCGGCCTCCCACCAACTGGCTGGCATGCAGCGCATACCTGCCGCCATGGGCCCGGGTGTCATCCACGACGAGCCGCCCGCTGAACTCGTCACGGTGCGGTGTCCAACCCGCGGGCAGGCGCCCCTCCTCGAAGTCCCAGCACAGCGTCTCCCCCGCCGAGCACCCCGGGGACGACGGCCGGTGAGCACACGCGAGGCAAAGGACAACCAAGGCCAGTCCGACACTCCAAGGGGCGGCGATTCGGGCGCGCAAGCAGGAGTCCTCGTCAAAGGCTCCAATCTCGCACGCCGGCCCAGGGCTGTCCCGCCGACCTCCCTCAGACCCAGATCTGACTGTTGCCGATCTCCGCCTTCTGGAGCGCCTCGAAGGAGGGATAGGCCTTCGCCGCGTCATGGTTGTAGCTGTCGTAGCTGGACCAGACGCCGTTCTCCTGGCGCACGGTGAAGAAGTGGCCGCGGGTGGTGTCCGCAATCACACCCACGCCCCGCTTCTTGAGCGTGTCCGCGTCACTCTGGGCCAGGCCATACAACCCCAGGACGGACGGGTCATTGCCATCCATCACCATCTCCTGGGCCTCCTTGTTCGGCAGGCCGAGCGCCGTCTCGTAGTGCTGCGTCGCCTTCTGGATGAACTCGTCCCGCGTCAGCCCGCCATTGGTGAAGTGGTACAGCGCATAGAAACCACAGAGCTTGGAGTCGGGAGGCGTCTTCGGCTGCTTCAGGAACTTGTAGGGCACGGTGCACCAGGGTGGTTGGAGAGCGTGAGACCGGAAGCCCCGGCCGCACATCCCCGAGACGACACGCCCCCGGGGCTTGTGACACGTCCGCCACGTGCGAGGTGTAGCGGGAAACTTCACAAAATCACCCCGTGAGTAACCCATCCCGCCACGCCGTGTCCCCGCAACCGCCTGAATGACTTGCAAGCCCGCAATGGCTTGCTTCCTGCTCACAAGCCGCCCGCCACGTCGACGCCCCGCCAATCCCTCTCCGACATGACGTGGAAACCCCGTAGGAGAAAACCACTACATGTCAAAGTCAAACACGCTCCGCCCACGAGCCATGTCCTGGCTCGGCGCGGCAATGCTCTGTCTCTTCATGTCTTCCCAGGTCGCCTCGGCCGCCAGGGTTCCCGCCCCGGTTCCTCCGAAAGAGCCGCCCCAGGTCGACCCGTGCGAGTGCGGCCCCCTGGACGTGGTCTTCGCCATCGACGACACGGGCAGCATGGGCGGCTCGTTGACCGCCCTCCAGGCGAACTTCTCCAACCTGTTGACGCAAATCCAGACGTCGTCCAACGGCGACTACCGGCTGGGCCTGGTCACCTTCCAGGACGACGTCACCGTGCGCGTGGACCTGGGCGCGGGCAACGACGCCCAGATGCAGGCGCAGATCGCCAGCCTGAGCGCGAACGGCGGGTGGAACCTGCCGGAGGCGTCCGACGAGGCGCTCAACACCGTCATCCACAACATCGCCTTCCGCCCGAACCAGAACGGCGCCTTCACGGGCTACTGGCGCACGGGGGCCCGCCGGGTCGTCGTCCTCATCACCGACAACCTGCCCGGCGGCTTCAATGACTCGTACACGAGCAACGCCCTGGCCAGCCTCCAGGCGCAGGAGGCCTACAACGAGGGCATCCGGATTCACGCCGTCTACGTCCCCACGGGCGGCACGCCCGACCCCACGGTGGTGGGCATCATGCAGAACTACGCCACCGTCTCCCAGGGGGCCTACCGGCTGACGGCGCCCAGCGGCGCGGACGTGCCCCAGGCCGTGCAGGACTTCCTGAGCGACTGCCGCACCCCGTCCGACGTCTTCATCCGCGACACGCCGGCCGACAACGGCTGGGAGCCCAGCTCCGGCGCCATCTGGACGAGCCCCGACATCAAGGTGTGCAACAACGTCAACGGCTGCGCCAGCTCCACCAACCCCGTGTTCGGTACGCCCAACAACTACGTCTTCGTCACCCTGCGCAACTACGGCCCGCTGCGCCCCACCGGCCCCATTGGTGGCTCGCTGCACCTGTACTACCTGGCGTCGGGCGGCAACTCCTCCTGGGGCTCCACGAGTTGGAGGCGCATCCAGACCCAACACAACATCTTCCTGGACGCGGGCGAGACGCGTGACATCCGCATCCAGTGGGCCAACGTCCCCCTGCCCGGCCACTACTGCCTGCTGGCGCGGTGGGTGTCCGACGGCGACCCGATGAGCTACCCGGAAATCATCGGCTCCGACACCGTCACCAACACCCAGCTCAACAACAACATCGCCTGGCGCAACGTGGACGTGGTCCGGATGCTGCCCGGCGGCACGGGCACCACCACGTATGACGTGCGCCCCACGGTGGGCCATGCGACGACGCTCTTCATCCGTCCCGAGGCAGAGCCGTTCCCGGGCCGCGTGACGCTGACGCTGACGGACCGGCTGTTCGCGGCCTGGGAGGCCGCGGGCGGCGAGGCCGAGGGCCTGGAGGGTGTCGAAGGCACGACGCTGTTCTTCGGCGGCCACGGCGGCGCGCTGGGCCTCCACACCGACAAGGAGATGGATGAGCGCATCCACGTGAACTTCCTGTCGGACGGGCCCGAGGGCTTCTTCCCGATGAACATCTTCGAGAGGGATGACCGGAAGGACCCCATCGGTGGCGTGAGGTACGAGGTCAACGTCATCTCGCCGGATACGGAGCCGGTCGCCGTGGAGCTCGCGGTGCGCGGCGTCGACGGCAAGTACACGGAGCTGACGTGGCCGCACACCGTGCACCACAAGCACTACGTCGTCTACCGGAGCGAGAACCCCGAGGCGGGCGACATGGAGGCCATTGGTGAGGTCGACGTCAGCGAGGAGTTCACCGAGACGACCGCGGTGCGCTTCGTCGACGCCTCCGACGCGACTCGCCACTTCTTCTACGCGGTGGAGAGCCACACCGACGGCAACAAGACGCTCAGTGGCTGGGTGACGCTGGGGGCGCCTCCCAACCGGTAACACGCGCGGCAACCCTCCTTCCCGGGCGAACCGTGCCCGGGAAGGAGGACGTCGTCGTCAGATGGTCGGCTCGGAGATTTTCACGTCGCTCTTGTCGAAGTGGTCGAACGCCTTCGTCATGCCCCACGCGCCCAGGCCAATCGCCAGTCCCACGGCGGCTCCCGCGGGCCCGCCCCAGGCTCCCGCCGCGGCGCCGGCCGCCAGGTAGCCGCCCACCGCCGCGGTCGCCGTCGTCACGCCGCTGGCGACCGCCCAGCCATTGCCCTTCTGGATGCCGTCGTAGGCCTGCATGCCGCCACTCAGGACGCCCAGCCCCGCGGTGAGCTTCGCGAGCCCGTTCAGGCTCTTGGCGGCCTGCATGGGCGTCAGGCGCTGTCCCGCGGTGATGACGCCTCCGTCCAGCGTCAGGCCACTGCCCGCGCCACGAAGCGCGGTGGTGACGGCGCTGCCACCCGACACGACGCCGATGGTGCCCGTCACGAGCGCCACCCCGTCCTTCGCCGCGCCAAGGTAGTTGCCCTGGCTGAAGTCCCGCATGAACAGGGGACCCGCCTTGGCCAGAATCTCAGCGCTGCCGGCCAGGCCGGCAATCCCGCTCGCTCCGCCCACCAGGCGTGCCTTGGGGTCCAGGCTGAGCGACGGCTGGCCATTGAGCGCCGGCGTGAGCGCCTCCTTCAGGCGGAGCATGCCCACGGAGTTGGCTGAGACCGCCGCCTTCACCTCCTTCAAGTCGTTGCGCTCCACCTTGTCCGGGTTCAACGCCCGGTTGGGAGACATCGCGAGCGCCAGCTCATTGAAGTCCCTGACCTGTTGCGACAGGCCATCCACCGCCGCCCCGCCCAGCGACGCCTGCCCCTTGGGCAGCGCCTTGAGCGCGTCGACCGAATCGACCTTCTCGCCGTTGACGGTCAGCGTCTGTCCTTCAGGGGTGATGGAGTGCTGGGCCGTCCCGTCGGCGTTGGTGATTTTGTTGGAGGCGCGGATGAGCTCCGGTCCCGTCTTCGTGTCGACGGACACCTGCTCCTGCTCCTGGGTGCTCTTGGGGCCGTCCTTGGGCTTCAGGCTGGACGTGGTGCGCTCGTGGATCTCCACCTCGCCCCGGGCGTTGCGCTTCTCCTCGCGCGAGTAGTCCTGCACCGCGCGCGCGCCCGTCTCGTCCGTCTGGTCCAGGTGCGACGCGACGACCTTGTTCCTGTCGTCGAACGTCCGCGTCAGCTCGCTGCGAGCCTCGACGGCGGGGCCGTCCTTGGGCTGCGTGGAGGTGGTGCTCGATTCGGTGGTCTGGAGCCGGCCCTTGTCGTCCCGCTTCTCGGTGAGCGCGTAGTCGCGCACCGTGCGCGTCCCGTCCGCCTCCGTCTGGTCCGAGTGCGCCGAGGCCAGCCGCCCCTTCGCGTCGAACGTGCGCTTCGTGTCGCCCTTCACGCTGACCGGGTCCCCGTCTGGGTTCTTCGGGTCGGGCACCCGGCCCTCGGTGGTCTCCGTGACGGTGTTGCCGTCCAGCTTCTTGCGGGTGGTGACGGAGAGGTCTTCCTTGCCCTCGATGAACGTCTGGGTGTTCAGCTCGCCGGGATTGCTCGTCTGGAGCGTCCAGCTCTTGGGCGAGCCGTTCTCCTTCTCCGCCCGGTACTCCACGTCTCCCGCGGCGTCGTAGAAGCCGCTGTCGTACGAGCTCTCGCTGGGCTTCTTCTCCGGCCGGTCCAAGACCTTGCTCTCGCTCGCGGTGACGCGGGCGTTGTCCTGGGAGTACGACGTGCCGAAGGTGTAGCTGGCCTTGGCGGGCTTGCCGTCGGGGTCCTTGGCCCCCTCGGGCGGGATGTGGACCGTCTTGGTGTCCACCTTGTCCAGGGGGCGGTCGTCGTCGAACTTGCCCTTGAGCTGGTCGTTCAGCCCCTTCTCATCATCCTGGGTGCCGAAGGTCCGCGTCGTCTGGGTGGTGCCGTTCTTCGGGTCCTCCGTGAGGGTCTTCTCGACCAGGTTCTTCGTCGCGAAGTTCAGCTCCCGGGACTCGAAGAGGGCGTTGGGGTCCTCCGCCTTGCGCTTCGTCACGTCGCTGGTGCTGGAGATCTTCGACGCCGCGTCCACGTCCGGGTCCTTCCAGACGGTGCGGGTGTTGGTCAGCGTGTCCAGCTTGTGGTGGTCTTCCAGCGACTCCGACTCGACGGTGCCCTTCTCCCGGTCGAACTTCTGCGTGGAGACGTACGTCATGTCGTCGCGGTCGCCGAACCGCACCCGCTCGGTGACCTGACCCTTGTCGTCCTTCGTCACCAGCGTCGTGCCATACCCATCCGACTTCTCGACGGAGACCCCGGGCGGGAGCTTCTCCGGGTTCTGGGCCATCGTTTCCAGGGCCTGGGCACGGGCCTTCAGGTCCTTCTGGGTCTGCTTCAGCCCCTTCTCCACGCCGGTGCGCTCCTCCGCCACCGTCTGGAGGTCCACCTCCTTGCGCAGCGCCGTATCGAGGGGTGACTCCGCCGCCGCCTTCTTCAGCTCGGGGCTGGCCTGGGTGATGGCGTCGGCCTTGTCGAACTGGGCGGAGGCCCGAAGCTCGCGGGCCATCGTCGCGCCCAGCGCCAGGGTGTTGGCATCCTTGCCCTGCGACTTGAGGCCTTCGATGACGGTCGCCTGGTCCTTCTGCGCGTTGAGCTTGTCGACAATCGGCTTGCGGCCCTCGGGCCCCGCCAGCGCGGCGCTGTCGGCCAGGCTCTTCACCATGGCATTGCGGTCCTCCGCGGGCGTCTTCTTGTCACCCACCGCGTCCGCGGCCTTCTGCACCTGCGGCGCGGACTCGCTCACCAGGGCCTTGCGGTACGCGGGGTCCTGACCGAGCGCGAGCTGACGCTTGAGTTCCTCGGCGCCAGCGCGCGGGCTCTTGGAGGAGGCGTCCGCGACGCGTCTGGCATCGGAGGTCGCGGCTTCCTTCGAGGAGACGACGGACTTCGTCCCGAACAACTTCTCCTGGTCCTTGGCGGACAGGCTGCCCGCGTCGAAGACATCCTTCTGCCGGTCCGCGAGGGCGTACGGCTTGGGCAGCTTCTCCTTCTCCGCGGCGTCGTTCGCCTCCTTCTCCGCGGCGAGCGCCTTGTTGGCCGCGGCAAGGGCCTCGCGCTTGTCCTTGGCGGCGATTTCGTTCGCCGTCTTCGAGGCCTTGTCCGCCTTGTCGAGGTCCTTGGACGCCGTCTCAACCTTCTTCTGGGCCGTGTCCTTCGCGCCGGGAGAGAGCGCGACGGCGCGCTCCTTGTCCGCCTTGTCCAGCCGGGAGCCGGCGTCGCCGCGCGTCTTGCGCGCCTCCGTCGCCTTCTTCTCCGACGCGTGCGCCTTCTGCAGCGTGCGTTTGGCCTCCGTGCGCGCCTTCTCCGCCTTCTTCTTCGCCTGCGCGGCCGTGACCTTGGGAGCCTTCGGCTTCGGCTTGGGCTGCTCTACGGGCTTGCGGACCTTCGTGGGCAGCTCTCTAGGAATGGCCATGACAACCTCCTGGGGGATGGGGGAGGCGCGGGAGAACGGCGAGGAGCCCGGCACATTGCCAGCCCGCGCTTCAACATTGTCGGAATGTGAGACAGCGAGTTTCGCGACAGGATTTAATGCCTGTTTTCACCGAAAAACCCTTGCGTCACATGAAACATGAAACACATACAGCGACCGTCACGCGCCGCGAGGGTCGGCGCATGGGTCGCGTGACAGGTCATTCAGGTCGCGGGTGTCGCCCGACAGCAGACGTTGCGGACAGGGTGCGGCTCGCACTCCGGCTTCATCAGGGAGACACACCTACCGCCCAGGTGGCGCACCGCATTCGACGCTTCGCGTTCGCGACCTGGAAATGAAGAAAGAATGCGCCACCGCGCCTGGGCGCGTGTCGCCCGGCGCGATGCCTTCAGTGCCACGACCTCAGGGGAGAGGCCCCCGCCCCGGGCACGGGGCTGGGGACCGAGCCTCAACCGACCGCGGGCTTCTCCAGCACGAGGCCGAAGTGGGTGTAACAGGTCGGGTGCAGCTCGAGGATGTTCTCGAAGTGGATGACGCGGGACGTGAGCCCCGCGGCGTGAGCGGGGTCCAGGACGCGCTCCTTCAGCGTGTCCACGCCATAGAAGCGCCCGTGCCGCTCTCCCCAGCCCGGGAAGAGGTGGATGACGGGCTCGGCCTCGCGGCGGATGTCATAACCCCACGCGGGGTCGCACATCGTGAAGGCATACTCGCCCAGGTACAGCGGGACGATGCAGACCCGGCCCCCGGGCCGCAGCACCCGCGCCGCCTCCCGGATGAAGCCCGTGTCCGCGGTCCCCTCGAAGTGCTCGAAGGAGCAGTGCAGCGTCATCGCATCCACGGAGGCATTGCCCAGCGGCAGCTCCGCGGCCGAGCCGCCAATCTCATGACCGTTGATGCCGGGCGGAAACACCAGGTCCTGGACGAACACGTTGCGCGTCTTCGCCAGGGCGCGGATGACCTCCAGATAGGGGCTGTTCAGCGTGGAGGCGATGTCGACGTAGACGGCCTCCTCGCGCGACAGCAGCGGCGCCAGTTGCGTCCAGGAGTAGTGGTACTGCGAACGCTTCTCCCAGTAGGGCTGGAGCGAGCAGTAGTGCCGGAGCACGGGGCTGCCCGCCTGCAGCTCGTTCCAGAAGCGGTCCAGCCCTGCCACATCGAAGCGGAACGTCTCGTAGGGGATGCCCGCCTGCCGCAGCGGCTCCGGGCTCTTGAGCTGGGGGCCCGGCCCATAGCGGCCGAAGCCGGTGAGGCTGAGCAGCTTCGAGAGGGGCTGGGAGGCCTGATGGGCGGCCCGGTGTCGGAGGCTCTTCTTCACGCGGGTCAGCAGGTTCAAGCGGGGCTCCACGGGGCCTGGGGAGCGCGCATTCTCGGAGCCCCCTCCAGGCGAGTCAACGCGCCCCACGCCCGCCTCCCCGCCCGCTCGACAGCTGACGGGGCGTGGAGGCGGATGGGGACGGGCTCAGTAGGGCCAGAAGCGCGCCACGAACGGGGTCTCCACGGACTGTCCCGGCGCGGTGTGCAGGCCCGCCACCCGGAAGAAGCCCTCCGCGTCGAGCCGCGCGACGAGAGGTCGCTCGCTTCCGGGCAGGTCCGAGTGGTGCGAGCGCAGCACCGTCAGCCCGTTCGCGGAGACATGGATGAGGCCCAGGCCCGGCGCGCCCGACTCGTCCCGGTACGCCGTGGACAGCGCGATGTCGCCGCCCGGCAGCAGCCCCGTGCCCACGAGCACGTCCCTCGCCTGATTCTCCACCGTCACGAAGTAGCGGTAGCCCTGCGTGCCGAAGGAGGCGTCCACCGCGCCCGTGCCGCCGTCGATGCGCAGCAGCCCCGCGCCGGTGCCGGCCCCTTCCCCACTGAACACGGCGCGAGTCCCCACCAGCACCTTGCCACCCTCCAGGAGGTGCAGCGTCCGGGGCGTGAGCCTGGGGGTGACATAGGCGGGAGGGCTGTAGCTGAAGGCTCGGTCCCGCTCACCGTTGACCTGATAGCGCCGCAGCGACAGGCCATGGTTGAGAGACGCCGTCGTGCCCGCCAGCAGGAGCGAGTCGTCCGCGAGCGCGATGACCCCCAGCCCCTCGTCGTCCCCGCCGACGTCCTCCCAGGCGAGTCCGTCCGCGCTGAACGAGGTGTCGAGCTGGCCCGTCGGCAGCAGCCGCACGAGGACCTGGTCCCGGTCCGTGTTCTGCACGGTCCCCGCGCCCACCACGCGGCCCCGGGAGTCCACGGTGAGGGCATGCAGCGTGGCGTTGCCCGCGGAGAGCTGGAAGGTCCTCACCCCCGTCGTCCCAAAGGTGGTGTCCAGTGCGCCCGTGTCGGTGAGCCGCACGAGCAGCAGGCTCTGGTAGTTGCGCGCCGTGCAACTGTTGGTGTCCGCGATGGCACCACCGGCGAGCACGACCCGCCCATCCGAGAGCACGGTGACGGCGTCGACATAGTCATCACCGTCACAGACGTCGATGACGCGCGTGCCCTGGGTGCCAAAGGAGACGTCGGGCGTTCCGTCCGGCAGCAGCCGCGCCACCAGCACGTCCCTCAGGCCCGCCGAGCCGGTGGAGCCCGCGAGAATCCACTTCCCGTCCGGCGTCACGGCCATGGCGTTGATGCTCACCGCGGGCAGCCCCAGCGCGGGGAGCCCGAGCCCCTGAGCGCCAAACGAGACATCCAGCGCGGCCTGCCCCGCCTGGACCTCCAGCGTCACCGACACCTCGACACGCTCCCCCCGGCCCTCCCCCACCACCCGGATGGGGAAGCGCCCATAGGCCGCGGCCTCCTCCACGTGGAGTTCGAACGTGGCCAGGTTCTCCGCCCCCGGCACGGACAGCGTCAGCGCGTCCGCCAGGACGTGGGCGGGCAGCCCCTCCAGCGTGAGGGTGACGTCGCCGGTGAATGAGTCGTCACGTCGCACCTGGACGCTGAAGCGCGTCGTGTTCCGCGGCGCGAAGCGCAACGTCGGCTCGGAAGGCGGGAGCACGGTGAAGGCAGGCGCCGGCTCGCCACCAGCATCCGGAGCGGGCTCCTCGGTACCAGCGTCCGGCGGTGGCCCTCCCGCATCCGGGCGAGGCGTGCCCGCGTCTCCACCCGAGGAAGAGGGCGGCGGGCTTTCGTCCGATGAGCACCCCATGCCCGTGGCCCCCAGCGCCACCAGGGCGACCAGCATCGAGAGCCGGAGGCGGGAGGGTGCGCGCTGACACGGGACGGTGGTTCGTACGGACCCGGGGACAGAGACGGCGGAAGAGCGACATGCGGGGAGGTTCATGTCGGCGGCACACTAAACAGCGGGTCTCCCCGTCGAAAGTGGCTTGTCGCATGAAACCACCCGGGGTGAAGACAGCCCGGGGTGGAGGGAGCCGGGAGACTCCCTCCACCCCGGTGTCCTCAACTGGAGTAAGACAAATCATTCTCCCCAGGTGAGGACTGATTGCTTTGGTAGCTGTTGGCACGCACCTGCCAGACCCCTCCCTGATTCGTGCCGAGCCACTGGGCAATCGTGGTGATGAGTGAAGCGTCGTGGACGTGCTTGTCCTGTTGCCAGCACACCCAGATTTCCTTCCCCGTGGTGGTGTTCTCGAACTTCTCTCGACAGTATTTCGGCATCGACTTCCTCCCGCGCGAATCGCATCCAGACCGCGCCTCCCATAACGGTCCGTAAGCAGGGCTCGTGACAGCCCTCGAGTGCTGGCGATTGACGTCCGCGGGACGTGTCACGCCACGCGTCCTCCGTTCGTTCTCAAGGCGCACCACCCACCGCGCTTTCGCGGTGCTCCCGAAGCGCCCCAGGAGGCGAAGCACGCCATGAGTCCTTCTACCCCGAGCGGCACGGACGCCACCCCCAAGCCCCCCGCGAGTCCGCCCCCCGCTCCCAAGGAAACACCGACCAAGCGCACCTCCTCGGAGCTGCGCGCGCCGAACCAGATTCGCAACCGCAAGGCCGTCGTCGCGGGCATCAACAACTACCGTCCCCAAATCAATCAACTGTCGAGCTGTATCAACGACGCCAACCTGATGGTGAGCCTGCTGGGGACGCAGTATGGGTTCGCGCCGAAGGACATCCAGGTCCGGCTGGACGAGGCCGCCACGCTGAGCAACCTGAAGGAGTCGCTGGCCTGGCTGTTCGACGGTGCCACGCAGGATGACGCGCTGGTCTTCTTCTTCTCCGGCCATGGCTACCGCGTGCAGATAGACGAGGTCTGGCGAGAGAGCCTGGTGCTCTACGACGACTTCTTCTTCGACCAGGACTTCTCCAAGCTGACCCAGCCGCTCCCCGAGGGCGTGCTGACCACCGTCCTGGACGCGTGCCACTCCGGGGGGATGGAGAAGGACCTCTTCATCGCGTCGGACTTCGCCCGGAAGCTCCATCAACTGGGGGCCACCCGCCGCGTCGAGCTGGCCAAGGTGAAGGCATACATCGACCCTCGCGACTTCGGAGCCACCACGGGAGAGAAGGCCTTCCTGCCCGCCACGCAGGCGCACCAGCGCTCCTGGCTGCACCGGAGCTCCGACGAGCGCGCCGGGGAGATTCCCTTCCGGGGCTTCGGCCGGCCCGTCCAGATTCTCCCGGGAGTGGCTGTCACCAAGGCGTATGACCCGCAGGTGGCGGCCGAGCCGCCCCAGGCCAACTGCACGCTGCTGACGGCCTGCACCGCCGAGCAGACGGCGGCCGCGGGCACGCAGCTCACCAAGAACCTGTCTGTGTTCACCTTCACGCTGGGACAGGTGCTCGGTGGGACGCCGAATGTCTCCTACGCGCAGTGCCTCCAGCAGGCCGCGGCCCAGATTTCCAGCCTGGGCTTCCAGCAGACGCCTGAGTTGCTGGTGACGCCCGACACCAACTGGGTGCGCAACCGCTCCGTCTTCCTCAACACCGATTTCGGCGCAGCGCCGAAAACCGTGGTCCCGGTCAGCCTGCCGTTCGGGCTGGGCGCTCCCACGGCTCCCGCAGTCACCCAGTCGAACGAAGGAGTCAAAACCATGACGTATCCGCAGATGCCGAATCTCCCTGGCCTCTCGCAACTCGTTGGCCTGCCCATCGGCCTCACACATCCCCTGATGGCCACGGGTCCGCAGGGTGCGGACAAGGGCTGGACGGATGTGCTCCAGCACCTGGTCAGCACCGCGCCCGCGCTCATCGGGCCCCTGGTGAACACCATCGGCGGCGCCGTCTCCGCCGCCAGCAAGGGCTACCAGCCGGCCGCCGACAAGGGCTGGTCGGACGTGTTCCAGCACCTGGTCAGCACCGCGCCCGCGCTCATCGGGCCGCTGGTGAACACCATCGGTGGCGCCGTCTCCGCCGCCAGCAAGGGCTACCAGCCGGCCGGCGCGGACAAGGGTTGGACGGACGTGCTCTCGTCCCTCGCCTCCTCGGCGCCCGCGCTCCTCGGGCCCCTGGTGAACACCATCGGCGGCGCCGTCTCCGCCGCCAGCAAGGGCTACCAGCCCGCGGTGATGGGCACCGCCGCCGACAAGGGCTGGACGGACGTGCTCCAGCACCTGGTCAGCACCGCGCCCGCGCTCATCGGGCCGCTGGTGAACACCATCGGCGGCGCCGTCTCCGCCGCCAGCAAGGGCTACCAGCCCGCCGCCGACAAGGGCTGGTCGGACGTGTTCCAGCACCTGGTCAACACCGCGCCCGCCCTCATCGGGCCGCTCGTGAACACCATCGGTGGCGCCGTCTCCGCCGCCAGCAAGGGCTACCAGCCGGCCGGCGCGGACAAGGGCTGGACGGACGTGCTCTCGTCCCTCGTCTCCTCCGCGCCCCACCTCATCGGGCCGCTGGTGAACACCATCGGCGGCGCCGTCTCCGCCGCCAGCAAGGGCTACCAGCCCGCGGTGATGGGCACCGCCGCCGACAAGGGTTGGACGGACGTGCTCCAGCACCTGGTCAGCACCGCGCCCGCGCTCATCGGGCCCCTGGTCAGCACCGTCACCGGTGCCGTCGCCGCCGCGCGCCAGTGAGCCTTCGTCGCGGCTGAAACCGGGCCGGCTCCCATCCCTCCTTCTTGGATGGGAGCCGGCTCGGCGCGCATCAACCGTCCGTCCGCTTGCGCCGCCCCGACAGCCAGCGATGGAAGCTGGCCTCGTCGCGAATCACCCCCGCCTGGGCCAGCGGCTGGACGAGCCGCTTGCGGGAGCGCTCCACGATTTTGCGCACGTTGGCGGGCGTCAGCCGGAGCGTCGCCGCGATGTCCGCGTAGCCCTGCTGTTCGACGAAGGCCAGACGCGCACAGGCCCTCAACTGCGGCGGCAACGACTCCAGCAGCTCCAGCAACAGCGCTTGCAACTGCTGCTCCTCCTGCTCCCCACACGGCCGCGCCGCCTCCAGCTCCGCGCCATCCCCCAGCTCCTCGTCGAGCGACGTCCACCGCCACGACTGGCGGCGCCGCTCACGCTGGAGGTCGATGCAGACGTTGATGGCCACCCGACGCAGCAGCGCCCAGGGCCACTCCTCCTGGGAGGAGGAGCGCGACATCTGAAGCCAGACACGAACTCCCGTGCGGCTCATCGCCTCCCTGGCCGCGTCCAGGTCCCCCAGCGTCCGCTCGCAGATTCGCAGCAGGGCGCGTTGGTGCTGACTCCAGAGCGCCTCGAAGCGCGTGGACCCGGACGCGCCCGACTCCTCTTGCTCGGGGCGCATTCAGACCTTCCCGAGCGTCAGGTCCACCAGGTCCGTGAAGGGCGAGGGCGACTGCCCCACCGCCTCGACGAGCGCGTCCACCTTCCGCAGCTCGCGCTCGAGCGCCTTGTAGTGATTGCGATTCTTCAAGAGCCGCTTGCGGCCCAACAGGAGGAAGGCCTCCTCCCGCCCCACCTGCCGCACGGCGGTGCCGAGCACGAAGCCGCGAAACGCATCCGCCAGGTCCAGGTCCCACGGCACCGCGGCGCGCTGGGCCTCCATGACGAAACACGCGGACGCCACGCGCAGCGCCTCGATGAGCGAGCGCGACGTGGGCGACTCCTCGTAGCCCAGCGCCTGCATCACATGACTGTCCCTCAGCAGGACCTCGTGCTCGACCTGGGACATCACCGCCAGCGAGTACGCACGGCGGACGATGTTGTCGAGCTGCCGGAGGTTGCCCGGCCAGCTACGGCTGAGCAGTTGCGCCTGTGCATCCGGAGCCAACTGTGCCCGGCCCTCGCGCTCGCGCTCCTGGTGTCGCCGACTCAACATGTACTGCGCCCACGGGATGATTTCGTCCCGGCGCGCATCCAGGGGCGGAATCTGGATGGGCAGGACATTGACGCGGTAGTAGAGGTCCTCGCGGAACCTCCCGGCCGTCACCGCCTCGTGGAGGTCCACGTTCGTCCCCACGATGAAGCGCACGTCGGCGCGGTGCAGCGTGCCCTCCCCCAGCACCCGGTACGTCCGCTCCTCCAGCACGTGCAGCAGCCCCGCCTGCGCGCGCAGGGACAGCTTGTCGATTTCGTCGATGAACAGCGTGCCGCCCTTCGCGAGCGCCAGGCAGCCCGGGCTGTTCTGCACCGCCCCCGTGAAGGCGCCCTTCCTCCAGCCGAACAGCGCCCCCATCTGCAGCTCCTCCGGCACCGTCATCAAATCCAGCACCTCGAAGGTCCCCTCCTTGCGCCCCGAGTGCTCGTGGCTCCAGCGCGCCAGCCTCGACTTTCCCGAGCCCGTGGGCCCGCTGATGAGGATGGTGTCCTCCTGCTGCGTGAAGACCCGCAGGACCTGAATCAGTCCGGACATGGATTCACCAATGACCGGAAGAAACGCGTCGGTTCGACTCGTCGGCATTCGTCCGCTCCAAACTCAAACATGGGTGGGGGAAGCGGGGCGCACCGGCCTGCAAAACCTCAACCAGTCAAAAATCTCGACAACCCTCTCCTTTCGCGCGCGTCTGGGATGAAAACGCGTGTGCCGGCGTCCCCGTGACAAGCAAATGCTTGTGGCAAGCAAGCAGCGCGGCGACTTTCGAGACGCGGGATGTGTCGCATCCCAGCGACAGGACTCGCGAGCGAGGCGGTGCCCGCGTCTGGCGTGCGTCATGCACAACGCGGCGGCGGCCCTGTCGAGCGTGTCTTCGCGTACTGATTTTCATCCGGGGCCGCTCACCACTCGCAGCGAGGCATGAACATGGCGGACTTCCGCACGGCGTACTCCAAGCTCATCCAGGATGTCTGGGCGAACCCTGGCAAGAAGGGCCAGATTGAGCAGGACCCGGACCTGTTGAAGGTCTACGGCTTCGACACCATCCCCAAGTCGGTGGCCTTCACCGAGGCGTACAGCGGAGCGACGACGACGGGCTACGACGAGCAGCTCAAGAGCTGGGACCGCAACAAGGACGGGAACATCACGCTCTTCATCCCGCCGCAGCCCACCGTGACGCCGGGCGGGACGGCGGGCGCCGCGGCCAAGGATGTCTCGGTCTGCTGCTGCTGCTGTCCCTGCTGCACCTGCACCTGAGCCCCGCGCATCGCTCCGGACCCGGCGGCCGCGCGCCACCGGGCTCCGGTGTCGCCCTTGTCGTTCCAGCGGTGCCCACGCTTCATGCCCCCGGGAGTCACGAATGCTGTCGAGACCTGTCTGGAAGAGCCACTGCCGCGTGGAGCGCGTCGACGAGTCGACGGTGCTGCTCCTGCACGAGAAGGACTACCTGCTCCTGCGAGGTCGCGCCTTCCCCTTGCTCGTGCCGCTGCTGGACGGACACCACTCGCTGCCGGAGGTCTTCGAGGCGCTCTCCTCGCGACTGTCCCTGGTGGAGGTCTCCCACGCGCTGGAGATCGCCGCGGAGCAGGGCTGCATCCTCGAGGGAAGCACCGACGCGCCGGAGCAGGCGCCCTTCTGGCACGCGCTCGGCGTGGACATGGCCACCGTGGCCGAGCGCCTCCAGACGCCCGTGTCCATCGTCTCGCTCGGGGGCGAGTGGGAGGAGTCCCAGCGAGAGGCCTTGCATGCCCAGGGCCTGCGCTCGGAGGGCGAGGCGGGCTTCCAACTGGTGCTCTGCGACGACTACCTGCACCCCGCGCTCGACGCGCTCAACCGCCAGGCGCTCGCGGCGCGGCGGCCCTGGATGCTGGCCAGGCCCGTGGGCGGCACGCTGTGGCTGGGGCCCGTCTTCCGTCCCGCGTTGACGGCGTGCTGGGCCTGCCTCGCGCAGCGCCTGCGCTCCAACCGGCAGCTCGAGTCCTTCCTGGAGCGGGAGCAGGGCCACGTCCATCCCCTGGTGCTGCCGGCCGCGAGCCTGTCGGCCACCACCGGGACGGCCTTCCAGCTCGCGGCGCTGGAGGTGGCCAAGGCGCTGGTGCTCGGCCCCGAGCACCCGCTCAGCGAACAGCTGGTCACCCTGGACCTGACGACGCTGGAATTGGAGCGACACGCGCTCGTGCGCAGGCCCCAGTGTCCGGTGTGTTCGGACGCGGAGGCCACGTCGCGCGCGCCGCTGCCCGTCATCCCCAGGCCCTGTCCCAAGCGGTTCGACGGTGACGGGGGCCATCGCACCCAGTCCCCCGAGCAGACCTTCGCGCGACTGGAGAAGCACATCAGTCCCATCACCGGCGTGGTGCGCAACCTGGAGCCACTGAGCGCGGACGACGGCGCGGGGCTGGTCCACAGCTACGCGGCCGGCCACAACTTCGCGCTGATGCAGCAGGACCTGCGCTTCGTCCTGCTCAACCTCCGGGGCCGCAGCGGGGGCAAGGGGACGACGGATGCCCAGGCCCGGGTGAGCGCGCTGTGCGAGGCCATCGAGCGCTACTCCGGCGTCTACCGGGGTGAGGAGTGGAGCCACGTGGCCAGCCTCCACGAGCTCCGGGACGAGGCCGTCCACCCCAACGCGCTGATGAACTTCAGCCCCGCGCAATACGCCCAGCGCGCGGAGTGGAACGCCTCACACCCGTCCGGCTTCCACCATGTGCCGGAGGTCTTCGACCCCGACCGGCGCATCCATTGGACCCACGCGTGGTCCCTCACGCACGAGCGCTTCCGCCACGTCCCCAGCGCCTACTGCTCCTTCGGGCACCCGGACCTGCGCAAGTGGTTCTTCTGCTCCAGCGACTCCAACGGCTGCGCGGCGGGCAACACTCTGGAGGAGGCCATCCTCCAAGGCTTCCTGGAGCTGGTGGAGCGCGACTCGGTGGCGCTCTGGTGGTACTCGCGGACGCGGCGGCCCGCCGTGGACCTGGACAGCGTGGACCTGCCGTATGTCCACGCGCTGCGGGAGCACTACGGCCGACTCCAGCGAGAGCTGTGGGTGTTGGACATCACCGCGGACCTGGGCATTCCCACGCTCGCGGCGGTGTCACGGAGATGGGACTCGCCGGTGGAGGACATCGTCGTGGGCTTCGGCGCGCACCTGGACGCGCGCGTCGCGCTGCTGCGGGCGCTCACGGAGGTCAACCAGTTCCTCCCCGCCGTGCAGCACCGGGACGTGGACGGCAAGACGCTCTACTGGTTCCCCGAGCGGGAGGCCGTCCGGTGGTGGCAGACGGCGACGGCGGCGAACCAGCCCTATCTGCTCCCGGACCCGAACGCCCCCGCGCGCCCCCTGGGCCTGCTCCCCGACCTGTCCTCCGGTGACTTGCGCGTGGACGTGGAGCGCTGTGTCGCGCACGCCAGGCGCGCGGGCATGGAGACGCTGGTGCTGGACCAGACGCAGCCCGACGTGGGGCTGCCCGTCGTCAAGGTGATGGTCCCCGGCATGCGTCACTTCTGGAAGCGCTTCGGGCCGGGCCGGCTCTACGACGTGCCCGCGCGGCTGGGCTGGGTCCAGCGGCCGCTGCGCGAGGAGCAGCTCAACCCCACCGGCATCTTCTTCTGAGGAGCGGACGCGATGCGGCTCCATGAATCCTTCGGGCTCACGCCCGGCATCAAGGTCCACACGCTGGAGGATGGGCGGCGCGTCGTCGCCAGTCCTCGCTTCGGTCTGGAGTTCGGCGGCCTGTCCGCCGGCGCCCGGGCCGCGCTCCAGCAGTTGGAGACAGGCGGCACGGAACACGAGCTGCTCGACACCGCGGAGCCGCATGACGGGCCCACCGCGAGCCTCCTGCTGGACCACCTGCTCCAATCCCTCGCACGGAACGACTTCCTGTACCGGACCCTGCTGCTGGAGGACGCACCGCTGGCGACGCTGCTGCCGAGCACGGCCCCCGGCCACTCGGAGCCCCGGAGGCCCGAGGCGAAGTATGTCCTCTCACGGCTCGCGTGCGTGCGTCGCGAGGACCACCAGCTCGTGGTGGAAGTCCCCGCGTCCCACGCCCGCGTGCTGCTGCGGGACACACGGGCGGCGGCGCTCCTCCCGGAGCTGTCTAGCCCGCGCTCCCTGGCCGAGCTGACGGAGCGCGCCGCCACGCTGCCCATCAAGGCCGTGGACCTCCTCCTGGGGATGCTCCTGGACGCGAAGGCGGTGCACGTCCCCGAGGAGGAGGACGCCGCGCTGGCGTTGTGGGAGCCGGAGGACCTGCTGTTCCATGGGCACAGCCGACTGGGGCGACTGCCGAGCCCCTATGGCGCCACGTATCGCTTCGAGCACCGGATGGAGCCCCTGCCCGCGCTGAAGCCCCGGATGACGGAGGCGGTGGTGCCGCTGCCCCGGCCCGACCTCAAGCGGCTCTCGCAGGAGGACGCGCCCTTCACCCAGGTGCTGGAGCGACGCCGCTCGCTTCGCACGTATGGCGAGCCGCCCATCAGCCTCGAACAGCTTGGTGAGCTGCTGTACCGCGCGGCGCGCACGCGCCGGGTCCTCTCCACGGAACATGGCGAGCTGGGTGAGCGCCCCTACCCCGGTGGAGGCGCGCTGTATGAGTTGGAGCTGTACCTCGTCGTGGACCGCTGCGAGGGCCTGGAGTCCGGCCTGTATCAGTACCGCTCCGGGCAGCACGAGCTGTGCAAGCTGACGCCGCGAACGCAGCAGGTGGAGCAGCTGCTGGAAGGCGCCTGGCACACGCTCGCCCGGGAGGGACGGCCGCAGGTCTTGCTCGTCATCACGGCCCGCTTCCCGCGCGTCTTCTGGAAGTACCAGGCCATGGGCTACGCGCTCATCCTCAAGAACGTCGGGGTGCTGTTCCAGACGTTGTATCTGGCGGCGACCGCCATGGACCTGGCGCCGTGCGCGCTGGGCGGCGGCGACTCCGAGCTGTTCGCGCGCGCCAGTGGAATCCCCCCGCTGGCCGAGGGCGCGGTGGGTGAGTTCGCGCTCGGCACCCGAGCGAAGGAGGACGGCACATGAAGGTCCTGTTGCTCTATCCCAACGCGAAGAGGGAGCTCATCGGCTGGGGAGACCTGGGCGCCATCGCGGAGCCGCTCGCCCTGGAGTACCTGGCCGCGGGGGCCCGTCAGGATGGCCACGAGGTGCGGCTGCTCGATTTGCGCCTGCATCCCCATGATTTGACGCTGACGCTGTGGAGCTTCGAGCCCGACGTGGTGGGCGTCACGGGCTACTCCATGCACGTGCCCCGGATGCTGGAGCTATGTCGGCAGGCCAAGGCGTTGCTGCCCCGGGTGCGCACGGTGGTGGGGGGACACCATGCGACGCTGATGCCCGAGGACTTCTTCGAGCCCCAGATTGACTGTGTCGTGAGTGGCGAGGGAGTCCGCCCGTTCCGGCGCATCCTCCAGGCGCTGGAGGCGGGAGACGGGCTCACGGGAATCCCAGGCGCGTGGGCACGCGCCCCGGACACGTTCCGCTTCGGAGGCGAGGCGCCCAAGCTGGACATCGACGCGCTGCCCTTTCCGGACCGGAGCCTCGTGCCGGCGGACCGGGCGCGCTACTTCATCGACTGGATGAAGCCCATCGCGCTGCTGCGGACCACGGTGGGCTGTCCCTTCCGGTGCAACTTCTGCTCGCTGTGGAAGATCATGGACGGCCGCTACTACAAGCGCGACGTCGAGCGCGTCGTCGAGGAGCTGGCCACCATCCCCGAGCGCTATGTCTTCCTCGTGGACGACGAGCCCTTCGTCAACCCGCGTCGCATGTGGGCGCTGGCCGAGCAGATTGAAGCCGCTCGACTGGAGAAGGAGTACTTCGCGTACTGCCGCATCGACTCCTTCCTGAGGGATTTGGACCTGATGCGGCGGTGGCGGGACATCGGCCTGCGGCGCGTCTTCTTCGGGCTGGAGGCGGTGCTCGACCACGAGCTGAAGGACTACAACAAGCGGCAGGCGCGCGAGCAGATCCTCCAGGGGCTCCAGGCGGCGAAAGAGTTGGGCATCCACGTCTTCGCCAGCTTCATCGTCAAGCCGGAGTACACGCCCAGGGAGTTCGACCAGCTCGCGACGTTCATCCGCGAGCAGGGCGTCGACTATCCGTCCTTCACCCTGCTCACGCCGCTGCCGGGCACGCCCGCGTGCGAATCGTTCGAGCACATCCTGGAGCGGCAGCCGAATGGCCGGCCCCACTGGGAGCACTTCGACCTGCAGCACGCGGTGACGCGGACGCGGATGCCTCGGGAGGAGTTCATGCGGGAGTACCGCAAGCTCCAGGGGGTGTTCTCCGCGTCGTACCGCGCGGCGAAACATCCCCTCTTCCAGGACCGCGAGCCTGTGCTCAGGGTGATGCCATGAGCCTGGCGGACCTCAACCTGCCCCTGCCTCCGCTGGTGACGGATGCTCCTGACTTGGGAGCCCTGCGCGCCCGGCCGCTGCGCTTCCTCACGGAGAGCGCCAGCAGGTACGGGAGCCTCTTCCGCTATACGGCGGGAGGCTGGTCCACCGTGGTGGTGAACCATCCCCTCCACGCTCAGCACGTGCTCCAGAGTCACGCGCGCAACTACGTCAAGCAGGGCACGCCCGACTTGATGATGCTCCTGCCCATGCTGGGCCAGGGGCTGATGACGACCGAGGGTGAGTCCTGGGCCGAGCAGCGCCGCGTGGCCCGTCCCGCCTTCGAGCACAGCCGCATCGAGCCCTGGGTCCAGGTCATGGCGGAGTGCACCGAGGACATGTTGCATCGCTGGGAGGACCCTGCGCGCACGGGCATCCCCTTCGACGTGGAGCGCGAGCTGGGGCACCTCACGCTGCGCATCGTCACCCGCTGTCTGTTCGGCTGTGATTTGGAGGACGCCACGACGGACTTCGCCGGGGCAGTGCAGCGGCTCAACAGCTTCATGTCCCGCTTCGACGCCGAGGACGCGGTGGGCTTGCGACAGTTCCGCGAGGCGAGCCAGCTCATCGACACGCTCGTCCAGCGCATCCTCTCGCGGCGGCGCGAGACGGGTGGCGGCACGGACCTGCTGGGCCTGCTCCTGGAAGGGCATCCTCCCGCGCTCGACGGACCCGCCGGTGAGCGCGTCCTGCGCGAGCAGATCTTCACCTTCCTGATGGCGGGCCACGAGACGACGGCGAAGGCGCTCACCTGGAGCCTGCACCTGCTCGGCCTGCATCCGGAGGCTCGGCTTCGCATGCGCGAGGAGGCGCGGGCGCTGCTGGGCACGAAGCCGCTGGTGGCGGAGCGGGTGCGGGCGCTCGACTTCGGAGGACGGGTGCTCCAGGAGGCGATGCGCCTGTATCCCCCGGTATGGTTGATGTCGCGCATCTGCCGGGAGGACGACTGCGTGGGCGGCTATCACCTCCCCGCCGGCACCCTGGTCATCGTCAGCCCGTACCTGCTCCATCGCCACCCTGACTATTGGAGCGAGCCGGAGACCTTCGACCCGGAGCGCTTCCGGGACAGCCGCGCCTCGGCTCGACATCCCTATGCGTACCTGCCCTTCAGTGGAGGCCCGCGCGTCTGCATCGGTCGCAACTTCGCGATGATGGAGGCGCGACTCGTCCTGGCCATGGTCGTCCAGCGCTTCCAGCTCCAGCACGTGGAAGGACACCGCGTGGAGCCGGAGGCGCTGGTGACACTGCGTCCCTCGGGCGGGCTGCCGATGCGTGCTCGCCGCTGGGATGCGGAATGAGTGGCTCGTATCGTCCGGAGGAGCACTCGGGAGGGCTCGGCGAGGAGCTCGCGAGGCTGAAGTCCCAGGTGGAGCTGAGCTGGCCGGAGGAGCGGCGGCTCCTTCGTGCCCTGGGGCTGACGGAGAGCATGTCCGTGGTGGAGCTGGGAGGCGGGCCTGGGTTCGTCGCGGAGAAGCTGCTGGAGCTGGTGCCGTCCGGCGCGTTGCATGTCGTGGAGCTGAACCCTGGGATGTGTGTGCTCGCGGAGGCCCGACTGGGCGCACGCGCGCGGGTGCACCGCTGCTCCGTCCTGGAGACAGGGCTGCCCGACGCGCGCTTCGACCTGGCGCTGGCGCGCTTCGTGTTTCAACACCTGGAGGAGCCCCTGCTCGCGGCGCGCGAGGCCCTCAGATTGCTTCGTCCTGGAGGGCGGCTGGTGGTCAGCGAGCTGGACGCCGGACTGTGGGGCGTGGCGGAGCCGTCCCTGCCGGAGCTGGAGTCCATCCACCGCAAGGCGGAGCGGCTTCAGCTCCAGCGCGGCGGCAATCGCTTCATCGGTCGCCAGCTCGTGCGCCTGCTCACCGCCGCGGGGTTCACGGACGTCCGTCTGGACGTCATCGCGTACCACAGCGACGCGCTGGGCCTGGAGGCGTTCCGACGCCAGTTGGACCCGGAGCGGCTACGACCGGCGATGGATGCCGGGCTCATCTCCCAGGAGGAGCTGGAACAGGTGCGCGCGGGATACCGCCGTTTCTACAGCACCCCATCCGCCTCCATCCTGATGCTGGGCTTCGTGGTCCACGGCCTCCGGGCGCTTCCCGTGGAAACCTTGTAACGACGCCGCTACTGGAGACCTAGGGGCAATGCCGATCAGTTAAGGGCGAGAAGGATCATACTGCCGCGACCGCATACAAGGAGGCGGTTGCGTGGGAAGAGGTCCATTCGGGTATTTGCCCTCTGCGGATGAGGGGGCGTTCGACCGGCTGTG
>NZ_JABUMR010000016.1:0-153752 GCF_013336725.1 Myxococcus sp. CA040A | reverse complement strand
GCTGCGGCGAAGTCACAGACGGTATCCGCGTGCGGTGAAAATCAAGATGAGCAGCTACCCACGGAAGCGTCCCCGCCCGGACCGACGAGCACGCTCCCGCAGGCCCCTACGTCGCGTCCGTCCCTAAAGTGAACGGCATTGGCCCTAGCCCTGCTGTGCGGGCTGGAGCCGTGTCGCGGGCTCGTGGGCCAGCCGGGGCGACGTCTGCTGGAGGAAGTCCCGGACGACGGCCACCGTCTGGATGGGGTCTTCCTCCATGGGCACATGCCCCAGTCCTTCCATCATCACCAGACGGGACTGGGGGATGCGCGACTGGAACTGCCGCGCGTACTTGGGGAGGATCCACTCGTCGCGGCTGCCCCAGAGGATGAGCGTGGGGACCTTTATCTCCGACAGCCGCGCCTCGAGTGACGGGTCCCCGTCCTTCTGGGCGAAGCGTTGCCGGGTGGCCTCGCGATTGCCCTCGCGCAGGAGCATGTCCACGTAGAGGTCCACGGTCTCCGGTGTCACCCGCCGGGGGTCGCCGTACGTGCCCTTCACGGTGCGCTTCACCATGAAGCGCGGGGTCGTCCAGCGGACCACGCGGCTGAGCACGGGCGTCTCGTAGAGCCGCAGGGAGAACGGTATCGGCTCGTCGCGCCGCAGGCCGAAGGCGTCCACCAGGATGAGCCGCTCCACCTTCTCCGGATGGACCACGGTGTAGCGCCAGGCGAGGCCGCCCCCCATGGAGTTTCCGCCCAGCGTGAAGCGCTTGAGCCCCAGGGCCGACACGAAGGCGTCCAGCCAGGCGACCTCCTCCAGCGGACTGTAGCGGTTCTGGGGGTCCGGCCCGGTGAGGCCCTGTCCCGGCAGGTCCATGGTGATGACCCGGTACTCGCGCGTCAGCGCGTCCATCCATCCTTCCCAGGTGTGCAGCGACGCGTTGGAGCCGTGGAGCAGCACGAGGACCGGGCCGGTGCCCTGGTCCCGGTAGTGCGTCCGCAAGCCATCGACGTCGATGAACTTCGACGGCTTGCGTGCGCGTCGTGCCTCGATTTCACCCGCGGGGCGGTCCCGTCGAACCGCCAACGCGAGGGCCGCGCCCCCCGCAAGACCCAGACCGATCGCCCACTTCGCCGCGCGATTCATGAAGCCTCCGAGCGCGCCCGGTCCTCGTCACGAGTCCCGTTCATGCGCGCGCGGAAGCTAGGTCCGTAGACTCAGCCGCAGAAGTACGTCACCGGCCTGTCTGTCCATCTGCTCAAGTATCTGCGCCGCGGTGGGAATGTCTCGAATCAAGCCCGCGGCCTGTCCGACGGGGGTGTGTGCGATGCTGTAATCGCCCGCGGCCAGCGCGGCCTGGAACTTCGCGCGCTCCTCGTCGACGACGGCCAGCAGCTCCTCCTCGCGACCGGACCAGCGCTCCGTCATCGTGTTCTGGAGGGCACGGAAGGTGTAATCCTGTGGCCAGTGCAACCCGCGTAGGATATCGAACACGATGGAGCGGTCCGTCTGGTCTCCTGTCAAACGAACCGCCATCTCCTTGGAGGCGCTGTTCCCCAGCGACTCGCGGCTGGCCCACAGCCGGGAGCCCACCAGCGCGCCGTCCGCTCCCAGTGCCAGGGCCGCCGCCAGGCCTCTCCCGTCGGCGATGCCTCCGGCCGCGAGCAGGAGCGTGTCGGGTGAGCGCGCGGCGAGGATGTCGGCGACCTCGGGGACGAGGGTGATGGTCGCCCGGTTCGTCATGCCATGGCCGCCCGCCTCGCTGCTCTGCGCGACGATGATGTCCGCACCCGCCTCCAGGGCGAGGTCCAACTGGGCGAGTCGCTGAATCTGGCAAATCAGCGCCGCGCCCGACGCCTTGATTTTCGCGGCGTAGGGACGGGGATCTCCAAAAGACAGCATGAAGGCGCGCGGCTTGTGGGAGAGCGCCGCGTCGAGGACCTGGGGATTCTTGTCGAGCGACCAGGTGATGAGGCCGCCGCCCACGACGGCGTCACCGGCGAGGGCATGTTCCCTGGCAATCCAATCGGCGTCGCCGTAGCCCCCGCCAATCAGACCCATCGCACCGGCGCGACTGACGGCTCCCGCCAGGAGTCCGCCGGCCACCAGGGCCATGGGCGCGCAGACGATGGGATACTTCAGCTGGAAGCGTTCGGTGAAACGAGTCTTCATGACGAGGCACCGGGGGTCGGGGACACTGGCGCTCATAGGCCAATGTTGACGAAGCCGACAAAGGCCCCACGGTGCCGGTTGTTTATTGGCTGATACGTCGATGCCGCGCGCGAAATGTCTCGCCCGCCCCAACAGGGCTACAGCATCCACCGCCAGGACAGCCCCGCCAGGGTGGTGTAGCCCACCACGGAGCGCTCGATGCGTCCTTCGGGCGAGAGGAAGAACACCGTGGGGAACATGTTCACCCGCCATGCCTGCTGAAGCGAGTCGTCGCCGAGCAGCACCGGGTAGTCCACCGCGTGCTCTCGCGTGAAGCGTCGCACGGCCTCTTCGTCTTCGTACGCCAGCGCCACGGACACCACGTGCGCCGAGTCTCCCGCGAGCCGCCGCAGTTGCGAGAGGTTGGAGGACTCCGCGCCGCACACGCCGCACCAGGGCGCCCAGAAGGCGAGCACCACGGGTTTGCCGCGCAGCGACTGAAGCGACACCGTCTCGCCTTCGAGCGTGCGCAGCGTGAAGTCCGGCGCTGGAGCGCCCGAGCCTGGAAGGTGTCGCGTCTGCCAGGCGGCCACCGCCACGAAGACGAGCGCGAGCAACACCAGGTCCACGCCCCACCGCACCCACCAGCGCTGACGCGCTCGCGCCCATGCGGCACGCACGTTGGCCAGTGCTCCGGACCCGCTTTGCATCCAAGACCTCCACACACACCGTGCCGCGCGAGCGCCAGGGCTCACGCGGCACTGAATCATCCTGCCACCGTCAGGGCCCCTCCGGGTGGAAGGACCCTGACGCGGCTCAGCTCACGTCAGGAGGGACTTGGCAGCTCCTCGGGTTCCCAGGGCGCGGTCCTCACGCTCTCCCCATCGCTCCGGTGGGTGCGTCCCAGGGACTTGCCCACCGCGTGGCCCGCGCGCTCCAGGGCCCGGTCCACCGCCCCGGCGAAGCTCGCGTCCACGGCCTCCGCCGCGAGCTGCCCGCCCTGCTCGAGCTGGACCGTCACCTTGGCCACCTTGTCCACGCCGCCGCGTGGGCCGTTGATGTCCTCCAAGCGCACCATGACCTCACGAACCCTGTCGGACAGTCTCCCCATCGCGAAGCGCGCGCGGCGCTCCACGTGGTGACGCAGGGTGTCGGTGAGGGTGAAGTGTCGGGCTCGGATTTCGATTCGCATCCTCGGCTCCTTCTGGCCCACCATGGGCCTATCTCCTATCTGCAGGCCCGGGAGTTTCGGCGCCAATAGGAAAAGCCCCGGAGGACCCTCGAAAAAACGAAGGGTTCCGGGGCGGAATGAGGACGCGCGACGCGCTGTTCGCCCTTTACGGGCCGCCGCTCTTCGCCGCGGCCGGAGGCGCCTTCGCGGGCGGAGCCACGGGCTTGCTCGCGTCTCCGGGGGGCGTTGTCGCGGGCGCGGCTTCCGCCGTCGCCGGCTTGTTCTTCGGCGGCATGGGCACCAGCGGCTTCTCTGGCTCGATTTTCGCGCCGATGCGCACCTGCTGCTCCACCATGCGAGACCACAGCGACGCCTTGGTGCTCACCAGCGCGTTGTCCGCGAGCACCAGCGTCCGGGTGTCCTGGGCCCGGCGGTAGATGCGCGGCCCCACGTCCGGCTGCGCCGGGTCCGAGTCGCTCACCTGCACCTGCTCCTGCACGCCGATGCCCGCCTCGCTGAAGGACAGCGATGACGTCAGCTCGAACTTGCGGGTGAGGTTGTTGGGCAGCTTGAAGGTCAGCTCGCGCGACAGCGGGAACCACGCCGCGCCCAGACATGCGCGCTCCGGGTTGGACACCGACTCCGTGAAGAAGCGGTTGCGCCGCAGCGGCATGATGCGCGCGTGCCGGCGGCACACGTCCGTGCCGTCCGTGGTGCAGGCGTCGCCCTCCGCGACGAGGACATCCGTGCCGCCCACGCGCTCCAGCCGCAGCTTCGCGTTCTTCGGCATGGAGCGCAGCGAGCCCAGTGCCTCCACGCGGAAGCCCAGCTCCGTCGTCTCCACCAGCGCCACTGGCCCCAGGGCCTCGCCGTTGGTGAAGCGCCGCGTAATCACCCACGCCAGCCGCTGGCCGGCCTGGAGCGTCTCCAACACCAGGTCCTCCTCGGTGAGCTTCTGCGACGGCGGAAGGGGCAGGGCGTCGGGGCCGGCCTCCACGCACTCGTCGGTGGTCGGGTCCTGCCACCACACGGGCGCGCCCGCGCAGTCCACCGCGGGGTGCGGAGCCGTGCCGGCGTCCTTGTCATAGCCGTGCAGGAGCAGGGCGAACCAGGTGTCCGGCGTGGGGAACGAGCGTGCGTTGGGGCCCGCCTCGGCGAAGCACATCGCCGGCTTGGGCACGCTGGCGCAGCCGGCCAGGAGGGACAGCGCGACACCGCAGACCTGAAGCGTTCGTTTCATGGGTTCTCAGGCCTCGGCGAACCGGAGGTCCCAGTCGCCTTCCGCGGTGAGGGCCACGTGCAGCTTGGGGGGCACCGCGCCGCCCACCAGGTGCTGCAACAATTCGCGGGAGAGTACGGGCATCAGCGAGCCCTGGAGGATCTGCTCCATGTTGCGCGCTCCCATCTCCGACTCCGTGCACCGGCGCGCCAGCTCGTCCAGCAGCTCCGGCGCCAGCGTCGTCTCCACGTCGTGGGCCTCGCGCAGCCGGCCCACCAGCTTGTTCAGCTTCATCTCGGCGATCTGCCGCATGACGTCGCGCTGCACCGGACCGAAGGGCACCACCGTCATGCGCGCCAGCAGCGCGGGCTTGAAGTGCTGGCTCAGCGTGGGACGGATGGCCGTGAGCACCTGCTCCGACGAGGGCTCCAGCCCGTCCTCGAACATCTTCATCACCCGGTCCGAGCCCAGGTTGCTGGTGAGGATGATGACGGTGTTCTTGAAGTCCACCGCGCGGCCCTCTCCGTCCGTCAGCATCCCCTTGTCGAACACCTGGTAGAAGAGGTTCATCACCTCCAGGTCGGCCTTCTCGCACTCGTCCAGCAGCACGACGGAGTAGGGCCGCTGCCGCACCGCTTCCGTGAGCAGGCCGCCCTCGCCGTAGCCCACGTAGCCAGGCGGCGAGCCGATGAGCCGGCTCACCGTGTGCTTCTCCTGGAACTCGCTCATGTTGAGCGTCGTCATGAAGCGCTCGCCGCCGTAGAGCGACTCGGCCAGCGCCAGCGCCGTCTCCGTCTTGCCCACGCCGCTGGGCCCCACGAAGAGCATCACGCCAATCGGCGCGTCCGGGTTGCGGATGCCCGCCTGGGAGATGCGGATGATTTCGCCCACCTTCTTGAGCGCCGCTTCTTGTCCACGCACGCGGGTGCGCAGCCGGTCCTCCAGGTTCAGCACGGCCTCCAACATGTCACCGCGCATCTTCCCCACCGGCACGCCCGTCCAACCCGCGACGACGCGCGCGACGATGTCCGCGTCCACGTCCGAGTGCACCAGCGGAAACTCGCCGCGCGCCGCCGCGAGCGACTTCGCCGCCGCGTCCACCGCTTCCTTGAGCGCCGCGGGCTCGGCACCCGGGGCAGGCTCTCGCAGCGCCTTGCGAGCGTCCATCAGCGCGACGACGGCCGCGCGCTCCGTCTCCCAACGCGCGTGCAGCGAGGCCCGCGAGTCCTGGGTGGCGCGCAGCTTCGCCTCCGCTTCGGCCAGTGCCTCCTGCGCGTCCTCCCCACCTTCACCGTCGGCCAAGTCCCGCTTCAGCGCGTCGCGCTCGCGCTCCAGGCCGGAGATCTCCTGCTCCAGCGCCACCAGCTCCTCGGGCCGCGTGGATAGCTCGATCTTCACGCGGGCAGCCGACGTGTCGAGCAGGTCCACCGCCTTGTCCGGGAGCTGCCGGCCGGAGATGTACCGGCTGGACAGTCGCACGGCCGCGGTGACGGCCTCGTCGCGGATGGTGACGCCGTGGGACGCCTCATACGTGGGGCGCAGGCCGCGCAGCATCAGCTCCGCGTCCGCCTCGCTGGGCTCGTCCACCTTCACCGGCTGGAAGCGCCGCTCCAGCGCCGCGTCCTTCTCGAAGTACTTCTTGTACTCGGCCCACGTCGTCGCGGCGATGGTGCGCAACTCGCCCCGCGCCAGCGCGGGCTTGAGCAGGTTGGCCGCGTCGCTGCCGCCCTGCGAGCCACCCGCGCCGATGATGGTGTGCGCCTCGTCGATGAAGAGGATGATGGGCGTGGGGGACGCCTTCACCTCGGCGATGACGGCCTTGAGCCGGTTCTCGAACTCGCCGCGCACACCCGCGCCGGCCTGGAGCAGGCCCAGGTCCAGGCCAAGCAGGTCCACGTTGCGCAGCGCCTCCGGCACCTCGCCCCGCACAATCGCCCAGGCCATGCCCTCCACGAGCGCCGTCTTGCCCACGCCCGGCTCGCCCACCAGGATGGGGTTGTTCTTCCGGCGGCGGGAGAGGATGTCGACCATCTGCCGGATTTCGCGGTGACGGCCGAAGATGGGGTCGATCTTCCCCTCGCGCACCCGCCCGGTGAAGGACGTCGCGAAGCGCTTGAGCGCCTCGTCACCCCGGCCTCCCGGCGCACCCGCCGCGCCGCCACCCGAACCGCTCGCCGCGCCGTCGGCCGTGGTGACCTCCACGTTCTCCGGCGAGGGCTGCAGCAGCACGTCCAGCGAGCCCAGCAGCTCGTCGCGGGAGATGGCGTCCAGCTCGGGGAAGATTTCCGCGGTGTAGCGCGAGCGGCGGGTGATGAACTGGACGAACAGGTGCCCCGAGCGCAGCCGCGTCGCGCCGTGCTCCACCGAGGCCAGGAGCCACGCCTCCTCGAACCACTGGAAGAGCGTCTCGGAGAAGACGGGCCGCCCCGCGTTGCCGGCGCGCAGGCCCTGCAGGGCGCGCTCCATGCTGGTGGCCAGGTGCCGCTTGTCCACCCCGAAGTGGTGGAGCAGGCGCGCCACGTCCGAGTCCTCGGGCTCCAGCATCTGCGCCAGCATGTGCTCGGGGACGATTTCGTAGAACCGTCCCGCGCTCGCGCGAGCAACCGCCGCTTCCAACAGGCGGGTGGAGGTGGGCGTCAGGCGACGGACAAGCGCTTTCGGATCGACGCGAATGGGAGCCCCCAAGCTGTGACAACGGTGGTCGACGGTATACCGGGCGGCTGTTACGCCGTAAATCCCCGCACCCCGGGGCCGCCCATCCCGGAGTGTCTCATCTCACGACGGGAACACTCAGGTGTGTCTGCTGGCTGGAGCCCAGCCAGGTGTCGCGGCCGAGCTGGCTCGGCTCCTTGCGAGACAGCCGGAACTGCTGACGCACCCCTTCGGTGAGACCCAGCTCCAGATCATACTCCAGCGGGTCCCGGACGAAGAGCGACACCACCTCCCGCACCAGCGGTAGCAGGTCCCCATCCGGCATCAGCCGCTTGTAGGCGCGCGGCGGCAGCGGGCTGATGTGCAGCTGAATCTTCCCCGTCCGGTCGAACGCCTTGCCCCCCAGCAACATGTTGCGGCCGAGCTGATGGTTGGCCCGCCCCAACTGCACCCGCGCGTCGATGTCCACCCAGCGGCCCACGAACTGCCGCACCGACACCTTCGCGCCCTCCAGGTCCTCGTTCAGCACGTCCTGGAGCGCCACCTCCAACTGCTCCGCCGTGCGAGAGCGACTGGCGAGCAGCGGAGCGATGCGCAGGAGGCGCCAGGTCGGCAGGCCTCCCTTGCGGGGCTGCTCGTACGTGTCGAAGCCGCCCAGGGCGAGCAGCCGCCGGGACCACTGGTCCGTGAAGGACGTGTCCGTCTCGCTGGTGATGCGGTACTTCGACTCGATTCGATACAGCAGGGACAGGAGCCGGTGGTGGAACAGGTCCAGGAACTCGCGCCGCACGGGCGCGTCCGGGTCCTCCTGCGCGACTTCCTCGGCGATGTAGTGAGGCAGGGGGCTCACCGCGCCCGTCAGTCCCAGAAAGCGCGTCACCACCTCGAACAAGGGGCGGCGTGAGGACGGGTCCTCCGGCCGCACCGGCACGTAGCGCAGCGTCACCTCGCTGACGTCGCCGGAAGGGAACCCGAGCGACGGGTCATGCCGGAAGCGGATCATCTCCTCGTTGACGGGCCCGGGCCCGCCCACGCGCACCGCGTCCTTGGTGAGCCGCTCCAGGTAGGCCACCAGCGGGAAGAAGCCCACCCGGGGCGCCGCCTCGGCCAGCTTCCGGGCCTCTTCTACAAGAGCGTCTGAGAGCCGTTCCTCGGAAGCCACATGTACTCCGTCTGCGAGGGGTGGAGGCGGATGCTCAGCTCGTTGAAGGAGTTGATGGTGACGTGGGACGCGAGCAGTTCCTCCAGCACGCAGCCGAAGAGGAACGAGTCCCCCACGCCCATGAAGTTCTCCTCGTCCAGGTCCACCCGGGTGCGGTGGCCTCGCAGCGGCGCGCCCTCCAGGAAGCGCGTGACGGGTTTGGTCTCCACCGCGCGGATGGCGTTGATGCGCAGGCGGCTGGCGCGCGCGGCCAGGTTGTCGGTGAGCGAGTGGAAGTTGTACAGGTCCATCAGCCGCCGCAGCGCCGCCGCGTCCGCGAGCGAGTGCTGGTTGATGGCCAGATGGGACAACAGCCGCCAGTGCAGCTCCGCGCCCAGCGGCGCGCGCGCGGGCCGGCTCACCGGGGAGATGTTCTTGAACTTCGCCTGGGTGGGGCTGGCGGACGTGGACTCCGTCAGGTCACCCACTTGGAGGCGCGACGGCAACGTGCGGTTGGTGCACGTCAGGTCGATGGAGAGCGCCTCCTCGGCCCCGAGCACCGGCGCCACGTCGCGCGGGGTCTCCAGGGTGATGTACATGTCGATGCCTTCATCCAACGGCGAGTGCATGCGCCGCAGCCGGTAGAAGGACTGCTCCGCGTCGCCGCCCGCCGTATGGCTGAACTCGAAGAAGGGCCGGTAGCCGCGCCGCTCGTTGCGGCCCGACTGGAGGCCCGTCACCGAATCCACGGAGTACACCTCCGCGTGGTTGGGCGGCAGGTCCGCGGCGCGCAGCAGGTGTTCGCGGTCCAGCGCGTGGTGGAGGACGGGGTTGGCCGGGGCGCTGAAGAGGTTGACCACCGGAGCGCAGTGCAGCCGGAACATCTCCCGGTGGATGCGCGCGTCCAGGGGCGGTGGCCGCTCCAGGTGGAAGGCGATTTCGAACCGGTCCTCACGGACGCTCATCGCCGCCGCGTCCAGGTTCTTCACGTCGAAGAACAGGAACTTCTCCGGCAGCGTCAGGTACTCCTGCAACAGCCGGTAGCCCTCGCTCGCTCGAGGCCACGGCAGCAGGCGGAAGTCGCGCTGGAAGCCCACCGCCTGGAGGGAGCCCGCGGGCAGCTTGATTCCGTCGCCCTGTGAGGACGCGCCGCGCACCCGCACCTGTCCGCAGTAGCGCAAGAGACACAGCAGCACCACGGCGGAGGCGGACAGCTCTCCGTGGATGAACAGGCGCAGGCCCTGCTGGCGGAAGACCTCGGCGCGGCCCTGCTCCGTCGTCTGGAACGACAGCCGCAGCACGGGGGAGGTAATCGACGAGCGGTCCAGCATCGCGTCGGTGAGCTGCACCGGCAGCAGGTCCACGTCCGTCGTGGTGCGGAAGACGCAGCGGGTGCCGTCGATGGGCTGCGAGGCGACCTCCGCCCCGGCGGCCAGCTTCGAGCGGCCGCGCAGCGCGCGCAGGTGCGGGGAGAACTCGACGATGGACGCGGCGGGCAGGGGGCGCAGGTAGTGCGGCAGCAAGAGCTCCGTCAGCCCATGCACCAGCTCTGGCACGTCGTCGTCCACGCGCTCGCGGATGCGCGCCGTCAGGAAGGCGAAGCCCTCCAGCAGCCGCTCCACGTCCGGGTCCGCGCCGCGCTCCACCAGCAGGCCCGCCAGCGACGGGTTGGCCAGCCCGAAGGCCCGCCCCATCTCCCGCAGGTACGTCAGCTCGCTCAGGTAGTACTTGCTGAACATCCTCGCCCTCCGCCCAACACCCCGCGGTTCACCACAGGTCCACGCGCCCGCCCGGGTTCATCTGCGTGTGGAAGCGCACCGTGCCTTTTCGGTTGCGCGTCGCCAGCTGCGCGGTGATGTCGAACCGCAGCGCCGTCGGATCATCCGGGTCCGGCGAGTGGTTCACCACCACGCTCTTCAGTCTCGGCTCGAAGTCCTGGATGGCCGTGCGGATGGACTGCGCCATTCGCGGCACCGCCGATGGGTACGTGTGGACGATGTCGTTCAAGTCCAGGATGCCGAAGGCCGGTGAGGCCACGGACTCACCCTTGCGCGTGTTGAGCAACGCGCGAAGGTGCTCCGCGATGGACTCCACCACGTCGCCGGGTGGGGCGAGCGCGCCATTGCCTTCGGCGATACGTGACAACAAACCTCGGGAGCCCATGCGTGTCTTTTATTGAGGCCACCCCCGGCCGCCCGTGTCGACTGCGCCACGGACGACCGGTGGAGGAGCACGCATCAGCGCTGGGTGTCCCAGGTGTCCTCGTGCGTCTGGCCGCCGTTGCTGTACGTCCAGTTGATGGTGTGGAAGACGATGTTCAGCTCCTCGAGCGGAGGGCTGTTGGAGCTGGTCGGCACGAACGCATCCGGCACGAACTGCTTGATGCTGTTGATGCGCGCCTTCTTGATGGACGTCGTGTAGAACTGCTCGGTCGTCCCGTCGCCAGAGGGGTTCGGGCGGAAGAACTTGAACGTCGCCTCGATGACGGTGTTCTCGCACAGCGCCTTCATCAGCAGCGGCGAGGCCTTGTCGATGCGCTTGCGGATGGTGATGCCCTCGTACTGACGGCGACCCACGGCCAGGCCCGAGCCCGCCTCACGAGCGGTGAACACCTTCTGCTCGTAATAGATGGCCTCGATGGCGCCCTCGCGGCCGAGGCTCGTCTGGGTGCTCTCACCCGCGATGTCCTGCCCGTTTGCCTTCAGGTACACGAAAACTGATTCAGCCATGGAACCAACCTCTTTGCTGTGCGCGCGAAGGCGCGCGGGTGGCCCAGGCTCATTTCGAGCCTGGGAGTGGAGCCCACAGAATAGCTGATCTCAACGACACACGGTGAAGCGGGTCCATCACTCCTTGTCCAACTTACCCACCAAGGACAGGGTGAACGACGCACCCATGTACTTGAAGTGGGGGCGCACCTGCAGGCTGCAGCGATACCAGCCCGGCTGACCTTCCACGTCCTCGACGACGACGCGCGCGGCCTTCAGCGGGCGGCGCGAGCGCACGGCGGGCGCCGGGTCGTCCATGTCGGAGATGTACTGGCTGAGCCAGTGATTCAGCTCACGCTCCAGGTCGGCCTTCTCCTTCCAACTGCCAATCTGTTCGCGCTGCAGCACTTTGATGTAGTGCGCGAGGCGCGTCATGATGAACATGTATGGCAGCTGCGTACCCAGACGGTAGTTCGTCTCCGCGGCCTTGCCCTCCGGGGTGTTGCCGAAGAACTTGGGCTTCTGGGTGGAGTTGGCGCTGAAGAACGCCGCGTTGTCGGAGTCCTTGCGGAACACCAGGCCGATGAAGCCTTCCTCGGACAGCTCGTACTCGCGCCGCTCGGTGAGCATGACCTCGGTGGGAATCTTGGTCTGGATTTCCCCCATGGCCTCGTACTGGTGCAGGGGCAGGTTCTCCACCGCGCCGCCGGACTGGGGACCGATGATGTTCGGGCTCCAGCGGAACTTGGCGAAGGAGTCCGCCACGCGCGACGTCAGCGCGACGGAGGCATGGCCCCACAGGTACTTCTCGTGGCTGCCGACGACGTCCTCGGTGAAGTTGAAAGCCTTCACCGGCACCGTCTTCTCGCCATAAGGCAGACGCAGCAGGAAGCGCGGCAGGGCCAGGCCCACATAGCGCGCGTCCTCGCTCTCGCGGAACGAGTGCCAGCGCGCGTACTGCGGACCCTCGAACAGGGACTTGAGGTCCTTGAGGTCCGGCAGCTTCAGGAAGGTAGGCTCACCGAAGGTCTCCGGCGCGGTGTTGGCGATGAACGGCGCGTGGGCCATGGCGGCCACCGACGCGCACTTGCGCAGAAGCTCCATGTCCTGCGGGCCCACGCCGAAGTCGTAGTTGGCGGAGATGATGCCGTAGGGCTTGCCACCGAAGACGCCGTACTCGTTGGAATACACGAGCTTGTACAGGCCGCTCTTCACGACCTCGGGCGCGTCCTCGAAGTCCTTCTGCAAGTCTTCCTTGGAGACGTTGAGCATCTCCACGCGGGTGTTCTCGCGGAAGTCCACGCGGTCCACCAGGAACTTCAGCGAACGCCAGGACGACTCCAGCTTCTGGAACTCGGAGGCGTGGAGGATTTCATTCACCTGCGACGACAGGCGCTTGTCGATTTCGGCGATCATCGCGTCGACGAGCGCCTTGTCCACACGCTCCTCGGAGCGGTTGGGCGCGAGCATCTCCGTGATGAAGGCTTGCACGCCGCGCTTGGCGACGTCGTAACCCTCGTCCTTGGGCTTGAGCTTCGCCTCGGAGAGGATTTCGTCGAGCAGGGACAGCGAGGCATCGGCGCCGGCAACCGGCGACTTCTGGGTCAGGGTCTCGGTAGGCATGGTGTCTCTGTTCCCCGTAAACGGTTACTTGGACTTTTCCTCGAGCCCCAGTTCCTTGATGAGCGCCTTGCGGCCCTCTTCGTCGGCCAGGAGTGCCTGAAGCTTCTTGCGGAACGCGGGAAGGTTGCCCAGGGGCCCCTTGAGCGCGTTGAGCGCGCTGCGCAGCTCCAGGAGCTTCTTGAGCTCGGGCACCTGATTGACGACGCTCTCGGGCGTGAAGTCCGACAGGTTCTTGAATTGGAGCGAGACATTCATGGTCGCGCCCGCGTCGCTGGACAGCTTGTCAGCGGCGGTGAGGGTGACCTTGAGGTTCTGCTGGGCCATCACCTCGTTGAAGTTGCCCTTGTCCACGTTGATGGGCGCGCGCTGCTCCAGAGGCCTGTCATCCGCCTGGCCCGTGAAGTCCCCCATCATCAGGACCTTCAGGGGCAGCTCCACCTGCTCCTGCGCATTGCCGGTGGCGGGCTTGTAGACGATGTTGACGCGCTCGGTAGGGGCGACGGAACTCTCTTTGCTCATCTGCGGCTCTCTCCTTGAGACCTACGTAGAAATGCGCGGGCGTCGCATGGGGGAGGCTTCGCCGCGGAACAACCTGGGAACGTCAGGGGCCGACGACGCGGAGCGCGGCGGAAGAATCCAGCCGTGCGAGACGACGATAGCGGTTTCGAACTTTTGCTGCCAACCGTCCCCCTTCCTTTTCCTCGACGGTGCGGGTGGCGAGCCACCCCTCGAGACAAGCCGCCGCCAGCGTGGGCTCCCACTGGTCCAACGCATGAGAGGAAACCTCCTCGTCGAGCGCGTCGAAAAGCGCGCGCGCCAGCGGAAGTTGTCCTGCCTGGGCACACAGGCGCGCCAGGGTGAGGCGGGCGACGAAGCGCGCGCGGCCCGTGCCCGCGGCGGCGACATCCGCCTGGAGCCCCGCGACGAGCTCCTGCACGCGGCCCTCGGCCAGCAGCGCCTGGGTTTCCTCCTCGCCCAGGGGCTGCGCGCCGGCGGACTCCCCGTCGAGTGACGGCGGCGGCAGGCGAATGGCTGTCGTCGGGGCGCGGACCGGGGACGCGGTGGTGCGGGGGGCCGCCTGGAGGACCTCGGCGCGCAGCCAGGCGCGCGTGGCCTCGTCGGTGAGGGGAGAGCCGTCGGCGGCGAGCAGGTCCTCCACGCCCGGCATGCGGCGCAGTTGCACACGCAACTCCCGCACCAGCGCGGCGTGGGCCGTGGTGTGTGTTTCACCCAGCCCCTTGAGCGCGGCCGCGCTGAAGCGGTGCGGGCTCAGGGCGAAGCGGTGTTGGGCGACGGCGGACTCGGCCTCGTCGAGCAGCTCGCTCCAGCGCTGGTTGGCTTCCAGGGTCTCCAGCTTGGAGCGCAGCGAGTCCGGTGGCGGCTGAAGCGTCGTGCGGCCGTTGGCACCGGTGCCAGGCGGCCGCGCCAGGTGCAGCCAGACGCCGTTGCGCAGCAGACGGTAGGAGACGGGGTCCGCGCTGCTCGCGTGACGCAGCGCGCTCGCGGCGCCCAGGAGCGCGGCGCCGACGTTGCGCAGGAAGTCGGTGACGGCCTCGGTGCTGGAGAGGTCCGGCTGCGCGGGCAGCGTGGGGAGCGGAGGCACGACGACGGTGCTGGGCGCGGCGACTTTCGGGGACGCGGGGCGCGGGGGCGCGGAAGGCTGGGCGCCGACCTGAGGGGGCGCGGGGCGCGACGGTGCCGACGGCTGCGCGGCCTTCGGGGAAGCGGGCGGCTCGGTCCTCGGGGCCGTGTGAGTGTTCGCGGCTGACGCGGCGTCGGCGTGCGCGGGGTTCGAGGACGACTCCGGGCCCGTCACGGGAGCTGCTGTCGGCGCGCTGTCCACGGGCTCGGCCAAAGCGGCGTCCTGCTGTTGGGGCGCCTCGGGCAGGGGCTCGGGAAGGCCGGCGCGCAGCCGGGCGATGGCGTCCTGAATCGGACCGAAGGCGGGGGTCTGGTCGGCGAAGCGCTCACGCGACAGGGTGGACAGTCGCTTGATGGCGAATGCCAGCGCATCGAGGGACTCGGCGCTCACGCTGGCCTGGTCGATGGTGGGCAGCAGCCTGCCCAGGCGTTCCACGAACCAGCCGACGGCGTTGGCGCGCGCGCGCAGCCGCTTCACCTCCGGAAAGAGGTCGGGCCAGAAGCGCTCCGTCACCTCCGCGAGCAGGGCCGCGCCGGTGGCGGCGCCGTCCATGCCCCGGGTGACGTAGAGGCCATAGGCCAGATACGAGGCGAGCCAGAGGTCCTTGGTGGTGCCCTTGAGCAGCTCGTCGGCGCCGCGAACGACTTCGTCCCAGCGCACGGCGTTGCTGGCGGGGGACTCCAGCTTCGCCACCTCGGCGGTGATGGCCTCGTAGGCGGGGTCGTGCTTCGCCTGCGTTCCGGCGGGCGCGGTGCCGGGCACGGGCTCGACCCAGGGACGGGCGCGCTCACGGAGCTCTTCGAGGGTGGGAGGCATGGTGTGAGGCTTCGTGTGCCCTCAGCGCGACAAGGCGCGCAGGAGCTGGTCGAGGGTGGTGGTGGGGGAGTCGATGACCTGGCGCGCGGAGGCCGTCAGGCCCTTGCGCGCGTTGTCGATGGCGGCGGGACGTTCGGTGCGCAGCGGCCACACCTGGGCGCCGGGGCGGCCGGGCTGGGCGAGCGCGAGGAAGACGGAGGGCGACGCGGAGCCCAGGCTCAAGAGCAGCCGGGGCTTGTCTCCCTCGGACCAGAAGAAGGACGGCGGCTGGTGGGGCCAGCGCAACAGGCGCGAGGACAGCTCCAACCAGGCCACCGGGCCCACGCGCGCCGTCAAAGGGCAGTCCAGCACCACGCCCGCGGCGGACTGCTCGCGTCCGCGCTCACCGATACACGCGGTGAGGAAGGTGTGCAGCGCGTAGTACTGCCCTCCCGCGGGCGAGCCCTCTGTCACGGGGCCCAGCAGGTCGGCGAGGTGGTGCTCCGAAAGGACGCTGTCGCGCAGGCGCTCCGCCACGCTGAAGTCACCCGGGCCCGGCACGGGCAGCGCCGTGGCGCGCTCGGTGAGTCGCGGCACGTCCAGCTCCGCCGCCGCGTGGGCCAGGGCCCCGGCCGCGCGAAGGAAGGGCTGGTAGGCCTCCGGTGTCAGCGCGAAGCGGGGGGCGGTGCTTGCCGAGGGCACCTCGGTGAACACGGCCAGCGGAAAGGCGCGGCCCACGCTGTCCACGCTGGGCGCCATCAGCCCCACCAGCGCCTGCTTCTGGCCTGGGGCGGTGAAGACGAAGTGCGCGGGCTCCGAGGGCAGGTCCATCCGCGCCTTGCGCGCACGCTCCACGCCCGCCTCCATCCACCCGTAGAGGTGGAGGGCCAGCGGCGTGGAGGCGTTGAACCGGATGAACTCCGCCTGGCGTGGCGTCTTTCCCAGCAGGCCGATGCGAGGAGGTTGCTGCACCGCCATCAGGGGGCTCCGCCCGCGGCCACGGCCTCCGGCTCGCAGCCCTTGCCGTTGAGCGCGATGCCCATCGGGACCTTCATGCCGGAGTCCCGGAAGATGCCCATCAGCTTGGACGTGTTGCCCGCCAGCCCGAAGAAGGGGTTGGTCGTGCGCTCCGGCCGGAAGTCGATGGAGACCTGCGCGCCATTCATCTCCTCGATCTCCCACGTCGCGGTGAAGTAGCGCCCGTCCGGGCTGGGTTCGATCTTCTTCACGCGCTCGAGCAGGCGGAACAGGCCCCAGTCGCCCTCGGCCTCCAGCGTGGACTCCGTGGCGCCATCCACGCTCTGCACGAGGATGCGCGCGCCGAGCTTGCCGGCCTGGCCGGGCCAGATCATCGGCTTCCACAGGGTATCGGGACCGTTGCGGTACACCTCGTCCGTGCCGTCGAGCGTGAAGACGATGGACGAAATCTGCGACGCGGCGCCATCCATGGAGACGCCGGGACGGATGCGCACCTGGAAGCGCACCAGCGGGTCCACCATGCCCACCGACTCGCCGCCCGGGAACAGGGTCGCCGCCAGGGCCTGCGTCTTCTCCAGGAAGGTGAGCAGCTCCGGCCGGTAGTTCCCGCTGGCGGACGAGGTGAAGTCCCACTTGCGGCCCGTGGGGACGAGCTGCTCGCTGAGCTGCTCCTTGATGAACTTGCGCAGCTGTCCGTTGTCGGGCCGCAGGAACTCCGCGACTTCGGGCAGCGGCGCATCCTTCTGCGAGCTGGCCGTGAACGGATACATGTCCTTGAAGGCCCGGTTGAACGGCACGGCCACCTGTTCGCACCACAGCTTGCTCTTCTGCTGGGCCTGGCCCTGGGTGAGGACCTGGAGGGTGTCCTTGAAGGGCGGCATCAGCAGTTGATGGAAGATGGCGATGTTGTCCGTCTGCTTGCGGATGAGCATCTCCACGTAGCTACGCGCGGCGTTGCTCTTCTTGGCCAGCTCCGCGCCTTCTCCTGGCTTGTCCTTCGCCGCCAGCATCGCCGAGTGGACGGTGACGAGCTGCTCCTCGTACTCGACGAGCGCCGTCAGCGTCTCCTCGCCGTCGTCCGTCTTGTAGCGCTCCGTGGCGAACCGGATGATGGAGGCAAACTCGCGCGCCACGTCCCGGGGAAGAATCTCCTCTTCGCCGGAGGGCGCGAGCGGGTTGAGCTTCTCCCGGTTCTTCTCGGTGACGGCGTCGTCACCGGAGCCGAAAATCTTCTGCACGGACGCCGTCAGCTTGTTCGTGCTCGTGGCTTCGACCTTGGGGGGGCGTCGCTCAAGCTGGACGTTGTTGACGATGGAGTTGAACAGCCGGCTGTACGGCTTGGGGGTGCCGCGCGTCAGGTTGGTGAGCAGGTCATCCAACTGGACGTCGTCCTTGGGCTCGACCACCTTGATGGCGTTCAGGAAGTCCTTCCACTCCTGGATGTAGGCGGAGAGGTAGTTTGAGTGCAGTACGCGCCGCAACCCCTCCACGTCGCTGCCGACGTCCCGGTCCAGCACCCACGCATCCTGGTCCGAGAACGACTGTTCGAGCTGCTGCTTCACCTCGTTCTCGTAGGCGTTGCGGGTGAAGGCGCCGCGCACCACCATGTTGGCGCTGAACTGCGGCACCGAGCCCATCAATTGCTCCAGCGTGACGTCTCCGTACTGCGCGCGCGTGGTCTCCACGATGCGCGCCAGCTCCAACTTCTCCAGGGGCACCCGGATGAGCGCGCGTCGGGCGCCCACGATGAGGGCGTGCTCCCGAGGGAAGGCGATGCGCTCTTCGCGCGCGGGCTTCTGCTCGTCGGGGAGGGCCTGCTCGGCGCCCAGCATCTTGATGAAGGTGGTGGCGTGGGTGGCGACCGTTCCCTCATCCAGCGCGCTGCCGCGCACGCGCCCCCAGTGCTCGACGATTTGTTGCACGAGCCACCGGCGCTGCGTCTCGTCCAGCTCCGGCTCCTTGGGGTCCCGGGGCGTCGTCACCAACAGGTACATCTTCAGGTCGTCGACGTACTGCTTGAACTCGGACGAGCGCCGCGCGTGCTCCTTGGGGTCCCGGAGCGTGAGCATGTCCGGGCTGCGGGCGAAGCCCTCCAGGCGCTGCTGGATGAGCTCGAACTGCTTGCCCAGCAGCACCCGCCGCAAGGCGGTGTTGTAGAACTCGCGCGCCTGCGGCAGCAGCTTGTGGCCCTGATAGAGGCCGAAGCGCATCCACACCGGAGCGCCTTCTTCCTCGTGCCGTGTCAGCTCCTCCAGGCGTTTGCTGAGCGGTAGCAGGTCCTCGACCCGGCGCACGTCGTCGCGCGGGTCCAGGTTCACGTCGGTGATGGCCTTGGTCACCGCCTCCGCCAGGAAGCGGTTCTGGAAATAGGAGAGGGTGGGCATGGACAACAGCAGCGCCGTGGCCGCCATCGCCGCGCCCGCCAGCACCATGCTCTGCCGGCGCACCCTCGCTTCCTCCAGCGAGCTGCGCACCGCCACCTGCTGGTCCTGGAACATCACCTTCGTGAAGACGTCCCAGAGGAAGTAGCTGCGGCCCTCGGCGGACGCGCCATCCGTCTGCGGCCGCCCGTTGGTCGTGCCGAACATCTCGCCCGCGGACGGGGATACCTTGTCCACCGCGCGCACGTCCTGCGTGCCGCTGTTGAAGTACAGGCCGCGGAAGACGGGCGTGTCCTGGAACACGTTCTCCAGGAAGAGCGGCTGGAGGAACTCGGCCAGATTCTTCCGGAGCGCGTCGAAGCGCTGCGGGAAGCCGTAGATGTTCTCGCGCGTCTCCAGCCGGCGCTCCTGGCCCAGCCGCCTGAGCGAGCGCTGCTCCAGCACGGAGAGCATCTCGTCGAAGCGCTCGCGGAACAGGTCCGTGCTGGCGTCCTTCTGGTGCTCCAGCGGCACGGTGAAGCCCCAGACCTGTCCGCGCTCCACGCGAGACAAGTCGGAGAACATCTCCACGAAGCCCGGCAGCAAATCGCACTTGGTGACCATCACGTAGACGGGCACCAGCATCTTCAGACGTCCGGTGATTTCGTCCAGGCGCTCGCGGATGGTCTGCCCCATCTCGCCCACGGCCTGCGGGTCCGCCGTCATCAGCTCGCTGACGCTGATGGCGACGATGAGTCCGTTGATGGGGCGGCTGGGGCGGTGCTTCACCACCGTGTCCAGGAAGGCCATCCACTCCGGACGGTCCTCCTCGGCGCTGGTGTAGCGGCCCGCCGTGTCGAGGATGACGGCCTCGTTGGTGAGCCACCAGTCGCAGTTGCGAGTGCCACCCACGCCGCGCACGCCACCGCGCGCGGACAGGTAGGGGAACTTCAGGCCGGAGTTGCGCAGCGCGGTGCTCTTGCCCGCGCCCGGAGGGCCGACGATGAGATACCAGGGCAGCACCGCCAGCGCGTCCTTGCCGCCGCGCGCCAGCTTGGACGCCTTGAGCGCGCCCACCGCCTTGGTGAACTCGTCCTGCATCGCCTTGATTTCGGGCTGCAGGTCCGGCCGCACCGTGGCGGCCTGCTCCTCACCTTGGGCCGCGAGCGCGCCCTCCAGCTTCTTGGCGGCGCGGCGCGCGCGGATGCGTTTGACGACCCACACCACGCCCATGGCCAAGAGGCCCGCGAGCGCGGCGACGATGGCGGCCTGGGGCGGGCTGAGCTCCAGGTAGGTCATCAGCGCGAACATGGGCGCGCCGATGCCCAGCAGCGGTAGCAGGTAGGCCATCATTGCGTGCCTCCCGGGTTGGCGCCCGCTTGCGGCGGAGCCAGCGTGCCGGCGACGTTCTTGGCGGCGTGCAGCTCGATGCGGCCCTTGAGCTCGTCCACCTTGTCCTTCAGGAAGAACTGCAGCACGCCGTAGAAGAGCACCGCCACCGCCAGCGAGCCCGCGGACAGGGCCAGCATGGGGGTCTTGCGGCGCTTGGAGAGCAGCGAGTCGGTGGGACGGTCACCGTGGGGTGACAGCACGTCGAAGTCGAACGGACGGGCGCGCTCCAGGTCCTTCTTCACCGTGTCGATGAGCGTCATCAGCTCCAGCTCGCCGCCGCGGATGCGGTAGCGCCCCTGGAAGCCGAAGAGCATGCACAGGTAGTAGACCTGGAGGACCTCGGCGCGGTGAGGGTCCTTGCGCACCAGGTCCAGCCTGGCGAAGAAGCCGTCGCCCGCGATGTTCTCGTTGAAGTAGTGCAGCTGCAGCGGGTTGGTCATCCAGAACTGCCGGTACTCCTCCGGCCGGCTGAGGACGACCTCGTCGATGAGCGCCACCATGGCGTAGGCCATGTCCTGGGCGTCCTGGTGGCTGAAGCCGAGCACGGCGGCGCGCCGCAAGAGCTCGTCCACCACTCCGCGCAGGCGGTGATAGAGCGTCTCGGGCGGAGGAATGGCCGCCGCCTCCGAGCCGCGCAGGTGGATGGCGGCGTCGAAACAGTCCTTCGTGGCTTCCGTCACTCGGTCCATGGGAATCCCTGCGCGTCAGCGATTGGCGGTGGGGACCGCGAGCAGCTCCACGGTCGTTCGGGCCGCGTCGAACGGCTGTGGCAGATAGAGCGCGAGGTTGTGGTCCCTCATCACGTTCTTCCAGTAGCCGTCATTCATCGAGAGGCTGAAGTACACGGTGCCCGGCTGCACCGGGACTTCCGGCGGCGGGCGGTACGTGACGGCCAGCGGCACCCCGGGCGCGGCGGCGCGGACGAGGCCCGGGATGTCATCCCAGCAGGCCACCTTGGTGAGCTTGGGGAACTGCTCGGCGACGACGCGCTCGGGCAAATCGCTCCTCACCGCCAGCAGGAAGGCGCCGCAGCGCTCCAGCCGCTCGTCCTCCAGCTTCCCCCGGAACATGCCGTCCGAGCCCGCGGAGAGGTCCACCGTCAGGCACTGCTCCAGCGCCACCGAGCGCATCAGCTCCGACAGGCGGCGGAACAGCTCCTCGAACGTCGCCCTCAGGTTCGTGAACTGGAAGGACGGCAGCGTCGTGGGGTCCGCGCTGGAGGAGAAGGTGCACAGCTGGCCGGCGCACTGCACCAGCGTGAGGTACAAATCCCGGGGCCGCAGGTTGCCCGCGTCCAGCGCGTGCTGGAGGAAGGGGATGGTGCCGTTGAGGGCGTTGAGCTCCAGGAAGAGCGTCACGTCGCCCGCGGTGAACTCCAGCGCGGACGCGTCCCGGTGCCGGCGGCGCGAGGCGAGCTGGCGCTGCTTGGAGACCATCAGCCGCAAGAGCGTGCGCAGCTCGCCCATGACGTAGGGCGCCGCGTCGATGCGAAGGCAGGGCGGAACGTAGGCGTCCACCACGGCCAGGCTGCCGGACTTGTCCCGCGTCAGCTCGAACAGCTTGATGGCCTCGAAGTCGTCGCGCGGCTCGGTGCCGAACAAGAGCCGCACGTTGCGCTGGCCGAAGCCCACCTGGGAGATGGACGTGGACGCCGTCAGGTCGCTGATGGGCCGCGTGACGGGCGTGTAACGCGGGCTGCCTCCGATGCGCTCCCCGCTGCCGTAGCTCTCCACGCCGCTGCGCTCGCGCGGCACGCCCAGGTACACGTCCAGGGTGCGCTGCGCGGGAGGGAAGTAGCCCTCGGCGGGGCGCGCGGAGGGGGCCTCGGCGTCTCCGGACTCGAAGGACACCGTCAACCCGTCTGGCAGCACGCCGACGAAGTTCGACAACTGCACCTGGCCGGCGCGCAGCGCCTCCTGGTCCAGTTCCATGGCCACCACGCCCCACGGATAGGGTTCCAGGGCCCCCAGCCGGTTCTCCAAGAGCTGCTCGTGATAGAGGTCTTGTTGCTGGAGGTGGTGGGGGCTCATGAACATGCCCTCGGACCACACGACGCGCTGCGCGGACTTCATGCGCCTCTCCGGGGCGACTCTTGGTCGCCGGATTCGGGGTTGTTGTGTCGCTCCGGCGCCACGCTGAGGGGCCGGAACATCAAGTCGATCTGATAGCCCTGGAGCCGGTAGCGGAAGACCTCGTCGTCCTCCTGCGGCGGCCCCTGGTCTCCGGCGGGACGCTCCACGCAGCGCGACTCCTGCACCACGGGCAAGGTCGCCACCGCGCGCCAGGAGTAACCCAGTGGCTGTCGGAACAGGCCCATGGCGAGCACGAAGCGCGCCTTCGGGTCCCGCTGTATCCAGCGCTTCTCCTGCGTACCGGGCGCCACCACCACCTCGGCCACCTGCAGCAGGTCATCCTTCAGCAGCACCTCGGGCTTGCCCCACAAGTCTCGGAAGCCCGCGCGCTCCAGCTTCACGCTGTCCTTGAGCTGGACAATCTGGACCACGGTGGGCAACGAGCGGCCCTTGGAGTCCGGGTTGAGCTGCTCGGCCGCGTCCACCACCACCTGGAACGGTGGCGGTGTCTCACAGGAGAAGGGCACGCGCTTCGCGCAGCCCGCTCCCACGCTCATGCCCAGCGCCTGCGCGGCGACCACACCCCACCGAAGGCACCGGCCGGCCACCCCCGCCGCACCGGCGCCAGTGTGTCCTAGCGCCAAATTCACATTCCTTTTTGAGGGCCCGGCCCCGTCGTCGGTTCCGCGCGAAGCGTAAAGTGCCAGACACAGTGGACCTGTTTCAAGCCACCCCCCCCGGGGTCTGCCTGGACCGGCCTAGTTTTCGGAGATCTTGGAGCCCTTGATGATGACGTCGCCGCTGCCGGTGACTTCAATCTTCGCGCCCTTGATGACGACGTCCCCGTTCTTCTTCACCTGCAACGTGGCGGAGCCGACCTTGAGGGTGAACTGCTCCTCGGCGACCAGGGCGATTTCCTTGGCGGACAGGACGTAGGCGTCCTTGGTGACGTGATTGGATTTGCCACCGACGCTGACCATGAGGTCCTTGTCCACCTTCAGCGTCCGGGACTTGCCAATCTCTTCCGACAGGTCCCCGCCCACCTGCGTGGAGCGGGCGCCCTTGACGGACTCGGACTTCTTCGCGCCAACGACTTCCACCTTGGCGCCGCCCACCTGCTCGGATTTGACGCCGCCCACCAGTTCGTTGAAGGCGGCGCCCACGCTGATGGCGAGCGCTCCGCCCACGGTGAGCATCTTCCCCAGGCCCACCGTCTCCGCCGACGCCAGGCTGACCGACAGGCTCTGGCTGCTGCTGACGCCAATGGACTGGTCACCCTTGACGGACTCGGTGTGATTGCCCGCCACCGTGGTGGAGCGGTTTCCGGTGACGGCCAGGGACTGGTTGCCGCTGATGGTGCTGTCGTCGTCCTTCTTCACCTCGAGGGACTGGTTGCCCTCGATGACGCGGGCGCGGTCCTTCTTCACCAGCAACGTCTCGTTGCCGCGGACCTCCTGCGTCTTGTCGTTCTCCACGACGACGTTGAAGTCCTTCTGCGCGTGCAGATACACGAGCTCCGAGCCCGCCGCGTCCTCGAAGCGCAGCTCGTTGGAGCCGTCACCGCCAGGGCTGGAGCTGGAGCGCAGGGTGCTCTGCGTCTTGCTGCCGGGCAGGTCGATGGGCGGCGGATTCTGCCCGTTGTAGACGCTGCCGGTGACGAGCGGGCGGTCCGGGTCTCCTTCCAGGAACTCCACCACCACTTCGTGGCCGATGCGCGGCAGGTACAGCGCGCCCCAGCCCGGACCCGCCCAGGCCTGGCTGACGCGAATCCAGCAGGAACTCTTGTCGTTGGCCTTGCCCTCGCGGTCCCAGTGGAACTGGACCTTGATGCGGCCATGCTCGTCGGTGTGGATCTCCTCGCCCGCGGGGCCCACGACGCGCGCGGTCTGCGCGCCGGGGATGACGGGGCGGGGCGTCACGCGAGACGGCCGGAAGGGCACGTCCGCGGGCTGGCAGAGGAACTCGTTGCGGTAGCCCTCGCGCGAGCGCAGCGTGGACTGGTCGATGCTCACCGCCTCCGACTGGTGGCCGGTGTGGCGCACGGAGATGGGCAGGTACTTGCGGTTGACGGCGGTGTCGGGGTGCTCGGCCAACTCGAAGACGTGGCCGGGACAGATTCGGCGGCTGTAGCTGGCGCCCGTCACCGTCTGGGTGCGCGCGCGCAATTCCTCCAGGCGCACCTGGGCCAGGTTGCGGCCGGGGCCCGGCTCCTCGTAGCGGCCGGGATAGTCGTAGATCTCCAGCGCCGTCTCGCCGTCGTCCGCCTCCGCCTCCGCGCCCAGCATCTGGGCCGGCCGCAGGAAGTTGTAGTCGCGCAGCGCGACGACGCCGGGCTGGACCTCGGTGCGCGCCACCAGCTCGTGCACGTACTCCTGCGAGGCGATCATGTGCGAGCGCTCGCGGAAGACGAGCTTGGACTCACCCTGCATGGAGGGATTGGCCGACGAGCCGTCTCCCAGGACCATCATGTGTGAGCTCTCGGCGTGCTCGAAGAAGTAGAAGATGCCTTCCTCCTCGAGGAGCCGCGAGACGAAGTCCAGGTCCGACTCGCGGTACTGCACGCAGTAGTCGCGCACCGGGTAGGTTCCAGTGAGGGCCAGGCGGTGTTCGACCTTGGCCTCGTCCAGGACCTTGTGGACGATCTGCGGAACGGTCAGCTCCTGGAAGATGCGGCTCTTGCGGCGGTGGCGCAGCGTCCACAGGCGCGGCACGACGGTGACGCGGTAGCGACGGCGCTCGGGGCCGCTGCCTTCGTCCCAGCGGGTCATCCGCGCGACGACGCCCTGGAAGAAGCGGGCGGTGCCGTCTCCGAGCATCACCGTCAGCCGCGCGTCCTTGCCCAGCAGCAGCTTCTCCTCCACCTCGAGGTCGGGCCGGACGGCGAGGGCGACTTCGACGGTGTAGGGCTGGGAGAGCGTCTCCTCGGCCTCGAAGCCGAGCACCGCCAGCTCCGCGGCCGTGAACGAACCTGCCTCGAATTCGAACTCGGCCTGGTTCGCGAGCAACGCGGCGTTCGCGATCATCAGAGTGCCCCCGGCGCCAGACCCCGCGCGAGCCGCGGGGAGGTGAGTGATGCGCCAGCATGCCACGAATTGACCGGGCGGGAATCCCTGGTCTGAGATTTCAGTGACAGCGTTGTCTCGGCCCTCGCGCGCCGGGCGACCCGATGGGTGCGGGCTGGCCAGAGGAGGGGGGCATCTGGTGTAGAGTGAACGCGGGGGGCCGGCTTGAAACGTGGGACGGCTCCGGGTTACCCACACGCCATTCATCCGGGAGAATCATGAGACGAAGCAGGCTGCTGCGAGGCGTGCTCGCGTTTGCGTTCGCGCTGGCGTCCGCGAGCGCCGGGGCCCAGGACGACGTGCCCCCCGTCCCCAATGCGTCGCCCCTGAGGGGGTTCGACCTGGAGCGGCTGGAGCTGAATCCTGGCGCGGAAGGCGCGCTGCTCGTGGGCCTGGGTGAGCTGCTTCCAGCGGGTGACTTCCGAGCCACGGTCGCGATGCAGTACGCCCACGAGCCGCTGGTGTACATGAACACCGGGAAGAAGCTCGCCGTCGTGGGCAGCCGCGCGACGGCGCACCTGGCCGCGGCCTATGCGCCCTTGAGCTGGTTGCAGGTGGGGTTGCAGGTGCCGCTGGTGGCGTTTCAGGGTGGCAACAGCACCGGGTTGGCGGGTGCGGGCATCCCGGAGCCGCGTGCGCAGACGCTCTCCACGCCGTCACTGAGCGGTCGGGTGGGACTCCTGACGCAAGAGTCGTCGGGCGTGCTGGACCTCGCGGCGGAGCTGGGGGTGGGCGTGCCCCTGGGCAGCGCGGAGGGGTTCTCGCGGGATGACGGCTCGGTGCGGCTGTCGCCCCGGCTGATGCTGGGGCGGCACTTCGGGCGCATCCGCGCGGGCTTGGAGGTCGGCTACGTCCAGCGGGAGAAGATGCTGCTGACCGAGCGCGTGGGCGACCTGGAGGACGAGGTGGGGCACGAGGTGCGCGTGGGCGCGGCGCTCTCCACGACGGGCAAGCGGCTGCGCTGGGAGCTGAACGTGCGCGCGATGCTGCCCCTGACGGACCAGCCCGGCGCGGTGGAGCTCCTGCCGGGGGCGCGCTACCTGGCGAGTCCGTCGCTGGAACTCTTCGCCCTGGCGGGCATGGGCGTGGGCTCGGCCCCGGGGACGCCGCTGTTCCGGCTGATGGTGGGCGGTGCGTTCGGCAAGGTGGTGCCGACGCGCGGGCCCGGTGAGTCGTCGGTGCGCTGCGAGCCGGGGTTGGTGAAGACGCTGACGGACCCCATCCAGGAGTGCCCCGGCTCCGACGAGGATGGGGACGGCATCATCAACAGCGTGGACCGCTGTCCGCTGGTGGCCGGAGACGCGGCGCGCGGAGGCTGCTCGGCGAAGGACTCGGACGGAGATGGCATCGAGGACATGCTCGACGAGTGCCCGGACCAGAACGGCCCCCCCGCGCGCAATGGGTGTCCCATCGAGGACCGGGACAAGGACGAGGTCGAGGACAGCAAGGACAGCTGCCCGGACGACCCGGGACCGGAGGACAACCGCGGCTGCCCGGTGCGTGACTTCGACAAGGACGGCATCGAGAACGACAACGACGAATGCCCCAACGAGCCGGGTCCGCCGGAGCGCAAGGGCTGCCCGGAGATGGACTCGGACAAGGACGGCGTGCCCAACCGGTTGGACAGCTGCGTGAAGGACGTGGGCGCGGCGAACAACCTGGGCTGCCCCGCGAACGTGCCGCCGCTGGTGGAGATCAAGCCGGGCCACCTGGAGCTGTTCGAGCGGATCTACTTCGAGGCCTCGGGCGTGGTCATCCAGAGCCGCTCGCTCGAGCAGCTCAACTGGGTGGCGCGCATCGTGAAGGAACACCCGGAGCTGCCCATGGTGGTGGTGGGCGGGCACACGGACCTGCGCTCGCCCCTGGATGCCAGCCGGCGCCTGTCGCAGGCCCGCGCGGATGCGGTGCGCCAGTACCTCATCAGCAAGGGGGCTCCGGCGGACCGGTTGATGGCCGTGGGCTTCGGGAAGACCAAGCCGAAGGTGTTCCCCGAAAACACGTATCAGGACCGCGAAGAGAACCGCCGCATCGAGTTCAAATTCATCGACCCACAGGAGTCGCGAGGAGCGCTCCCCGCTGACGGGGCCGTGAAGCCAGGAGACGTGCGCCAATGAGAACGCTGCTGACGCGAGCGCTGTTGTGGGGCGTGCTGTTGCTGTGCGGCACCGCGAGCGCGGAACGGGACCGGTTCGGGCTGGGGGGAGGAGGCACGGCGAGGGTCTTCTCCACGGCGGGCTCTTCGCACAAGATCAACAGTCATACGAAGCTCAACGCCAATGCCAACGCGGGGACGGACACGCTGGTGCTGCTCGGGGCGCTCCCGGAGCTCGCCAACACCAACCTGGTGATGGTCATCCAGACCACCGGGTTGAGCCCCGCGCCCGCGCCAGGCACGAGCACTCCGGTGGACTTGTCGGCCGGTGTGGCGCCCACCGTGGGGCAGTGGGAGTTCGCGCAGGTCAAGACAGGGGGCCCCACGTCGACTTCGCTGACGCTCACCGCGCCTCTGGTGCACAGCTACAAGAGCGCGGGCGCGCAGGTGGTCACCGTGCCTCGCTACGGAGCGGTCACCGTCAACGCGAACGTCACCGTCACCGCGGACAAGTGGAACGGGAGCTCGGGCGGCGTGCTGGCGTTCCTGGCCAATGGCCCGCTCATCAACAACGGAACGATTCAAGCAACGGGGCTCGGGCTCCGGGGCGCGGCCTTCGTCGGTGACGCGAACGGCGGTTGCTCGGGCTCGGACCCGGGCAATACGGGACGCCGGGGAGAGGACGTGGTTCCCGACCAGGAGGACTCGGCCGACAACTCCACGAATGGTGGAGGCGGAGGCCCCTGTCGCGGTGGTGGCGGCGGTGGCGGTGGCAATGGTGGGCCCGGTGGCGTGGGAGGGCAGAACGAGGGGGACAACCCGGGGGGCGATGGCGGCGCGGCGCTCAGTGGTTCGTCCCTGAGCTTCCTCACGTTTGGTGGTGGCGGAGGCAGTGGGCATGCCCAGAGCGCCCTGACGACGGGGGCAGGTGGCCAAGGCGGCGGCATCATCTTCATCCGCGCCACTTCGCTCTCGGGGACTGGAAGCATCCTGGCCCATGGGGAGAGCGCCCTGGCGACCACGGGAACGAATGTCGGCCATGGTGGTGGAGCCGGTGGCACCCTGCACCTGCGCTTCACGGGCAGCGGGACGTGTGACCCGAACAAGGTCAGCGCGGCGGGTGGCAATGGCGCTGTCGGCGTGGCCGGGCCCGGAGGCGGAGGTGGCGGAGGGCGCGTGTTCTTCCAGGCTTCAGGAGGGGCCTCCTGCATCCCCACCACTCCCTCGGGCATGGCGGGAACCCAGGGCACGGCCCCTGGGGCCACCACCGATGGCGCGATGCCCAATGACGCGGCCACCGCGCTGAATCATGCGGGCACCGTCACCCTCATGGACACGGCCTTCACCACGCCCGGCGTTCCGGGGCTCACCCCGCTGCCGCCGCCTGGTCGGACGAAAAATCCCTTGCTGAGGGGAACGACGGATCAGGGCTTGTCAGAGGTCATCCTCTACGAAGTCACCAACACGACCCCGAACCTCACGTACACGTATTGGGGGAGGACGGCATCGGACAGCCTCAAGGACTTCGTCTACTCGTTCGTGCCTCCGAGCAGCACCCCTGGCACGGCCTATCGCGTCGCGGCGCAAGCCGGGTTCCTCGGTGCCTACAGCGCCATCGGCACGGAGTTCAACTTCACCTTCGACAACGTCCCTCCAACGACGACGCTCACGCCCAATGGGGTCCCTCCGATCTCCAGCGCCACGGTCGCGAACTTCACCTTCACCTCGACGGAGACGTCCGACTATCGCTGTGCGCTGGACAGTACGCCGCCGCTGGGGGATGCGGCCTTCGGTCCATGCCCGCCCTCGTATTCGTCCGGCGCGCTCGGCAACGGGGACCACCGGCTGACGGTCTACGCCATCGATCAAGCGGGCAATCAGGACCCGAACCCGAAGAGCTACACCTGGAAGGTGGACACCTCCGTCCCCAACACCGCCATCACGGGGGGGCCCGTTGCCAGTCCCCCAGGCGCGCCGACGAGCTCGAAGACCGCGGTCTTCACCTTCACGGGTGGGGTCACGTATCAGTGCTCGCTGGACGTTGGCCCGGCCACGGCCTGCGGTCCGACCCAGACCTATACGAACCTGGACGAAGGTGCCCACACGCTGGAGGTGACGGCCTACAGCGCGGCGGGGACGCCGGACCCGAGCCCCGCGTCGCGCGCGTGGCGCGTGGACACCCTCGCTCCCGACACATCCTTCACCGCGGTGCCCGCGGCCGACAGCAACTCGTCGAGCGCGCTCTTCGACTATCAGAGCCCGGATGACTCCACGGCGACGTTCCAGTGCTCCGTCGACGGCGTCACCTTCACCTCGACGCCATGTCCTGGGACGGGGTCAGGCAGTCGCACGTTCACCGGGCTGACGTCCGGCCCCCAGCAGTTCCACGTGCGCGCGATCGATGCCGCGGGCAACGTGGACCCGTCGCCCATCAGTCACGCATGGCGGGTGGACCTCGCGGCCCCCTCGTCCATCCAGGTGACGTCCCCGAGCGCGGGCGCGGTGCGCGAGCTCACGCCGACAATCGCCGGGACGACGGAGGCGGGAGCACGCGTGGTGGTCACCGTGCGGTTGACGAGTTCGGGCACCACGCTGCAGACCTTGACCACGGTGGCCAGCAGTCCCTCGGGAAATTGGAGTGTCGTGCCCGCCGCGCTGGACCAGGAGCGCTACATCCTTCGCGCTCGGGCGACCGATGCGGCGGGGAACTTCGTGGAGTCCTCGGACGTGGGCATCACCGTGGACACGGTGGCGCCCGCGCGCCCCGTGCTCAATCCAGATATCCTGGGCGAGCACTACACCGCTGTGCCCATCACTCTGGACGGTGTGCTCGAGTCCACGGTGGGGCTCAACCCCAACACCGAAGTGACGGTGTATGTGGATGACTCGGTGGTGTTGCCGCCGGCCACGGTGAATGCGTCAGGGGCCTGGTCGGTGACGTATTCACCGTCGCCCGCGGATGATGGCTTCCACTGGGTTCGCGCCATGTCGAAGGACCCGGCGGGCAACGTCAGCGCGTTCTCCGGCACGCTCACGTTCCATGTGGACCGGAAGGACCCGGCGAAGCCCATCGTGGCGCCGCTCGGCACGTATGTGAACACCCAGTATCCCGTGTTGACTGGTACCGCGGAGTTGGGAACCTCGGTGCAGGTCTATTTCGGACCGCTGCCGGAGCCCGTCACGGTGAGCGTGGGACCTGGCGGCCAGTGGACCTACCTGCGCACCACGCCGCTGAATGAGGGGCCCAACACGGTGTTCGTCCGCTCGACGGATGGTGCGGGGCGCTTCATGGACTCGGACCCGGTGTCGTTCATCGTGGACGTGACGAAGCCGGAGACGACCATCCTCGAAGCTCCGGACCTTCGTGTCGGTGACACCACGGCCGAGTTCCGACTCGCGTGGCCTGAAGCGCTGACCTACGAGTGTCGGCACATCTACAAAACGGAAGAAGAGGAACCGGGGCATCCGGAGGACGATGAGCAGGTATTCACCCCGTGCGAGCGTCCTCCTCCGGGGCCGGAAGTGGATGAGAGCTTCATCCAGAAGTCCAACCTGCGTGACGGTTCTCAGACGCTGCTGATTCGCGCCGTGGATGCGGCGGGCAACCGGGACGACTCGCCGGCGTCCCACACGTGGAGCATCAGCACCGGCGCGGTGGATACCTTGATCCTCGAGGGCCCCGTTGCTGACGGAGGACTCACCAACAAGGCGGAGGCCATCTTCTCGCTGTGGTCGAACAAGGGCGTGGTGGACTTCGAGTGCAAGCTCGAGAAGTCCATCAACCCGGACAACCCTCCCCCGGACTTCGCTCCGTGTCCCAAGGGGCCTGGTGACGACTACGATGTCGCCCGTTACGAAGGTCTGCCGGACAATATCTACACGCTCTCGGTTCGCGCTGTCTTCGCGGGGGAGCGGGATGGCATTCCAGCCTCTCTCCGCTGGAAAGTGGATCGCACGGCTCCGACGGCTCCCTCGGTGACGGCTCCCAGGGCCAACCACCCCACCAACCAGGAGAAGCCTGGCATCCAGGGCGAGACCCCGGAGGAGGGGACCATCACGCTCTACAAGGATGGTGTGTTCTGGGGGACTGCTAAAGCCACGGGCGCGACATGGAGCTTCACGCCCCCGTTCGACTTGCTCAGCGGTCAGTACATCATCACCGCCACGCTCACCGACCTGGCGACGAATCTGGGACCGGTCTCCGCGCCCTACACCCTGATCGTGGATGTCGATGAACCCGTGGTGTCGATTCTCTCGGGACCTCCCACGTTGACGAACGTGCCGGGCTACACCTTCCAATTCGAGACGTCGGAGGTGCTGGAGACGTATGAATGCGCGCTCGACACGCCGCTTTTCACGCCCTGTTCGAGCCCGCTGACCCGGCCCAATATCGGCGATGGGGCCCACACACTGACGATCAGGGGCAAGGACATCGCGGGGAACCTCACGCTCGAGCGTTTGTATGTGACGCATTCGTGGACCAGCGATACGAAAACGCCGGACACCAGCATCGAGACGAAGCCGAAGGAACTCTCCAACTCCGTGGAAGCGGTCTTCTCGTTTGGGTCGTTCCAGGACAAAGACGAGCTGGAGATGCAGTACTTCTGCAGCCTGGATGGGGCGGACTTCGTGAGCTGCAACCCCGCGGAGTACCGGCTGACGGGACTGGGCCGGGAGGATGCGGAAGAGACTGAGTATGTCCTGCGGGTGAAGACGCGGGATCCGGCGAGCAACGAGGACCCCACTCCCGCCGAGTTCCGCTGGAAGGTGGACCTGAAGGCCCCTGGGGCGCCCTCGCTGTCCGTTCCTCGGGTGAACGACATCCTGTCGGTGCGGACGCCCACGTTCCAGGGCGACGCGGATGCCGGGACGATGGTCTCCGTCCTGGTGGATGGCGTGAAGACCGGTGAGGTCCGGGCGGACGCGAGCGGTGACTGGCGCTTCGTTCCGCGCGTCGATCTGGACTACGGCAGCCATACGGTGACGCTGGTGGCGACGGATGACGCGGGGAACGTTTCGGTGCAGTCCTCCGTGGTCAACTTCGTGCTGGATCCGTCGCTGGAGATTGACGCCCGAGGCGGTGGCTTGAGCTGTGCCTCGGCGGGCGAGGGAGGGGGCTCATCGCTCGTCCTCCTGGGCCTGGGGGCGCTGGTCCTGCTGGTGGGCCGGCGTCGCAGGGCGAGCTGAGGCGCCTGGGCGGGCGGGGGACCCCTGCGGTGGGGTGTTCTCCCGTCAGCCCTGGGCGGAATGCGGGCTTGCGTCGGCCGGGGAGTTCGGCTACTTGTGCCCTCGCTGTAGCGGTTCTGCGCGATTAGCTCAGCTGGATAGAGCGTTGGCCTCCGGAGCCAAAGGCCACAGGTTCGAATCCTGTATCGCGCGCAGAGGGAAGTGCCCGGGATGCTTGGGGATTTTTCCCGAGCATCTCGGGCCCTGACCCCCGCTCCGGTACCCCTCCCACCTGTTGCCCACTTGAGTCGCTCTCTGACCGCCAATCTGGTCAGGGGGAGAGCGGTGACGCATGTGCCATATGCGGTGGAGGGTGTGCGATGAGCCGCCCTTCTTCCGGGCCTGGCTCGGCCGACACGCATCCTGAGTGCCAAGGCTCTTCTGCTGGCGGCGTTCTCCGGCTGGCTGAGTGACATGCCCTGCGGTTTTCGGACCACCTGAAGCTTGAGAGGATGCCGTCTCCGGACATCACGGAGGCAGGCAGTGAAGAAGAGTCGGTTCAGCGAAGAGCAGATGGTCGCCATTCTGCGAGAGGCGGAGCGGTCGTCCGTGCCGGAGACCGCGAAGAAGCATGGAGTGAGCGAGCCCACAGTCTACGCGTGGCGCAAGCGCTTCGGGGGCATGGACGCCAACGACACGAAGAGGCTGAAGCAGTTGGAGGCGGAGAATGCCCGGTTGAAGAAGCTGCTGGCTGAGCGGGACTTGGACATCGAGGTGTTGAAGGAAATCCAAGCAAAAAAATGGTGAGCGCCCCCGCGCGAAGACAGCAGGTGGAGTATGCCCGCGCCCGGGGGCTGTCCACCCGGCGAGCATGCAGGCTGTTGCGGGTGGCGCGCTCGGCCCTGGGGTACGTGTCGCAGAAGGGACAGCGGGAGAGGCCTGTCGTGGAGCGGATGCGCGAGCTCGCCCTGCAGTACCCGAGGTACGGATACCGTCGCATCCGCATCTTCTTGGGGCGGGACGGTCACCGCATGTGTCCAGACAGGGCGTATCGGCTCTGGCGCAAGGAGGGCCTGCAGGTGCCGCGCAAACGGCCCAGGCGGAGAGTGGCGGCCAGTCGCCCGCGTCCATTGCCTGCGACGGGGCCCAACCAGGTGTGGGCCTACGACTTCGTCTTCGACGGCTGCGCCAACGGACAGCAGCTCAAATGCCTCACGGTGGTGGACGAGTGGACGCGCGAGTGCCTTGCCATCGACGTCGCGGGCGCCATCCGCTCCGGACGGGTAGTCGAGGTGCTGTCGAAGCTGGTGAGTCAAAGAGGGGCACCCAGGCACATGCGCAGTGACAACGGGCCGGAGTTCGTCGCCTCCGCCATCCTGCGGTGGGCCGCGGAGGCGCACATCGAGCTGGCGCACATCGCGCCGGGCAAGCCCTGGCAGAACGGCACCGACGAGAGTTTCAACGGACGCTTTCGCGACGAGTGCCTCAGCATGGAATGGTTTCGTTCCAGGGTAGAGGCAAAGGTTGTCATCGAGGCGTGGCGGCAGCACTACAACCTGGTCCGGCCACACTCGAGCCTCGGCTACCTCACGCCTCTGGAATTTCGACGGCAGTGCGAAGCAGTGGTACCCACCCCATCCCGGCCGGCACCTCTCTCGTAATCAGTGGTCCGAAGGACCCAGGCAGGTCAGTTCGGCGACTTGGGAGCTTCAGCCAGGCGGGGTGCTCTACGACGGCAGCAGGCGGCAGCGGTGGGGAGGGTAGAGTTGGGAAGGCCTGCCTCTTAACACGGATAGACAGAATGGAAATCGAAGAGATTCGGCGCAGGATGCTGACCAGCAAAGGGAAAGTATGCGTCGTCGATGTTTCCGAGTCCTCTTCGTTCCCTGGCTATATCCGGACGATTGGGATTCGTGCTGAGTCAGTCGTTGACATTGACTACGAGCAATGGGGGTATGACGAAGGGGGCGCCTACTTCACCGCCAAGTATCCTTCGCTCGACGACGCAGTCTCCGCTGTAGAGCAATTTCTTGGTACGAAGTATGGGGATTGGCCCTCGTTGCCGGCATACCCGGAATGTGCCGTTGGGCAGGCCGCTGAAGGGCACGCGCACCTTACGATGGCCATCGCCACGGGGACTGTGCCCCTCCCGGCTGGTGCCGCGTGGCGCCTCGGCGCAGGCTACTGGAGCAAGTTCAGGACGTAGTTACGTGGCACCACAGAGATGCAGTCCAGCCGAATCCGAGAAGCTGGCGCGCCCTTGGCGCTGTCGTCCTCAAGGTGCTGGGCGAGCCGTTCCAGCCAGACGGGTTCCCTACAACGGAATCAACAGGCAACCGCGCGTACACTTGGCTCTGCCTGGGGTAGGCGTGCCTCCCTGTCTGGAATGACGCAGTGGGAGTTGAATGGAATACAGGGCTTGGTGAGTAGCGTCAGGCGAATCACAGTGGTGGCGCTTGTAATGGCATTCTCCTGGGGGCTGGATAGTTATTGGTCCGCAGTCCTTCAAAAGGAGCACCGCGTCATGTCGAAGTGGCGATTCGCGTTTTCTTGCCTCGTTGTGGCGGGCATTGCCCTCACTTCAGGCCCGGCCCGTGCTGCTGGTTGGGTTCCGTGCGGTAGTTTGAGTCAGTTTGCGAGCGATAAGTGTACGCTCCCTGGCTATCCGCCTGCACAGTACGACTATGGCATGGTGGTCAACTCTGATGAGCCCCTTCGCGTCACCTGCACCTACTGGACCTATGGGCAGAGAATCTACAATTCTGAGCCCTTCTTCGCATACAGCGATGACCCGACGACGGGGCAGCACTGGGGCGGGTTCGTGTTCTATCGGAATACGCTGGCGGCTGACGATGATGTCTGTACCAGAGGAACCTGGCGCCAAAAGTACTGGTATCTAGAGGGCTTGAACAAGATTACGCTTCCGGCGGGACATGGATGCATGGACTGGGGAGTCTGGTGTCGAGCCAAGTGATGTGATTCCTGTCTCTCGACTTGGCCACACCATCGAAGGTTGATTTCTGATTTGAGTGAAGTCTCCGTCAGGGGCTTGCTTGTTCGCGTGTCGCGGCGGGGTGGATGTTCATCCATCCCACTCAGTGTCGCCATCGGGTTGTGGCGGGGCATGTTGCCGCCCTCGCCCACAGCCGATGCCCGGAAGTGACCGAATCCAAGTCGACGACGAAGCCGTCGAAGAAGCGGAAGCGCTCGAGGAGTGTCGTTCGGGCTTGGGATGCCCGGAGCCGCTCTCCCCACGTGGACGGGGAGATCACTCGATGATCGGGAAGGCCAGCCGCGGAGGGCCGGGCTCGAAGGCGAACTCGACGTTCGCTTTCGCCGTGGTGGCTAGGAAGTCGTCGGCGAGCTTCACTGTGGGCGCCTGGGCCTCGAGCTGACGCTGCTGCTCGGCGCGCTGCGCCGCCTGGCGCTCGTTCTCCTTGGCGAAATCGGCAGCGAGGCGGCTCCCTTGTGGGGTGTGCGGAAGGGTGCATCCGCTGAACGCCAGCCATCGGTTGGTTGCCGGACATCTCCTTGCGAGCTGCCGCCCCAGGAGGCGCTGGATGCCGGGTCCTTGCTCGGCGACGTGGAGCGCGTCTCTGGCGAAACCAGGAGACAGGACTACGGGTGGGAGCATGTCGACGATGGAACCACCCGGACGCGGCTTTCCCTCCCCGGCAGCGGCGGAGTCCACGAGCTGCTGCTCTGACGAGGGCACGACGTCCCCGCCAGACTCAAGCTGCGGTATGACAACCTGGGCGACCTGGTGGAACAGTTGAACTCCACCACCACGCCCGCGATGCGGTCGACGTCATCCACGCGCATGCGGGGATGTCCCAACCCCCGTGACTACCACGAAGGAGTGGTGGACAGCCTGTGAGCCGAGACGACGAGAAGACCGCGCCGGCCGCGCCCCAGCGACAGGGGCCTCAGCGGCTGGCGGACCTGATGCGCAAGGCCATGTCCCAGGCCCGTGAGCAGCCTTCGGCGGGGCTGGTCCAGCTCGAGGCTGACTGGAAGCGGCGGGAGGTGGAGTTGCGGCAGGCCGAGGCGGCGGAGAGGGTTCGGCTCGAGGTCGCCCATGCCGACGCGTGGCCGCTGCACCTGAAGCTGTGCGCCGCCCCATCGGAGGCAGTGGAAGTCCTCACCGGGGATAAGGTGTTGGAGACGGCTGCCCTCCGCGCGGCGCGGCTCGTGCTACAGGAGGGGCTGCGCACGCTGCTGCTGTCTGGCGGCACCGGAGTGGGGAAGACAGCCGGGGCGTGCCACCTCTTCCACTCCGCGGTGCGCCACGAGACGCGCGGTGGCCAGCGTCTGCCCGAGTGGGACGCGTCCGCCGGGCTCTTCGTGCGCTGGTCGCAGCTGAAGCGCGTCAGCGAGGATGAGGCGGAGGACGACCAGCTTCTCCAGCGAGCCACCCGGGTGCGCGTTCTGGTGCTGGACGACGTCGATGGGTTGCCGGGCGAGGAGTTGGGCCGGCGCGACCGGGAACTCCTCGAGGAGTTGGTGGACAGGCGGGACAGGCCCGGCATGGTGACGGCGTACACCACCCACCTTTCGGTGCAGCGGAGGGAAGGCGGGCCCTCGGACTTCGCCACACACGTCGGCGCCCGCGTCGTCTCCCGCATGAGCCGCCCGGGGACGTTCCACCTGGCCGACTGCGGAAACCGGGACCTGCGCCGGGGCGCAAAGCCGTAACGCAGTCCCTGTGCGCGCTGGGCAGGGGCGATAGCGGCCTTGTCCTCCTGGGTCGCGGCGGCTCTGGCCTGTCGCTGGCGCACCAGCGGGGGCTGCGCGAGTACTCGCGGCGTCACGCGAGAGCGTCCAGGACGTGGGCTGTGGGCGTCGTGCTGGAGGTTCCCTGTGAAGAGCCCTTGCTCAATCTCTGTCTGGGAGGAGCGAGCCAGTACGCACGTATTCCCCCTTGTCGGTGTGAATGGCGATGAGCCCGCAGGTCGCACACGTCATTTCGACCTTGAGAGGTGGCTGTGGCATGCCCCGCCTGACCCGACTGGAGTCGGGCCCCCAGATGGAGTCAGGGTCGCTCTCGCCGCCGCAGGCAATGCAGCGGAGAGAATCGAGCAGGGCCTTCCTCTCCTTCTCGTAGCCGCGATTCTCGATACCGATGAGGGCGAACAGCAGGAGGATGCCGACGCCGGTGAGCGCCAGCCACAGCGTGAAGGCATACAGAAAGTCGTACATGGGCACTTCCTGGCTGGCCGGTTCTCTGTCCGGCTTCGCGACTCAGTCCGCGGGAGACGCACGGTACGTGCGCTTCGGCTCCCCCGTCTCAGTGAAGACGGCGGTGAGTCCGCACGCGGCGCACGTCGCCTGGACCAGGGCTGGAAGCTCTGAGATGGACGCGCCGTGTGAAGGAGTCGTTCGCGGCGGAGCAGACCGGGCAACCGACGGGGGGGCGAACTCCCCACCGCACTCCGGACATCGAAGCGGTTGGACCCAGCGTTGGAGTCGCAGTTGTTCGCGCCGCTCCGAGAAGATGATGCCCACGAGGACGATGACGGTACCGCTCAAGGTGATGCCCAACCACAGCGGGAATGCATCCATGCCGACCCCCTGACGAACTCACCGTATCAGGGCTTCTACCTGGTCTGCCTGCGGAGGTCGGAATGATGCGCTCCCGCGTCGACATGTGCAGGTGAAGCGCGTTGATGGCCAGGGCCAGGCGACGCAGCATCTCGGCCAGGCGGAATCCGGCACCACGGCATTCGGAGTCAGTGGTGACCAGGTGGAGGCGGAATGACCAGCCCGGAGGTGCCATCCGCGACTTCACGGGTCGGCGGTGTCCGGGCGGGTCGTGCGGTGTGCTACGGCGTCCAGCGAACTCGCTTCGGGCCGCCCTGGTCTACGCACCTTCGGTGTGCAAATGTGAGGCAATTGCCACATAGTTGTTGAGAGTCCCACAGGGTGTCGTTGCAGCAGCGGACGCCGCAGGTGTACCAGCCCGGAACGCAGGCCTCCACGACCTCAAGTGGGCACGCGAGTTCGGCTCCAGGTACGGCGCTCTCGATGGACATCTCCTCGTGGGCGATGGCATCGGATGACTCTGGCGCCTCGGGGAGAGGGCCTCCGCACGCCATCACCCACACGAATCCAACCCACAACGCACAACGACGCAGTCCCACGGTAGCCATGGTTGCCTCCGCTTCGGTTTGCGTCCGCCTGTCGACCAGGAGTTTGGACGCAATTCAAGAGCATCACGACAAGTCCGAGAACTCCATGTGGCGGGATGTGAGTAGTTGCTCCAGTCAACTATTTGTCGCCTGCCGTTGTGCTTCGCCACGTTCGTGCCTGATGGTCGGCGGATGCTCCCGTCAGCACGGTGGCACCAGGTGCTGCCTCCGTGGATTGACGGTCGGCGTGGAATCCATGGTGGCGCGGCATGCGCCGCCTGCCGCTGAGGGAATCCAGGCGAAGTCCTCGACCCGCCGCGCCACGAACTCCACCATGGCGATTTTCTCCGTGTCCGCGGTGTAGTGGAGCCCAGGGTCCAGGTCTCTGACGCGGCGACGTGCATGGTTTCTCCGTCGAGCCAGGGGGCCCTTCTCTTTGGCTCGGAGCCGCGCCCGGAAGGGCATCGCGGCCTTCCCGATGGGCGGCATGGTGTTGGACCCGTTCGGGGGCAGCGGTTCCGCGCTTCAGCTCGGCCGGCGCGCCGAGGGCGTTGAACTCGAGGAGCGCTCGTTCGAGGTGGTCGCCCGGAGGCATGAAGCGGCGGGGCGCGAGGGGGTGACGAATGCCGCTTGCTGGCGAGCGATCCGGCTCCAGGACATGGGCCAGCTCTTCAATAGTACTTCGCGCAGACGTCCCAGTTGGCCATGTAGCACTCACCCTTGTAGATGCGACCGACGCCGTGAGGGCACTTCCCCGGCTCCGATGACTTCACCTTCACCCAGCACCCAGGGCGCCGCTCCAGGTCAGAGGCAAAGTCGTCGCTTGACCATGGTGCGATGGCTTGCCCCTCCACCGTGTCGCCGCGAAGCACAACAAAGGCCACGGCGCCTCCGGCAAGGAGGAGGGCAACTGCAAGCGCGAACACCCTCTGCCGATTCATGACTCCCCTGGGGGGACGCCGGCAAGGATACTGCGGTTCGGTGGACGGCGCTGCCTTGCCGCCGCTACTGCTGGGTCTGTCGACGACCTGGAGGCGCCGACCGGTGTGTCCACCCTCACGGGCTGGTACGCGCGGGCGGAGGGCGGCTACAGCCCCTCGCCGACCTTGGGCTGTTCGGATTCGCCGAGGCCGCCGCCCGCGAGCGCGTGGCGGGCGTCGGTGCGCGGTTCACGTACGGCTGGGGGTGGGCGTAGGGCGCGGGAAAGTGGGTGGGGCAATCCGATGCTTGCACTTCACTGGCTCGACGAGCAGTTCGTCGCAATAGGGGTGGTCCTCGTCCTCTCCCGGCGCGCCTACGGGGGGCTGCTCGCCCTCTCCCTGCTCGATCTCGTCGAGCTGTGGGTTTGGCAGGTCTTGTGTGCCGTCGATGCCCCCACCGCAGCCGAGCAAGCCAAGTACGAACAGGCTACTGGTCATGCGCTTCATGCGTCCTCCTTTACGGGTGCAATACAATTGCAGATTGTGTCACGCGCAGAGTGGTGGCGGCTAGGGCTTGAGGCCCGGTATCACGCTCGAAGTTGTAGTCCTACCCGAAGCGCAACGAGTTCCTCCACGCATCTCTCCAGTCCCGCCAGGGGAAGTCCTTCACGTTCGTCGTTCCCTCCAAAGCATGGGTGGTCCGCCCGCGCCGGCATCACCTCCTCGGAGCCCTGGGCCGCCTGGTGTGGGCTGTCGTCCATGAGGAGCGAACCACGGTCAATGAGACAGCGCTGGCAGACGTCGCCCACATGCTGAACGTGGAGGTGTCGTCCGCCAGCGAGAAGGCCGGCCCGCCTGCCGCAGAGGCATCACGGCGTTTCTATGGCGCGCCCCCTGCGGCGCTGTCACATGGTGCGTGCTCAATCGCTACATCCCATCGCAGCGGTTGAATTGCCTCAAGCTCCGTTATTCTGGTGGCATCCGGAGGCGCGCCGAGGGACGGGTGCCCGGATTGCGTCCGGCTGATTCCTCGGTCTGGGGCACGCCATCCCACCTTCCGGAGCCGTGTACGCCGTGAAGGGGCGATGCTTCTCGACAGAGGGCCGTCATGGAAGCCTTGTGGTGTGGCCTGCACAGGGCCTGGGAGGACGTCGCCTCCCTGGAGACGACGGCGTCCGGCGGGCCCGTCCGCCCGGCTATGATGGTGCCCGGAGGTGTCGCATGTCGCAGTCGACTCGTTGGCTCGTGGCGGGGGTTGTCGGGGCGCTCCTTGTAGCTGGGGGAGTCGCCTTCCTGTGGGCGCGCTCCGCAGTGAGGCGGAGCCCCTCCATCATCCACCCCGACGAGGAAGGACCAGGCCGCGTAGCGACCCCAACTGCTCGGGATCCCGAGCAAGGATGTTGTCTGCTTTCCCTCCGACGATGACCGGGAGGGAGCGCTTCACCTTCACGCCGGGCTGCTGCGAAGCTTCATCCAGCAGATTGAAGAGTCTCGGGGCGCGGGTGCCTCCTGGCGGCTATACGTCGCCACCAAGAGGTCTCCGCGGGAACAGCTCCCTGAGCGGGCCTGCCAGGGGGCACGGTGATGTTCTGGGGCTGCTTCGTGCCACGCGCTTGCTAAAGGGCCGCCGCTCCGGCCGGCGTCACCGCCTGTCACCCTGAACAGGAATCAGCACCCGGAACGGCGGCTTGAGCTGTGGTCAGATGCAGGATGCGTAGTCGCACGTCGCAAGGCATCGGTTCCACCCCAACATGCAGCTCCGTCCGCAGGCGCGGTCCCCCTCAAGACATCCCGCGATGCATTCATCGTAGAGGTAGTCACAGTCACCGCAGCACGGCGCGAGCCGTTGTTCCGCTGATGCTTGCCCTTCCGCAACCGCGTGGGACTCGGCTGCGACGGCCACACCGGCCCCCAAGCAAAGTCCGACGAACACCGCCAAGAGTGTCTTCTTCATGGTTCCCCTTTGCGTGGATTCCACAGCGCCCGTGGCCTTCCACGTGGTTGCGGCCTCGGTCACTGTGTAACGGACATCGCACGATTTCTTGGAGAGGAGGCGGGTTGTTTCCCCAGGGAGTCGAGGTGAGTGGCACCGGCAACTAGGGGCCTGCAACGACAGATATGACCAACGAGCCTTGCCGCTTCGGATTATCGAAGTTCTGTGGGCATCCGTACGCGCTGGCCTGGACCAGGGGCTTGCAGTCGATGACGACGGGGGTGTCGCCGCTCACGTGTGATGCCATGAAGCCCTGTTCAGCATGGGTGTCATTCGTGGTCGCTTCCCAGTGGCCCCCTGGGTTCGCCGCGTCTCCGACGCTGAGGTGGCACCGCATTCCATTCGGGACGAAGCGACTGGAAACCAGCCTCAGCGAGAGTGTCTGCTTGCCCGCGCCGAGGCGGAGCATCGTTCGCCACGTCGGCTTGACGTTCGCGGTGCTCCCAGCGCAGCCACTGCAACTTCCGAATCTCTGGGCCGTTGCATTGAACGTGGCGACGACAAGGTGCGTCGAGCGCACGCTCTTCGATTGGCAGCGCGCCTGCGCGTTGGACTCCCCGCTGCAGTACTTCGTTGCCTTATACGAGGTCGAGCTGGCGCCCGCGTTGAGTTGAGACCAGGTCGGATCTCCTTCGCCCGCGAAGTCTCCTCTGCCGCACTGGAGTGAGCAGGTGACTTCTGGCTTCGGCTGCCACTGGCCGCAGTCAGAGCCGCCAGGCGAGAGCTCGCCAGTGGCACCAATGGCCGTCATCCTCGTGTCGAGCTCCGTCTGTGACAGAGCGATGAGGCTCCTTGTCGACGCCTCGGCCTGAGTGCTCTCGGTGGTCGCGGGGCTCGAAGTCGGCGCCAGGTTCAGGGTCGCTGTGGTTTGCTGTGTTTTTGTCTGCGCGCAAGCAGCAGTGGCGGGCAGGGAGAGCGCTAGCGCGATGATGGTTCTGAATTTCAATTTCCCCTCCTGATTGTCCGAACATCGCACAGCTTCAGTCCTTCGTGCGAAAGGGTATGGCCGGCGCCGAGGGGACCGCTCCACCATCTCCCAATCCCAGAAACCTGGGATAGGCGGACCCTCTTCATCCCTTCTATTCTTGCTCTTTTCCTGGGGGTTCAATGCTTGTGAAGTATTTCGTCGGCGCTGCGTTGAGTGCGATGTTGGTGGGAGCCATGGCCTGTGGAGGTTCCTCGGATGGCAGCGCAAGCAGCAGTGAGGAATTTGAATTCGTCTCTCAGGAACTCGCGAGCTGTACGGCCCAATGCTCCACCGGCACGGTCAGTTGCCCCATGTCCACGACGAGTTGCTCCTCGACGGATTTCCAGGGCGTGACGTGCAATGGGGTATTCACGGCGTGTCCTCCTCCCGTGCCAACAGGGTGCCCGGGCGTGTCTCTGTGTGAGAGCCTCAATGGGAAAGCTTGCCCGACGGCGGGGCAGTTCCGGGATTGCTGTTACTCCGCGGGCACGGCGGGGGAGTGTCTTTGCTCTTTTGGTAAGGTCTGGATTTGTTCCCAGATTTGATGGGAGTGGGCGATAGGCTCGGCTCTTGATTTCAACCGCCGCGTCTCGAGCAGGAGGTGCGACGCCTCCTGCTCATCCTCCTCCGCGCATGTTCGACTGGGCACGGAGGGTGGCGCTCAGGAGTCGTCGAGGTCATCCATCCAATGTGAAGGCATGCCGGGTGACACCGTGGAGCCCTCTGGGCCAGTGATGGCCAGTGGTCCGGTGGAGACGACCCGCACGTCGAGCGTGTCGTCGTCATCCAGGTTGGCCGCGCATGCCGCGGTGATTTCACACCGTGGGCACGTCCCGGACAGGCCCAACTGGGCCCTCACTTCGGAAGGGAGCTGCTCCACGGACACCGCCGCGCGTGGAGGCAACTCCCACCAGAACGTCACGCCCGTCATCTTTGCTTTGTTGCTTCGTGCCTCCTGCGTGCCATCGGACCGTGCCATTAGACCGGTGCCCGCGAAGTATGAATAGCGGCTGCTCTCGTGGGCCAGGAAGCTGACGTTGGCGAAGGCGGGGTCGTACCTTCCGCGCTCGTCGTGGAATGCCTTCTGGGTCAGGTACCGGGCCTTCAGCGTCGCCTCGCATTCGATGTGCGTGTTGTGTCTCTTGAACTGGAGGACCTGCGTCCTGGCGATTCCGATGAGTGCCCCGCAGAGCACGACAGATACTCCGAGAACGACGAAGCGGCGCCTCCGGCTGTCCAGGGGCGCCACGTCGCCGCACTTCGAGCAGGCGACTGAGCCACCGGGGGCTCCACCTGCCTCATTACTGGGGTCACCGCACCGTGGGCACTTCAGCTTCGTCATGGGAGTTCCGCTCCCTCGGCGGCGAATGGGTGGCCATCGTTCCCCGTGATTCGAGCGCGTCCCGAGCACTCTGTCGAGAACCAGGACGCGCCGTAGTGCCCCTTCGCCGTCGAATCGCCGCGCGCGTACTGCGACGCCTTCGGGAATTCCGGCCAGATGCCGCGCCTGCTGTGCCCGGAGGGCATCGTCCCGAAGAAGCTGGACGACGCACGGGTGCCGCAGGCTTTCGATTCAAGCGAAATCCTCTCCTGTGCGCAGGAGGCCGCACATGGAGATAGCGAACCGTGGGTCGTCCGAAAGGCAACATTGTCTTGGGAATGAGGATGAAGACTGTCGTCCCGATCCGGGAGAAAGGAGGCGTTGCAGACGTGTGCGGTTGGGCGTGTTGTGGCCCTGGTTCGGCAGTGTCCCTGTTTGGCTGAGCAGTCATTGCGCAAAGGACCCATCCATGAATCCCCAAGTCATCCGCCTCCCGAGCCTTGTTGTGGCGCTCTTCCTTGTGTCCAGCTCCGCTTGGGCAGGAGAGAGTCGCCTTGCGACGTACTTGCGGCCTGTCACCGTCAAACCCTTTCCGGCGATGGCCTGCACCGACCTTGCGGCGGAGCTGGCGAGCGCCGCGGATGAGCGTGGCATCTCCATCAACAAGGAGCAGATTGTCACCACCACCGCGGAGAATGTCACCTTCGCGGGGACCAGCATCGCGGGCTTCGAGCAGGTTCCCGCGACGGAGTTCCCGAATGGGGTCGATGTCGGCTTTGTCTATGTTGATGCGCCGGAGCTCGATCTCCCCGCGGGCTTCTATGCGTTGAACGCCCATGCGAACGAAGAGGACATCCGCGAGGGCTCCTACGAAGGCACGGTGGGGCTTGTCGACCAGGATGGGCAGGAGGTCGCTCGGGTCGCCGCGACGTTCCAGACCTTCTCGGTCACCGTTCCGAAGCCGCTCCCTTTCGAGCGAACCCAGGTCGAGGCCCGGACGGAGATCGAGGATGTCCAGGGCATGCTCATGCGCCGAAGAATCGTCATCGTCTTCAGGTGCCCGAACGGAACCACCATCATCATCGTCATCAGCTTGGGCCGCAGATGATGCGCGGCCTCAGCGCGGGGCGGACGGTGTTCTTGTCATAGGTCAGCCTCGGGCGTATGCGCTCCCGTGCCGTCGCAATCCCTGTCCGTTCACGCCTGAGAAAGGCCCCCGCCGTCACTATCGGCGGGGTGCCTCGGGCGCTTCCTCGCGTCGGCTTCGTTCGCCACCGCGCGCTGCACGCCCTGACGTGCGTGTACCTCCGCCCCATGGGCCCACAGGCCCATGGGGCGGAACGGCCAGCCATGCTTCAGTGCACCCTCTGGCGCTCCCTGTGAGGATGGACGTCTGAACGTCGCCCTCCGCCTGGCGTCCTCCGTGCTCGGAGTGGGAGGGACCGGCGAGTACAATCGCTGACGAAGCGGTGGCAGAGGCTACTGCGTAAGGGCCATGTCGCAGCGCCACTTCCCGATGCAACGGCAGTAGAACTCGTAGCCGTCTGTGCAGCAGGGGACGATACCGCCCTGAGTAGACGAGCAGGCCTGGCGCTCCATGTACGAGCATTGTGGAGCGCTGCACGTCGGCTCAGGGGGATTGGGGGGCGTTGTCGGGCAGGCGATGGCGACGCCGTCACAGGTCACGCCCACGTTGTTCGTCGCGCTACAGGTCGTCGCCGTCGAGGGGCAACTGACGGATCCGTTTGCGCAGGACGCTGTGCAGGTCGACAGCGTCTCCGAGGACACGCTCATCTCCCGCTGCTCATCGGACACCTCGGCCGGCGCCGCTCCACACCCGATGGCGAACACCGCGGCGCAGCTCAACAGCAACAGCTTCAAGCTCTTCATGGTGAGTCCCCTGTCATGAAGGTGTGCGAGCGGAGGACGACCAAGCTGGCGCCATCTTCTGCAATTTAAGAGGCAATTGCAATTCAAGTGCAGTTTGTGCTGCCCGGCCACGGGGACCTGCGTCACCACTCAACTGCTGTCGCAGGTGGATGACTGACTGGAGCCGGGCCTGTTCTTGCGGACCACAAGAACATGGATGCGGACTCCTCCCGACCTGGTGAGTCTACCAGGGCGGCAGCCTCGCGTCGGCGCACTGTGCCGGGGCCTGGTTTGAGCGGGACGTGAGTTTGAAGTATCCTGCCCGACGGCGCTGATTGCCCGGGGGGACATATGAGCGAAACTGGAGAGACGCCTTCAGAGGAGCAGCTTCGCCTGGAGCGTGAGCGCTTGGAATTGGAGCGCAGGCGGGTGCTGCTCGAGGAAAAGCGGTTCGAGCATGAGCGGACCACGTCGACCTCTCGCCAGGGGCTTCTCAATCGAAATCTGGGGGCCGTGATTTCGGTGGCGACAATCCTGATTTCTGGCGTCCAGGTCTGGGTGGCGGTGGCGTCGAAGGAGAAGGAACTCGCGCTCGCGAAGGAACAGAAGGACCGCGAGCTACAGCTTGCTCAGCTTCAAGCGGAACGTGAGCTGGACAATGGGTGGCGCAAGGACTTCTTCGAGTATCTGAAGCTCAATGACGAGGCCATCTTCGGAGAGGATGCGAAGAAGCGCATCTTGAAGCGCAACGTCCTGGTTGCCGCCTTTCCAGAAAGTCTGGTCGGGCAGATTCGGGTGGCGCTCGCCGAGAGCGCGGGCTCCGCCGGTGAGCTGAGCCTGGTGTCGGCACAGGCTGAAACGGTCGAGAGACCCTCGCCGCGTGTGCATCTGGCGGAGGCCATCAAGTCCGGGCCACCGGCCTCGGATGTGCCGGCTGGCGCGCGCAGGCTGGTTGCCGCGGCCCAGGCGGAGCGAACACGGGTGTTCGTCCACTACGCGGACCCGAACGACAGGTCGATAGCCTCAGCACTTTCCCTGGCGCTGGACGGTGAGGGTTACGGGGTTCCGAGTCCCGAAATCCTCACGGAAGGAGCGTCATCGACGGGTGACGTTCGCTACTTCCACGCCGATGACAAGCAGCTCGCCGACAAGGTGGGAGCGCTTGTTCAGCAGGTGCTCGGTGAGAAGGGCGTGGCGCTCAGGGGAAACGTCCGTGTGATCGGGCTGCAGGGAAAGTACGGGAACATGCCGCGCAGGGTTCTCGAGGTGTGGCTCCCCGCGCTGGGCAAGCACTGAGTGTGTTGGGATTCGTCACCGTCGCACGGGCCCGCCCGGAGTCCTCCCAGGCGGGCCCTCACGACGACCTGACTACAGCAGGGAGCAGAGCAGTCCGCGCCCCGTCGTTCCCGAGGGACAACCCACGCCCTGGCAGTACGTCACCCCGGAGTCGACCGCGGGATTGCCCAGCAGCGCGGGGACGCGGACCTGACACGTGCCCGTGGTCTCATTGCCCGTCGCGTCCTTCACGCCGTAGGTGAACGTGTAGACGCGTCCGTTGCCCAGCAGCGCAGACTCCGCGCGGACCAGCGCGGACTTGCCATCAGCCGTCAGCTTGATGTCGTCACACGCAAGCAGCCGCAGCAGGGACAGCGCATCGTTCGGCTCGTCGGAGCTGACGCGCAACAGCGTGCCCGCCTGCGCCAGCGGCAGCTCCCCACCACAGTTGTCCACCGCCGGCAGCGCGCAGTCCGACAGTGACACCAGCACGTAGTCCGAGCCCACCGACGGCGTCAGGACGCGCCCCCGGCTGGCCCCCAGCACCGGCGCCGTGGTGTCGACCACCGTCACCGTCGCGGAGCAGGTGTTCACACTCGCCCCGTCCGTCACGTCCAGTTGCACAGGCGTCGTCCCCAGCGCGAACGGGCCCGAGGGAAGCTGCGTCACGCTGAAGGGACCCGGAAAGCCGTCCGGGTCATGCGAGCCGTGGTCCACCGAGGCCACGCCCTGGCAGGCAGCGTCCGCCACCACCGTCACGTTTCGACAGAGCGCCACCGGACCCTGGTTCGTCGCACAGGGAATGGAGAAGTCGACCGCGGCGACGTTGTTGGCCTCGTTGTCCTCGTTGAAGACCCCGTCGTCGTCCGCGACGACCACCACCCGCTGGGTGCCCTCCGGCACCGTGAAGGAGAGCTGGAAGGGGAAGCGCTCTCCACCCACCAGGAAGGGCACACTGAGGGTGCCCAGTCGCGTGCCGCCCGCGCCGGTGCCGCCCGCATACACTGCCGCCGTGGAACCGGCGATGCCCGTGGCCCCGTGGTTCTGGATGACCCCTGAGAGCGTCAACGCCGTGGCCTGGCACGACGCCACCACGTCCTCGACACTCAAGTCCAGCTCACCCACCGCCCCCTCATGGACGCCCAGTTCACCCACGGGCGCCGTGGCATCTTCGGGGCCTACGCCTTCACAACCTCCCAACAGCAACAACGCCGCGAGCGCGGGAACTCCCAATGCACGTGTCATGTCTGGCTCCGGGGATGGGCCTCGAATCGAGGCATCCAAAGAGTACGCGACGAGCCGGTGCCTCGCTCATGGGTCATCCTCGGGATTATGCAATGACTCACGGCGGGTGGGTTCACACCCAACCCTTGACGTCGGAGCCGTGGGGAAGGTCTGCCGAGCAGGGGAGTTTCAGGGCTGGCAGTCATTTGCCGGGGTGGTTGGCATTGGTTTAATGCCTCTCATTCACCAGCGGCCTCCGTCGAACGGGTCGCGTCAGCCTCGCTCGCGGCATGACCTCATCGTGGCAGCGCCTGCTCACGAGGCTTTGACGCCCGCGACGATGAGTCCCACGCCGGCCGTCAGCAGGCCGAGCGTGAGGCTCCCCGCGCCAATCCACAGCAGGGCCAGCAGTCGGTTGGGCCGCTGGGGGTCCTTGCCGAGCACGGAGAGGAAGAAGCCCGCGGGCATGAGCAGCGCGGCCACCGGGACTCCAAAGCGCGCGACGACGTCGTAGCCGGCCGGCAGATGGGCCGCGTCGAGCACCACCAGGATGACCAGGCTGAGCATCAGCAGCACGGCCGCGTGCGCATGCCCCGCGCGGAAGAAGTTCTTCTGCAGCGCGTTCGCGGGGATACTGCCCCGCCCGACACGGGTGAGGAACCAGCCGCCTGATTCCACGGTGATGAGCGAGAGAAGCAGGACGCCGAAGAGGATGAGGGTGTGGGGTTGGATAGCCATGGTATCCAATATTAGATACTGAAGGTATCCAATGCAAGGGGCCGTGCATGCGCATCTCTGAACTGGTGGAGCGGACGGGTGTTCCGCTCGCGACGCTCAAGTTCTATCTGCGGGAGGGGCTGTTGCCGGCCGGAGAGGCGACGTCGGCGACGCGGGCCGAGTACGGCGAGGCCCATGTGCGGCGCATCGCCGTGATTCGCGCACTGACGGAGACGGTGGGCCTGAGTGTGCAGAAGGCGCGGGAGGTGCTCCAACTCATGGACCGCCCGGAGGACGACCTCTTCGAGACGCTGGGCAAGGCGATTGCCGCGCTGCCGCCCAGCGTGACGCCGGAGGCGGCGGAGGATTATCCCCGGGCCCGCGCGGTGCTCGAGAAGCTGGGCCAGGTCTATGACCCCCGGTTCGCCGCGGTCGCCCAGTTGGAGCTCGCGCTGGCGGCGGCGGAGTCGGCGGGGATTCCCTTGGATGACAGGCGGCTCGCCGTCTACGGGCCGCACATCCGCGCCATCGCCGAGTTCGACGTCGGCAGCATTCCCCGGGAGGCGACGGCCGCCGTCGAGTACGCCGTGCTCGGAACGGCGGTCCACGAGCCCGTGCTCATCGCCCTGCGGCGGCTGGCGCATCAAGACGTCGCGGCGCGGCGACTGGGGCAGGGGAGCGCGAAAGCAGGTGCTCCGACGCGGCCCCGGCCCAAGGGGCGCTGAGGGCAGGCCGGGCGTTTCACGACACGGAGCGCCCGTGTGCAATCGACGCGGGTGAACGACGTACCCGTTGCGGCCGTGGGCGTATCATTCGCCCGCATGCTTCTGGCCTCGAGCGAGGAGCGGTGGGGCCTCTTCAAGGAGCGCTTCATGAGTCAGCGTGGAATCGTGACGAGGTGCGGTATCGCGACGGCGTGTCTCTGGGGCGTCGTGTCGAGCGGCAATGCCCTGGCCGCCCCTGAGTCCGCTGCCGTCGTGCCCGAGGTCATGGCCGTGGGCGAAATCACAGCCGCCTTCGCGGACTTTCGCCGGACCTGTGAAGCCGATGGGCGGCGACTGTGGGGGCACTCGCTGTGCGCTCCGCTGCTCGTCGTCCATCCTGAAACGCGGGCCTTCGTGGCAAGCGAGTGGCCCGGGAAGTCCGGAGCGGGCCCCTGGGTGGGCGTCCTGCCCACCGACGTCACCATCGCCAACACGGCGCTTACCTGGGCCGGAGTCTCGTGGGTGCAGCTGAGGGCGCCGCTGCCCGAGGCCCCCGCGCGTCGGCGCGCCCTGCTGGCCCACGAGGCCTTCCATCGGCTCGCGAGCTCGTTGGGACATCGCGGCCAGGAGGGGGCCAATGCCCACCTCGATGACTTCGAGGGCCGCACGCTGCTGCAGCTCGAGTGGCGTGCCCTCGCGTCCGCGCTGCGCTCAAGCACCGCGTCCGCGCGCCGCACCGCCGTCGAGGACGCGCTGGCGTTCCGGAGCGAGCGCCGAGCGCGCTTTGCCTCGGCGACCACCGAGGAGGGCTCGCTGGAGCGCCATGAAGGGCTCGCGGAGTACACCGGCGTGAGCGCGGCGGCCGGCCAGGCTCGAGAGCGCAGGGCGCTGGCGCTGGAGAACCTGGACGACGGCGCTCGGCGAAACTCCTTCGTGCGGGCCTTCGCCTATGCGTCAGGGCCCGCCTACGGCTTGCTGTTGGATGAAGCGGGCGCCTCCGCCACGGGCTGGCGAAAGCGGGCGCTGGAAGGCGCGGACCTGGGGGACCTGCTCGGGGAGGCCCTCCGGCTGCCAGCGCCAGGGCCCGAGCGGAACGTGGCGCGGCGCGAGACGCGTTATGAGGGCTCCGCCCTGCGCGAGGCCGAGACCACGCGTGCGCGGCTCGCCCGTGAGCGCGCGGAGGCCCTGCGCAAGCGCCTGGTGGAGGGGCCCGTGTTGCGCCTGCCCCTGCTGCGCATGCGCATCCAGTTCAACCCGGGGGAACTCGTCCCGCTGCTCGAGCATGGCACCGTGTATCCGGGAGCCCGCATCGTGGATGAATGGGGCTCGCTCAGCGTGACGTCCGAAGTGCTCGTGGCCCAGGACTGGAAGTCCGCCACCGTCGTCGCGCCACCCGAGCGTGCGCAGGGCTCCCGGTGGCAGGGCGATGGCTGGGTTCTGGAGCTTGCTCCAGGCTGGAGCGTGCGCGCCGGAGCACGCCCGGGAGAGCTGGCCCTCCAGGCTCCAGAGTCCCGCTAGCCTGGAGTCCTGCGGTGCTCAGCCCTCCTCGGGCTTGGCCTCCGGAAGGTGGATGCGCACCGAGCGCACGCGCCGGGGCGTCGCCTCCAGGACCTCCAGCTCCAACCCGTCCTTCGTCCGGAGCTTCGTGCCGGGCTCGGGAATCGCGCCGCCCGCCAGCGCGATGGTCAGCCCCGCCACCGTGGAGTAGTCGTCGTCCTCGGTCAGGTCCAGGCCCAGCTCCCGGTTGATGTCCCGGATGGCCGCGCTGCCCTGGACCACCGCCGCCAGGGGGCTTTCGCGCAGCACCAGCTCCTCGGGCGTCTCCGACTCGCTGAGGATGTCGCCCACCAGCTCCTCGACCAGGTCCTCCACCGTCACCAGGCCCACGACGCCGCCGCGCTCGTCCACGATGATGGCCAGCTGCATGCGCCGCCGCTGCAGCTCCTTCAGCGCGTCCATGGCCCGCATCGTCTCCACGAGGAAGAAGGCGGGCCTCACCACGTCCTCCAGGACGATGAGGTGCCCCTCCCAGGCCACCCCGAGCAGGTCCTTGGCGATGACGTAGCCGACGATGTTGTCCATCGTGCCCTCGAACACCGGCATCCGCGAGTGCCCGTGCTCCAGCAGCGTCTGGCGAATCTCCTCCGCGTTCGCGTGGCGGCGCAGCGCGACGATCTGCTCGCGCGTCACCATCAGCTCGCCCACCGTCAGGTCGCCCATCTCGAACGCACGCGCGGCGATCTCCCCGGCGCGCGGGTCCAGGGAGCCCTGCTTCGTGGCCTCCTCCACCAGCGTTTGCAGCTCCTCCGCCGACAGGCGGCTCTCGCTGAAGGTCGTCCGGTCGCCGAACAACCGCAGCACCACGTTGGAGCTGGCGGTGAGGAACCACACCACCGGCCGCATCAGCCACGACAGCCCGTTGAGAGGACGGCCGATGAGCAGCGCGTAGCGCTCCCCGGCCCGCAGCGCGAGCGACTTGGGCACCAGCTCGCCCAGCACCAGCGACAGGTACGACACGACGATGACGACCCCCGCGAGCGCGACTTCGTCCGCGGTCTCCGTCGGAAGCCCGAAGCCCGCGAGCACAGGGGCCAGCCGGTTCGCGATGCTCGCGCCGCCGAAGGCCGCCGCCGTGGCGCCGATCACCGTGATTCCAATCTGCACCGTCGCGAGGAAGCGCTCCGGGTCCTTGCGCAGGGCCTCCACCGCCTTCGCGGAGCCGCTGCCTTGCTCCACCAGTTCCTTCAGCCGCGTGCGGCGCAGGGAGATGACCGCGAGCTCCGCCCCGGCGAACACGCCATTGGCCAGGACGAGCAACAAGATGATGAGCAGCTCCGAAACGATGATGGCCCTCCTCTCAGGAGCCCTCTACCGTAACCCCGGATGCCCGGCCGCTCACTCACCAAGTGACTGCAAGAGGAGAGACAGTTGATCCTGGCTGGCGCCCTTGGGCAGGTAGTAGTGGGGGCCGGACAGCAGGGCATCGCCCACGTCCTGGGCCGCCGCTGACGTGAGGAACACCACGCGGGGCAGGGGACCGCGCGGAAGCCGCGCCACGACCTCCAGGCCGCTCATCCCCGGCATGTTGAGGTCCAGGAGCATGACCTCGTAGCGCTCACCGCGCCGAAGACTGGCCAGGGCCTCGTGGCCATCGGCCGCTTCGGTGGCTTCATACCCCAGATCCTCCAGGCTGAGCCGAAGGAACTCTCTCCAGTCCGCGTCGTCATCGACGACGAGCACCCGTCTCGCGCTTTCTTCATCCGTGTCCAGTCGCGCCAAGCATCCTCCCCGACACGGGAAGAACCTCCCTGCGCACCCTCGACATTCGCTTCCTCGGGAGAAATGGCCCCTGCCTGGAGAGCAGGGGGGCGAGCTCAGAACAGGGCCATGCCCAGCTGCGTCACCAGGTACTGAAGGGCAGGTCGCACATTGTGCCCCGCGGTCCGGGGACGCTCGGGCTGCGTCGAGTGACACCACTGGGGCTCACCGAGCAGGCGGCCGTCCGAGTGTTGGAACAGCCGGAAGCGCCCCAGGTCCGTGGAGCTGCCCGCGTTGAAGACGCGCAGCGGCCGTCCGTGCGCCGTGTCCAGCACCGTCTCGCAGGGCTGGTGACGGTGGCCATGCAGCACCAGGTCGCAACGGCCCTGCACGCGCGCCACCAGCTCCGCGCCCAGCGACAGTTCGGAGGCGTGGGGCCAGCCCATGCGCGTGGCCAGGCGCTCCGGGAAGCTCTCCTCGGGCAGCGGCAGCACGTGGTGATGCACCAGCACCGCCACCAGCGAGTCGCGCGGCGCGGCGTCGAGCGCGGCCTCCACCCGCTCCACCGTGTCGAGCGACAGCTCTCCATGGCTCGCGAAGTAGTTGCGGTTGTGCTCACCCGTGGAGTCCACGCACACGAAGTACACGCCGGGGCGCTCCACCGTGCGGACCTTGAGGCCATCCATCCACGCGCCACCCACGTCCTCGCCAGGACGGTCATGGTTGCCGGGGATGAAGGTGAGCCGTCCGGTGTCCAACAGCGGCGCGAAGATGTCGACGAACCGACGGTACTCCTCGCGCGAGCCCTGGTGCGTCAGGTCTCCGGTCAGCACCACGTGGTCCGCGCGGCTGGCCTGGACGGCCGAGAGCAGCGCTTGCGCGGAGGCATCACTGTCGGGGCTCAGGTCCAGGTGGAGGTCCGAGAGATGAGCCAACGTCCGAAGGGGCATGCGAAGCAAGGTAGGCATTGCTCGCGGCGCCTTCACGTCCGTGCGGTGAAACCGCCGCAAGCGGGATGAAACAGATGTGCATCACCCGGCGACCCACTCGTCCCCCGGGGGGAGGGTGGTGTTCACCGTGGACACCACCGCGCGCGGCGGCAACAGCCGGGTGCCGGGGCCCACGCGAAGGCGCGTGCCACGCCAGTCCACCGTGCGGAAGAACGCGCCGTGCCACCACGCGACGAAGAGCAGCAGGTCCTTGGTGAGCACCGCTGGCGCGGCGCGCCACGACACCGACTGCGGTCGCAGCGCGCGAAACACCGCGAGATCCACCAGCACCTTGCCGAGGACGACCGCCGTCGCCACCTTCACGGCCTCCGGGGTGGGGCTGGCGAGCACGCCCAGGAGGGCCAGCGGAATCGGGTTGAGCAGGGCCTGCGCCAGATAGGTGGGCGGCGTGACGGCCGTCCGGTGGATGACGCTCCAGCGCAGGTAGCGCTGGAAGAAGGCGCGCACGCTCTTGCCCAGCGACACGTTGTAGACCGGGGCGCACGCGACGACGACGCGCCGGCCCAGCTTGCGCGTCACCCACTGGCCGATGACGTAGTCCTCCGCGAGCACGTCGCGCACCGAGTAGAAGCCGCCCAGGGCCTGGACGTCCTCGCGACGCAGCGCCATGGACTTGCCCACGACGATGTCCTGGTCCGCGCAGCGCTTGGCTCCAATCATCCCCGCCGCCGCGCTGGACGTCAGGTAGAGGTTGTCCAGCAGCGAACCGAAGCTCCGCTCGCCGATGCCCGCCACCGGGTGCGTCACGCAGCCCACCGTGGGGTCCGCGAAGCTGGCGGCAATTTCCTCCAGGTAGCCGGGCCCCACGCGCGTGTTGCTGTCGCTGATGACGAACACATCGAACCGGGCCCGGTCCGCCAGGGTGATGAGCTGATTCACTTTCGGATTCAGCCCCGGCGCGCCTTCCTGCAGCTCCAGCCGCATGACGCCGGGCCAGCGGCGCACCGCCTCGCATGCGACCCCGTAGGCCGAGTCGCGGGTGTCCTTCACCCCGAGCACCACCTCGTACTCGCCCGGGTAGTCCAGGTGGGCGAAGTGCTTCAGGTTGGTCTCCAGGTCGTCATCCGTGCCGCACAGCGGCTTGAGGATGGAGATGCCCGGCCACGCCGCGCCCGGAGGCAGGGCCCGGGGCCGCTCCCGGCGATGGCGGAGCACGAGCACGTACTGGATGACGAGCGCGGTGAGGCCGAAGCCGGCGGCGAAGAGCAGGAGGGCGGAAGCAAGCGACATGCGCGGGCAGTCCCCGAGGAGGCGCGCGGTCATCGCGCGACCTGGGTTCCACGCTAGGGGGCTTGAGCGTCAGGCCCGCGGAGCGCTCGCGGCGCCGGGGCCAATTCGACGTGACAGGGAAGTGAAGCGGCCGGGCTAGTCGCCCAGGTTGCGGCTGCGCGGGTGGCGGATGTCCTTGCCCCGCACCATGTAGACGACCATCTCCGCCACGTTCATCGCGTGGTCGCCGATGCGCTCCAGGTGCTTGGCGATGAACATCAGCGCGGTGGCCCGGCGGATGTTCTTCGAGTCCTCCATCATGTACGCGAGCAGCTCGTTGAAGATCTTGAGGAAGAGCGCATCCAGCAGGTCATCCCCCTGGAGCACCACCTCTGCCTTCGCCACGTCGCCGGAGACGAAGGCATCCAGCGAGCGCTTCACCTGCTGCTGCGCCAGCTCCGCCAGCTTCGGCGTGTCCACGTAGGGCGCCAGCGGGGGGACCTGGTTCAAGTCCATGGAGCGCTCGGCGATGTTCACCGCCAGGTCGCCGATGCGCTCCAGGTCGGTGACGATCTTCAGCGCCGTGGTGATGAGGCGCAAGTCACTGGCGGCCGGCTGGCGCAGCGCGAGGATGCGGCGGCACAGCTCGTCGATCTCCACCTCCAGCCGGTTGACGTCCTTGTCCGCGGCGACGACCTTCTCCGCCAGGGCGCTGTCGCGGTCCGTGAGGGCGCGCATGCTCTGGACGATGAGGCCCTCCACCTTGGCGCCCATCGCGAGGAGCTTCTCGCGCAAGTCCCTCAGGTCCTGCTCGAACGCCTTGTCCGTGTGAGTCAACGCCATCGCCGCCAATCCCTTCTCTTCGCTCACCCGAACTTCCCGGTGACGTAGTCCTCGGTGCGCTTCTCGCGCGGGTTGGTGAAAATCTGTTCGGTGGCGCCGCATTCCACCAGTTCACCCATGTAGAAGAAAGCCGTCCTGTCACTCACCCGCGCGGCCTGCTGCATGTTGTGGGTGACGATGGCGATGGTGTACGTCGCCTTCAGCTCGTGGATGAGCTCCTCGATCTTCGCCGTGGCGATGGGGTCCAGGGCGCTCGCGGGCTCGTCCATCAGCAGGACCTGGGGCTCCACGGCCATCGCCCGGGCGATGCACAGCCGCTGCTGCTGGCCGCCGGAAAGGCCCAGGGCGCTCTCGTGCAGCCGGTCCTTCACTTCATCCCAGAGGGCCGCGCCGCGCAGGGACTTCTCCACGCGCTGCTCCAGCGCGGCCTTGTCCTTCATGCCGCCCACGCGCAGGCCGTAGGCCACGTTCTCGAAGATGCTCTTGGGGAACGGGTTGGACTTCTGGAAGACCATGCCCACGCGGCGACGCAGGTCCACCACGTCCACGCTGCGGTCATGGATGTCCATGTCGTCCAGGAGGATGGTGCCCGTGTGGTTGGCGCCCGGAATCAAGTCGTTCATCCGGTTGAGCGCGCGCAGGAAGGTGGACTTGCCGCAGCCGGACGGGCCGATGAGGGCGGTGACGCGCCGGTCCAGGATGGCCAGGGAGACCTTCTGGATGGCCGCCTTCGTGCCGTAGCGCAGGGTCAGCTCGCGCGCCTCCATCTTCGGGCGCGGGGCGTTGGGATTGAGGGACATGGAGGGCGTGTACCGTTGAGTCAGTGGGCGCCCGCGGCCTTGCGGCGCGTGCGGGTCCGGATGATGACCGCGACGAGGTTGAGGGCGAACGTCAACAACAGCAGCACCAGCACCGTCGAGTAGAGCAGCGGGCGCGTGGCCTCCACGTCCGGTGACTGCGTGGCCATCACATACGTGTGGTAACCCAGGTGCATGAACTGGGAGTTGAGGTGGCTGGGCAGGTCCGGGAGGAAGTAGGCCGCGCCCGTGAAGAGGATGGGCGCGACTTCGCCGGCGCCTCGGGAGATGGCCAGCACGGCCCCGGTGAGGATGCCCGGCAGCGCGCCCGGGAGCACCACCCGCCCCAGCGTCTGGGACTGGGTGGCCCCCAAGGCGAGGCTCGCGGTGCGGTGGTCCATGGGGACGGCGCGCAGCGCCTCCTCGGTGGAGACGATGACGACGGGCAGCGTGAGCACCGCCAGCGTCAGCGAGGCCCAGAGGATGCCCGGCTGCGCCCAGTACATCTCCTCGTGGCCGAGCGCACGGTCCATGCCCTGGCCCACGAAGAGGATGAAGAAGCCCAGGCCAAACAGGCCGAAGACGATGGAGGGCACGCCGGCCAGGTTCACCACCGCCACGCGGACGATGCGGGCGAAGAGCGAGTGGGGTGGGGCGTACTCGTGGAGGTACACGGCCGTCAGCACGCCCACCGGCATCACCGCCACGGTCATCAGCAGGGTGAGCGCGGCGGTGCCGAAGATGGCGGGGAAGATGCCGCCGCCCATCATGCCGTCGGAGGGCGGCTGGGAGAGGAAGGTCCAGGTGACGCCGCCCGCCCCATTCTCCACGACGTTGAAGAGGATGATGGCCAGCATCGCGATGATGATGAAGGCCGCGAGGCCGGTGAGTGACGTGAGCGCGAAGCCCACGGCGCGGCGGGTCCCCGGCGTCACGCGGCACCTCCGGTCAGCTTGCGGATGACCCTCTTGGTCCACGTGGAGGCCATGAGGTTGAGCACGAAGGTGAAGATGAAGAGCTGCACGCCGATGAAGAACAGGAGCGAGTAGTGGGGGCTGCCCACCACCACCTCGCCCATCTCCGCGGCGATGGTCGCCGACAGCGAGCGCGCCGAATCCCCCAGGCTCCAGGAGATGACGTCCGCGTTGCCGGAGGCCATGAGGACAATCATCGTCTCGCCAATGGCGCGCCCGAAGCCGAGCACACACGCGGCGAGGATGCCGGGCGCGGCCGCGGGGAGGACGACCTTCCACGCGGTCTCCCAGGGGGTCGCCCCCAGGGCCAGGGAGGCCTCGCGGTAGCTGCGTGGCACGGCGGTGAGCGCGTCTTCCGACACGGTGAAGATGACGGGGACGATGGCGAGCGCCAGGCCCAGGCCGGCCACCATCGCGTTGAGCGGCCGGTCGAAGCCGAGGGCTTCCTTCACCACCGTGGACATCACCATGAGGGCGAAGAAGCCCAGGACGACGGAGGGGATGCCCGCGAGCAGCTCGATGACGGGCTTGAGCAATTCGCGCAGGCGGCGGGGGGCGAACTCCGCGGCGAACAGTGCGCCGAACACGCCCAGCGGGACAGCGACCAGCATGGAGACCGCCGTCGTCTTCAGCGTGCCGACGAACAGCGGAATCATGCTGACCTTGGGAATCTTCGACACCGGCTGCCAGCGGAAGGGCGGCTTGCCCGGGGCCACGTCCTGGGCCAGGAACATCTTGGAGAGGCTGGCCTCGTGGCGGGCCTCCAGCTCCGTGAAGAGCGCGAGGGCTTCCTTGGCCACGAAGATGATGATGAGGATGAGCGCCGCGATGCCGGTGAAGGCCATCAGGGTGATGAACCCCGCGATGACCTTCTCCCGGAGCTGACGCCGCCGCGCCGCCGGTGACAGCGCGGGCGCGATGAGAGGCTGCGTGAGACCCTGCTCCATGATGGCATGTCTATCCATAGTGGCTCGGGCCCCTGGTGACATTCGTGTGACGGAAGGCTCACTTCACCGGGAAGTAGCCGACCTTGGTGACAACGGCCTGTCCTTCGGGTGACAGCGCGAAGTCGATGAACGTCTTGGCATCCCCGGAGGGCTTGTTGCGCAGGTAGAAATACAGGTCGCGCGACAGCGGGTACTTGCCCGTCTTGATGTTCTCCGCCGTGGGGGCGATGTCCTCGTTGCCCTTCTTGATCTTCAGCTCCTTGATGCCCTTGGCATACGCGGCGCCGCCGTAGCCGATGCTGTTCTTCTCCTTGGAAACGGCGTTCACCACCGCGGCGGTGCCGGGCAGCGTCTGGGCGGAGGCCGCGTAGTCCTCGCCATCCAGGACGTGGTCCTTGACGAAGACGTAGGTGCCCGAGGAGTTCTCGCGGGAGTAGATGATGATGGGCGCGTCGGGGCCGCCCAGCTGCTTCCAGTTGGTGACATCCCCCACGTAGATGCTGCGCAGCTGCTCCACGGTGAGCGCCGTCACGGGGTTGCCCTCGTTGACGTAGAAGGTGACGCCGTCCTTGGCCACGGGGATTTCCACGCCCGTGGAGTTGTAGCGGGCGCGCAGCTTCTGCTTCTCCGCGTCCTTGATTTCACGGCTGGACATGGCGATCTCCGTGGTGCCGTTCTGGAGCGCCGCCAGCCCCACGCCGGAGCCGCCGCCAGTGACTTGCACCTTGGTGGCGGGTGTCTTCTTCATGAACTCCTCGGCCCATCGCTGCCCGAGGATGACCATGGTGTCGGAGCCCTTCACGGTGACGTTGCCCGCATGGGCGGAGAGCGGGAGGGCGAGCATCAGCCCGATGACCAGTGAACCGAAAATTGCCTTCATGGCGGATTCAGCTCCAGCGAAGTGGTGGTGTTGGAAGGAAGGTAGGGCCTAGTAGCGGGCCTGCATCTGAAGCGTGAAAAGGTTGTCGTGCGGGTCCTTGGCGTCGTCCGGATGGGCCGTCATGGGCATCTCGTACGCCGCGGTGACCTTGAGGTTCTCCCCGAAGTAGTGGAGGACGGCGACGGCCAGGGTGCCCACCGAGTTGGTGCTCGCGGGACGTCCCTCTGACGCGCTGTTCTTGCGTCCATTCTCCGGGTCGAAGAAGTCGTAGCGGATGGCCACCGCGTCCGACACACCCACGTTCTGGACAATCAGGCCGTACCAGCCGCTGGCGGGGATGCCGGGCTGCTCCACCTTCACGTCGCCGGAGCTCTTCCAGTACGACCTGCCGGTGATGTACTCGCCCTTGATGGCCGTGGCGCCCAGGGGGAGGAGGTCCAGGTAGAGCTGCGCGTCCAGCGCCACGCGGTCTCTCGTGTGCGCCTTGCGGAAGGTGTCCGAGGGGCCCTTGGTGATGGTGTGGCCGTACCAGCCGGAGACGCCTCCGGACAGCCAGCCCAGGTCGAAGCCCGCGCGGCCGATGACGTCCTTCTCCTTGTCGTTGTCCACGCCGACGGAGCCCTGGTTGAAGATGCCGTCGCCGTCGAAGAGGCCCGCTGCGACGTTGACCTTCCCCTCGAGGAAGGTGCCGGCGAACTTGACGCCGCGGTCCCGCTCGTCGGGCAGGAAGGCGCGCACGACGCGGGTGCGCTCGGGAATCTCGCGGTCGGCGGAGGACTGCACGGCCTCGTAGCCGAAGGGCCACTTCATCTGGCCCAGGGTGAGGCCGGCCTGTTGGTGGGTGCCAGGGATGAAGAGGGTGGCCTCGGCGTCGCGCACGGTGACGAACGGGGCGGTGGGCACCGCGTCGATCTGCAGCATCATCTGCGCCCAGTCCGTGGTGTAGGTCGTCTTGATGCGGCCCCGGCGCACGGCGAAGCGGCTGAAGCCGCCCGTGCCGGTGTCGTCCAGGCTCTGCTGGTACTGGTAGCGGCCCTGGACGTAGCCGGAAATCTTCAGCTTCTTGAGGGAGAGCAGGTCGTTCTTCGTCTCGGTGTTCTGCTCCTCCAGGGCGGCGACCTTGCCCTCGGCGGTCGTCATCCGCTCGTCCAGGTCCGCGTCGGCGGGCGCGGCGTCCGCGGGGGGCGCCTCCGGGCTGTCGGACGCGGGGGCCTGGGTGGCGGGCTTTTCGGCGGGCACGGCCGGCGTCTGGGCCCCGGCCATGGCCGGGCTCAGGGCGAGGGTGAGGACCGCGGTGGCGAGTTGACGCATCGGGAAGGGTTTCGAGAGGGTCACGAAACTGGCTTCTAGGTAACGCGCGTGGCCGTTTCAGGTCCGTTGTGTGACATCGGTGTCACGAAGTCAGTGGGTCGGGTCGACGATGCGGTAGCCGACCCCGCGCACCGTCTCCAGCAGGGTGCGCGCCGGGCCCAGCTTGTCGCGCAGGCGCATGACGTGGGTGTCGATGGTGCGCGTCTCCAGCGAGGAGGACAGACCCCAGACCTCCTCCAGGAGCTGCTCGCGCGTCTGGACCCGGCCCGTGCGCGTCATGAGGTGCCCCAGCAGGCGGAACTCCAGTGCGGTGAGGGGGACCTCCTTTTCCTCGACGTAGAAGCGGTGCGCGGACAGGTCCAGCTTGAGGGCGCCCAGGGCGAGGGGCGCGGCCTGGGGCTCCTGGGGCGTGCCTCCGCGACGCAGGATGGCCTTGAGGCGCAGCACCAGCTCCCGCACGCTGAAGGGCTTGACGACGTAGTCATCCGCGCCGACCTCGAAGCCGCGGATGCGGTCGGTCTCCTCGCCCTTAGCGGTGAGCATGACGATGAGGATTTCGCGGGACTGGGCTCCGGCGCGAAGCTGCCGGCAGACGTCGATGCCAGACATGTCGGGGAGCATCAGGTCCAGCAGGACGAGCTCGGGCGGACGCTCGCGAGCGGCGATGAGCGCCGTCTCGCCCGTCGCGGCGAGCTGGGTGGAGAAGCCGGCATCGCGCAGGTTGAAGTCGATGAGGTGGGCGAGATCGGGTTCGTCGTCGACGATGAGGACGTGGGCCATGGCGGGCCGGAGTCTGCGCGTCTCGATTTTCATGCACGTGACGCATTTGCAACGATTGTGTGATGGCGACCGGTGGGAGGACAGGCGAGCGGCTCACTCGCGCCTCCGAGCATGTCTGGGTGGAAACTGACAGCGTCCCCCCACCGAGGGGCCCCTCGCACGCTCGCGGCGGAGCGTTACCTGTTCATGTCCTTCGGCCTTTTGTCGGAGGTCCTGTCCAGGAGCCCGCATGTCCCCCGACTCACGCCGGTTCATGTCTCGCCTGTGTTTGCTGCTGCTGTCCGTCTGGAGCACCGCCGCGCTGGCGACCGAGGAGTACCTGCAGCTGGCCACCTGCCTGGGTCCCCAACAGCAGACCTATTCGCCGGCCCTGAAGCTGTTGCCCCGGCAGACCTATTTCAGCGCGGAGGCCACGCTGAATGTGTGCGTGACGCTGGACCCCGCGCTCAGCTCGGCCCGCTTCCAGGTCGCCGGCGGAGGGGTCGCGAGCTGTACGCTCGCGTCGCTCCAGAGCCGAATCGTGCTCGAGTGGAACACGGGGGAGACGAGCATCATCGACATGTCGTCTCCGCTGGACCTCAAGCCCCTGGGCCAGACGGTGGTGCCCTCCTACGGCACGGTGATATCCGGCAGGTTCGAGGGCGCCCTCGTCGTCTCCGTGCTGGAGCTGACCCCCAATGACCTGGCCCTGCTCAAATGCCTGACGACGGGAGTCACCGAGTCCTCGGGGCTGATCAGCATGACCTTCCTCCAGCTGTTGCCCTGAGGCGTCAGCCCGGCCTCGTACGAGCCCAGGGGCTTCGTCGTCCCTGCGGGCGAGCGGCGCGTGAGACATCCATGAAAGTCAGACATGGTTCGCGTGCTGCGGGCGCGAGGTGCGGGCTGTTTTCGGGGCGGGGCGGAGGTTCGAGGTGTTTCGATGTCTGGAATGTGAGGCGTCCTCTCGTGAGACTCGCCAGGTCCTCCGGGGCAAAGCCCGTTGTGCCTTGGTGCTAGCTGTCTGTGGGTTGGCCGACCTCGTTTCCCGTGAAGTGTCCACGGGGCAACACAAGCCCCAGGGGGATGAGGATGTGTCATATTGCCCATGGGTTGCTCATGACTCATTTGAGAGGGATTGTGTCGATGTGAGGTGATTGATGGCTGAGAAGCTGGTGGATACCCAAGGCGCCCGTGGGAATGAGTCAAATCAGTCGGTGTTTTCCGGCTTTCAACACCTGTCGTTGGAGGAGCGGCGCGAGCGTCTCGGTGAGGGGCTGGGACTGGACGCGGAGCTCCTGGATGGACTCACCGGCGTGCAGGGGCTGCGGATGGAGTCCGCCCTGGCGATGGTGGAGAACGCGGTGGGGCTCTTCAGTCTGCCCTTGGGGCTGGGGCTCCACCTGAAGGTCAACGGGCGGGACTACACGGTGCCCATGGTGGTGGAGGAGCCGTCGGTCATCGCGGCCGCGTCCTTCGCCGCGAAGCTGGTGGGCGCGGCGGGCGGGTTCGTCGCGGAGGCGGACCCATCCCTGATGATTGGTCAAATCCAGTTGGCGCGCTTCGGGCCGCCGAGCTTCGCCATGGCGCGCATCCTGGAGGCGCGCACGGAGCTGCTGGCGCTGGCCAACAGCCTGCATCCGCAGTTGGAGCGCCGAGGTGGCGGGGCCCGGGACGTGGAGGTGCGGCTCCTGCCCCCTCCCGAGGGGCCCGGCATGGAGCCGCTGCTGGTGGTGCACGTGCTCGTCGACACGCAGGAGGCGATGGGCGCCAACCTGGTCAACACGATGATGGAGGGCCTGGCCCCGCGCATCGAGCAGCTCACGGGTGGCAAGGTCTACCTGCGCATCCTCTCCAACCTGTCGGACCGGCGGCTGGCCCGGGCGCGCTGCTCCATTCCCGAGCGGGCCCTGGCGGACTTCGGGCTGAGCGGCGGGGAGATCGCCGAGGGCGTCGTCCAGGCGAGCCGCTTCGCGCTGGCGGACCCGTACCGCGCGGCGACGCACAACAAGGGCATCATGAATGGCATCGACGCGCTGGCGCTCGCCACCGGGCAGGACTGGCGCGCCATCGAGGCGGGGGCGCATGCCTTCGCGGCCCGCGGGGGACGGTATGGCCCGCTGTCGGTGTGGCGCAGGGAAGGGGGCCACCTGCTGGGAGAAATCCAGCTGCCGCTGGCGCTGGGCACGGTGGGGGGCTCGATGCTGGCGCATCCCGGAGTCCAGGCCTCGTTCAAGATGCTGGGACAGCCCTCCGCGCGGGAGCTGGCCTGCATCTTCGCCTCACTGGGGCTCGCGCAGAACCTGGCGGCGATTCGCGCGCTGGGCTCGGTGGGCATCCAGCGCGGCCACATGGCGCTGCACGCGCGCACCGTGGCGTCGAGTGTCGGCGCGCCACCGGAGTGGGTGGAGGCCATCGCCGCGCTGCTCGTCCAGGAGGGTGAGGTGAAGGTGGACCGGGCCCGGCAGGTGCTGGACCGGATGCGCGGCGGCGGCGAGTCCGTGACGCTCACGCCCTCCGCGCTGCGCACCGGGCTCCAGGACGAAATCGAATAGGCCCCAGGCTTCACGCCCTCCACGTCGACGAGCAAGGGGAAGGGCGCGCCGAGTGCGCGGTGTCCTTCCCCTTCTCCCCGCGTGGAGGAACCGGGACCTGTCGCGTGTTCTGGTTCCCACCCGCCCGAGGGCTGTGCAACAACGGCGGGGTGAGCCCCCATGACTCCGCCTGACTCGCACTCCTCGCCGCCCAACACTCCGCCCCTGCGCACCTTGCCGGTGCCCACGCTGACTCCCACGCCGGGCGAGCTGGCGCATGCGCAGAAGCGGGGCGGCCGCTCGGCGCTGCTCGGGTTGGGGCTGGTGGGAGTCGTGGCGTTGACGAGTCCCGTGCTCGGCTACCTGGAGGACGTGGGCAACGCGCGCGAGGAGCTGCTGGGGCACCTGTCGAACCAGGCCCGTGTCCAGGCGGACGCGCTGGGGGTCCACCTGCTGCTGCTGGAGGCGGAGCTCGCGCGCGTCGCCGGGCACCCCACGCTCTTTCCGGAGGACGGGGCGTCCCCCGCGGAGCAGGCCCTGCTCGACAGCGCCTTCTACCACTCGTCGCTGTTCTCGGAGGGCGTGGCCCTGCTCGGTCCCCGAGGCGAGCGTGTGTGGAGCGACCCTCCCGGCATGTCGCTGGGCGCGTCGCCCATCACCGCGCGCCCCTGGTTCCAGCGGATGGTGGAGCGCAAGGCGCCGGCCATCGACCTGTTGGAGGGCGAGGGGGGGCCGCTCGTCGTCGCCGTGCCGATGATCAAGGAGGGCCAGCTCAAGGGCGTGCTGCTCGGTGAGGTGCGCACGGAGGCGCTGCCCACGCGCTCCACGGAGGAGACGGCGCTGTTCCTGATGGATGCGCGCGGACGGCTCCTGCTGCCCTCGTCGCCCTTCTCGCACCAGGAGGACTTCTCTGGAGCGCTGCGCTCGCTGGCGAAGGCGCCGGGGCCGTTGATGTTGGAGGGGAACCGGTTGATGGGCGCGGCGGCGTGGGTGGGACGCAGCGAGCTGTTGCTCGTGGTGCTCGAGGACGAGGAGTCAGCCACGGCCGGACTGCGCTCGCGTTTCCTGCGACAGCTCGCCTTCCACATCGCGCTGCTCACCTGCACCCTCGGTCTGTTCCTCGTCCTGCTGCGGCATTCCTACCGCTCGTTGCTCGCGGCGGAGGAGCGGCTGCGCCGTCAGGAGACGATGGCCGCGCTGGGCACCGCCGCCGCGCTCATCGCCCACGAGGTGAAGAACGCGCTCAACGGCATCCAGGCCGCGCTGTCCGTGCTGCGCACGACGCCCGCGGGCAGCGAATTGCCGGTGCGGGGCCTGCGCTCCCAGGTGGAGCGGCTGGGGCACCTGGCCCGCTCGCTGCTGTCGTTCGGCGCGCCCCGTGCCGCGATGCGGCGAAGCTGCGAGGTGCACCTGTTGGTGGAGGAGGCACTTCAGGCGGTGCGCATGCTGCCCGAGTCGGAGGAGGTGGAGCTGCGCACGTCGCTGGAGGAGAACCTGACCGTCCAGGGTGACGCGGCGCTCCTGGTGTCGGCCATCGACAACCTGGTGCGCAACGCGGTGGAGGCGGGCGCGGTGGCGAAGGACACGGGCCTGCGCCCCTCGCCCTGGGTGGCGGTGAACCTGTCGCGGGATGGCGATGCGGCGCTGCTGGTGGTGGAGGACAACGCGGGCGGCGTGGACCCCCGGCTCGAGCCCCGGCTGTGGGAGCCGTTCGCCACCGGCCGCGCGAAAGGCGTGGGCCTGGGGTTGCCCATGGCGCGGACGTCCGTGGAGGCGCATGGTGGAAGCCTGACCTATACCCGCCGTCCACAGGGCAGCCTCTTCACGCTGCGGTTGCCGCTGGAGCGCACTTCATGAGCATCCATCTGCTGTTGGTGGACGACGACCGGACCTTCGCCTCGCTGGCGGCCACCGTGCTGCGTCACGAGGGCTTCCGGGTGACGCTGGCGCATTCGCTCCACGACGCGCGCGCCGCGCTCGCCCGGCAGGCGCCCGAGGTCGTCGTGTTGGACCGCCGCCTGCCGGATGGAGACGGCATCCACCTCTTGCCGGAGCTGCGCGCGCAGTTCCCGGACACGGCGGTGATGATGGTGACGGCGCACGGCGACATCGCCAGCGCGGTGGACGCCATCAAGCAGGGCGCGCGCGACTACCTGTCCAAGCCGGTGGAACTCGACGACCTCGTCCTGCGCGCGCGCCGCGCCGCCGCGGACCTCCAGCTCCACGAGCGGCTGCGTCAGGCCGAGAGCGAGCTGGGGGGCCGGCGTCGGCTCTTGCGTCCGCGCGCCCCGGCGATGGTGGCCGCGCTCCAGATGATTGAGCGCATCGCCACCGCGCCCCGAAGTCCGGTGCTCATCACCGGCGAGACGGGCGCGGGCAAGGAGGTGCTCGCGCGGCACCTGCACAACGTGCAGGGCAACCAGGGCCCCTTCGTCCACGTCAACTGCGCCGCGCTGCCCTCCGCGCTGGTGGAGAGCGAGCTGTTCGGCCACGAGCGGGGCGCCTTCACCGACGCTCGCGCGGCCCGGCGAGGGCTGGTGGAGGTGGCCGACGGCGGCATCCTCTTCCTCGACGAGATTGGCGAGCTGCCGCTCAGCCTCCAAGCCAAGCTGCTCACCTTCCTGGACCAGGGCGCCTTCCGGCGGCTGGGTGGGACGACGGAGCTGACGAGCAACGCCCGCGTGGTGACGGCCACCAACCGCGACCTCACGCGCGAGGTGGCGGAGAGCCGCTTCCGAGAGGACCTGTACTTCCGCCTGAGCGTCTTCCGCGTGGAGATTCCCCCGCTGCGCCAGCGCCGCGAGGACGTGCTGCCGCTGGCGGAGTCACTGCTGGTGGAGCTGTGCGCGGAGCTGGGGCGCAGGCCCGTGGACTTCTCCAGCGCCGCGAGGGCGCGCCTGGAGCGCTACCCGTTTCCGGGCAACGTGCGCGAGCTGCGCAACGTGCTGGAGCGCGCGCTGGTGCTCGAGCCGGGACCCGCGCTGGAGCTCCAGGCGCTGGAGCCGCGAGGCCCGCTGGGGCCCGCGGCCACGGACCCGGACGCCTTCGTGGTGTCGGGCACGCGCTCGCTCGACGAGGTGGAGCGCCTGTACGTGAAGCATGTCCTCGGCCGCCTGGACGGCCGGCGGATGGAAGCCGCGAAGGCGCTCGGGCTGTCCTACCCCACGTTCCTCCGCAAGCTCGAGGAGTGAGCCCCAGGGCGTCGGGACGTCTCCTCCGACGTGCCAGGCCGGCGCTTCAAGTTCCTTGCTCAAGTTTCTTGAAGTCCGGCGCGGGCACTTGAAGTTCCTTTCATCGCCCGCCTGCTCCCGGGCGCCGCATTCCCTTGTGAAATCGCCCGTTTAGGTCGTGGCACGGGCGTTGCCATGACGCACCGCGAGACTCAGCGTGCGCCACCGTGGGGTGGCGTCTTCTCGTGGAGGTGTGTGGCATGACGACGAGTGATGGGAACGCTGGCTCGGCCTGGAAGAATCTGGCCGCTGACCTGCCCGCTTCCCTGGTGGTTTTCCTGGTGGCGCTGCCCCTGTGCATGGGCATCGCGTTGGCTTCAGGTGCGCCCATCGTCTCGGGCCTCATCGCCGGCGTGGTGGGTGGCGTGGTGGTGGGCCTGTTGGGAGGTGCGCCGCTTCAAGTCAGCGGCCCCGCCGCGGGCCTGGCGGTGATGGTGTTCGGGTTCATCCAGACCATGGGTCTGGCGATGACGTGCGCCGCGGTGGCCGTGGCGGGCGTGGTGCAGATGATTTTCGGTGGGCTCAAGGTGGCGCGCGCGGCGCTGGCCATCTCGCCCGCGGTGATTCACGGGATGCTGGCTGGTATCGGCATCCTCATCGTGCTGGGGCAGGTCCACATCGTCCTGGGTGGCAGCCCCCAGTCGAGCGCCTGGCAGAACATCAAGGAGCTGCCGGAGCAGATCCTCGGCCTGCATGGCCCGGCCGCGGTGCTGGGCCTGGCCACCATCGGGTTGATGGTGGTGTGGCCTCTGTTGGCCAAGGGCAAGCTGAAGCTCGTGCCGGCGCCGCTGGTGGCGGTGGTGGGAGCGACGGCGGCGTCGGTGCTCTGGGGCGCGGACGTGTCGCGCGTGGAGCTGCCGGCCAACGTGTTCAGCAGCATGCAGCTTCCGGCGATTCCCACCGGCAACTGGGGTCAATTCGTAGCGGCCGTGCTGTCGCTGGCGCTGGTGGCGAGCGCGGAGTCGCTGTTGTCGGCGGTGGCCACGGACAAGATGCACACGGGGCCCCGGGCCAACCTGGACAAGGAGCTGTTCGCGCAGGGCGTGGCGAACACGGTGTCCGGGCTCGTGGGTGGCCTGCCCATCACCGGCGTCATCGTGCGCAGCGCGGCGAACATCGCGGCGGGCGCGAAGTCACGTTGGTCCGCGGTCATCCACGGCGGGTTGCTGCTGCTCTTCGTCACCACGCTCGGCTCGGTGGCGGGCCTGGTGCCGCTGACGGTGCTGGCGGGTCTGCTCGTCGTCGTCGGCACCAAGCTGGTGAACCTGCACCACATCCGCGAGCTGCAGAAGCGCGGCGAGGTGCTCGTCTACGCGGTGACGGTGGCGGGCGTCGTCGGCATCAACCTGCTGGCGGGCATTGGTCTGGGATTGCTGGTGGCCATGCTGCGGTTGCTGTGGCGGTTGGGCAGCGTGAAGGTGGACGTCAAGCAGGCTCACGGGGAGTTCCTCGTGCAGGTGTCGGGCTCGCTCACCTTCGTGGGTGTGCCCCGCCTCTCCACGGCGCTGGCGCAGGTGCCCGCGGGGTCCAAGGTTCGCGTGGACCTGACCGTGGACACGTTGGACCACTCGGGTTTCGAGGCCATCGAAAGCTGGAGTGACACGCATCGCAAGACGGGCGGCTCGGTGGTCATGGAGTCGCTCGAAGAGGTCTGGGTCCGCAGCGGTACGAGCCGGTCCAGTCCTGTCCTGGGTTCGCAGGTTTCCACCAACACTCTCGCGTCTGAAGGTGCCCCATGAAGAAGCTCATCCGTGGTCTGCTGGACTTCCAGCTCAAGGGTCGGCCCGCCTATCGCGAAGTGTTCGCCCGTCTGGCGCAGGGTCAGTCCCCGGACTGCATCTTCATCTCCTGCTCGGACAGCCGGCTGGTGCCGAACCTGCTTGTGACGACGGACCCGGGCGACCTGTTCGTGGTTCGCAACGTGGGCAACCTGGTGCCGCCGTCGGATGCCCACGGCGTCTCCACGGGGGACCAGTCCGAGCCCGCGGCGCTCGAGTTCGGTCTGAGCAACCTGGAGGTGGAGGACGTGGTCGTCTGCGGCCACTCCAGCTGCGGCGCGATGAAGGCGCTGCTCGCCGGAGGCCAGGTGCCGGGCGCGCCCAACCTCCAGCGCTGGCTGGAGCATGGCCAGCAGGCGCTGCGCACCCTCAAGGAGGGCACCACGGTGGGCGAGGGCCTGCCTGAGTACGACCGGCTCTCGCAGCTCAACGTGCTCCAGCAGCTCCAGCACGTGTCGTCGTACCCGGTGGTGAAGGAGCGCATCGCCGCCGGCAAGCTGCGGCTGCACGGGTGGTGGTTCGACATCGCCAACGCGCAGGTTCACGTCTGGCGTCCGACGCACGGCCGCTTCATCCCCATGACGGAGCTGGTGGGGGAGGCGCTCTTGCGCGAGCTCGGCGGCGACCCGCTCTTCCCGGGCGAGGGTCGGGCGGCGAACCAGGAGGGGCCCGGCGGCGAGGGTGTCGCCCGGATTCTCTCCGTGGCCGCCGGCCACTGAGCCTGGGGCCTCTCGTAGCAGGCAGGCAAGGGGGCATGGCCCACATGGGGCCGTGACTCCTGATTGGAAATCGGACGCTGGAGAGGAAGGATGCGGCCTGGCTCCGCATGACCCCCTTCCTCTTCACGTTCGTCGTCCTGGGCTTCTCGGTGGGCGCGGGACTGCTGGGCTCGCTGCTGGGCATCGGCGGCGGGCTCATCCTCATCCCCGTCCTCACCCTGCTGTTGAAGGTGGACATCCACTACGCGGTGGGTGCGTCCATCGTCTCCGTCATCGCCACGTCGAGCGGCGCGGCGGCCGCGTATGTGCGCGAGCGCATGGCCAACATGCGCGTGGCCATGTTCCTGGAGCTGGCCACCACGGCGGGCGCGCTCACCGGGGCCTTCCTGTCGGGTCGGGTGGGAGGGCGCGGGGTGTACCTCGTCTTCGGCGCCGTCATGGCGTACTCGGCGCTGGTGATGCTGCGGCGGATGCACGCGAGCGAGGAAGCGCCGGTGCCCGAGGACGCGCTGGCGGACCGGCTGGCGCTGCACGGCAGCTACTGGGATGAGTCCACCGGCCGCGAGGTGAGCTACCGCGTCACCCGCCCCCTTGCGGGGCTGGGGTTGATGTACGTGGCGGGCACGGTGAGCGGCATGCTGGGCATCGGCTCGGGCGCGCTGAAGGTGCCCGCCATGGACCTGACCATGCGGCTGCCGCTGAAGGTGTCCACGGCCACCAGCAACTTCATGATTGGCGTGACGGCGGCGGCCAGCGCGGGCGTCTACTTCGCGCGAGGCCACATCGACCCGTTCATCGCGGGCCCCGTCTGCGTGGGCGTCACGCTGGGCGCGTGGCTGGGCTCACGTCACCTGATGGCGAGGGTGAATGCGTCGTGGCTGCGCGCGCTCTTCGTGGGCGTGCTGCTGTGGGTGGCCTTCGAGATGCTGCGCAAGGGGTGGTCGTCATGAATGAAGCGCCGTCATCCGAGCCCGAGCCCCGCCCCTTGCCACCGTCCAGCGTGGCGCTGCCCGTGGGGCCAGAGGCCGTTCCGCTGGTGCCCGAGCTGCTCATCAGCGACCTGCTGCGCTACGGCGTCCTCGTCAGCATGTCGCTGGTGACGCTGGGCACGCTGGTGACGTTCTTCCGCCACCCCGACTACCTCGTGTCGTCCGAGGCCCTGGAGCGCCTCACCGCGCCGCACCCCGTGCCGCACGGGCTGGCGGACGTGGTGGCGGGCGCCATGGCCGCGCGAGGGCAGTCCTTCGTCATGGCGGGGCTCCTGGTGATGATGGCCGTGCCGGTGATGCGCGTGGCGCTGTCGCTGCTCATCTTCCGGCAGCAGAAGGACCGGCTCTACGTGGCCATCACCACCGTGGTGCTGACGCTGCTGCTGGTGTCCTTTCTCGTGGGCGCCGCGGAGGGCTGAGCGCCTCACCCCCCCGCGTCGTAGCGCTTGAGCGCGCGGCCCGGCGCGGCCCACCAGACGAGCTGGAAGCCCGCGTCATCCCCGGTGGACTGGAGCGCCACCGCGGTGCCCTTGCGCAGCTTCTCCGGCGCCTGGGTGTCGTCGCCCAGCGCGAGCGCCAGCGCCTGCTCCAGCGAGGGGTTGTGGCCCACCAGCGCGAAGCCCGGCCCCAGCTCCCGTGCCAGCTTCAGGATGCGCCGGGGAGCGCTGTTGCGGGGCACCAGCGCGGGGTGGACCTCCACGCGCGACAGGCCCAGGGCCTCGGCGAGCAGCTCCGCCGTCTGGACGGCGCGCACCAGGGGACTGGTGACGATGCCTTGCAGCGGGGTGAGGCGGGCCAGCTTGCGCGCGTGTTGACGGAAGAGGGCGCGGCCCTCCGGGGTGAGGGCGCGGGCTTCATCCCCAAGAATATGCGTGTCTTCGGCTTCGGCGTGGCGGACGAGCAGCAGCGGCAGTTCGCGAGCGGACATGGTGGCCTGCCTCAACCACCCGCCACCGTCCCGGGCAAGCAACGTCCCGGCGACAAAGCTCAGCCGTCCAGGTCGTTCAACACATCCAGCGGCAGCGGTGTCGCGTCCGTCACGGTGCCATCCAGGTCCGTGGGCAGCGAGGTGGGGTCCACGTCCGGAGGAGCACGTCCCTCCAGGGGCACCGCCGCGTTGCGAATGGGGGCGCCCGGCGGAGGCCGCAGCACGGGGCCCGCGGGTGGCAGGCCGGAGTGGCGGCGCGCGGCCTCCATCAAGGCGTTGTGATGGCGGTAGCGCGCCTCCACGAGCTTGTGGATGAGCAGCGGACCGCCCGGGACGCGGCGCGCGGTGAGAGCCTGGGTGGCCTTGCGCACCGGGTAGCGCACCCGGCGAATCTGCACGCGCCAGCCCTTGGGCGTGTACGTGAAGACGCCGTAGGCGGGGCGCAGGTCTCCGTCGCGCGGAATCCCCGCGCTGGCCACGTCGGCGATGAGCATGCGGCCCACCCGCCGGCGGTAGGGGAAGTGCAGGTGGCCGAAGGCGCACGCCGCCGCGTCCAGGTGCGCGAAGTAGCGGCGCACCGCGACGTCATCCAGCGTGGGGTCCAGCGACTCCTCGAGGTTGCGCGGGTTGGCGTGGCAGACGAAGAGGTCCTGTCCCTTGCGCGGCGTGTAACGCACGGAGAAGGGCAGGGCGCCCAACTGGCGCAGGTGCGCCTCGCCGAGCTGGTCTCTTGTCCAGCGCAAGAGCTCCGTCTTCCAGTGGTCCCTCTCGCGGTACGCACCGCCCAGGTAGTTCCCGGCGAGGTAGCAGTCGGTGTTCCCCATCAGCACCGAGTCGCAGCGGTCGAAGAGCAGGTCCACCGTCTCGCGAGGGTGCGCTCCGCGCAGTGCGAGGTCGCCGGCGGCGACGATGTAGTCGGGCGCAACGGAGCGCGCGATGTCCTCGAGGACGGCCTCGCAGGCGGGGAGGTTGCCGTGAATGTCCGCGAGGATGGCGACCCGCATGGTCGTGCCATCCTACCCCGTCGCAGACCGAGCGGGAGCCGCCTGGGGCAGAAAAATGGTGAAGGTGCTGCCCTCGTTCGGTTGGCTCTCGACCTTGACCTCGCCGTCCATGGCCTGGAGCAGGTGCTTGACGATGGAAAGACCCAACCCGGTGCCTCCCATGTCCCGGCTCCGGCCCTTGTCCACCCGGTAGAAGCGCTCGAAGATGCGCGACAGGTGGCGCGGTTCGATGCCCACCCCGGTGTCCCGGACGCGCACCACGCACCGCCCGTCCTCGCACGCTCCTTCCACGTCCACCCGCCCACCCGCCGGGGTGTACTTCACCGCGTTGTCCAGGAGGTTGAGCAGCACCTGCTCCACCGCGCGCGGGTCTCCCACCGCCACCAGTCCCGCAGGGACATGGAGTGAAACCACCTGGCCCTTGCCCTCGGCCTTGGGGCGCACCGTGTCGGCGGCCCGGGCGGCGGCCTCGGCCAGGGGGACGTCGGTGAGTCTCAGGCTCACCTGTTGCGACTCCAGGCGAGACAGCTCCAGCAGGTCCTCCACCAGCTCGGACAGGCGCTCGGACTGGCGGTGGATGATTTCCACCATGCGTGGAGCCACCTGGGCGTCCCCGAGCGCTCCTCCCTGGAGCGTCTCCGCGTAGCCCCGGATGGCCGTAATCGGCGTGCGCAGCTCGTGGGAGACGTTGGCGACGAAGTCCTTGCGCACCTTCTCCAGCCGGCGCAGTTCGGTGACGTCGTGGAAGACGGCGGCGCTGCCCGGCAAGTCCCTTCCCAGGGGCGTCACGCGCACGGACAGGGTGCGGGGAAACAGCCCCTCGAGCGAGAGCTCCAGGTGACTGGAGTTCCCCTCGCGGCAGCCGCGCATGACGGCGTCGTGCAGCTGGTCATCGCGGATGACGGCCAGGGGGCGCTGGCCGACGATGGGCGCGCCCGTCTGGAGGATGTTCCGGAGCGCGTCGTTGTGGCGCACCACGGTGCCCTCCGCGTCCGTCACCCAGATGCCCTCGGCCATGCTGTCCAGCACGGCGGTGAGGGTGCGCGACTCCTGGGTGAGCTCCGTGTTTCGCGCGGACAGGCGGGTGTGCAGCGAGTCGATGGCGCCCTCGAGGCTGGCCACTTCCTCCAGCCGGTCCGGGTCCGGCGTCGGTCCGCCACCGCCTTCGGCGCGGCCCCGCGTGCTGCGCGCCAGCCTGTCCAGCTGTCGTTGCAGCGCGCCACGGCTCAGGCCCAGCGCCATGAGGGAGCCGGCCAGGGTGATGAGCGCCACGGGCACCGCGGCGCCGGGGGTGCCCAGCGCGGCCACGAGCAGGCCCACCAGGGTGGCCGGCATCAACAGGGGCAGGAGCGTGTAGCGCAGGGGCATGGAGCGGGCGGCCTAGGGAGGGCTGAGCTTGTAGCCGACGCCGCGCACCGTCTCGATGATGTCGCCCGCGGGGCCCAGCTTCTCCCTGAGGCGCTTGATGTGCGTGTCCACGGTGCGCGTGTGGATCTCCGCCTGGATGCCCCAGACATCGGAGAGGAGGGTTTCGCGCGTCTGCACCCGGTCGCTTCGCTCCAGCAGCGTGCGCAGCAGGCGGAACTCCAGCGCGGTGAGGACGACCTCCACGTCCTTTACGCGCACCTGGTGGCGCGAGGTGTCCAGGAGGATGTCCCCGGCGGCGAGCACCTGCGCGGGCCCTTCGTCGGCGTCGCCCCGGCGCAGCACGGCCTTGACGCGCAGGAGCAGCTCGCGGACGGAGAAGGGCTTCACCACGTAGTCGTCCGCGCCCAGCTCCAGGCCCTGCACGCGGTCCGACTCCTGGCCCTTGGCGCTGACGATGATGACGGACGTCTTTCGCAGCTCCGGGTCCTGCTTGAGCATGCGCAGCACCTCGCCGCCCGCGATGTCCGGCAGCATCAGGTCCAGGAGCAGCAGGTCGGGTGGATGGGCCCGGGCCCGGGCAAGGCCTCCGGCGCCGGTGTTCGCCGACTCCGTCTCGAAGCCCGCGGCCCGGAGGTTGTATTCGACGAGCCCGGCGAGGTCCTGCTCGTCCTCGATGATCAGGATGCGCGTCATGGGGTCCTCTCGGAAGTCCTGTGGAAGCTCGACGGAAAAGGTGTAGCCGCGGGGGGCCGCGAGCGCGGGCGAGGAGCGCCGCCTTGCTCAGGGGCCGATGGAGGGGTCGCAGGACTGCTCGGTCAACACGAGCGGCGCGGCGACCACCGGGGCGTTGTCCCCGGAGTTGACGACCTTGAGGTAGTTGCAGGAGCTGCCGAGGAAGCGCGACGGCGCGCCCACGGCGATGGCCTCGATGACGAGCGCGTAGTCGCGGCCCACCGGCACGTCGACCTCGAGCGCCTGGCTGCCGCCGTTCTGCATGGCCGCCAGGTCCACGGTGAAGCGCAGCGCGCGGCCCTCGTTGCCGCGCGAGTCCTCCAGCACCACCAGCTCCTCGCGCTTCACCTGGGTGTTGAGGCAGGTGCGCTGCAGCTCGGTGCAACTGCGGCGCGAGCCGTCCTCGAGGACGCTGACCTGGAGCGCGTGGACCTCGGCGGCCACCGCGCGCGACATCGTCACGTCCAGGCCGAAGCGGCCGGCGCTGCCGGAGTCCGTGGGACCGCAGGCGCACAGCGCGAAGGCGAGCGGCAGGGACTTCAAGAGGCGGAGGCTCATGGCTGGGAAGGGTCCACGCGGATGGTGATGGGGACGCGGCCGCGGTCCTCGGAGGAGGAGAGGGCCACCACGCCCGCGGTACCGCCGATGGCCACCGCGCCCACGGCCACCCAGAGCCAGGGGCTCTTGTACCAGGGGCGTCCTTCGGAGACCTCGGCGGCGGCCGTCGAGCGCTGCGGTGCCACCTGGAAGAGCATGGGCTGGAAGGAGTCACCGCGTCCGGCGAGCCGGCGCTGCGCGGCGTCCACCACCTCGAAGTAGTACTCCACCTCGTAGGGCTCCGGCTCCACGGGCACGTCGTAGGCGGGGACGACGGCGCGGAAGCGCTCCTTCTCGCCCCGGTCCTTCACGAAGTCCACGGAGTTGTAGGCCTGGTCTCCGGCGCGCCGGTAGAACAGCCGCGCGCGGGCGCCCAGCGCCAGCTCCTGGATGGTGGCCTCCACGACGATGGGCTCGCCGCCCGGTGGATCCGGAATCGGATCCACGTCGAGCGTCACCGGGCGCACGCGCCGGCTGCGGATGTCCTCCTTGATGCGCGCGTAGAGCGAACGCAGCTTGGGCGGCGCCGTGCGGGGCAGCTCGTAGTCGGGACGGGCCTGGAGCAGCTTCTCGTAGGCCTCGCGCGCCTGGTTCTCGTCGCCCAGGTACAGGGCGGTGAGGCCGAGCAGGCGGTAGAGCTCCACGAGCTGGTCGTCGGTGACGTCCGGGGTGTCCAGGCCCGCCTGGAGCGTGCGCCGGGCCTCCTCAAACTCGCCGTCGTCAATTTGCTCGCGGGCGCGGGTGATTTCTGGGCTTGCTGGCCCGAGCTGCGAGAGGGCAGGCGCGGGGAAGAGGGGACGGGCAAGCCCCGGTGGAGCCAGGAGGCCCACGACGAGGAAGAGTGCCCCCACGCGCAACGGCAAATCGTGCCTGTGCATCAAACCGACCCTATCAAAGCGTTGTCTGGAGAATCCACGAAGGCCACCCCACCGGTGGTGACGGCGCAGTGACATCTTCGCGGTGCTGTTGAACCCGGGCGTGTTGACGCTAGAGGGGCCGCCCTCTATGTTGCCCGCCCAATTTTACCTGGATGTCGCGTAAATGCTCGTAAAGGTTGAACAAATTCATGAGTCGGGGCTCAAGCTGGACGAGCCCATCTCGCCGGAGCTGCTGGGCGCCGCGCTGGAAGGGACGGCGTCCGGGTTGGACACCGGCTTCCGGGCCACGCAGGCATCCCAGCTCAAGGCCACGCTGCGCAAGGTGAGCGGCGGGGTGCTGCTGAACGGCAATTTCACCGTGCACGTCACCAGTCCCTGCAAGCGCTGCCTGAAGGACGTGGAGCTGGCGCTGCCCGTCGTCTTCTCGCTGAACCTCGTGCCCGAGTCGATGGCCCGGGGCGACGACTTCAAGGACGACGACGAGAAGTCCATGGAGAAGAAGGAGCGTCAGCAGGGGGAGACGGGCGGTTCGTTCGAAATCGATGGCGTGGACCAGGAGGTCTTCAATGGGAAGACCATCGACCTGGACCCCATCGTCCGCGAGCAGGTGCTGCTCGCCCTGCCGATGAACCTGGTCTGCAAGGACGACTGCAAGGGCCTGTGCTCGCAGTGCGGCACGAACTTCAACGAGGCCCAGTGCCAGTGTGACACGAAGCAGGTGGACCCCCGCCTGGCGTCGCTGAAGAACATCAAGCTCGGCAACTGACGTCCGCCGAGGACGCCGGCCCCGCTGGGATTCGGGGCCGGAAAAGAGCAAGGGCCGCGACCTCCGATTGGGGAGGCGCGGCCCTTCGTGCTGCTCGACGCCCCTCTTCAGGAGCGTCACTGGCAAGGCCTCAGGCCTCGGCTTGGGGCAGCAGCTCGCGCCCCTTGTACTGGCCACACGACGTGCAGGCGCGGTGAGGCATCACCGGCTCCTTGCAGTTGGGGCACTTGGTCACCTGCACGGCGGTGCGCAGGTTGTTGTTGCCAGCGCGACGAGTGTCACGACGCATCTTCGAAGTACGCTTCTTGGGGACGCCCACGGCTCACCTCTGTCTCACGCGCTGTGCCGGGGTCCCCGGCTGCCTGCGCAACATGTCGGTCAACACCGGCCTTGGAGCAGTCGCGACGAGCTCGCGTACTCCTGGTCCGGCTTGAAAGGCGGCGGACCCTAGCGGCTCATCCGGCCCGAGTCAATGCGCGTGTACTGCCCAGTCACACCGCGAAGTGCCTCGGGGCCGCCCGACCGCCAGATACCTCACGCGCCCCGCCGGGACAACGCTCGTGATGGGCTCATTTCTGCCCGCCCCGCGGATCATCCGGACCTGGCGCCCCCGCTCGACGCGGCGCTGCCCACCTGGACCCACCCCATGCCATGGGGCAAGCGAGTCGTTGCCCCCCTGGGAGGTTCCTGGTGTGCTGCGCGCCGCCCGGCGGGCCGGGTGGGTTTCGAGCTGACACGCACGCAGACACGGAGAGGGCGGGGATGAGGCTGGTCCTGGACGCGATGGGGGGAGATCACGCGCCGGGGGCGCCGGTGGAGGGCGGAGTGCTCTTCGCCCGGGCCCATCCCGAGCACGAGGTCGTCCTCGTGGGGGACACGGCCCGGGTGACGCCCCACCTGGGGCGCGGGCTGCCTCCGCCCAACCTCCGCGTGCACCACGCGTCCGAGGTCGTGGAGATGGATGACCACGCCTCCACCGCCTTCCGGCGCAAGCGGGACTCGTCGCTCCGGGTGGGCTTCGAGCTGGTGCGCGACGGGCACGGGGATGCGCTCGTGTCCGCGGGCAACTCCGGCGCGGTCATGGCGGGCGGCTTGATGACGCTGGGCCGGCTGCCGGGCGTGGAGCGCCCCGCCATCGCCGCGCTCTTCCCCGCGCTCAAGGGCGGCGGGCGCTGCCTGCTGCTGGACGCGGGCGCCAACGTGGATTGCCGGCCGTCGCATCTGGCGCAGTTCGCCGTGCTGGGCGAGGCCTATGTCCGCCTGCTGCTGGGCGTGGCCCGTCCCCGCGTCGCGGTGCTGTCCAACGGGGAGGAGGCGTCCAAGGGGACGCTTCTGACGCGCGAGGCGAGCGACCTGTTGCGCCAGTCCGACCTGGACTTCGGCGGCTACGTGGAGGGCAAGGACCTCTTCTCCGGCGACGTGCAGGTCGTGGTGACGGACGGCTTCACCGGGAATGTCGTCCTCAAGACATCCGAGGGCGTGGGCATGGGCGTCATCGGCATGCTGCGTCAGGCCATCGAGAAGCGGGGTGGGCTGTCGGAGAAGCTGGGGGCGCTGCTGCTCCAGCCCGCCCTGAAGGGCCTGCGGAAGATGGTGGACTACGCCGAGTACGGAGGCGCTCCGCTGCTGGGCCTGCGAGGCGTGGGAATCGTGGCCCACGGGCGCTCCTCTCCTCGAGCCATCCACAACGCCCTGGGCGCCGCGCTGGCCACCGCGCAGGGGGGACTCCAGGAGGAACTGACGCGATGCATCGCCAGGGCCGCCGCCTGGCTCCCTACCCACCCGAGGGGAAAAAGAGGGACAGAAGAAGCCGTTTCCGATTAGAGACCGGCGCCTGGGCGTTGGGTTCGATGAAGCTCCTTTTCGGGAGAACCCTCGTGGCATGCACGCAGATCATCGGCACCGGCTCCTACGCTCCCTCCCGGGTCATCACCAACCAGGAGCTGGAGGCGTGCGTGGACACGTCCGATGCCTGGATTCGTGAGCGCACCGGCATCCACGCGCGAAGGCGCGCCGCGGACGACGAAGCCACCAGCGATCTGGCCGTCGCCGCCTCGCTGAAGGCCCTGGAGATGGCGGGCGTGGCGCCGGAGGAGCTGGACCTCATCGTGGTGGGGACCATCACCGCGGACATGCCCATGCCCTCGTGCGCGGCCTTCGTGCAGGCGCGGCTGGGCGCGCGCCGGGCCTTCGCCTTCGACGTGGCCGCCGCGTGCGCGGGCTCTCTGTACGCGATGAGCATCGCGGATCAATTCATGCGCTCCGGACAGGTGAAGCGGGCGCTGGTGGTGGGCGCGGAGCTCCTGACGCGGGTGGTGGACTGGACGGACCGGAACACCTGCGTGCTCTTCGGGGATGGGGCGGGGGCCATGGTGCTGGCGCCCTCGGAGAAGGAGGGGCGGGGCATCCTCTCCACCCACTTGTTCACCGATGGGACGCTCGCGGACGCGCTCACCATTCCGGGCGGCGGCTCTCGCACGCCGATGACGGAGGAGGGGCTGCGGGCCCACCTCCACAAGCTGAAGATGAAGGGCCGGGAGGTGTTCCGCTTCGCGGTGCGCGCGCTCGTGGATTCCACGCGGGGTGCGCTGGCCTCTCACGGGTTGACGGCGCGGGGGGTGGACCACGTCATCGCGCACCAGGCCAATGTCCGCATCCTGGACGCGGCGCTGGAGCGGCTGGAGATTCCCCGCGACAAGTGCTGGCTGAACCTGCACAAGTACGGGAACACGTCGTCCGCGTCCCTGCCCATGACGTTGGACGAGGCCCACCGCGCCGGAAGACTCCGGCCCGGAGACGTCATCGCGATGATGGCGATTGGCGCGGGCATGACGTGGGGCAGCGCGGTGGTGCGCTGGTAGTCGGGCAACAGGACTGGACGTTTCAGGAGGCAGAGACCGCACATGGCGAAGGTCGCATTCGTGTTCCCCGGGCAGGGCAGCCAGGCCGTGGGGATGGGCAAGGACCTCTTCGAGAAGTTCCCCGAGGCCCGCGCCGTCTTCGAGGCCGCGGACGACGCGCTCGGAGAGAAGCTCTCCAAGCTCTGCTTCGAGGGGCCAGAAGATGCGCTGAAGCTCACGGCCAACACGCAGCCGGCCATCCTCACGGTGTCGGTGGCGGCGCACGCCGTCTTCTCGACGCGGGGCCCGGTGGCTTCGTTCGTCGCGGGCCACTCGCTGGGCGAGTACTCCGCGCTGGTGGCCGCGGGCGCCATGTCGTTGGGTGACGCGGCGAGGGCGGTGCGCGCGCGCGGCACCTTCATGCAGGAGGCGGTGCCCGCGGGCGTGGGCGCCATGGCCGCGATTCTGGGCCTGGAGCCGGCCAAGGTGAAGGCGGCCTGTGAGGCGGCGGCGGAGGGCCAGGTGGTGTCTCCGGCCAACTACAACTCGCCCGAGCAGACGGTGATTGCCGGCGACGCCGCGGCGGTGGAGCGCGCGGGCGTGAAGTGCAAGGAGGCCGGGGCCAAGCGGGTGATGCCGCTGCCAGTGTCCGCGCCCTTCCACTGCGCGCTGATGGAGCCGGTGAAGCCGAAGCTGGCGGCGGTGCTGGGCGGCGTGAGGCTGGTGGCGCCGTCGGTGCCGGTGGTGACGAACGTGGAGGCGCGGCCCAACTCGGACGTGGCCCGCGTGATTCCGCTGCTCCTGGAGCAGGTGAGCGCGCCGGTGCGGTGGATTGAATGCGTGGAGGCGCTGAAGGCCGAGGGCGTCACGCGCGTGGTGGAGCTGGGCCCGGGCAAGGTGCTGTGCGGCCTCATCAAGCGCATCACCAAGGACATCGAACTCTTCAACGTGGAAGACGCCGCGAGCCTCGAGAAGGTCCTCGCGGCGCTGGGGTGAGCGCATGAGCTTCAAGGACAAGGTGGTGTTGGTGACGGGTGGCTCGCGCGGCATCGGCCGGGCGTGCGCGGTGGCCTTCGCGAAGGCGGGCGCCTCCACGGTCATCATCAGCTATGCGGGCAACGAGGCGGCGGCCCAGGAGACGGTGGGCCTGCTCACCGCCGAGGGCGCGAAGGCGGAGTCGCTGCGCTTCGACGTGTCCGACACCGCCGCCTGCACGAGCGCCGTGGAGGGCATCGTCAAGGCCCACGGCCGGCTGGACGTGCTCGTCAACAACGCCGGCATGGCGGTGGATGGCCTGGTCATGCGGGTGAAGGACGAGGACTGGGACAAGCAGCTGGACACCAACCTGCGGGGGCCTTTCGCCCTCATCCGCGCGGCCAGCCGTCCCATGATGAAGCAGCGGGGCGGCGCCATCGTGAACATCACCTCCGTCGTGGGGGATATGGGCAATCCCGGACAGGCGGCCTACTCGGCGGCAAAGGCAGGACTCATCGGTCTGACGAAGACGGTGGCCCGAGAGCTTTCCAGCCGAGGCATCCGCGTCAATGCCGTCTCCCCGGGTTTCATCGGGACGGACATGACGGCCCACCTGAATGACGACCTGCGCCAGAAGATGACCGAGGGCATCCCGCTGGGACGACTGGGCAACCCGGAGGAGGTGGCCCAGGCCGTTCTCTTCCTCTCAGGTGACGCTTCGTCCTACATCACCGGCGAGGTCCTGAAGGTCAACGGCGGCATGTACATGTAACCCAAGGTTGGATTGCCGGCGTGCGTGGGATATACCGCGCCGGCTTTCGACAGGGCTCGGGAAGCCTTCCGGGCCTACATCTGGTTCCTGGAGGGTTCAGCACTTATGTCGACGTCCGCAATTGAGACCAAGGTCAAGGGCATCATCGCCGATCAGCTCGGGGTGGGAGAGGATGAGATCAAGCCCGAGTCTTCCTTCATCGAGGACCTTGGCGCCGACAGCCTCGACATCGTGGAGCTCGTGATGGCGATGGAAGAGGAGTTCGAGGTCGAGATCCCCGACGAGGAGGCCGAGAACATCAAGACCGTCGGCGACGCCATCAACTACATCACCACCCACAAGAAGTAGGCAGCACCACGGCGTGCCGGGGGGCGGGGAGACGCCGCGTCCAGCGCGGCGTCCCCGGCGTCCCAGGCGCCACCGGAGAGGACCGTGTCACACCGTCGAGTCGTCATCACCGGTACCGGGCTCATCTCGGCACTGGGTACAGGAACCGAGAAGAACTGGCAGGCGTTGCTTGCCGGCACTTCAGGCATTTCCCTCGTCACGCGCTTCGACCCCAAGAAGATCGACACGCGAATCGCCGGCGAGGTGAAGGACTTCGAGCCGGAGAAGTTCATCGACAGGCGCGAAGTGCGCCGAATGGACCTCTACGCGCAGTACGCCATGGCCGCGGCGGCGATGGCGGTGGAGGAGTCGGGGCTTCCCGTGGGCCCGGACGTGCCGCATGGCTACACGCCAGAGCGGGTGGGCGTCATCGTGGGTTCGGGCATTGGCGGCATCTCCTCCCTGGAGGAGCAGCACCGCAAGGGCCTGGAGAAGGGGTTTGACCGGCTGTCGCCCTTCTTCATCATCCAGATGATCGTCAACATGGCGCCTGGCCTCATCTCCATGCGCTACAACTGCAAGGGGCCCAACTGGGCTCCAGTGTCCGCTTGTGCCACCAGCGCCCACGCCATTGGCGAGGCCTGGAAGTCCATCAAGCTGGGCGAAACGGACGCGGCCATCGCCGGCGGCGCCGAGGCGGCCATCACCCCATTGGGGCTGGGTGGCTTCTCGGTGATGAAGGCGCTGTCCACGCGCAATGATGCCCCGGCCGCGGCCAGCCGCCCGTTCGACAAGGACCGTGACGGCTTCGTCATGGGCGAGGGCGCGGGCATGCTCATCCTCGAGGAGCTGGAGGCCGCGAAGAAGCGCGGTGCCAGGATTCTCGCGGAGCTGGTGGGCTATGGCGCCAACTCGGATGCGTACCACGTGACGCAGCCGGCGCCCGAAGGCGAGGGTGCGGCGCGCTGCATGCGGCTGGCGCTCCAGTCGGCGGGGATGAACCCGGAGCAGGTGGGCTACATCAACGCCCACGGCACCTCCACTCCCTTCAACGACGCGAACGAGACGAAGGCCATCAAGGCCGTGTTCGGGGACCACGCCCGCAAGGTGGCGGTGTCGTCGACCAAGTCCATGACGGGCCACATGCTCGGCGCGGCGGGTGGATACGAGGGCGTGGTCAGCGCGCTGGCGCTGTCGCGCAACATCCTGCCGCCCACCATCAACCAGACGAGCCCGGATCCGGAGTGTGATCTGGACTACGTGCCCAACGCGGCCCGCGAGGCCAAGGTGGACGCGGTGATGAGCAACTCGTTTGGATTCGGTGGCACCAACGCGGTGCTGCTGTTCAAGCGCTTCTAGGTGGCCGAAGGAGACCCGCGTGAAAGTCATTCTTGCTTCGGACCACGCGGGCCTGGAGCTCCGCCAGGAACTGGTGGCGGCGCTCAAGGAGCGCGGCGTGGCCCACGAGGATGTGGGCCCGTTTGCGCGGGACTCCGTGGACTACCCGGACTTCGCGGCCCGGGTGTCCCGGGCGGTGACGTCCGGTGAGGCCACCCTGGGCGTGCTGGTGTGTGGCACCGGCATTGGCATGAGCATCGTCGCCAACAAGCACCGGGGCATCCGCGCGGCCCTGTGCACCACGGAGTTCGAGGCACGCATGGCGCGGGCCCACAATGACGCCAACGTGCTGTGCCTGGGCCAGCGCGTGGTGGGCTCCGGCGTGGGCCGGGCCATCCTGGAGGCGTTCCTCGGCACCGCGTTCGAGGGCGGTCGCCACGAGCGGCGCGTGCAGATGATTCGCGAGGCCGAGTCCCAGGGCTAGTGGCCGTCGCGGTACCCGTTGTCGAGAGGAAAGCCGCCATGGAGAACACCCGCACTCTGGCCGACGTGGACCCCGAGATTTTCCGGGCCGTCCACGACGAGACGCAGCGCCAGGAAGATGGTCTGGAGCTGATCGCCTCCGAGAACTTCGTCAGCCCCGCTGTCATGGAGGCGGTGGGCTCCGTGCTCACCAACAAGTACGCGGAGGGCTACCCCGGCAAGCGCTACTACGGCGGTTGCGAAGTGGTGGACGTGGTGGAGAACCTCGCCATCGACCGAGCCAAGCAGCTGTTCGGCGCGGACTTCGTCAACGTGCAGGCGCACTCCGGCAGCCAGGCGAACATGGGCGCGTACATGGCGCTGATGAAGCCGGGCGACACCATGCTGTCGCTGGATTTGAACTCCGGCGGCCACCTCACGCACGGCGCCACGTTCAACTTCTCCGGCAAGCTCTACAAGGTCGTCCACTACGGCCTGACGCGCGAGACGGAGACCATCGACTTCGCGCAGGTGCAGTCCCTGGCGCGCGAGCACAAGCCCAAGGTCATCGTCGTGGGCGCCAGCGCCTATCCGCGCACGCTGGACTTCGCGAAGTTCCGCGAGGTCGCCGACGAGGTTGGCGCGGCGATGATGGTGGACATGGCGCACATCGCGGGCCTGGTCGCCGCGGGCGTGCACCCCTCGCCGGTGCCCTTCGCGGACATCGTCACCAGCACCACGCACAAGACGCTGCGCGGTCCTCGCGGTGGCCTGGTCATGGGCCGCGAGCCCTACGCCAAGTCCATCAACAGCCAGATCTTCCCCGGCATCCAGGGCGGTCCGCTGATGCACGTCATCGCCGGCAAGGCGGTGGCCTTCCGCGAGGCGCTGACGCCTGAGTACAAGACGTACCAGCGCCAGATTGTCTCCAACGCGCAGGCGCTGGCGGAGGCGCTGAAGTCCGCCGGGCTGCGGCTGACCTCTGGCGGCACCGACAACCACCTGATGCTGGTGGACCTGCGGCCCAAGAATCTCACGGGCAAGGTGGCCGAGGCGGTGCTCGACAAGGCGGGCATCACCGTGAACAAGAACATGATTCCGTTCGACCCGGAGAAGCCGATGGTGACGTCGGGCGTCCGGGTGGGCACTCCGGCCATCACCACGCGCGGCATGCGCGAGGCGCAGATGGCCACGGTGGGCAAGCTCATTGGCGCCGCGCTGGACTCGGCCCAGGACGACGCGGCGCTGGCCCGCATTCGCGGACAGGTGAAGGAACTCGCGCAGGGCTTCCCCCTGTACTCCTCGCGGCTCAAGTAATCGAAGGGACCAGGAGCCTCGCTCCGTCTCCATGCGCTGCCCGTTCTGCCAGGATGCCGAAAACAAGGTCATCGACTCTCGCGAGTCGCACGAGGGCTCCGTCATCCGGCGCCGCCGCGAGTGTCTGGCCTGCAAGCGCCGCTTCACGACATATGAGCGGGTGGAGGAGCTCTACCCGCTCATCGTGAAGAAGGACGGCCGGCGCGAGGCGTTCGACCGTGAGAAGATCGTCTCCGGGCTGAAGAAGGCGTGTGAGAAGCGGCCGGTGTCCGTGGATCAGCTCGAGGAGACGGTGGTGGCCATCGAACGGCTGCTGCAGGGCATGGGCGAGAAGGAGATCAACTCGTCCGTCATCGGCGAGGAGGTCATGCGCCGGCTCCAGGAAATGGACGAGGTGGCCTACGTGCGCTTCGCGTCCGTGTACCGGAGCTTCCGGGACATCTCCGAGTTCATGCATGAGCTGAAGGACCTGCTCGAGGACCAGGAGCGCGAGCGCAAGGCGAAGCCGCCCCTCGCGCCGGGCCGGGGGAGCTGAGGGGACACACCATGCGGCTGCTCACGCGGGCCAGGTTGGAAGCCACCAGGGCGCCCCGGGCGAAACGGGCGGCGGACTTCGACCGCGCCGTGGCCGAGTTCTTCATGCGCATCGCCCTGGAGGAAGCCGCCAAGGGCCTGGGCCGCACCAGCCCCAATCCGGTGGTGGGCGCCGTCCTGGTGAAGGGCGGTCGCATCATCGCCCGCGGCTACCACAAGAAGGCGGGCACCGCGCACGCGGAGGTGGTGGCGCTGGAGGCCGCCGGCTCCCGCGCGAGGGGCGCGGACCTCTACTCCACGCTGGAGCCGTGCGACCACTACGGCCGCACGCCGCCGTGCAGCCTGGCCATCATCGAGGCCGGGGTGCGCCGCGTCTTCACCGGCTCCTCGGACCCGAACCCCAAGGTGAGCGGCAAGGGCGTGGCCCGGATGCGCCGTGCCGGGGTGAAGGTCGTCACGGGCGTGCTGCAGGAGGAGGCCGACAAGCTCAACCGGCCCTTCTTCAAGTCCATCCGCACGGGCATGCCCTGGGTGACGCTGAAGGCCGCGGCGACGCTGGACGGCAAGCTGGCCACGGCCACGGGGGACTCGCGCTGGGTGACGGGCGAGAAGGCGCGCGAGTGGGTGCACCGGCTGCGCGACAACGTGGACGTCATCCTCGTGGGCGCGAACACCGTGCGCCACGACGACCCCAAGCTCACCACGCGGCTGCCTGGCGGCAAGGGCAAGGACCCGCTGCGCGTCGTGGTGGACAGCCACCTGCGCCTGTCGCCCGGCTACACCGTCTTCACCCAGAAGAGCCCCGCGCGCACCATCATCGCCACACTGGAGGACCCGGAGGGGCGCAAGGCGAATCGCTTCCTGGCCCAGGGCGTGGAGGTGTGGCAGCTGCGCAAGAAGGGCGACCGGGTGGACCTGAAGGCCCTGCTGCGGCGGCTGGGCAAGTCCGGCCTCAACCACGTGCTCGTGGAGGGCGGGGCGGAGATGTACGGCAGCTTCCTGCGCGAGCACCTGGCGGACGAGCTGGCCCTGTTCCTCGCCCCCAAGCTGCTGGGCCGCCAGGGCATGTCCTGGGCGGGCGACCTGGGCGTGAAGGAGATGACCCAGGCCCTCTCCGTCAAGGACCTCACCTTCGAGCAGCACGGGCAGGACATCCTGCTCCAGGCGCTGCTGTAGGCCCCCTCCGGGCTTCCGCCCGAGGCCTCATGCATGAGGCCCGGTAAAGGGGCCGTTGAATGGAGGACACGCCGGGGGCCCCGGTTGTCCGTGGGCGTCGAGACGGCGGGTCCGTTATAAGCCCCGTCATGTTCACCGGGCTCATTCAGGACATCGGCGGGGTGGAGCGCGTCATTCCGGGCGGGATGACGGACTTGTGGATTCGCACATCGCTGGGCGCGCGGGACTTCGCGCTGGGCGAGTCCATCGCCGTGGATGGCGCCTGCCTCACGGTGGTGGAGCGCACGGGCGAAGCCTTCCGCGTGCAGGCCGCGCCGGAGACGCTGCGGCGCACCACGCTGGACGCCGTGCGGCCGGGAGACCGCGTCAACCTGGAGCGGGCCCTGGCGCTGGGGGACCGGCTGGGTGGGCACCTGGTCTCCGGGCACGTGGACGGTGTCAGCACGGTGCTGGAGACCTACCCGGAGGGTGGCTCGTGGGTGATGGTCTTCGGGCTGCCGGAGGCGCTGGCGCCGTACTTCATCGAGAAGGGCTCGGTGGCCATCGACGGCATCAGTCTCACCGTCAACACCGTGGGCGTGGACCGCTTCAGCGTCCAGCTGATTCCGGAGACGCAGGAGCGCACCACCCTGCGGGCCAAGAAGGTGGGCGCCCGGGTCAACCTGGAGGCGGACCCCATTGGGAAGTACGTGGCGCGCCTGTACCTGCTCCAGAGGGGGCAGGCGGGCGCTCCAGGCCCGGGAGGGGTGTCCGAGGCGGCCGTCCGGGCGGCGGGCTTCGGGACGCCGTAGCAGGCGACGCCGGAGCCTGGGTGGTGTAGGAAGCCCCGCATGCCTCGCTACATCGAAGGTGATTTCCTCCCCCCCAAGGGCCGCTTCGCCATCTGCGTCGCCCGCTTCAACGGCTTCATCACCGAGGAGCTGGCCAAGGGCGCTGTCGACACCCTGGTGCGTCACGGCGTGGCCGACGCGGACGTGGACGTGTACCGCTGCCCCGGCACCTATGAGCTGCCCGGGCTGGTGCGCCGCGTCGCGGAGTCGCGTCAGTACGCGGGAGTCATCGTCCTGGGCGCCGTCATCCGGGGTGGAACGCCTCACTTCGACTACGTCGCGGGCGAGTGCGCCAAGGGCATTGGCGCGGTGGCCTTCAGCGCCGCGGCGGCAAGCCCCCCGGCGGCCGTCACGTTCGGCGTGCTCACGTGTGACACGGTGGAGCAGGCCATCGACCGGGCCGGCGTGAAGGCGGGCAACAAGGGCTCCGAGGCCACGCTGGCGTGCATCGAGATGGTGAACCTGTACGGCAAGCTGGCCACGCTCGACGCGTCGAGGAAGGGGTAGTCATGGGCGCGCGCAGAACGGGACGTGAGCGGGCGTTGCAGGCGCTCTACCAGTTGGAGATGGCGGCGGGCGCGTCCGTGAATGACGCCCTGGAGTCGGCCTGGACGGCGTCGGACGAGGAGAAGCGCGAGCCGGACGCGGTGAAGTTCGCCCGCGAGCTGGTGGAGGGCGTGCAGGCCCACCGCGCGGAAATCGACCGGCTCATCGAGTCACACAGCCACAACTGGCGGCTGGACCGCATGTCGCGCATCGACCGCAACGTCCTGCGCGTGGGCATCTTCGAGCTGAAGTACCGTCCGGACATCCCTCGCAAGGTGACCATCAACGAGGCGGTGGAGCTGGGGAAGAACTTCGGGACGGAGGAGTCCAGCGCCTTCGTCAACGGCCTGTTGGACCGTGTCGCCGTGGCGCTGAACAAGGCCTGAGCTGCCGGAGCCTCGAGCGGAAGAAGGGACGCGCCGTGAGCCAGACGACGACGCACGACATCGGGATGGAAGGGCTGGACTCGCTTGGCGGCGTGGACGCCCTGTGTCTGTTCGTGGCCGAGGATGACCGGCCCCTGCCGGCCACCGCGGGCTACGTGGACTGGCGCCTGTGTGGCGTGCTGTCGCGGGTGCTCAAGGGCGGCTTCTTCTCCGGCGCGAAGGACGACTGGCTCCTGCTGCCCTCGGACGGGAAGCTGGAGGTGCCGCGCATCTTCGTCGTTGGCCTGGGGGCCCGTCGTCAGCTCGACGCGGAGGGACTTCAGGAGGCGCTCGCCGGAGCGGGCACGGTGCTCAGCCGGGCCAAGGTGGCGTCGGTGGCGCTGGAGATTCCCGCCGGAGGTTCGGTGGATGACGCGGCCCGGGTGGAGGGTTTCCAGAAGGGCTTCGTCCCAGCGTTCAAGGGCGGACGGGTGGCCCTCCTGATGGACAAGGCGCTCGTCCGGCTCCTACCAGGCAGGAAGGGCTGAAGCACAGCGACCGGGCAGGGCTTCTGTTAGAATGGGGGACCGTCCGGGGCGTGCGCACATGCGTGTCAAGGTGCTGATTGTCGAGGACTCCAAGGCGTCGCGCGAGTACATCGCGTCGACCGTGGAGGCCGTGGAGGGCATCGAGGCCGTCGTCACCTCGAGCGGCTTCGAGGCCCTGAAGCTGCTGCCGCGCCACCGCTTCGACCTCATCATCACCGACATCAACATGCCCGACATCAACGGGCTCGAGCTCATCAACTTCGTCAAGAAGAACCCCAACTACCGCGACGTCCCGCTCTTCATCATCACCACCGAGGGGCGCGACCAGGACCGCGACAGGGGCATGGCGTTGGGCGCCGCGGAGTACCTGGTCAAGCCGTTCCAACCGGGGAGCCTGGAAGGGCTTCTGCGCCGGTACCTGAAGCTGCCGTGAGTCCTCCGAGCAAGGCGCTGGCCGAGTTCGTGGCCGAGGCGACCGAGATTCTGGAGGCGCTGGGCAAGGACCTGCTCGTGCTGGACGAGCGGCGCGGCCAGGAGGCGGACCCCGAGCGCGTCAACGGCATCTTCCGCGCGGCGCACTCGCTCAAGGGGCTGGCGGGGCTGTTCGGTCAGGAGCGCATCTCCCGGCTGGCGCATGGCACGGAGGACCTGCTGGACAGGCTGCGGCTGGGCAAGCTGCACTTGAACGACGCGGTGCTCGACACGCTGATTGAAGCGCTGGACGCCTTCCAGGCGCTGCTGGCGGAGACGGCGCGGGGCACGGAGTCGGATGGCCTCACCCGTCGCGCGGATGGCATGGCGGAGCGGCTGGGGCAGCTGGGCGAGGTGCCCGTCGCGCAGGACGAGGACCCGCTGGAGCGGTTGGAGCTGGAGGCGCAGGTGCGCTCCGTCTTCACCGAGTACGAGGAGCACCGGCTCCGGGAGAACGTGCGCCGGGGCGTGGCGCTGTGGCGCGTGCGCGCCGCGTTTGACTTGTCCGACTTCGACAAGGGACTGGCGGACCTGAACACGCGCCTCAAGCCCCTGGGGGAGGTCATCAGCACGCTGCCCTCGGCCCAACCGGGCGGCGCGCATGGCATCGCCTTCGACCTCATCTTTGGCGCCCAGGTCTCCAGGATGGAGCTGGAGTCGGGGCTGAAGGGCACGCCCGCGGAGCTGTCACCGCTCGCCGTGCGGCCCGCGGCGCCCAGCGCGACGACCCGCTCCGCCGAGGCGCTGGTTCGTGCCACCGAGTCGCCCGCCATCGTCCTGGGGGCCATCGGCGTCGCCTCCGCGCCCGAGGCCTCCGTCGGGGGCGCGTCTCCCGTGAAGCCAGGCGGGACGAAGCAGGGCGCGCGCGCCGCGATGGAAGACGGAGCGTCGCACCCCTTCACGGACCCGGACTCCGACACGGAGCTGGGGGAGACCGGGGGGAGCGCGGAGGCCACGGGCACGTCGGGCCCTTCGCTGGTGACGTATCTGCAGGGGCCGGGAGGGCGTGCGCCCGGCCGCGCGGTGACGCCCGTGGCGGCGCCTCCCGTCGCGACGGAGCCGTCGCTGCGCTCGTTGACGCAGACGGTGCGGGTGGACATCGGCAAGCTGGATGGCCTCATCAACATGGTGGGCGAGCTGCTGCTCATCAAGGCCAGCCTCCAGCGGCTCGCGGAGTCGGCGCGGCAGGAGGGCGTGGTGCCCCTGTCGAAGCTGTTCGGCCAGGAGCTGGCGCGCGAGACGCGGGGCCTGGAGCGCAAGCTGGAGGCCTTGCAGGAGGGCCTGCTGGAAGCGCGCATGGTGCCGGTGGGTCAGGTTTTCGACAAGCTGGCCCGGCTGGTGCGCCGCATCACTCGCGAAGCGGGCAAGGAAATCGACTTCGTCATCGGCGGCGGCGAGGTGGAGCTGGACAAGCTCATCGTCGAGGAGCTGAGCGACCCGCTGATGCACCTCATCCGCAACGCCATCGACCATGGCGTCGAGTCTCCGGACATGCGACTGGCGGCGGGCAAGCCCCGGCGCGCGGTGGTGGCGCTGCGGGCGGAGCAGAAGGGCAACCACGTCGTCATCGAGGTGAGTGACGACGGGGCGGGCATCGACGAGCTGCGCGTGCGCGAGGTGGCGCTGACGCGGGGCCTCATCACCTTCGCCCAGGCGGAGGAGATGGGCCGCCGGGAGCTGCTCAACCTCATCTTCCTGCCCGGCTTCTCCACCGCGCGCAGCGTGTCCGAGCTGTCCGGCCGGGGAGTGGGCCTGGACGTGGTGAAGAACAACCTGGGCAACCTCTCCGGCATCATCGACGTGTGGAGCGAGCGCGGAAAGGGCACGGCCTTCCACCTGACGCTGCCCGTCACGCTCGCCATCATCCGCGCGCTGGTGGTGGGGGTGAGCGCCCGCACGTACGCGGTGCCGTTGAACAGCGTGCTGGAGATCCTCTCCGTCCAGCCCCGGGAAATCCGCACCCTGGAGCGGCGCGAGGTGCTGGACGTGCGAGGGCAGACGCTGCCCTTCGTGCGGCTGTCACGGCTGTTCGGCCTGCCGGAGCGCCCGGTGAGCCGCTACTTCGTGGTGGTGGTGGGGCTGGCGCAGGAGCGGCTGGGCATCGCCGTGGACGAACTGCACGGCCAGCAGGACATCGTCACCAAGCCCCTGGGCGGCAGGTTGCAGTCCGTCCGGGGCATCTCCGGCGCCACGGACCTGGGCAACCGGCGTCCGGTGCTGGTGCTGGACGTGGCGGACCTGCTGGAAGAGGGACTGGCCCTGGAGCGAAGGCGGGCCTGACGCTCGCCTTGGCCGGCTGCTATCCTCACCCACTGTGTCCCGGTTCGCCGAACTGCTCGACGACTTCTTCTTCCGTCCGGACGAGGACGTCAGCGGCCTGCAGGACTTCGCCGCCGGCAGTGACGGCGTCGCCTCCTCCACGCCCGAGGAGGTCCCGGAGGAGTACCTGTCCTTCCTGCTGGAGGGAGAGTCCTACGCGGTGCCCATCCGCCTCGTGCGCGAAATCTCCAAGGTGCCCCCGCTGACGGAGATTCCCAGGGCGGAGCCCCACCTGCTCGGGGTGATGAACCTGCGCGGAGAGCTGCTGCCCGCGTACGACATCAAGGTCCGGTTGGGGCTGACGGAGCGTGTGCCCCTGGTCGCGGGGCCGGATGCGCCCGCGCCGCCCCGGGATGCGCGCGTCCTCGTGTTGCGCACGGAGACGGGGCCGGCGGGGGTGTGGGTGGACAGCGTGTCCGGCGTGGTGAAGCTCAAGCCCTCCATGCTGGAGCCGCCGCCCGGCCTGCGCCTGGGAGACAAGGACTGTGTCGTGGGCATCGGTCGACGCGGGCCCTCGCTGTACATCCTGCTGGACCCGGAACAGGCGCTGACGCCATGAAGGACTCGGTCAACCTGTTGGCGCGCCACCCCTCGGGGGCACCGGATGCGCCCGGTGAGCAGTCGGACACCGTGGTTCAGCTGTGCGCCTTCTTCGTGGGTGAAGAGGAGTACGTGCTGGACATCCAGCGGGTGGAGGAAGTGCTGCCGCTTCAGCGCGTGACGCCCATTCCGCATGCCCCTTCGTTCGTGGAGGGCGTGCTCCACCTGCGGGGCGTCATCCTTCCCGTGGTGGACCTGCGCTTCAGGCTTCAGGGACAACCTTCGGTGCAGTCGCGCAAGGCACGGCTCCTGGTGTGTCGACTGGGCGCGCGGCGGGTGGCGGTGCGTGTGGAGCGGGTGGCCGAGGTGCTGCGGGTTCGCCGGGGTGACATCAAGCCCGCGCCCGCGCTGAGGGTGTCGGGGCGCTCGCCCTTCGTGGTGGGCGTGTGCGGCCCGCCGGACCGCTTGCGGTTGCTGCTCGATTTGAAGGCGTTGCTGCGCATGGAGCTGGAGCGCGAAGCGGTGCGCCCGTCGAAGTGAGGAGGGTGACGATGGACCTGCAGCGCAGTGACTTGGACAACCACCGCCGCATCCTGGGCATCGCGTTCATCGCCATCAACGCACTGACGGTGCTCGTGGGCGTCGGCCTGGCCGTCTTCTTCGCGTTCGCCGGGGCGATGATGGTGAGCGAGTCGTCGCTGGCCGAGGACCGCGCGAGCTACTGGCTCTTCGGCGGCGGCATCAGCGCGTGCGTCCTGGCCTTCGGCCTGCCGGGCGTCATCGCCGGCATCGGCTTGTTGAAGCGGCGCGGATGGTCGCGGGTGCTCGCGCTGGTGTTGGGAATCGTCGGGCTGTTCAACTTCCCGCTGGGCACCTGCCTGGGCATCTACGCCATCTGGTTCTATGCGCAGGAAGGCTCCGACCGGGTCCTCGCCTCATGAGCCACCTGCCCGTCTTTCCCGCGGAGGAGGAGCGCTACCGCGCGCTCCAGGAGTTGGACCCGCGTGGCGAGGGCATCCTGGACGTGCTCCTCACGGGGCTGCACGACGAGAGCTGGCGCGTGCGCCACGCGGCGGCGGAGGGGCTCCAGCGGTTGGCCGCGCCCGAGGACGTGGCCCTCCGTCTCGTGGGAGTCCTGGGCGAGCGCGGTGAGACAGGGGCTCGCAACGCGGCGGCCGAGGCTCTCGTGGGATTGGGCCTTCCAGCCCTGAGGCCCCTGGTGAAGCTGCTGGGACACGCGGACCCGGACCAGCGCAAGTTCGCGGCGGACATCCTCGGGCAGCTCGGACTTCACGTGGCGGAGGCGCCGCTGGTCCAGGCACTGGAGGACCCGGACCTGAACGTGCGCGTGGCCGTGTCGGAGGCGCTGGGCCGCGTGGGCAGTGAGCACGGCGCTCGCGCGCTGGAGCGACTGCTGGGGGACCCGGAGCCGCTCTTGCGCCTGTCCGCGCTGGAGGGGTTGGTGCTGCTGCGCCGTCCGCCGCCGTTGCCGGTAGTCGTGGCGCTGCTGGACGACGCGCGGCTGCGGCGCAGTGCCTTCCGCGCGCTGGGCCTCATTCCGCAGGTGGCGGCCACGGAGCGGCTGTGCCTGGGGCTGGAGTCGGCCACCCGTTCGGTGCGCGAGGCCGCGCTGGCGGCGCTGGGCACGCAGGCGTCGCTCGTGGAGCCCGCGCGGCGCTGCGAACTGGAGGCCGTCATCCGCGCGGCGCTGCGGCGGTTGCCGGACGCGGTGGCTCGGCTGGCGCAGGCGCTGGAGTCGGAGGATGTGACGGTGCGCGCGGGCGCGCTGCTGGCGGTGGCGGCGCTGGGGGAGGCGTCCCTGGCCGTGCCCGTGGCCGAAGCGGCGCGCGAGGACCGCTTGCTGCGGGACGTGCTGAGCACGCTGGGGCGGCTGGGCGCGGAGGGTGGGCGCACGTTGCTCGCGGCGATGTCGGACCTGTCCGCGCCCGCGAAGGCGGCGGCGGCCGAGGCCTTGGTGGACCTGGTGGATGCGACGTCCGTCACGCCGCTGTGCGCGCTGCTGGAGTGGGCGGAGGACGACTTGCGCGGCGTGGTCGTGCGGGCGTTGGGGCGCACGCGCTCAGCGGAGGCGGCGGGCCCCCTGGTCGACTTGCTGAGGGACTCGGTGACGGCGGGCGCGGCGACGCGGGCGCTGGGCGTGCTCGCGGGGAGCTGTCGCGGGGCGGTGCTCGCGGCCCTGGAGGATGCGGTGGCTCGGAGGGCGACGCCGGTGGCGGTGGCCGCGCTGGGCCGGGTGGGGGGCGCCCCCGCGTTGCCTTCGCTGCGCAAGCTGGCGCGGGACGTGGACCCCCGGTGGCGCGCGGCGGCGGTGGAGGTCGCTGGCGAGGTGGACGGCGGGGTGGGACGCGAGCTGGCGCGTGCGGCGCTCGCGGACGAGGCCGCGCCGGTGCGAGCCGCGGGCGCGCGGGCCATGGGAAGACTGGGCGGCACCGAGGCGGGGGCGCTCTTGCGCTCCGCGCTCCAGGATGAGGAGTCCTCCGTGCGACGGGCGGCGGTGGAGGCGGTGGGTGAGAGTGGCGCGATGGACCGTGTCACCGAGCTGGAGCCGCTGGTCCGCCATCCTGACGGAGCGCTCGCGGTGGCGGCGGTGCGCGCGTTGTCGCGGCTGGGGCGGGTGGGTGAGCGGGTGTTGAGAGAGGCTTCGGGTCACCCGGACGCGGAGGTGGTGAAGGCGGTGCTGTCGGCGGGAGCGGTGTCTCGGGAGGGCGTGTCGCTGGCGGTGTCGCTGCTGGAGCATCCGCACTGGGACGTTCGCGCGGCGGCGGCGAGGGTGCTGGGAGATTCGGGAGGGCCGGAGTGTCTGGGCCCCACCCAGCGGGCGCTGGAGGCGGAGTCGGACGCCCTGGCCCGACAGGCGCTGTCGGACGCGGTGGAGCGCCTGGCTCGGCGCTGAGAGAGGGACACGGGGTGGCGCGCTTCGACGACAGCCGGCCGGAGATGACTGCGGAGGAGTTCCGGCTCCTGAGGGACCACGTGTACTCGCACTGCGGCATCCTGGTGCACGAGGACATGAAGTTCGTCATGGAGCGGCGGCTGTGGCCTCGGCTGGAGGCGCTGGGCGTGCCGGACTTCAGCGCGTATCACCGCTACCTTCGCTACGACGCGAACCGGCACGCGGAGCTGGAGGCCGCGGTCGAGTCGCTCACCACGCACGAGACGTACTTCTTCCGCGAGCCCTCGCAGCTCAAGGCGTTCCGCGAGGAGCTGTTGCCGCTGTTGGAGAAGCGCAACGGGCGCACGCGTCGGCTGCGGCTGTGGTCCGCGGGGTGCTCGTCCGGCGAGGAGGCGTACACGCTGGCGATGCTCCTCAAGGACGAGCGCCGCTTCGAGGACTGGGACGTGGAGGTATACGGCAGCGACATCTCCCGGCGCGTGCTGTCGATGGCGCGGCGCGCGGAGTATGGGCCGTCCGCGCTGCGCGCCACGTCGGCGGACCTGCTCGAGCGCTTCTTCGTTCCGGCGGGCAACGCGAAGGTGCGGGTGCGCGACGATGTCCGGGCGATGGTGTCCTTCGGTCACCACAACCTGCTGGACGAGGCGGGCAGTCAGCTGGTGATGAAGATGGACGCGGTCTTCTGCCGCAACGTGATGATCTACTTCGACCAGTCCGCGCGCAGGCGGGTGCTGCGCATCCTGCGAGACCGGCTGGTGCCGGGAGGCTATCTGCTGCTGGGGCACTCGGAGAATCTGCTCAACCTGGGCGCCGACTTCGAGCTGGTCCACCTGCGAGGAGACCTGGTGTACCGGCGGCCGGAGCTGCCAGGGCTGACGGGGGGCGAGGCGCGATGAGCGGGCAGAAGGGCGTCTCCGTGCTCGTCATCGACGACTCCGCGCACAACCGGCACACGCTGACCACGCTGCTGGAGTCCGCGCCGGACGTGAGGGTGTTGGACCGCGCGGCCGATGGTGAGGAGGGGCTGAAGAAGGTCCTGGAGCTGAAGCCCGACGTGGTGACGTTGGACCTGGAGATGCCGAAGCTGGGCGGCTACACGTTCCTCCGACTGCTGATGCGCACGGCGCCCACGCCGGTCATCGTCATCTCCAGCTATGCGCACCGCTCGGACGTCTTCAAGGCGCTGGAGCTTGGCGCGTTCGACTTCATCGCCAAGCCCGCCAAGGGCACACCGGCGGAGTTGGAAGTCCTTCGCCAGGAGCTGCTGGAGAAGGTGCGAGCGGCGCTGCATGTGCGGCCGGGGCAGCGTCACGCCTCGCCCGGGGCTCGGGCGCTCGCGGTGGCGGGCGAGCTTCCGCTGGTGGTGGCCATCGGCGCCTCGACGGGAGGACCTCCCGCGGTGCAGCGTGTGCTGGAGGGCCTGGCCGCGGAGCCCACGCCATGCGTGCTGGTGAGTCAGCACATGCCCGCGCAATTCACCCGGGCCTTCGCGGACCGGTTGGACCGCATTGGCCCCTTCACGGTGACGGAGGCGAATGAGGGCGACGTGGTGCAGCCGGGGCACGTGTACATCGCTCCGGGCGGGCGGCACCTCGTGGTGGTGGAGCGCGGCACTCGGCTGGAGCTGCAGACGCCGCCGCTCACGCACCTGGACAAATACGCGCCGAGCGTGGACCGGCTCTTCACCAGCGTGGCGCAGGTGTTGGGCAACCGCGCGCTGGCGGTGGTGCTGACGGGCATGGGCGCGGATGGGGCGGTGGGGGCGCGCGAGGTGCAGCGCGTGGGCGGAGAGGTGTGGGCCGAGTCGGAGGAGACGGCGGTCGTCTTCGGCATGCCAGGCGAGGCCATCGCCTCGGGGGCGGTGAAGCGGGTGCTGCGACTGGGGGAAATCGGACCCGCGCTGGCGGCCATCGCCCGGCGGCGGCGATGAGGGGACGCGGAACAGCGGGCGGTGGAAGAGGCCCGGGTGTTAGTCTGGGCGGGTCATGACGCAGCAGATTCGAGCACTGGTGGTGGACGACTCGCAGGCCATGCGACGCAGCATCATGTACGCGTTGCAACGCATCAGCGGGATGGTCTGCACCGAGGCGCAGGACGGCGCCGAGGGACTGAAGAAGTTGACCCAGGGACGCTTCGACCTGGTGCTCACGGACATCAACATGCCGTTGATGGATGGCCTCAAGCTCATCCACCACATCCGTCAGGCGACGGACCATCGCCATGTGCCCATCGTCGTCATCACGACGGAAGGCGCGGCGGCGGACCGCGAGCGGGCCCTGTCCCTGGGCGCGAGCGCGTACCTGGTGAAGCCCGTGCAGGCCAAGGTGGTGATGGACACCGTCCGGGACTTGCTGAAGCTGGACTGAGGGCGAGCGAGCGAATGGACTTCGTCCTGCGGGTGGCGGGCCTGGAGAAGCGCTACGGCGCGGTGAACGCCGTGCAGGGCCTCACCTTCGCGGTCGCACCCGGCGAGGTGCTCGGGCTGGTGGGCCCCAACGGCGCGGGCAAGACGTCCACGCTTCGATGCCTCGCGGGCATTCTTCCTCCCACGTCGGGCCGGGTGGTGGTGGCGGGCTACGATTTGGCGAAGGACGCGGTGGACGCCAAGCGTGAACTGGCCTTCCTGCCGGACGAGCCGCGCTTCTTCGACTACCTCACGGTGTGGGAGCACCTGAACTTCACCGCGCGCCTCTACGGCGTGGAGGACTGGGAGGAGCGGGGCAAGGCGCTCTTGGAGGAGATGGAGCTGACGGGCAAGGAGAAGGCGCTGCCGGGCGAGCTGTCGCGCGGCATGAAGCAGAAGCTGTCCATCGCCTGCGGCTTCCTGCACTCGCCCAAGCTCATCCTCCTGGATGAGCCCCTCACGGGGTTGGACCCGATTGGCATCCGCCGGATGAAGGCGTCCTTGCGGCGGCGCGCGGAGGAGGGCGCGGCGCTGGTGTTGTCCTCGCACCTGCTGCCGCTGGTGGAGGAGCTGTGCCACCGGCTCCTGGTGATTGCCGGAGGGCGGGCCATGGCGCTGGGCAGCCTGGAGGCGATTCGCGCGAGGCTGAGTGGACCCGAGGGTGAGAGCGCGTCGCTGGAGGACCTCTTCGTGCGCATCACCAGCGCGGCGGAGACGGAGAAGCCCCCGCCGTGAGCTTCTCGAGCGCCGTCGTGTTCCTGTGGCTGGCCTCCTCGCGCAACCGCCTGCGGCTCCAGCTCCAGCGATTGCGCAGGCCGCGCTACCTCGTCGGGGCCCTGGTGGGACTGGGCTACGTCTACTCCATCTTCCTGCGACGGCTGGAGTTCGGTGGGACGTTGAGCAACGTGCCTCCCGGGGTGCGGCTGTTCGCGGAGCTGTCACTGGTCGTCTCCGCGCTCGTCACCGTGTTCTCCGCGTGGGCACTGGGGCCGGACCGTCCCTCGCTGACCTTCACGGAGTCGGAGGTGGTGCAGCTGTTCCCCGCGCCCGTCACCCGGCGCTCGCTGCTGCACTACAAGCTGGCTCGCGGATTGATGGGTGCGGCGGCCGGCGCGTTGTTCGCCTCGCTGTTCGTCGGCCGGTTGGTGAGCCCGGCTCCGGGCTTCTTCTTCCTGGGCGCGTTCTTGTCCCTGGGGACGCTGTATCTGCACTCCACGGCCGCGTCCTTCATGCGCACGCGCTGGGGGGAGTGGGGCACTCGGGGACTGGTGGCGCGCTGGGTGGCGCTGGGGTGCGTGCTCGCGGCGGTGGGCCTGGCGGTGTACTCCTCGCTGGAGGCACACCCGTTCCCCAGGACGGTGGGGACACCCGGGGTGCTGCGCAACTGGGTGCAGTCGCTGGTGGAGTCGCCAGGGTTGAGCGCGGTGCTGTGGCCCGCGCGGCTGCTGGTGGCGCCCGCGTTGGCGCGGGACGCGAGCGACTTCCTGAGCGCGCTCCCCCCGGTGCTGGTGCTCGCGCTGGCGCACTACGTCTGGGTGCGGCTGGCGGAGGTCCCCTTCGAGGAGTCCGCGGTGACGCAGGCCGAGACGCGCACGCGCGAGCGGGCCCAGCGGGCCTCGGGAGGGAGCGCTCGGGGCGGAGCGCTCGCCTCGCGCAAGGCACCCTTCCGGCTGTCGGCGCGAGGGCGTCCGGAGGTGGCGCTCATCTGGAAGAACCTCATCACCCGGAGGCGGATGACGGGGGGCGTGGTGTCGGTGCTGGCCTCGCTGCTGCTGGGGTGCGCCATCGTCGCGATGATGGGCGAGTCGCGCTTCTTCACGGACACGCGCCGGGTGCTGGGGCCGCTGGGCGTGTCGCTCGCGGCGATGATGGCGGTGGTGGGGCCGAGCGTCTTCCGCATGGACCTGCGCATGGACCTGCCGAAGCTGGACCTGCTGCGCGCGCTGCCGCTGGCGGGGTGGCAGGTGGTGGGGGCGGAGCTGGCGGCATCGGCGCTGGTGGTGGGCGCGCTCCAGCTCGGGCTCCTGACGGTGGGACTGCTGTGTGGCCCGGGCGCCGAGGACCCGTGGCTTGCGACCTGGTGGTGGCCGGGTGGGGTGGCGCTCGCGGTGCTGCTGCCCACGGTGTCGCTGGCCGGGCTCTTCGTCCAGAACGCGGCGGTGGTGCTGTTTCCGGCGTGGGTGCCCGCGGACAGGACGGGGAGCGCGCGGGGCATCGAGGCGCTCGGGCAGCGCCTGCTGACGTTGGTGGGCTCGCTGGTGGTGTCGCTGGTGGGCTTGTTGCCGGCGGCGCTGGCGGGCGCGGTGGTGGGCTTCCCCTTGTGGTCCTCGCTGGAGGTGTGGGCGCTGCCTTTGGGGGCGTCGGCCGCGTCGGCCGTGCTGGCGGCGGAGGTGGGCCTGGGCGTGCTCACGCTAGGCCGCGCTTTCGAACACCTGGATGTCTCCGAGGACCGCCCGGAGTAGGCCCGGGCGTTTGCTCCTGGACGCGCGCTGACAGGGTGCTTGCGGCGTCCGGAAGCGGGGCGCAGGGTGGCTCGGACCGAAGGGACGGGAGCGCGACATGAAGCTGGGTTTCGTGGGACTGGGCAACATGGGGCTGCCCATGGCGAAGAGTCTGCTCTCCGCGGGGCACGAGGTGGCGGTGTGGAACCGCACTCCGGCGCGCGGCGAGCCCCTGGTGAAGCAGGGCGCCCGCGTGGTGGCGTCGCCCGCGGAGGCCGCAAAGGGCGCGGAGGTCGTCTTCAGCATGCTCGCGGACGACAGCGCGGCGGAAGCCGTGGCGCTGGGCCCACAGGGCATCATCACGGGGCTTTCGAAGGGCGCCGTGCATGTCTCGTCGAGCACCATCTCCGTGGCGCTCTCCCAGCGCCTCACGGACGCGCACGCGAGCGCGGACCAGGGCTACGTGGCCGCGCCGGTGTTCGGCCGTCCCGAGGCCGCGGAGTCGAAGCAGCTCTGGGTCGTGGCCGCGGGCACGAAGGCGGATGTGGAGCGCTGCCGGCCGCTCCTGGAGGCGCTGGGGCGGGGCCTCACGGTGCTGGGGGAGCAGGCCTCCATGGCCAACGTGGTGAAGCTCTCCGGCAACTTCCTCATCGCGTCGATGCTGGAGTCGCTCGCGGAGGCGTTCGCCTTCACGCGCAAGTCAGGCATCGAACCGAAGCAGTTCCTGGAGCTGTTCCAGGCCGTCTTCGCGCGCTCGCCCATCTTCGAGCGGTATGCGCAGGCCATCGCCGAGGAGAAGTACTCGCCTGCGGGCTTCGCCATGCGGCTGGGGCTCAAGGACGTGGGGCTGGTGCTGGAGGCGGCGCGCACGGCGGAGGTGCCCATGCCCCTGGCCAGTCTCGTGAGGGACCAGTACCTCGGTGGCGTGGCCCAGGGGCACGGAGACCTCGACTGGTCCGCGCTGGGGGCGCTCGTGGCGGAGCGCGCCGGGTTGCCGAAGGCCCGTTGATCCATCGGCGCTGACCACGACTCCAGGCGAGCGCAGTGCCGCGCGCCTGGAGCGGGAATGACGAGGGCCTCCAGGAATCAACCCTGGAGGCCCGGTGCGGCGGCCTACGGTCGCGCGTTGATTTCGGCGACGGGGATGGGGTAGCGCTCGTGCGGCCCGTAGCTGGCGTCCAGGTTGCGGGGCAGATCGTTCAGCCGGTTGTAACGACGCATGTCGATCCACCGGTGCCCGCCCTCGAACAGGAGCGAGTAGCGCTTCTGCACCAGCAGCTCGTCCAGGGCGTTCGCGGCGGTGATGTCCGCGCGAGGCGAGAGCCGGCCGGAGCGGGTGCGGATGTAGTTGAGGTCATCCGCCGCCGGGCCAATCTGGCCCAGGCCGATGTTGGCCTCCGCGCGAAGGAGGATGAGCTCCTCGTTGCGGATGATGGGCACCGGCGACTCCGCCGACGGGTACAGCGTGAAGCCCCGGTCCGCCGTCAGCCGGCCACCCGCGGCGCTCGCCGGCTCGTCCAGCTTGGCCGTCTTGCGAGTGACCCGGTCATCCAGCGCGTCGTTCGCCTGGCGCGGCGCATCGGTCTCGATGGAGGGGTGGGCGACGATGGTGAGGCTCAGGAGGTTGTTGTCCACGTCGCCCGAGGCCGCCCGGAACACGTGGTAGACGCCCACGTTGAGCGACGCGAGCGCCGCCGCCTTCGCGCCGTCTTCAGCGGGCGCGGTGGCGTCGATGAACGACTGGCTCAGCGCCGTCAGCGCGTCCTCGTTGCGGCCCATGTACACGGACACGCGTGCCTTGATGGCGCGGTTGAACTTCCGGAACGTCTCCGGCGTGTCGAAGCCCGCGAACCCGGTGCTCAACCGGAACGAGAACGAGCCACCCGCGTTGTCCAGGTGCGCCGCCGCCTCGTCGAGCAGCGTCGCGATGCGGGTGAACACCGCGTCCTTGCCGACGATGGGCGCCAGCTGGCCCAGCGGCAGGTCCACGTCGATGGGCGCGCCGTTGGTGTCGTGGGTGTTGATGACCACCAGGAAGTCGAGCGCCTGGATGGTCTTCGTGAAGCCCCGGATGCCCTCCTTCTGCTCGTCCGAGAAGGCCGCGACCTTGTCCAGCGCCGCCAGCACCGTGTTGGCGTTGCGGATGTTGGAGTACGGGGCCGCCCAGAAGTTGCCGCCGAAGGCGCCAGCGCCCGGGTCCAGCGTCGGCCCGAGAATCTCCTCCACCGTGCGAGGATCCGCGGGGTCGAAGACGTACGCCTCGCGGCCGATGGTGCCCAACTGCGCGACGTAGCCGTTCTGAATCGCCACGCCCGCGCGGTGTCCGAGCAGCAGGCCCGTGGACGCGCTGTTGACGGCGGAGCTGGTGGGGTTGTTCTTGAACTCGTCCAGGCTGGGGTTGTTCAGGTCACCGATGTCCAGGCTGCCGCAGCCGCCCAGGCCCAGTACGGCGCAGAGCGCCAACACGGTCTTCTTCGTCTGGTAGATATTCATGGCCTTAGAACCCGACGTCGAGCGACGTCCAGAAGCTGCGGCTGGGGGGGAAGGGGGCGACGTCGATGTTGCGAGCGATGGCCTGGTTGCCGAAGTTGCTCACCTCGGGGTCCAGACCCGAGTAGCTGGTGAACATCAGCAAGTTGCGGCCGCTCAGGCTGAGTCGCGCGTTCTGCAGCTTCGGAATCGCGGACACCCAGCTCTTGGGCAGGTTGTAGCTGAGCGTCACTTCGCGCAGCTTCACGAAGGACGCATCCTCCACGTAGATGCCCGCGTTGTTGCGGCGGTCCTGCAGGCGCTGACGACCCGCCGTCTCGTAGTCCACGGACGTGCCGGCGCCGTCATACAGGAAGCGCGTCAGGTTGATGACGTCGCTGCCCTGCTGCCAGTGCCACAGGAAGGACAGGGTGAGGTCCGAGTAGCGCAGGGTGTTGGCCCAGCCGAGCGTGAAGGTCGGCTCGGTGTCGCCAATCTTCTTCACGATGGGGACGTTGTTCTCGTCGCGGCCGACGTTGCCGACAATCTGCGTGGCGGACGAGCCCTCCTCGATGAAGAACGCGCCCAGGGAGTTGCCGAAGCCACCCGCCTGGAACGGCCCCGCCGGCAGGCTCGTCACCTTGCTGCGGTTGAGGGCGAACGTCGCGGAGCTCGTCCACTCGAGCGCCCCGCGCACCGGCGTCACCTGGAGCATGGCCTCGATGCCGCGGTTGCGCAGCGAGCCGCCGTTGACGAACTGGGTGGTGAAGCCCGTGGAGCTGGGCAGGGCGCGCTGCAGCAGCATGTCGCTGATGGCGCGCTGGTACACCGACAGCTCCACCATGACGTCGCCGCCGAACATCAGCGCGTCGACACCGGCCTCGATTTCGCGCTGGCGCTCCGGACGGATGTTCGGGTCACCGGCGACGCCCGTGCCGACGAGGCCCGGGGTGCCCTGCACGTTGCCCAGCGCGCTCATGCCGCTGAACTTCATGCCGTACAGCGGCTGGTTGCCCGTCTCGCCGTAGGCCGCGCGGACCTTGAGCTCGTTGATGACCGGGACGGCCAGGGGGATGCGGTAGGCGGACGCCAGCTTCGGGTAGAAGAACAGCTTGTTCGGATTGCCGTTGGCGCTGCTCTGCTCACCACGGATGGCGCCGACCAGGGTGAGCCGGTCGTCCAACGTGACGATTTCCTCCTGCACGTAGTAGCCGCGGTCCCGGATGTGCGTCGAGGTGTCGCGCACGCCAATCACGGTGCCGTTGTCCACGCCGGGCTGACCGGCGTTGAGGTTCTCGGAGACGACGTACGTGGAGTCGATGCGGCGCTCCTCGAACTGCACACCGCCGGACGTCGTGGCGGTGAGGAACTTCGAGGCGGGCTTGTACGAGTGCACCAGGTTGAGGCCACCGTTCAGGTTGCGCACCTGGCTGGTGCCGAACAGCGACGTGCCCGGGAAGGTGTCGTCCACCGGCTCGAAGTTGAGCTCTGGCGGGAACAGCAGCCGGTTCTCCTGCTGGAAGCGGTCCACACCCGCGTTGGCGAGCACGCGCAGGTGGTTCTCGTCGTTCTTCCACAGGTGGATGGTGGCATCACCGGACCCGATGAAGCGCCACACGTCCTCGTCGTTCTTCACCAGCGCGGACGTCTGCAGCGGGTTGGCGCCGTTGGCCAGGAACGGGTTGACGGGGTACACGCCTTGCGCGTTCGGTTCCATGTTGAGGAACTCGGGCACGTTCGGCAGCACCATGTAGTTGGTGATGGTCTGGTTGTCGTTGTTGGTGAGGCCGCGCCGGCCCAACGTGTGGATGAGGTTGGTGGCGACGTTGATGTCCACCGCATCGCCCAGCGACTGACCCAGGTTCAGGCGGAACGACTGCTTGTCGTAGCCCGTGTTGGCGATGATGCCCTCGTCGCTGCGGAGCATCGCGGAGGCGAAGTACTTCGTGTTGCCCGACGCGCCGCTCACGCTGGCGAGCGTCTCCGTGGACAGATCCCTGCGGCCCGCGAGCTTGGCCTCGTGGTCGTACGTCTTGCCCGTGTAGTACTGGGCCGCGTTCGCGCCGAACTGCTCGACGGCCTCTTCGACGGTCTCGAAGCGGCGGGTGCCGAGCTTGTTGGCCAGCGTGTACATGCCCACGCGCTGGGTGATTTCGAACTTCGGCTCACCGGCGCGACCGCGCTTGGTGTTGATGATGATGACGCCGTTGGCGGCCTTGGAGCCGTAGATGGCGGCGGCGGACGCTCCCTTGAGGACCTCGATGCTCTCGATGTCGTTGGGGTTGATGTCCGCGATGCGGTTGACCTGGTTGTCCTGCGTGGGGTTCGGGTTGGAGCCGCCCACGGAGTCCGTCACCACGTAGACGCCGGAGGCGATGGCCACGTCGCTGACGAGCACGCCGTCGATGACGTAGAGCGGCGCCGTGGAGCCGTTGATGGTGGACACGCCGCGCAGGCGCATCTGGATGCCGCCGCCCGGGGCGCCGGAGTTCTGCTGGATGTTGGCGCCGGCCACCTTGCCCTGGAGGGCCTGGTCGATGGTCTGCGCGGGGGCGCGGTTCATCTCCTCGGCGCTGACGGAGGCGACCGAGTTGGCCAGGTGCTTACGGGCGAGCTCGGAGGCTCGACCCACGACGACCATCTCCTCGGAGAAGATGTTGTCGAGCGCCACCGTCACGTCGCTCTGCGCGGCGCCGACGCGCACTTCCCGCTCGCCGTAATCCTGGCTGGAGAAGAGCAGCGTCACCGAGCCCGCGGGGACGTTGGGCAGCGAGAAGGTGCCGTCCAGCTCCGTCTCCACACCCTGCGTGGTGCCCTTGATGATGACGCGAACCAGGGGCAGGCCCTCGTTCGTCAGACGGTCCGCGACGCGCCCCTTCACGGTGCGACCCAGCGCGGGCGCGGCGGCCGGCGCGGGAGCCGTTGGAGCGGTGCTGGCCGGAGCCGCCGCGGGCGCCGGTACCGCGGGAGCCTGAGCAGCGGGCGCCTGCGGTTCCGGAGCAGGCGGGCTCGCTTCCTGCGCCATTGTTTCCAACGAGAAGAGTGCGATCACGCACCCCGGAATCAACGCTCTCTTAAGCGTCATTCGGATCTTTCCTCGCAACGGTAGGGACGGCCCCCCCAGCAGGTGCCGTGGGCGCGAATCGTCACCGTCTGAACTGAACCAGTCAATGGCGAGCCTTGTTTTTCAAGAATGTTGGCCAAATCCATCCAAGCGGAAATATTCCGATCTCGTATCGAGTCGGGGGTGACGCGGGGCGCGATCTGCCTTACGCCAGGGGGAGAGCACGTCCCTACCTGGCTGGAGACATCGTGGATCTCCCCGAGGCCAACCCGTCGGGATGGGTGGTGCCTGGCCCGCGGAAGAGCCCGCACATCGGCCCGTGGCGGCTCGCGTTGGCGCGAGGGGTCGGGCCCCCGGCGCGCGCGGCGAGCGCGTCGCGTGGAGGCGCGGGGCGGGCGGACGGGGGCTCGGACGGCGACAGAAGTGGCCTCGGTCGCGGGTTTACTCAGGTCAGCCGGAGAAATCCGGCCTCGTCGGCCTGAGGGGAGGGCTCCGTCCCCGCCGAGTGTCGGCGAGCACGAGGGCCCGGCGAGACTTGTTGCCCCCAGGGCCGGCCCTCCCATAAGAGGCGCAGCGGATATGGCGATGAACGAGCGTTACGAGCCGCAGTCGATTGAAGGCAAGTGGCAGGCCCGCTGGGACGAGGCCGGCATCTTCCGGGCAGGCAAGCGCCCGGGCGCACCGAAGAAATACGTGCTCGAGATGCTGCCGTACCCCAGTGGCAAGATGCACATGGGCCATGTGCGCAACTACCTCATTGGGGATGTGTACGCGCGCTACTTCCTGATGCGCGGCTTCGACGTGCTTCATCCCATGGGCTGGGACGCGTTCGGTCTGCCGGCGGAGAACGCGGCCATCAAGGACGGCGTGCACCCGGCCATCCGCACCGCGGAGAACATCGTCTCGTTCAAGCACGAGATGAAGAGCCTCGGCTACAGCTACGACTGGGAGCGCGAGGTCAACACCAGCCAGCCCGAGTACTACCGCTGGAACCAGTGGTTCTTCATCAAGATGCTGGAGCGCGGGCTCGTCTATCGCCGCTTCAGCAAGGTGAACTGGTGTACCGGCTGCCACACCGTCATCGCCAACGAGCAGGTGAAGGACGGCGTGTGCGAGCGCTGCTCGTCGCCCGTGGTGGACCGGGAGATGCCCGAGTGGGCGTTCCGAATCACCCGGTTCTCGCAGGACCTGTTGGACGCGCTGGACACGCTCAAGGAGTGGCCGGACCGCATCACCTCGATGCAGCGCAACTGGATTGGCCGCTCGGATGGCGCGGAGGCGGACTTCCGCATCCAGGGCCATGACGCCTCCCTGCGCGTCTTCACCACGCGCATCGACACCATCCACGGCTGCACCTACGTGGTGCTCGCGCCGGACCACAAGCTGGTGGCTCAGGTGACGACGCCCGAGCGCCGCGCGGACGTGGACGCCTTCGTCAAGCGCATGGCGGCCCAGTCCAAGACGGAGCGGACGGGAGAGGACACGGAGAAGGAGGGCATCTTCACGGGCGCCCATGCCGTCAATCCCTTCACGGGCCAGCAGGTGCCCATCTGGATCGCCAACTTCGTGTTGAGCGACTACGGCACGGGCGCGGTGATGAGCGTGCCCGCGCACGACGAGCGCGACTTCGCCTTCGCGCGCAAGTACGCGTTGCCGGTGAAGGTCGTCATCCAGCCGGCCACGGGCGACAAGCTCCCGGCGGGCGAGGCGCTGGAGGCTGCCTTTACCGACTACGGCGTGCTGGTGGACTCGGGTGAGTACACCGGGATGACGTCCGAGGCGGCGCGCACGGCGATGGCCGCGAAGCTGGAGAAGGACGGCCAGGGCCGCGCCACGGTGACGTACCGCCAGAAGGACTGGGGCTTCAGCCGCCAGCGCTACTGGGGCACGCCCATCCCCATCGTCTACTGCGAGAAGTGCGACCCGGAGCGCCACGGCATCCCCGTGCCCGTGGAGCAGCTCCCAGTGAAGCTGCCGGAAATCGACGTCCAGGAGGTGCTCACCGGCAAGGGCGAGCCCCCGCTGGCGAAGGTCGCCTCGTGGGTGAACACCACGTGCCCGAAGTGCGGTGGCCCCGCTCGGCGCGAGGCGGAGACGATGGACACCTTCGTCGACTCCTGCTGGTACTTCGCTCGCTACCTGTCGCCGCACTACGACGCCGCGCCGTTCGACCCGAAGCAGGCCCAGCGCTTCCTGCCCGTGGACATCTACGTGGGCGGGCCAGAGCACGCGGTCATGCACCTGCTCTACTTCCGGTTCTGGACCCGGGTGATGAAGCTGCTGGACTTGAGCCCGGTGGACGAGCCCGTCAAGCGCTTGATTACGCAGGGCATCGTCAACGGCCCGGATGGCCGGAAGATGTCCAAGCGCTGGGGCAACGTCGTCGCGCCGGCTGCCATCGTCCAAGAGTACGGCGCGGACACCGCGCGCGCGTACGTCATGTTCGCCGGCCCGCCGGAGCGCGACTTCGACTGGGCCGACGAGCAGGTGGACGGCGTGTTCCGCTTCCTCAAGCGCGTCTGGGTGCTGGCCTCCACCCACCACGCCTCCGTGGCGGGTGCCACGCATGACGGGCCCTTCGAGGGCAAGGCGCTGGAGATCCGCCGCGTGGCGCACAAGTGCCTGAAGCGGGTGGGGGAGGCCATCGAGCGGCTGTCCTTCAACACCGCCATCGCCGGCATCATGGAGGGCCTCAACGCGCTGTCCGCGACCGGGACGCCGGAGACGCCCGCGGAGAAGGCGGCCATGGCGGAGGCGGTGCGCCTGCTCGCGGTGGTGCTCACGCCCTTCGCGCCGCACATCGCGGACGAAATCGCGGAGGCCTACGGGAGCAAGGAGTTCACCGTCGCGCAGCCGTGGCCCGACTTCGACCCGGCGCTGGTGGTGGACGACGTCATCCCCTACGCCGTGCAGGTGAACGGCAAGCTGCGCGCGGAGATTCGCGTGGCGGCGGACGCGGGAGAGGCGGACGTGCGCGCGGCGGCCGAGGCGGATGAGCGGGTGCAGTCCGCCATCACCGGCAAGACGCTGCGCAAGTTCGTCTTCGTGCCCAAGCGGCTGGTGAACTTCGTCGTCGGCTGAGCGGGGACCCTGGGTGCCCGCCGAGGTCCTCGTCATGTGCACCGCGTGCGGCCAGCCCCAACCGGCGGGCGGCGCGCGGTGCATCTCCTGCGGCGCCCCGCTCCCGGAGGCGCCCGTGCCATCACCGCTCGGGCCCTTCCTTTCGGCGGACCTGGGCGGAGGGCGCTCCCTCGTCGGAGAGGGCGGGCGCCTCACCTACCGCGCGGCCGACGCTGTCCCCCCGCTCATCGTGGAGCTCATCCAGCTCCGGGCGTTGACGCTGGAGTCGCGTCCCTTCTTCGAGGCCCTGGTGCTGTGTGGCTTCGCGGTGGTGGGGTTCGTGGCCGTGGGGCTCCCGCTGAAGCTCGTGATGTTCGGCCTGGCGGCGCTGGGTGGCCTGCTGGCGGCGGTGTGTCGGGTGCACGCGCTGGTGCTGGAGACGTCCACCGGAGGACGGCTGCGCTGGCCCCTGGGGCTGGCGCGGCGGGGCTCTGAGCGGGATGCGCGACTGCTGGGCGCCTGGAGCACGCTGGCGGGCGCCGTGAAGGCCCGAGGCGTCGTGGTGAGGGATGCGAGCGGGGCCGTGCTCACCGCGCCCTCATCGGAGCCGCCCGAGGGCCCTCGCGCTTGACGGAGTGCTTCGGGCGGGTAGGGTGCCGGCCATGTCGCTTCCCTTCAGGAGGGCCTCACGGCGTCTCCACCTGGCCGTGTTGCTGACGGGTTGCTCGGCGTTGTTTTCAGGGTGTGGCTATCGCCTGACGCCGCGCGGCTCGGGCCTGCCCGCGGGCGTCAATACCGTGTGCGCGCCCATCTTCGGCAATGACACGGCGGAGCCCGCGCTGGAGACGCTCTTCACGCGCTACTTCCGTCAGGAGCTGACGCGGGTGGGGCGACTGGGGAGCGGGGGGGCGTGCGACGCGCGCGTCGAGGGGACGGTGCTCGTGCTGTGGAGCTCGCCGACCATCCTCGAGGGGTTCTTCCGCGTCTCCGCCACGGTGCGGCTGCGGCTGGTGCGCGATGGTCAGCAGCCCCAGGAGACGGTCATCTCGGGGACCGAGGACTATCGGCCGGGGAGTGGAGACATTCTCGAGGCGGAGTCCAACCGTCAGGCGGCCATGGACCGGCTGGCGGAAGTGCTCATGCGCGACGGGTTTGATCGGCTGGCCAGCACCTGGTGAGGAGGTGGATGCCTCCTCCCGGGGAGCCTGCTTCCGAAACTGCGCAGGGGACTCCGAGGAGTCCCCTTGGTGCATCAGGCCTGACGCGCGCTCTTGGTGGCGGCCTTGGCGAGGCGGGAGATACGACGGGACGCGGTGCGCTTGTGCAGGACGCCCTTGGTGGCGGCCTTGCTCAGCGCCTTGGAAGCCGCCTTGAGCGCATCCGTCTTCTTGGCGCCATCCTTGGTGCCAATGGCCTCCCGGGCGGACTTCACCGCGGTCTTCACGTCCGAACGGACGGTGACGTTGCGGGCGCGGCGCTTCTGGGACTGACGGTGACGCTTCTCTGCGGACTTGGTGTTGGCCAAGAGAAATCTCCAGCGAAAGGCAGGCTAAAAAGAGGGGCCGTCCTTACTGCGACGCCTCGCAAGCGTCAAGGCGGGCGTGCGCGGCCAGCCGGGTTTTCCGGACTCTGGACGCGGATCAGCGGGTGCGCGGGGGGAATCATCCGGAGAAGGGGGTGTATTCCCACACCAGCCCGGCCGGATCCTGGAAGGTCAGATTTCCGGCTGAGAGGATCAGGACTCCGCCCGGGAGGGCCTGCTCCACCTCCTGCCGCAGTCGCTCCACGGCGCGGGCGGAGGGGGCCTCCAGGGTGAAGCGGGTGCCCACGGCGGAGGTGGAGGCGCGCTGGAAGATGAGTCGCAGCGAGCCGTCCTCGTAGCGAGCCTCGTCCGGCCCGGGGCGACTGGTGATCCAGCCCAGCGTGGGGGCCAGCGAGTCCCAGAAGGCGCGCTGGGCATCCAGGTCCGCCACGCCCAGGCGCAGCGTGGAGACCGGAGCGCGGGGCAGCGACATGGGAGGAGGGAGGGACTTCTCCTTCGCCTTGGCGGCCTGCCAGTGGCGCTCCATGTGCTCCAGGGGGGCGCCGCCAAAGGGGACACCCTCGGAGTTCAGGGCGGACTCGATGTGCTGGAAACGGGAGGTGAAGCGGAGGATGGCCATGCGCAGGGCATCCTCGGCGGGTGTCTTCACGAAGCGCGCGAGGTTGGCCAGGGAGAAGAGGACATCTCCCAGCTCGTGCGCGATGGCGTCGCGCTCTCCGGAGGCGATGGCCTCGTCCAGCTCCACCAGCTCCTCGGCCAGCTTGCCACGCACGCCGGCCAGGTCGGGCCAGTCGAAGCCGATGCGGCTGGCCTTCTCGGTCAGTCGCTCGGCGCGCAGGAGGGCGGGCGCGGCGGTGGGCACCCCGTCCAGGACGGAGCCCGCGTTGCCTGTCTTGCTCTTGCGCTCATCGGCCTTGAGCTTGGCCCAGTTGGCCAGGACCTGCTCGGAGCCGTCCACGCCGCGCAGGTCGCCGAAGACGTGGGGGTGTCGGCGGGTGAGCTTGTCGCTGATGGCCTTGCTGACGTCGGCCATGGTGAACTCGCCCAGTTCGGCGGCGAGCTGGGCGTGGAAGACAATCTGGAAGAGCAGGTCGCCCAGCTCCTCGCACAGGGGGGACCAGGGCCCGCCCGAGGCGACGCGGTCCATCTCGTCCAGGACCTCGAACGCTTCCTCGACGAGGTAGGGCCGGAGCGAGCCCAGGTCCTGCTCCCTGTCCCAGGGGCAGCCGTCCTTGGCGCGCAGCCTCTTCATGATGGCCACCAGACGTTCCAGCTCCGTCCCGGGGGTGCTCACTTCGCTCACGGTCGCCTCCTGGCGGGGACAGTCCCGCGACGTGCGTCCCTCTAACACGCGGGCCGTGGGCCTCATCCGGAAAGGCGGGAGTGGTGGCGTTCCGTTTCGTGGTTCGGCCGGGCTCGCCTATCATCCGAGCCCTGGATGATCCGCCTCCCGCTTTCCTCCCTGATCCTCTGGGGCCTGCTGCTCCTGACTCCGGCGTTGGCATCCGCTCAACTCGAGGCGCCCACGCGGCTCCAGGAGGTGGACCCCGGTCCGCTCGAGCCCGACCTCCAGGACGAGTCCTACGACACGACCGAGCCGGCCGACGAGGGTGCCGTCGACGACGGTGAGTCCGAGTCCGACCCGGACGACGTCCCCCGGAAGTCCCCGAGGGGCGCGAAGGGGAAGGCCCCGGCCGTCCCGGTTCCCTCGAAGACCACCGTGACGCCTGCTCCGGTCGAGCCGCCTCCCGTCGTCATCGCGCCCAGGCCGGTGCTCAGTCCCATCCTGACGCCTCGCGTGTCGGACGACGAGGTGCTGGCGGTGTGGGACCGGTGGCGGCAGGCGCGTGCGACGAATGACTCCGCCACGGCGGAGAAGGCGCAGCAGGAGTTGGTGACGCTGAAGCGCGAGCTGCTCGCGGCGGACCTGGAGCCCATCAGCATCGGCTTCCTGCGCGAGTCGGAGGTGCGCAGGCGAGCGGGTGACATGGGGGGGGCGCTTCGGCTGGCGGAGCTGGCGGTGGAGCTGTCGCCCCGGTTGCCGCTCACGCGCTTCGGGCTGGCGGAGCTCTACGCGCTGTCGTCCCCGGCGGAGCCGGGCCGCTACCTGGGGGAGCTGCGAGCGGCCTTCGTGTCGATGGCGTTGGACCCTCGCTATCGCGGACCGGCGCTCGCGGATCTCGGCTCGCTGATGCTGCTGGCGTGGTCGGCCACGGCGGTGGCGCTGGTGGGGCTGCTGTTCCTTCGGCGGGTGCGCTACGCGTTGCACGACTTCCACCACCTGCTGCCGCGCGCGGTGGCCCGGTGGCAGTCCGCGCTGCTGGGGGTGTTGCTCCTGGGCCTGCCTCTGACACTGGGAATGGGTCTGGTGCCCCGGTTGCTCGTGTTGCTGGCGGTGGTGGTGCCCTACCTCACCCGGCAGGAGCGGGTGGTGGCGGCGGTGCTGATGGCGGGACTGGGGCTGACGCCGCTGGCCGCGGGACAGCTCACCCGGGTGACGGCCTTCGCGGGCACGCCCGCCGAGGACGTGTATCTGCTGGAGCGCGGCGGCCTGTCCGCCGAGGGCGCCATGGCTCGGGTGAAGGCCCGGCACGAAGCGCGCGCGGCCACCTTCCCGGAGCTGGCGGCGCTGGGGCAGTACGAGTCACGTCGCGGGCTGCTGGAGGATGCCCGGCTGCACTTCAAGGCGGCCTCGGCGGTGCGCAACGGGGATGCCCGGCTGTTGACCCGTTTTGGCAACGCGCTGGTGGGGCTGGGGGACGTGGATGGGGCGGCGCAGCTCTACGTGCAGGCGTCCCAGGCGGATCCGCAGATGGCGGCCCCGCACTACAACATCGCGCAGGTCTACCGCCGACAGGCCAAGACGCTGCCGGACGAGCAGGTGGGCAAGGCGATGGAGCGGGTGACCACCGCCACGGCCTCCGCACAGGCGCTGGACGGCGCGCTGCTCCGGCGTGAGCCACCCCCGGAGGACCGGCTGCTGTTGAACCTGCTGATGCTGGCGCCGGCGCTGCCGGAGTCGGAGTGGTTGTCGCTCGCGGATGGAACGGAAGCGGGGCGGCGGGTGGAGGCGCAGCTGGAGCGCTGGCTGCTGCCGGGCGTGGAGCCAGGGCCGGTGGCCTGGGCGCTGCCGGCCGTGGCGGCGGTGCTGCTGGTCTTCTGGGGCCTCCTGGCACAGCGGCTGAGGGCCGCGAAGGTGTGCGAGCGCTGTGGCCGCCCGGTCTGCGTGCGGTGTGACCCGGAGCTGGGCATCGGCAGCGCTCAGTGTGGTCAGTGCGTGAACGTCTTCTCCCGCCGGGGGTTGGTGCCGCAGCAACTGCGGCAGCGCAAGGCGGATCAGGTGCAGCGTCATCAGGCGTGGGCGGGCCGGGTGACGTATGCGGTGGGCGCGGTGCTGTCGGGCGCCGGGCATGTGTTCTCTGGAGGCGCGGTGCGCGGCGCGCTGTATGCCTTCCTCTTCCTCTTCGCGCTGGCCGCGACGCTGCTGCACCACGGACTGGTGCGAGCGCCCCATGGGGACGCGCCGCTGTATCTCAAGCTGGTGCCGGCGGTGTTGCTGCTGGTGAGCGTCCACCTGCTGTCGCTGCGCGGCCTGCACCGGCTGCGGCAAGGGGAGTGAAACCATGTCCCTGAAGGGAACGCTCAAGGACTTCGGCATCGGCGACATCCTGCAGCTCATCGGGCAGCAGCAGAAGACGGGCTCGCTCCAACTGGACAACAAGGACCAGGAAGTCCGCATCGGCTTTCGCGACGGCCACATCATCAAGGTCGAAAGCGTCACCCGGAAGCGCAAGGACCTCATCGGCGCGATGTTGGTGCGCGCCGAACTCATCACCGAGACGCAGCTGGAGGCCGCGCTGGAGACGCAGCGGCGCACCCTCAAGCGGCTGGGTGACGTGCTCGTCTCCAGTCAGGCCCTCACCGCGGACCGCTTCCAGTCGATGATGCAGTTGCAGGCCACGGAGACGCTCTACCGCCTCTTCACCTGGAAGGCCGGCACCTACGAGTTCATCCAGGAGCCGGTGGAGCCCGACGCCGAGGCCATCCGCCCCCTGCGCGCCGAGACGGTGCTCATGGAGGGCTTCCGGATGGTGGACGAGTGGCCCGTCATCCGGAAGTCCATCCACCGCGACGACCTCTCCTTCGAGCGCATCAAGGCGCTGCCCCCTCCGCGCGAAGGCGAGGAGGGTGGGGAGCTGGGCGTCATCGCCACCACCGAGCGGCGCGTGTATGACGAAATCGCGCTGGGCCGCGACCTGCGCAAGCTGGTGGACGTCTGCTGCCTGGGCGAGTTCGAGACCTGCAAGGCCCTGCACAACCTCGTGCGAGGCGAGTACGTGCGTGTCATCCACCCCGAGGGGGCTCGGGCTCCCGCACCAGGGGACGAGCGCCTGCTCTCCCGCCTGGGGGGCGCGGTGGGTCGCGTCATCGCCACCATGGGCGTGCTGGCGGTGCTGGCGGTGGTGGTGTCGAGGGTGGCGCTGGCGGATCCGGAGCGCACGCGCGCGGCCACCGCGTTCGCCGACGCCGCGGCGCAGCGTCATGTTTCCGATGCCCAACGCGTCCGGATCGAGGCCGCGCTGGAAGTGTTCCGTCTGGAACGCGGTGAGCTGCCAGAGCGATTGGATGCTTTGGTGCAAGCTGGTTTGTTGAGTTCGGAGGAACTCAGATACCCCTGGCGGGAGGAGTACTACTACCGGCGGCTGGCCGCTCGGCGGTTCGTCCTCCTGCCACCCTTGCGCTAGCCTTTACCCAAAGTCGTCTTTCGGAGCCTGGGGGGCGGCGTTACGTTGAAGACAGCGGTACCGACCGAGGAACGACACGCATTGCGAAATCCCGCCACGTTGGAAGCGACCGCAGCCGTCTCGACCACCTCCGCCAAGGTGGACGTTCGGGACAATGAGACGGCCATGGCGCTGTGCGGCAACCAGAACGAAAACCTCAAGCTGATGGAGCGGCGCCTCGGGGTCCGGGTGGGACAACGGGGCACGGAGTTCCATCTGTCCGGCCCCGCTGACGCCGTGGCCTTCTCCGTGCGCCTCCTGGAGAACCTGGAGGGGATGATTCGCGCGGGCCGCCCCCTGTACCGCGAGGACGTGGAGCAGGGCATCAAGGTGCTCGGCCGGGGCGCGGAGTCGCTCCAGGAGGTCATGCTCGGCCCGGTGCTCAAGAGCTCCGGCAACCGGCAGATTGCTCCGAAGAGCATCGCCCAGAAGCGCTACGTGGACGCCATCCGTGCCCACGACATCGTCTTCGGGGTGGGCCCCGCGGGTACGGGCAAGACGTACCTGGCCATGGCGATGGCCGTGGCCTTCCTCCAGGAGCGCAAGGTCAAGCGCATCATCCTCGCGCGTCCCGCCGTCGAGGCGGGTGAGAAGCTGGGCTTCCTGCCTGGCGACATGCAGGAGAAGGTGAATCCCTACCTGCGTCCGCTCTACGACGCGCTGCACGACATGATGGCCGCCGAGCGCGCGGCGACCCTGGTGGAAGAGGGCGTCGTGGAAGTGGCGCCGCTGGCCTTCATGCGCGGCCGCACCCTCAACGATGCCTTCGTCATCCTCGACGAGGCGCAGAACACCACCGTGGAGCAGATGAAGATGTTCCTGACGCGCCTGGGCTACAACAGCAAGGCCGTCATCACCGGCGACGTGACGCAGGTGGACCTTCCCACCGGGAAGATGTCTGGCCTGAATCACGCGCGGACGGTGCTCAAGAACATCGAAGGCATCCACTTCGCGGAGTTCTCCGACGTGGACGTCGTCCGGCACCCGCTGGTCCAGGAGGTCATCCGCGCCTATGACAAGGCGGAGCTGGCGCAGAAGGAGGCCCAGCACGCTCGCGCGGCCGCCCACTCCGCTTCGGCTCTGGACAAGGGGGCCTCGTCCCTGGCTCCCGTGACTCCCGAGGCCGCTGTCGGCTGAACTTCGGGCTCTGGCCTACCTATGCCCACCCGCCCGTACCCTGGCGGGCGGGCATTCGTATTTCCGCCCCCGTGAATTTTCCGGGGCGCTGCGGCCTTGATGGAGCCACGGCCCCTATCTAGGGTGAGGACCTCCATGGACGAACCGGAACCGCAGTCCCCCGCGCCCAGTCCGTTGGACGCGCTCGCAGCACGCCTTGGGTTGGGAAAAGGCGTCTGGGGGCGGCGTGCGGTCCAGGTGTTCCTCCTGCTGGCCGTCTCGGTGGGGGCGGGCTTCGTCATCTCCCCGGGCCTCTACAGCCAGCAGATACCCGCGCTCGCGGAGGAGAATCTCGGCAAGCCCTTCCGGGCCAGCTCCCCCGCGGGCTTCAAGGCCGCGCGCGACTACGAAGTCGTCCACCGGGCCATGACGACCCAGCGACGCCAGGACGCCCGGGCCGCCGTCAAACCCGTCTATGACCTGAATCCCGCGGTGGTGGGACATCTGCGCACCGTGGTCCGAGCCTCCTTCGCGACAATGCGGGAGCGGCTCACGGAGCTGACGGACGCCCAGCCGGACGTCGAGCCGGAGGAAGGCAAGAAGCCGCGCCGCCACCCCGCGCCGACCCCGGAGCAGGTGGAGCGCGAGCGCCGAGGCCGTGAGTCGATGCAGGCGGAGCTCCAGGAGTTGCTCTTCGGCCAGCGTGACGCGGGGCTGGAGGCGGAGGACTTCCAGGCGCTCTATGGGAAGGGGTTCTCGGAAGAGGTGGAGGCCGCCACGCTGGTGCTCCTGGAGCGGGCCTACCGCTCCGAGCAGGGGCCGGTGCACGTGGCGGGCTCCCGGGAGGAGCTGGCGCGTGAGGCGCCCCAGGGGCTCACCGTCCGGGACGTGGTGAACAAGGGCGAGGACACGCTGCCCAACGGCGCGCCGCAGGTGGTGGACATTCGCGAGGCGCACCAGGAGCTGGACCGCTTCGCCTCCATCCCCGGCAACCTCCTGCCGGACGCGCCGGGTGTGCAGCGCCGCGCCGTGCTGCGGCTGGCCAAGCGGCTGGTGCGGCCCAACCTCACCATCAACATCGCGGAGACGGACGCGCGACGTCACCAGGCCGCGCAGGCGGTGAAGGACGCGGTCATCTCCATCAAGAAGGGCCAGCGCGTCATCGGTGATGGCGAGCTGGTGAACGAAGGGCACCTCGTCGTACTGCGCGGGATGCGCGCGGAGACGGACCGGTTGGACCTGGTGCAGGTGCAACTGGGGGGCACGGGGCTGGTGGCGCTGCTGGTGGTCGCCTCGTACTTCTTCTGCATCAGCGCGTTCCGACGCTTCCGGCCCACCCGCAAGGACGGGTTGCTGCTGGGAATCCTGCTCGTGGGGACGCTGGCCCTGTTGCAGCTGTGGGTGTCCATCGCGGACGCCATCCAGGACCGGTACACGGCGCTGCCCATCGAGGCGCTCTACTACGTGTTCCCGGTGGCGGCCGGCGCCATGCTGGTGCGCTTCATCCTCACGCAGGAGCTGGCGCTCTTCTTCGCCATGGTCTTCGCCTGTCTGGCGGGCGTGATGCTGGGCAACTCGCTGGCGTTCGGCATCTACACGCTGGTGGGCTCGCTGGTGGCCGCCGACCGCATCGTCAAGGCGAAGGACCGCGTGGGCATCTTCCGGGCGGGACTCGTCACGGGCGCGGCCAACACGGTGGCGGTGCTCTTCCTGTTCCTGGTGGAGGGCAAGGGGCTGTCGGCGGACACGGCCATCACCGCGGTGAGCTCGTTCATCGGCTCGTCACTCGCGGTGCCCGTCATGGTGATGGCGCTCACGCCGCTCATCGAGATGACGTTCGGCTACGCGTCCGACATCAAGCTGTTGGAGCTGGCGAACCTCAACCACCCGGCGCTCAAGGAACTCATCGTCCAGGCGCCCGGCACGTACCACCACTCCATCATCATCGGCACGCTGGTGGAGAACGCCGCGGAGACCATCAGCGCCAATCCGCTGCTGGCGCGCTCGTGCGCGTACTACCACGACATCGGCAAGGGTCGGAACCCGCTGTACTTCGGGGAGAACCAGAAGGGCGAGAACCGGCATGACGCGCTCGCGCCCGCGATGAGCGCCGTCATCATCAAGCGCCACGTGACGGAGGGGCTGGAGATGGCGCGGCAGTACCGGCTTCCCAAGCTGGTGGCGGATGCGATTCCGCAGCACCACGGCACGCGCACGGTGGGGTATTTCTACCACAAGGCCCTGAAGGAGCAGGAGGGCAAGGAAGGCGCGCCGCCCATCGACGAGAGCATCTACCGCTATCCGGGACCGAAGCCGCAGTTCCGCGAGGCGGCGCTGGTGATGATCGCCGACGCGGTGGAAGCGTCGACGCGCTCCATGACGGACCCGACCAGCACGAAGCTGCATGCGCAGGTGCAGAAGATCATCAACCTCATCTTTTCCGAGGGGCAGCTGGACGAGTGCGACCTGACGCTGAAGGACCTGAACCTCATCTCCCAGTCCTTCCTGCACACGCTGGAGGGCATCTACCACACGCGTCCCGTCTATCCGGCCGGTGCGGTGGGAGGCGGCAAGGCGCCGCCGCTGGTGGTGGCGGGTGGGAAGGCCGTGGAGGCGAAGGACAAGCCGCGCTCGGCGGGGGCGTTGTGAGTGGGACGCGGGGAGTGACGGCGTGAGACTTCGCAAGGGCAAGGTCATCCCGAGGGATGACGGCAAGCGCATCGAGGAGTTCGTGGGCGCGGCGACGACGGGGACGGATGCGGCGTCCGTGGCGCGGATGCTGGCCCCTCCGGGCTGGGCCGAGCCGGCTCAGCGACCCGAGTTCGACGAGGTGGTCATCGTCCTCAAGGGGGAGCTGACGCTCGTGGTGGAGGGTCGCCGCGAGCGCATCCCCGCGGGCGAGGTGGGCATGGTGCCACGCGGCAAGCGCGTGGTGTACCGCAACGACGGCAAGGGCGCGTGTGACTACTGGTCCGTCTGCGCGCCGGCCTTCCGTCCGGAGCGCGCGCACATGGAAGCGCCGGCGCCCCGGGAGAAGGAGAACGTGGTGACGGTGCAGGTCGCGCACGGGCAGGGCAAGGAGTTCGGCCGGCTCCTGACGACATGGGCCCGGGACTACCTGAAGCGCCTGTCGCTGGCCCACTGCGAGCTGTCGCTGTCGCTGGTGGATGACCGCGCCATCCGTCGGCTCAACCGCACCTGGCGGGACAAGGACAAGGCGACGGACGTGCTGAGCTTCCCCGCGGGCGAGCAGCCCCGGGGGACGCCGGGCCCGCGCCCGCTGGGCGACGTGGTCATCTCCCTGGACACTGCGAAGCGACAGGCGAAGGAGTATGGCCGCACGCTGGAGTCGGAGATGGCGCGCTACCTGGCGCACGGGCTCCTGCACCTCCTGGGACACGACCACGAGCGCCCGCGTGATGCGAAGCGGATGGCGGCGCTGGAGGAAGAGCTCCTGGGGGAGCGCGGCATGGTGGCGGACTCGCTCCAGGTGGACGCGAAGGCCCGCCGGGCCCGCAGCCTGATGTAGGGGCCTCGCACGCCCCCCTGGCGGACAATCCGGCATCCTGTCGATTGAGTCGGACGGCGTGCATGATAGGTAGGCCGCCTCCCGCGTGTTGGACAAAGCCATGCCTCGCTTGTCGCTCATCGCTCTCTGCCTGCTCTGCCTGTTGCTCGCGGCCCCCGCGCGCGCGGCTGCTTCGGACCTGGTGCCTCCCTGGGGAACGGGGGAGAGCCAGGGCGAGGACCTCGTCATCTCGCTGGCCACCTTCAGCCCGGGCGACGATGTGCCCTCGTGGTGGGGACATGGCTCGCTGGTGGTGGAGGACCGCCGGCTCGGCGTGGCGCGCCTCTACAACTACGGGATGTTCTCCTCCTTCGACGTCGCGATGCTCGCCCGCTTCGCGATGGGACGGCTGGAGTTCTGGGTGGGGCAGGCGCGCGTCGACAAGACCTATGGTTTCTACCGGGCCGAGGACCGCGACGTCCGCGTCCAGGAGCTGAACCTCCCTCCGGAGCAGCGACAGCAGATCGCCAGGCGACTGGCCGACAACGTCCTGCCGGAGAATCGCGACTATCTGTATCACCACTACAACGATAACTGTGTCACGCGCCTGCGGGACATGATTGACGGGGCCACGGGTGGACAGCTCCGCGAGGCGGACCGCGCCCCGGGGCGGATGACGCTGCGCGAGCACACGCGGCGCTACACGTCGGTGAATGCGCCGATGAGCGTGCTGCTCGACTTCATGATGAACGATGAGATCGACCGTCCCATCACCCGCTGGGAGGAGGCGTTCCTCCCGGACGAGCTGGAGACGCAGGTGGCGGCGCTCCAGCTGAAGGGCGCGGATGGTCAGTCCCGGCCGTTGGTGGCCAGGAGCTGGAACTACTACGCGTCGCCCGACCGCGCGCGGCCCCCCGCCGAGCCGCCCGCCTGGGGGCCCTGGATTCTCGCGCTGGGCCTGATGTTGGGCGGCGGAGCGCTGGGACTGGCTGCCTGGGAGCGCAAGCGGGGGAGCAGGCTGGCGCGGGTGCTGCTCGGTCTGGAGAACGCGCTGCTGGGACTGGTGCTGGGCATTCCAGGCACGGCGCTCTTCGTCATGTGGCTGGTGACGGACCATACGGTGGTCTACCGGAACGAGAACCTGTTCCTGGCCAACCCGCTGACGCTGCTGGCGGTGCCATTCGGTGTGTCGCTGATGCGGGGCAACCCGAAGGCGCGAGCCCGGCTCTTCACGGTATGGGGCGTGCTCACGGTGACGGCGGTGCTGGGAATCCTGCTCAAGCTCTTCCCGCCGTTCGACCAGGACAACGGGCGGCTCATCGCGCTCATCCTGCCCATCTCCGTGGGGATGGCGGGGGCCTTCAGCCTGGACCGGGTCCTCGCGCGCTTCACCGGGACCCACCGCGCGTCAGCGGACCGTGGCGACACCGTCGCTCCGCTCAAGACGCCCTGACGCTTTCGTTTTCAACCTACTTCCACGCGGTGGCCGCTGACGGCACCGCGCGCCCGCGGAGAACAAGACATGGCGAACGATTCGATGGAGAAGATCAACGGCCTTCGGGAGCGCGTGTTGGCGCTCCGGGGGCATCTTTGACCTGGACCGCAAGCGGTCCCGCATCGCGTTGATTGAGCGTGAGAGCACGCTGCCCACCTTCTGGGACGACAACACCAAGGCGCAGTCGATGTTGAAGGAGAAGTCCGCGCTGGAGGCGGGCGTGGCCTCCTACGACAGGGTGATGCGCGGGCTGGACGACGCACAGACGCTGCTGGAGCTGGCGGCGGAGATGAGCGACGAGGACACGGCCCGGGAGGCGGAGGGCTCGCTCGCGGGGCTGGACGGCGACGTCGCGAAGCTGGAGCTGGCGCGCATGCTGTCCGGCGAGCAGGACCGCAGCAGCTGCTTCATGGACATCAACGCCGGCGCCGGTGGCACCGACTCGATGGACTGGGCGGCCATGCTGTTGCGCATGTACACGCGCTACTGCGAGACGAAGGGCTGGAAGGTGGAGATCAGCGACGAGGTGCCGGGCGAGGAGGCGGGCTTCAAGAACGTCTCGCTGCGCATCGAAGGCGACTTCGCCTACGGCTACCTCAAGGCCGAGGTGGGCGTGCACCGGCTGGTGCGCATCTCCCCGTTCGACGCCAACGCGCGGCGGCAGACGGCCTTCGCGTCGGTGGACGTCTACCCGGAGGTGGATGACGCCATCCAGATCGACCTCCCCGAGAAGGACATCGAGCTGAAGTTCATCCGAGGCAGCGGCGCGGGTGGACAGAAGGTGAACAAGACGTCCTCCACCGCTCAGCTGCGCCACCTTCCCACGGGCATCATCGTCACCACCCAGACGGAGCGCTCGCAGTCGGCCAACAAGGAAATGGCCTTCAAGATTCTGCGAGGCCGCCTGTACGAGCTGGAGATGAAGAAGCGCGAGGCCGCGCGCGACGCCGCCGAGGCCGCGAAGAAGGACATCTCCTTCGGCTCGCAGATCCGCTCCTACGTGCTGGCCCCCTACCGCATGGTGAAGGACCTGCGCACCGGTGTGGAGACGGGCAACGTGGACGCGGTGCTGGACGGCGACCTGGAGGAGTTCATTACCGCGCAGTTGTTGGGGGTGAAGAACCCCAACCGCAACGCGGCGATGGATTAGCCCCCGACACCCGGGAACCTTTTTCCGCGCCTTGTTGTCGGAGGCGCGGTGGGGCAGGGGAACGGGATAGGCTTGAAGGGGCAGTGGCCCTTCCTCCTCGGAGGGGCTGACGCGGGAGGACACCGGTGTCGCCGGGCGGCGTGCTCGAAATCGGACAGGACGGGCCGGCCGCGGATGCGACCGCGTCACGACGCGAGGACGCGGTCCTGCTGGCCCGGCTGCGCCAGGGCGAACCCGAGGCCTTCGAGCAGCTGGTTCGCACGCATCAGGACCGGCTCTACGACTTCTGTGTCCGCATGGTGGGGGACCGCGAGGAAGCCCACGACCTGGTGCAGGAAATCTTCGTCAGCGTGCACCAGAACGTCCGCCGCTTCCGCGAGGACGCGAAGCTGTCCACCTGGCTGTTCCGCATCACCAAGAACCACTGCATCAACCGGCTGAAGTACCTGAAGCGTCGAGGCAGGGGCCGCTCGGAGGAGTACGACGAGACGAGCACCCTGTGGGTGGACGGGCCCGGAGCTCCGCCCGCACCGGATGCCGCGCTGGAGTCCGCGCGCGAGCGGGCCCGGGTGCAGTGGGCCATCTCCCAGCTCGAACCCGACGCACGCATGCTGGTGGCCCTGCGCGACATCGAAGGGCTGAGCTACGACGAAATCGTCGACATTACCGAGCTGCCCGAGGGCACGGTGAAGAGCCGGCTCCACCGGGCGCGCGAAAAGCTGGCGAACCTCCTGGGGCGGCTTGAGCCATGAGTGGATTCCATCGCAGACTCCCGGACGTGGACCCGCACCTGAACCACCGCGAGGCCAAGGCCCTCTTCTTCGCGCTCGCCGACGACGAGCTGCCCGCCCCCCAGGCGCAGGCGGTGCGTACGCACCTGGACGGCTGCGACGAGTGCCGCCAGGGGTGGGAGGGATATTCGCGCACCGTACGACGTCTCCAGGGCGTGGAGCGCGAGAAGGCCCCGCCCGCGCTGGCGTCGCTGGTGATGACTCGAGTGCGCCGCCAGCGTCGTTTCGGGCTGAAGGGCCTGCACATGGCGCACATGCAGCACCGCTTTCCAGTGGAGATTCTCATTCCCCTGCTGCTGGCCGCGGCGGTCGCTGCCTTCCTGTTGATGGCGGCCCCCTGAAGCTTCCCGATGTGTTGCGTTGCGTCCTGAGGGAGCCTTGGCTACGGTGCCGCGCCTCTTGGAAGGGCGCGCGATGGCTGACGACCAGAACAACGAACTGGGCTCGAAGGAGCAGGAAATCTACGACCAGCGGCTGGAGAAGGCCGCGAAATGGCGTGAGGCCGGCTTCAACCCTTACGGCAATGGCCACCGCCCCCAGCACCTCGCGGCCGAAATCCTCGCGAAACACGCTGATGACACCCCCGAAGCACTGGAGCAGACCCCTGTCTCCTACGACGTCGCGGGTCGGCTCGTGGCGATGCGCTCGTTTGGCAAGGCAGCCTTCATCAAGCTGAGAGATCGCTCCGGCGAAATCCAGGTCCACATGAAGAAGGATGCGCTCGCGGAAGGCTACGAGGTCTTCAAGCTGTGTGACTTGGGCGACTTCCTGGGCGTCACCGGCACGCTGTTCCGCTCGAAGACGGGCGAACTGACGCTGGCGGCGACGAAGTTCGCGCCGCTCACCAAGTCCCTGCGGCCCCTGCCGGAGAAGTGGCACGGCCTGACGGACGTGGAGATCCGCTACCGCCAGCGCTACCTGGACCTCGTGTCCAACCCGGACGTGAAGCAGACCTTCCTCCGGCGCAACAAGCTCGTCCGCTTCATCCGCTCCTTCCTCGACGGCCGTGACTTCATCGAGGTGGAGACGCCCATGATGCACCCGCTGGTGTCGGGTGCCGCGGCGCGGCCGTTCTCCACGCACCACAACGCGCTCGACATCGACCTGTACATGCGCATCGCTCCAGAGCTGTACCTGAAGCGACTGGTGGTGGGCGGCCTGGAGCGCGTCTACGAGGTGAACCGGAACTTCCGCAACGAGGGCGTCAGCACCCGGCACAACCCCGAGTTCACCATGCTCGAGTTCTATCAGGCGTACGCCACGTACGAGGACCTGATGGACCTGAGCGAGGAGATGATCTCCGAGGCGGCCAAGGCCGTCACCGGCGACACCAAGGTGAAGTACGGCGAGCATGTGCTGGACTTCGGCAAGGGCTGGAAGCGCATCTCCATGGTGGAGGCCATCCGCGAGGCCGTGGGCGGCGGGACGCTCTCCGACAAGGACATGGCGGACGCCGACAAGCTGCGCCACGAGCTGCTCAAGACGTCGCATGGCGAGTCCGAGCGGCGCGCGATTGATACGATGAACCACGGGGAGCTGGTGGGCGCCCTCTTCGAGGCCCACGTCGAGCACACCCTGATTCATCCCACCTTCATCACCCATTTCCCCACCGCCGTCTCCCCGCTGGCCCGCAGGAACGACCAGAATCCGGAAATCGCGGACCGGTTCGAGCTGTATGTGGCGGGGCGGGAAATCGCGAACGCCTTCTCCGAGCTGAACGACCCGCTGGACCAGAAGGGCCGCTTCCAGGCCCAGCTCGACGCCAAGCAGCGCGGACAGCAGGAGACGATGGACTACGACGAGGACTACATCCGGGCACTCGAGCACGGCATGCCTCCCACGGCGGGCGAAGGCATCGGGATTGATCGTCTCGCGATGCTGTTCACGGACTCTCAGAGCATCCGCGACGTCATCCTGTTCCCCCTCCTCAAGCCACTGGCGAAGTAGCCAGGAGGCCAAGTGCACTCGGCAGAACGGCAGACCGTCCACCGCTGGATTCTCCTCTGGGCCGGGGCCCTCGTGGCCCTGGTCGGATTCATCCTGCTCGGGTGGTCCATCTCCGCGTCCGGCGCCTGGGCGGAGGTGAGCTCCGCGCTGGGGTTGTCCCTCTTCGGCTGGGGCGGGGTGCTCCAGGCCATCAACGGGGCCTCCCTCCTGCCGGTGCACGCCGCGGTGAAGGACTCGCTGCCGCCCGCCGGGTCCTGGTCGCTCGTCTCCGGCACGCTCATCTGGTTGCTGGGCTGGGGACTGGTCGCGCTGGGGACCCAGCGCGCGCCGGCGACGACGGAGGGCCCGAGCCTCGCGGCCGGGGCTCCGCTGTACCCGCGTCTGGCGCGCTACCGGGACTTCTACTGGAGCACGCTGGGGGCCTACGGCGGCGGCATCCTGCTCGCGGAGCTCGTCCTCGTCCTCCTCCAGACGGTGCTGTCCAGTGGAGTTCCTTCCTCGGACCTGAGCGCGGCGAAGGACTCGGGCGGAGGGCTGTCGCTGCCTCCCACCGGCGCGTTCGCCATCTCCCTGGTGATTGCCGCCGCGGTGGCCTTCATCTCCGGCTTCGTGGGCGCGTCTCGCGCGCAGCGGCTGTCGCTGCCGGAAGCCACCATCGGCGTCCTCTACCTGGGGCTGCCCGTCCCCCTCCTGCTCACCTTGATGGAGCGGATTCCGTGGCTCCAGCTCCAGCTGGGCTACCGGCTGCGCGAGGTGACGTACGTGGCGAGCCTGCTCGGCCGCCCCGAGCTGGCGTACTGGCTGACCTTCACCGGCCTGGTGCTGGCGTTGGTGCTGGGCATCAACACGGGCTTCGTCGCCGCCGGCAGCGGGCGCGTGGACCTGAAGCTGGGCTTCGAGCTGTTCGTCGCCCGCCGCCACGTGGCCGTCTTCCGCCCGTCGCTGCTGCTGGGGACGCTGGCGGTGCTGATGTTCGGCATCATCCCGCCCTTGCTCGTGTACTTCATCATCCGCGCCGCCGAGGCCGCGGTGGAGCGCACCCGCATCCGCGCGCTGGGCCTATCGGACCCGCTGGCCGCGTCTGAGGCGCTGCACTCGCTGAAGCTGCGCGAGCAGTCGCCCACCATGATGATGACCGCGCTGTCGGTGGGCGGCGTGGGCGTGGGCGTCATGGCCCTCATCATCGTCCTGTCGGTGATGAGCGGCTTCGAGGCGGACCTCCAGAAGAAGATTCTGGGCACCAACGCTCACGCGGTGGTGACGCGGTATGCGGGCGACCTTCCTGAGTACTCCAAGGTGATGGAGTCCATCCGCAAGGTGCCCGGCATCGCTGGGCAGACGCCGTTCATCATCAACCAGGTGATGATCGCCTCCGAGGGCAACGTCGACGGCGTCATCATCAAGGGCATCGACCCGGCCACCGTGGGCGAGGTCACGGACCTGCCCCGCAACATCCTCGGCAACGGCTCGCTCGACATCCTCTACACGCCGGAGAAGATCCTCTCGCGCGGACTGGACGAGGAAGAGTCGGAGACGCCCGAGGGGAGTGGGGCAGGGGAGGAGGGCGGAGACGACATCATCCGCCGTTCCGGCAAGCCGACGAAGCCGCCCGTGCTGCCCGGCATCGTCATCGGCCGCGAGCTGGCCGCGTCCCTGCGCGTGGTGGTGGGCGACCGGGTGAACGTGGTGTCGCCCCTGGGCACGGAGCTGGGACCCACGGGGCCCATCCCCAAGAACCGGGCCTTCCGCGTGGCGGCCGTCTTCTACTCGGGGATGTACGAGTACGACTCCAAGTTCGTCTACATCCTGCTCAAGGAAGCGCAGGACTTCTTCAACATCCAGGGCGCGTCCGGCATCGAGCTGAAGGTGCTCGACATCGACGATGCCCGGCGCATCTCCGGCCAGGTGGTGAAGCTGCTCGGTGGGTATCCCTACCGCGCCCGCGACTGGGGCGAGATGAACAAGAACCTCTTCTCCGCGCTGCGCCTGGAGAAGCTGGTGATGGGCATCATCCTCTCCATCATCATCATCGTCGCCGCGGGCCTCATCGTCGCCACGGTCATCATGCTGGTGCTGGAGAAGCGCAAGGAGATCTCCGTCCTCAAGGCGCTCGGTGTCCCCGATGGAGGCATCGTGAAGATCTTCCTCGCGGAAGGGCTCCAGATTGGCGTCGCCGGAGGCCTGCTGGGCCTGTTCTCCGGCCTTGCCTGGTGCCTCTTCATCGAGAAGGTCGGCATCAAGCTGGACCCGGAGGTCTATTACATTCCCGCGCTGCCGGTGCGCATCGAACCTTTGCAGACCGCGCTGGCTGTCGTCATCGCGGTGCTCGTCACCTACCTGGCGTCCATCTACCCGGCCCTCAAGGCGAGCAGCGTGGAACCGGTGGAAGGGCTCAAGGCGGAGTAGCCATGACGCTGTTGTCCATCCGCAACGTCTTCAAGAGCTACTTCCTGCACGGCAAGCGCATTGACGTGCTGCGTGCGGTGTCGCTCGATATCGGCAAGGGGGAGCTCGTCTCCCTGGTGGGAGCCTCCGGCGCGGGGAAGAGCACCTTCCTGCACGTGCTGGGCACCCTGGACGCCCCCGCCGCCGGCGAGGTCTTCTTCGATGGCCGCTCCGTGTTCGACATGAACGACGCGGAGATCGCCGAGTTCCGCAACCGCACCATGGGCTTCGTCTTCCAGAGCCACTACCTGCTGCCGGAGTTCACCGCCCTGGAGAACGTGGCCATGCCGGCCCTCATCCAGCGCCGGGAGCGCTCCGGGGCCTACGGTTATGCCCGGGAGCTCCTGGAGCGGGTGGGATTGGGTCAGCGGGTGGACCACAGGCCAGGGGAACTGTCCGGTGGTGAAGCCCAGCGGGTGGCCCTGGCCCGCGCCCTGGTTCTCAAACCCGCGGTCCTGCTCGCCGACGAGCCAACCGGAAACCTGGACCCGGCGACGGGCGAGGGCATCCACCAGCTCCTGAGAGACGTCAATCGGGAGTTGGGCATCACCGCCGTGGTCGTCACCCACAATGAGACGCTCGCCCGTTCCATGCCCCGCCGCCTGCGGCTGGCTGGCGGGCAGGTGTCGGAGGCTTGATGGCTCCGCGCTTTTGGATTGAGGGCGTCGCGCCCCTTCCCGTACATTGCCCCGCCTTTCTCTGGCCGGTCTCCCCTTGAGGCACCCCGTTCTGTCCCGCAAGTCACTGCTCCCGCTGCTAGCGGTCGTCCTGTGGTCGCTCGTGCCTGGCTCCGTCCAGGCGCAGGTGAACGGGGGTGCGCCTTCCGCGGCCCCGGTTCCGAGCACCCCTGCCCCCGCCTCTGAACGTCCTCAGGACGCCCCTGTCGACGCCGCCCCCGCTGACGCCGCCCCCGCGTCCGAGGATGACCTCAACCGGGTGGTGGAGGTTCGCGTCGAAGGAAACAAGCGCGTGGAGGCCGAGGCCATCCGCCGCGCGTTGCGCACCAAGGTCGGCCAGTCCCTGGCGTCCGCCCGCAGCGCCGAGGACCTCCGGGCCGTGTGGGCCCTGGGGTACTTCCAGAACGTGGAGCTGCTCGTGCAGCGGCTTCCGCGCGGCGTCGCCTACGTCGTCCGCGTCGAGGAGCGGCCCATCGTCCGCCTGGTGACGCTCAAGGGCAACGAGGAGCTCAGCCGGGACGACCTGAAGGAGGAAATCGAGGTCAAGCCCAACACCATCCTGGAGCTGGAGACCGTGCGCAGCACGGTGAAGAAGATCCAGGCCAAGTACGTGGAGAAGGGCTTCTTCCTCGCGGAGGTGACGTACCAGATCAAGCCCAACGAGGGCGGCGCTAACAACAGCGTGGACGTCATCATCATCATCAACGAGCACGCCAAGGTGATGGTGAAGCAGATCACCTTGATTGGCGCGGAGAAGGTCCCCGCGTCGGTGCTCAAGGAGACGATGATCACCCGCGAGGGAGGCTTCTTGTCCTTCTTCACGGGCGAGGGCACCTACCGCGAAGAGGCCTTCCAGCGCGACCTGGCCGTCATCCAGATCGCCTACTACGACCGCGGTTTCATCAACGTCAAGATCGACAAGCCCACCGTCCAGCTGTCCGCGGACAAGCGCTACATCTACATCACCCTGCGCATCGTCGAGGGTGAGCCCTACGACATCGGGAAGATCGACTTCTCTGGCGACCTGCTCTCCGACGTGTCGAAGGAGAAGATGGCCGAGCTGATGAAGTCGACGCCGGGCCAGCGCTTCAACCGCTCGCAGCTGTCGCAGGACATCGTCGGCCTGTCGGATGTCTACTTCGACCGGGGCTACGCGTACGCGAACATCAACCCCGTCACCAGCGTCAACGCGGACAACCGCACGGTGGACCTGACCTTCGACGTGCAGAAGGGCCCCCAGGTCACCATCGAGCGCATCGACGTCGTCGGCAACAGCAAGACGCGCGACAAGGTCATCCGCCGCGAGCTGCGCGTGTACGAAGGCGAGCTCTACAGCGGCACCGGTGTGCGCCGCAGCAAGGAGCGCGTCACCGCGCTGGGCTTCTTCGAGACGGTGGAAATCACCCAGAGCGCGGGCAGCACGGACGACACCATCGTCCTGCACGTGGAGGTGAAGGAGAAGGCGACCGGTACCTTCCAGGTCGGCCTCGGCTTCTCCAACGTGGAGAACTTCATCTTCACGGCGCAGATCTCCCAGAACAACTTCCTGGGCTGGGGCCAGAGCGTCTCCGCGTCCGCGCAGATCTCCGGCCTGCGCTCCCTGGTGCAGCTGTCGTTCTATGACCCGTACTTCCTGGACACCAACTACCTGCTGTCCGCGGAGTTCTTCCGAGTCCAGGCCGACTACGACGGCTTCATCCGCAACTCCACCGGTGGCACCATCTCCATCGGCTACCAGTTCATCGACGACCTGCTCGGCACGGTCGGCTACACCCGTGAGTGGGTGAACGTGGAGGCGGGCTCGAACCTGGGCGCCGTGCTCCTGGCCAACCAGTTCCTCTCCGGCACCACCAGCGCGGCCCGGCTCTCGCTGTCGTTCGACCGCCGAGACAACCGCCTGTTCCCCTCGCGCGGCTTCATCCACTACGGCTCGGTGGAGCTGGCGCCGGACTTCATGGGCGGCACGTTCCTCTTCAACCGGTACACGGCCTACTCTCGCCTGTACTTCCCGATGCCGCTGGGCTTCGTGTTCAAGACGAACGCCACCATCGGCTACATCCAGCAGCTGGATTCGAACAGTCCGCTGCCCATCTCCGAGCTGTACTACGTGGGTGGCATCAACAGCGTCCGCGGCTACTACCTGCGCAGCATCAGCCCCTCGGTGAAGGTGCCCCGCTCCAGCAACCCGGACGCCACCGTCACGGACTTCCTCGTCGGCGGCAACAAGCAGCTCGTCTTCAACTTCGAACTCGAGTTCCCCATCTTCGAGAAGGCCGGCCTGCGCGGCGTGCTCTTCTATGACGCGGGCAATGCTTTCGCCTCGAACGAACGGTTCTTCCAGGACCGACAGGACAAGCTGCCGCTCGGCCTCTTCCACTCCGCGGGCTTTGGCTTCCGCTGGTTCAGCCCGATTGGTCCCCTGCGCTTCGAGTGGGGCATCCCGCTGACCAGGCGGCCGGAAGACGACCGGATTCTGTTCGAGTTCACTATCGGCAACTTCTTCTGATAAGCCATCGTCCGTCGTCCCGGCCCCGCCCTGGCGGGAAGGGTTGAACAAGCCCGGGCGTCTGACGTCGGACCCTGTACCCTTCCCTGAGGAGCTGTTGAACATGTCGCTTCGCACCACTGTCGCGGCCATGGCCGCCGTCCTGTCGCTTGCCCTGCCGGTGGCCGCCTCGGCCGCCGACCTGAAGGTCGCCTACGTGGACCTCCAGCGCGTCCTTCTCGAGGTCGATGACGGCAAGGCCGCCAAGGCCCGCCTCCAGAAGTGGCTGGAGGAGAAGCAGAAGGAAATCGACAAGGAGCAGACCGCTCTGCGCACGGAGAAGGAGACGCTGGACAAGCAGTCCAGCGCGATGACTCCCGACGTCCGCGCCCAGAAGGAAGCGGACCTGCAGCGCAAGGTGATGGTGCTCGCCCAGAAGTGGGAGAAGAGCCGCGGCGAGGCCGCCACCAAGGAGCGCCAGGAGATGGAGCCCATCATCAACAAGATCGACCAGGTGGTGGCGTCCATCGCCCAGCGGGACGACCTGGGCATGGTGTTGGACAAGCGGGACTCGGGCATCGTCTTCGCCAAGGCCCAGTACGACATCTCCAACGAAGTGATTCGCGCCTACAACGGCTCGAAGACGACGAAGACGACGGCGGCGAAGGACGCCCCGACGAAGTAATCGGCTCCACGTGAAGACCTCTCCCGCACCCCGACGGCTCGGGGAGCTCGCCGCCCATGTCGGGGGAGAGCTTCTCGGTGACCCTGAGCAGCTCATCCACGGACTCAACGGGCTTGAAGAAGCCGGCCCGGGAGACGTGTCCTTCTACGGAAACACGCGCTACCGCCGCCAGTTCGAGGCCTCCAAGGCTTCGGCCGTGCTGGTCGGCGGTGACGCCCCGCCCCGCGAGGGTCTTTCGCTGGTGCGTGTGTCCAACCCGCACCTCGCCTACGCGAAGCTGCTGCGGTTGTTCCATCCGGCCACCCGCCCAGCGCCCGGCATCCGTCCTGGCGCGTGGGTCCATCCGGAGGCCACCGTCCATCCGGAGGCCACGGTGTTGGCGGGCGCGTGCGTGGAAGCGGGCGCCCGGGTGGGCGCGCGCAGCGTGCTGTATCCCGGTGCCTATCTGGGGGAGCACGCCACGGTGGGAGAGGACAGCGTCCTGCATCCCAACGTCACGGTGCGCGAGCGCTGTGTCATCGGCTCCCGCGTCATCCTCCATGCGGCGAGCGTGGTGGGCGCGGACGGCTTTGGCTTCGCCTTCAATCCCGAGGGCGAAGAGGGGCCCGAGCACTTCAAGATTCCCCAGGTCGGCAACGTCCGCATCGAGGACGACGTCGAAGTGGGCGCCTGCACCTGCATCGACCGCGCGACGGTGGGCGAGACGGTGGTGGGGCGAGGCAGCAAGCTCGACAACCTGGTGCAGATCGCCCACAACGTGCGCGTGGGGCCCATGTCGCTCATCTGCGCGCAGGCGGGCGTGTCTGGCTCAGCGGAGATTGGCACCGGCGTGGTGCTGGCCGGGCAGGTGGGCGTGGTGGGCCATATCCGCGTGGGTGACCTGGCCAAGGTCGGCGCCCAGTCCGGTGTGGCCCATGACGTCCCGGATGGTCAGGTGGTGAGTGGCAGTCCGGCGATTGCCCACCGCGAGTGGCTGCGTGCCAGCGCGGCGTCGGGGCAGGTCGCGGACTTGCTCAAGGAAATGCGGGCCCTGCGCCGCAGGGTGGAGCAGCTCGAGAAGGCGAAGGGGGAGTGATGGACATCGGAGAAATCCAGAACCTGCTGCCGCATCGGTATCCGTTCCTCCTGATTGACCGGGTGGTGGAGATTGTTCCGGGCCAGAAGATCACGGCCTACAAGAACGTCACCATCAACGAGCCCTTCTTCAACGGTCACTTCCCGGGGCACCCGGTGATGCCGGGCGTGCTCATCCTGGAGGCGCTCGCCCAGGCTTCGGCCATCCTTGCGTATAAGAGCGAGAACATGGACCCGACCCAGAAGGTGACCTACCTGATGGGCGTGGACGGGGCGCGCTTCCGCAAGCCGGTGGTGCCGGGAGACAGGCTGCAGCTCCTCATCGAGGTGCTGCGGCACAAGGGCGCCGTGTGGAAGACGAAGGGCACGGCGACCGTGGATGGAGTGAAGGTCGCCGAAGGCGAGTTCCTGGCCACCGTGGTGGACAAGAACAAGGACGCTGGAGCGGCAGAGGGCGCGGCGTCCTGACCGCGAGCTGGCGAGGCAGAGGAAACGACATGGCTCAGGTTCATCCCTCCGCGGTGGTTCATCCCGATGCGCGTCTGCACGACACGGTCGAGGTGGGACCCTTCTCGGTCATTGGTCCCCAGGTGACGATTGGCGAGGGCTCCCGCGTGGGGCCCCACGTCGTCATCGAGGGGCGCACCACGCTCGGCGCGCGCAACCGCATCTTCCAGTTCTCCTCGGTGGGAGCGGACCCGCAGGACTTGAAGTACGCGGGTGAGGACACCGAGCTCACGCTCGGCGACGACAACACGATTCGCGAGTTCGTCACCCTGCACAAGGGCACGGCGGGCGGCGGCGGCGCGACGCGGGTCGGCAACGGCAACCTCTTCATGGCCAACAGCCATGTCGCCCACGACTGCATCGTCGGAGATGGCTGTCGCATCGGCAACGGGTCCGCGCTCGCGGGCCACGTGACGATGGAGGACCACGTCATCATCAGCGGCCTGGCGGCGGTGCACCAGTTCACCCGCCTGGGCAGGTTCGCCTTCATCTCCGGCGGCGCCATGGTGACCATGGACATTCCCCCGTACGCCACGGCGCAGGGGGACCGGGCGGAGCTGGTGGGCCTGAACACCGTGGGCCTGGAGCGCGGCGGCTTCTCCAAGGAGCAGATCGAGCGCATCAAGGAAGCCCACCGCATCCTGTTCCGCTCCAAGCTGGGGCTCCAGGAGGCTCTGGCGCGGCTGCGCACGGAGCTGGCGGGCCACCCCGAGGTCGACCACCTCGTGGACTTCATCGCGCAGAGCAAGCGCGGGCTGACGCGCTGAGCGGCCCGACGCGGTAAGCTGTGGACATGGCGCTTGTACCCCAGGACAGTAGAATCGGCCTCATCGCGGGCAACGGGCAGCTTCCGCTCCTCTTCGCGCGCGCGGCGAAGGCGCGGGGGCTGGAAGTGGTGGCCGTGGCGCACCGGGGAGAGACGGACCCGGCGCTGGCCTCGGAGGTCGCCTCGCTCACCTGGGTGCGCGTGGGGCAGGTGAACCGCATCCAGAAGGCCTTCCAGGCCATGGCGGTGAAGCAGGCGGCCATGGCGGGCGGCATCGGCCGGGTGAAGGCGCTGAAGGATGCGCGTCCGGACCTGGGCGCCATGCGCATCATCTCCCGCCTGCGCAGCTTCCGGGATGACTCGCTCCTGCGCGCGGTGGCGGCGGACTTCGAGTCACGTGGCATCACCATCATCGCCCCCACGGACTTCCTGGGAGAAGTGCTGTGCCCCGAAGGTCACCTCGCGGGGCCGCCGCTGCGCTCGGCGCAGGCTCAGGACGTCGCGCTCGGACGCGAGGTCGCCGTGCTGCTGGGACAGGCGGACGTGGGCCAGACGGTGGTGGTGCATCAGGGCCACGTCCTGGCGCTGGAGGCCGTGGAAGGCACCGACGAGGCCATCCGTCGCGGCGGCCGGCTTCTCGGGGCGGGCGGCGCGGTGGTGGTGAAGCGCTGCAAGCCGCAGCAGGACCTGCGCTTCGACCTGCCCGCAGCGGGCCCCCGCACGCTGGAAGTGATGAAGGAAGTGGGCGCGAAGGTGCTGGCGCTGGAGGCGGGGCGCACCGTGCTGCTGGACGCGCCGGAGCTCTTCGCGGGCGCGCGCGCCGCGGGCATCACCCTCGTCGGCGTGCCCTGAGCCGGGCACAGAAGAGCGGGTAGGAAGCTGGAGCATGCCTCCCCGGCTGCCGGGGCCTGTGGCGCGCGCGGGTGAATTCCGTCGCGCTGTTCGCGTCTGGCTCGCGAAGCATTTGCTCGCAGGGAGCATCCGCCTACCCTGTCGCGGAGGAATCCACCCATCCGGGCCGCTGTTGCAGCGCGGCCCGTGACGCCGGAGGTCGACGCCGCGCCATGAATGCCCGCCTGCTGCTAGTGCTCAGTCTTGTCGCCGCAACCCCGTTGCCCGCGTTCGCGGACGCCATCCGGGTGTCCCTGGAGGGTCGGGCCGCGGTGGGCGAGAAGCTCCCGGCATTGCTCGTGCACATCGAAGAGCCCATCGCGGGCTTCGAGGTGAAGCTGAAGCGCGGCGACGGGAAGGTGGTCGAGGTGAAGGGCGGGGGGAAGCCGGGTGTCACCCGGCGCATCGAGCTGGAGCAACCCGAGGGCCGCTTTCATTACGAAGGCGAGCTGGTGGTGCGCTTCCCCAACGGCGAGTCGGGCACCATGCCGCTGTCCCTCGACACGGAGCTCAACGGGCCGCTGCGGTTGGACGTGCGCCCGGAGGACGTGGACGTCGCGGGGCGCAAGCTTCGCTTCCAGCTCTCGCGTCCCGCGGGCCACGTGGAGCTGACGGTGCTGATGGACACCGGAAAGAAGGCCTTCGAGGGCGAGGTGCCCTTCAAGGGCGAGGTGGCGGGCACGCCGCTTTCACTGAGCTGGCCGCCCGCCGAGGGCCGGGTGATGAAGATTTCCCTCCGAGCCTTCGACACATCGGACTTCTACACGGGCGTGGACCTCTTTCCCTGGCGCGTGGACATTCCACACGAAGAGGTGAGCTTCGCCTCGGGCCGCGCGGACATTCCCGCCGCGGAGCGCGGCAAGCTGGACAGGAGCCATGCGTTGATCGCGGAGGCGCTGGCGAAATACGGCCGCTTCGCGGCGGTTCGTCTGTACGTCCTGGGGCACACGGACACGGTGGGCGCCACGGCGGACAACCGGGAGCTGTCGCTCAAGCGGGCGCGAAGCATCGCCGCGGCCTTCCGTCAGCGCGGGCTGAAGGTTCCGATTTTCTACGAGGGATTCGGGGAGGAGTCGCCAGCGGTGCGGACTCCGGACGAGACGGCGGAGGCGGCCAACCGCCGGGCCGAATACATCATCGCGGTGGAGGACCCGACGCTGGACGGGGCGCCCTTCTCGCCGCGGTGGAGGAAGCTGTAGCGGACGCGACGACGCAACGAGGAGGCGACGGGATGGAGCGATTCCAACGGTGGGCCTGGGGCGTGGTGGGTGTCACGCTCCTGGCGGGGGCGGGCTGCGCGCATCAGGCGCCGCTCGCCGTGAGGCGGGAGGTGGAGGCGGAGAAGTGCTCGTTGATTCAATCCGTGCTGAAGGAACCGACGCCGTCGCGCGTGGTGGAGGAGATCGCCGCCCAGGGCAGGCAGGAGCCCACCCCGGTGCGGGTGTACGTACGGCGCCCCGAGCAGTCCATGCTGGAGCGCTTCTTCGAAGGCGATGAACCCCGCTGCGGCGACGCCACCTTCAAGGTCGTCCAGGAGAGCGTCCTCGACGCGGTGGTGGTGTACCTGCAGGAAGTGCGAGAGGGCTACGCGTACGACGCGCGCCGCTCCGGGCCGGACGAACTCACGCTGGAAGGCACGCCCCAGGGCACGCTGAAGCGCGCGGGCCCTCAGTGGGTCGCGGGCAAGTGAGCTACTTCATCAACTCCTTGGCGCCGTCCGCGATGAACTGCACGGCGATGGCGGCGAGGATGAGCCCCATGACGCGCTCGACGATGGCGACCCCGGACTGACGCAGCACCCGCTGCACCAGGCCGGAGGCGCGCAGGATGAAGTAGCTGGCCACGAAGGTGAGGATGATGGCCGCCAGCACGGGCAGGGTGGCGGTCATGGAGTTGCCTCGGGCCATCAGCACCATGGCGGTGGCGATGGCGCCGGGGCCGGACAACAGCGGAATGGCCAGTGGGACGATGGCCACGTCTTCCTTCACCGCGCCTTCCTGCTCCTCCGTGGGCGTGGTGCGAGTCGCGGAAGGCCGGGCGCGGAGCATGTCCAACGCGGTGATGAGCAGGAGGATGCCGCCCGCGACGCGGAAGGCCCCCAGCGACACGCCGAACACCTTGAAGATGATGGTGCCGAACAGGGCGAAGAACGTCATCAGCCCGCACGCCACCAGACACGCGCGCATCGCCGTGCGGCGAATCTTCTCCTTCGTGTCGCCGGACGTCATCGCCAGGAACAGCGGCACCACGCCGATGGGGTCCACGACGAAGAAGATCGCCGGAAGGGCGACGAGGAATTGCGCCAGATAGGCCTTCATCACCGCACGCCCTTCTTCGCTACACCGTGAGACGCAGCTTCCACACCATGGTGAGCGCTTCGGCGAAGATCTTCTTGTTCATCTTCGAGTGTCCCACACGCCGGTCCTCGAAGATGATGGGGATCTCTCGAACGGTGAAGCCGTTCTTCAGCGTGCGGTAGGTGAGTTCAATCTGGAACGCATAGCCGGTGCTGTGCACGGCATCCAGGTCGATGGCCTCCAGCACCCGGCGGTGGAAGCACTTGAAGCCGCCCGTCAAATCCGAGACGCCCACGCCCAAAATCGTGCGGGCGTAGAGGCTGCCGCCGCGGCTGATGACCTGCCGGCCAACGCCCCAGTTCACCGTGCCGCCCCCGGTGACATAGCGCGAGCCCAGCACCAGGTCGGAGCCCGCCTCGGCGGCATCCAGCAGGCCGGGCAGGTAGCGCGGGTCATGGCTGAAGTCCGCGTCCATCTCCAGGATGTACGTGTAGCCCTCGGCCAGCGCCCAGCGGAAGGCGGCGAGGTACGCGCGACCCAGGCCCTCCTTCTTTTCGCGGTGCAGGACGCGAACCCGGGGCTCCTTCGCCGCGAGCTGGTCGGCGATCTGCCCCGTGCCGTCGGGGGAGTTGTCGTCGACGACGAGAATATCGACGCGGGGGTCGGCCTTGAGCACCGCCAGGGTGATGGCCTCGATGTTTTCCCGCTCGTTGTACGTGGGGATGCAGACCAGCGCAGGGTTCATGGCCGGGCCGACATACCCTAAATGGCGCGCGGGGGCAGTAGCTCCATCACCGACTCGGCCGCCCGGGTGGCCGCTCCTGCCTCACCCAGGCGCCCCCGCACCTCCGCCAGCCCCTTCAGCATCTCCTCCCGTGGCGCCCCGGGGGTCCACACCCGGCGCACCTCGTCCGCGATTCGCTCGGGCGTCATCTCGCCCTGGAGCAGCTCCGGCACCACGCGCCGGCCGGCCAGCAGGTTGATGAGGGACACGAAGGCCACCTTCAGCATCAGCCGGCCCACCCAGTACGTAATGAGCGACACCCGATAGATGACGACCAGGGGCCGCTGCATCAGTCCTGCTTCCAACACGGCTGTACCGGAGGCCACCACCGCCGCGTCGCTGGCGCCCACGACTTCCGGGGCACGCCCGTCCACCAGCACGGGCGTCAGGCCGCTGCCCTCGAAGTGGGAGAGCACTTCCTGGCGGGGGATGGTGGGGGCCACGGGTACGACGATTTGGAGCCCGGGGCGCTCGGCGGACAGGCGCTTCGCCGCGGCCACCATCGCCGGCAGGAGCCTGCGAATCTCACTCATCCGACTGCCCGGTAGCAGCGCGAGCGTGGGGGCGTCCTTGTCCAGGCCCAGCCGCTCGCGAAAGGCGACGGCGGTGTCGGGGGCGGGGACCTGCTCGACGACGGGGCTGCCCACGTAGCGGGCACTCACTCCGGCCTCGCGATAGAAGTCCTCCTCGAACGGGAGGATGCACAGCATCCGGTCCACCAGCCGCTTGATGGTGCGGACCCGGCCCCGGCGCCACGCCCAGATCATCGGCGAGATGTAATAGGCGACGGGGATGCCCTGGGCCTTGAGCTTCTCGGCCAGCCGCAGGTTGAAGTCCGGGATGTCCACGAGGATGGCGACGTCGGGGCGTCGCTCCGTGGCGGCATTCGCCAGCCCCTTGAGGATTTGGAGGATGCGGGGAATGCGGGGAAGGACCTCGGTGATGCCCATGACGGACACCTCTCGAGCGTCGAAGAGCAGCTCCACCCCCCGAGCGGCCAGGCGCGAGCCTCCCATGCCAAAGAAGGTGAGGTCAGGGCGGCGGGCCTGGAGGGCGGCGACGAGTTCGGCGGCGTGTGCGTCGCCGGAGGCCTCGCCTGCCACGACGAGGATTCGGGGTGGGGGCGTCATGTGAGGGGGGCGCATCGTACCCTGATGCAAGCCAGGGTGAAGGTGTAGACTGCGCTACCCTTGAAGACGCTTCTGCTCGCCGAGAGCCATCCCCCCACGCTCGAACACCTGACGGGTCTGCTCTCCCAGGCCGGGTATTCCGTGCGCGCGGTGAATGACCCTATCGCGGTGCTGGAGCATTTCGCGGCGGACAACCCGGATGTGATGGTGTTGTCGGTGGACCTTCCCCGAGTGGAAGGCTCGCACGTGGTGCACCTCATCCGAGGGCACAGCCAGGGCGGGCGCGTGCCGATTGTCGCCATCGACAAGGGGCACCTGGGCCGGGCGCGGGGTGTTGCCTCGGTGCTGGACCTCAAGGTGAACGCGTACGTGGCGGACCCGCTCAAGCCGGGCGAGCTGGTGCCTCGGCTGGAGTCGCTGGTGCGCGCGGCGCAGGCGGTGCCGCTGACGGGGCTTTCGGCCACGCTGTCGCGTCCGGCGGTGAACAGCGGTGACTTGAAGGGCTATCCACTGCCCTCGCTCCTGCACTCCATCCACCGGCTGCGCCGGGATGGTGTGCTGGTGGCGGCGCACCGAGGCCTGAGTCGGCGGGTGTACTTCCTGCGCGGTGGGCCGGTGAGCTTCGACTCGTCGGCGAAGGAGGACTCACTTCCGCGCTACCTCGTCGCGCGCACGCTGGCGACGGCCGCGCAGGCGGAGCGGGTGGTGGAGGCGCTGGCGTCCGGGCTGCGCATCGGCGCGGCGCTGGCGGACGCGGGGGTGGAGGCGGCGGGCGAGGAGCTGTCGCAGCTGCTGCGCGACTACACGCGCGACAACCTCGCGCGGGTGCTGGGCATGCGCGAGGGCCGGTATGCCTTCTACTCGGGTGACGAGTTCACGACGGAGGTCGCCTCGGTGGACCTGCCGCCGCTGGCGCAGGTGCTCGAGGGCGCAAGGCGCTGCTTTCCGTTGAAGGTGATGGCGGCGTCGCTGCGGGCGAACCTGGGGGAGTACCCGGTGCGCTCGTCCGACTTCGGTCGGGACCTGCAGGCCATGGCGCTGGACACGGACGACATCAAGATCGCCATGCAGGTCAATGGCCGCATCGTCCTGAAGGAGCTGCTCGCGCATGGCCGGGGCGAGCTGCGCGCGGCGTACTCGCTCTTGTGGTTCCTGAAGCTGACGGGGGGAGTGACCTTCTCGCCCACGCCGGTGGCGACGGGGGCGGACGTGCTGTCGGCGGTGGTGGTGCCGGACCGGATCGGGCCACGCAAGCGCAAGTCGTTGCCGGTGGCGACGGGTGCGTCGCTGCGTGAGGAGGCGGTGCGCATCATCACCCGCAGCTACTTTGGCAGCCTGGGGTTGGACATCGCGGCGGACGCGGAGGCGGTGGAGCGCGCGTACCACGAGACGGCGATGCGCTTTCATCCGGACACGTATGCCGAGTTCGACATCTCCGACCTGAAGGACCTGCTGGACTCGGTGCAGGAGAAGCTGTCCGCGTCGTACCGGGTGCTGAGCGTGGAGGAGAAGCGCAAGGCGTATCTCCAGTACCTGTTCAGCAAGCTGGACGTGGGGCGGAACACGGCGGTGGTGGTGGACGCGGAGATAGCGCTGCGCCGGGGCGAGTCCGCGCTGAAGCGTCGCGACTTCCTGTCGGCGATGCATGCGTTCGAGGAAGCGGTGTCGCTCAACCCGCGCGAGCCGGAGTACTACTCCTTCCTTGCCTGGGCGACGTACCAGGCGGCGGGCGGTCCCCTGGTCCAGCGGGCGCAGAAGGCGCAGAAGGTCTTGAAGAAGGCGCTGTCATTGGGGCCGTATGTGGAGCGGCTGCACATCATCGCGGCCATCATCGACACGGACCTCGGGGACGCGCCGCTGGCGCGAAAGAAGCTGCTGAAGGTGCTGGAGTACAACCCGTACTCGCAGCTGGCCAAGGCGGCGTTGCGCAAGGTGGGACGGTAGGGAATGCGGCGGACACTGTTGCGACTGTTGCGCTACGCGCGCCCGCATGTGGCGGTGCTCGTGGTGGCGTTCGTGTGCATGGCGGTGGTGGGAGTGACGACGGGGGCGTACGCGTACCTCACCGGGCCCGCGCTGCGCTTCTTGTTGTCGGGGGGCGAGGACGGCTTCTCCGGGGCGAACAGCGTGCCGTGGCTGTCGAGCCTGCCGCGCGACGCGGCGCTGTGGGGCTTCCCGCTGCTGATGGTGGTGGTGGGGGTGGTGAAGGGCGTGGGGTACCTGGGCCAGTTCTATTTCATGGGCCTGTTCGCGCAGCGGGTGGTGAGGGATGTGCGGCGCGAGCTCTTCATGAAGCTCACGTCGTTGTCTCCCGCGCAGCTGGCGCGAGAGCGGCAGGGCGACCTGCTCAGCCGATTCACCTCGGACGTCACGGCGGTGGAGGCGGCGGCGATGTACACGGTGGGCTCGTACCTGCGCGACAGCCTCCAGGTCATCATCCTGGCGGGCGTGGCGCTGTCGATGAGTCCGCTGTTGGGTGGGTTGATGCTGGTGGTGATTCCACTGGCGGCGCTGCCCGCGTCCAAGCTGACGCGCAAGGTGTTGAAGGGCACGCGCGAGGGGCAGACGCAGCTGGGGCACCTGGCGGGCCAACTCCACGAGGGGCTGGGCGGGCTGCGGACGATTCAGGCCTTCAACGGGCAGTCGGCGGAGCTGGCGCGTTTCGCGTCGCACGCGAAGGCGCACGAGGACGCGGTGGTGGGCGCGGCGTGGGCGCGAGGCGCGGTGCCGGGGGTGATGGAGGTCCTGGCGGCGGCGGCGCTGGCGGGCGCGTTGGCCTACGCGGCGGGTGCTCGACTGATGGAGCCGGAGGCCCTGCTCTCGCTGCTGACGGCGGTCATCCTGGTGTACCAGCCCGTGAAGGACCTGGGCCGGGTGACGCAGTTCGCGATGCAGGCGGGGGCCGCGGGTGAGCGGTTGTTCGCGCTGCTGGATTTGAAGCACCCGGTGCTGGATGCGCCGGACGCGGTGCCGGCGCCGCCCCTGTCGCAGTCCATTCGTCTGGAAGACGTTCGCTTTGCCTACGGTGACCGGCCCGCGCTGGATGGGGTGACGCTGGAGCTGAAGGCGGGCCAGGTGACGGCGTTGGTGGGGGGCAGTGGGGGTGGCAAGAGCACGGTGACGACGCTGCTGCTGCGCTTCGAGCGACCCCAGGCGGGGCGCCTGTTGCTGGATGGCGTGGACATGGACCGGTACACGGCGGCGAGTCTTCGCGAGCAGCTCGCGCTGGTGACGCAGGAGCCGCTGTTGTTCCAGGGCTCGGTGTTGGAGAACCTGCGTTATGCGAGGCCGGATGCCACGCGCGAGGACGTGGAGGCCGCGGCGAGGGTCGCGAACGCGGACGGTTTCATCCGGGCCTTGCCGCAGGGCTACGACACGCGAATCGGTGAGCGGGGAGTGACGCTGAGCGGTGGGCAACGGCAGCGACTGTGTATCGCGCGAGCGGTGTTGGCGCGTGCGCGGGTGCTGGTGCTGGACGAGGCCACGAGCAGTCTGGACCCGGAGAGCGAGCGAGAAGTGCAGGCCGCGCTGGCGGCGGTGCTACCGGGGCGCACGGCCCTGGTCATCGCGCACCGGTTGTCGACGGTGGTGAACGCGGACGTGCTCCACGTCATGGAAGCGGGCCGCGCGGTGGAGAGTGGCACGCACGCGGAGTTGCTCCAGAAGGGTGGGCGCTACGCGGCGCTGTGGCGGATGCAGACGGAGGGACCTGTCGAGCGAGGCGCCGCGTGAGCGGGACGCGGGTCGTAAGCGGCGTCACGCATCCCGGGCGCGGGTCGGTGGCGGAGGTGAACCCGCGCCATGGACGTGCCGCGCGGGGCCAGGCGAGTGCCGAGCAGTACTCCGCCCTGTGGCACGCTCGGACGGAGGCGGAGACGAGCCCGCCTCGCGAGGCAGCGGGGATGCTCATGTGGGCACGGGACGAAGTGCTCGGGCGGTACCGAGGATGAGTCGACTTCGCAAGGGCGCGGGCAAGGCCGTCCAGGCACTGGCGGGCCTGATCTTGTTGGTGCTGGGGCTCTGCGGCTTCTTCGCGTTGCCCGCCTCGTACGCGACGTACCCGGTGGTTCCGCCAAAGGAGGGCGCGCCGAGGTGGGTCCGAGGCGCGTTCCACGTGCACACCACGCGCTCGGACGGACGGGGCAGTCCCCTGGCGGTGGCGCGCGCGGCGAAGGCGGCCGGTCTCGACTTCGTGCTGCTCACGGACCACAACGACTTCACCCCGCCGGCGCCCACGTGGGTGGACGGAGTGTTGCTGGTCCCAGGCGTGGAGATCTCCACGTCGGCGGGACACCTGATCGCCTTTGGCATGGAGCGACCGTTGGAAGGCATGCAGCGGTGGATGCCCGCGGGCGATGCTGTGCGCGCCGTGCACGCGGCGGGCGGGACGACGGTGCTCGCGCACCCGGTGCAGCGTCACAACCCATGGACTGACTCGGAGAGCGCGAGTCAGGCGAAGGGCTTCGAGCTGTACTCCGCGGACACCTTCTTCCGGCACGCGATGCGCAATCCGATGAGCCGTTTGCTCCCAGCGGTGGGCGCCTATCTGGCAAACCCGATGCACGGGGTGATGGTGCTCGTGGCGCCGGAGCCCGAGCCCGGGGAGCGCTTCATGGAGCTTGCGCGCGAGCAGCCCCAGCTCGCGTTCTGCGCGCACGACGCCCACGGCCTGCCGTCCTACGAGTCCGTGTTTCGCTCCCTCGCGATGTACCTGCCGCCAGCGCGGGTCCCCGCGCCCCTGCCCTCGGATGCGAAGGCGGCGGCGTCGCTGGTGACGGGGGCGCTGCGAGGTGGGGGTGCCCTGTGTTCCTTCCGCGCCCTGGGGGAACCCGAGGGCTTCGTGCTGGAAGGGGTGGACCCGGAGCGCAGGGAGGCTCGGGTGGGGGACGTGCTGAGCGTGCGCCTGCCTGGCATTCCGGACGTGGACACGGTTCGGGTCGAGGTGTGGGGAGAAGGCCGCCTGGGGCAGGACGGGACCTCGGTGGAGCTGACGGGGCCAGGCGTGGTGCGGGTGGAGGTGTGGGTGAAGGGGCCTGGGCGCTTCTTTGGCTCCGAGTGGCGACCATGGATTGTCCCGAGCCCCGTGCGTGTACTGCCTCGGGGGCCTGGCATCTGATAGAGGGCCGGGGAGCCGTCCATGCGACTCCTGTACATCCTCGCTACGTATCTTCTCTTCCCGCTGCTCTTCCCGGCGCTCTGCGTGCACCGGAAGACGCGTCATGGCCTATGGCAGCGGCTGGGGTTCTACGGGCGAGGCTCGCTGCCCCCGCGAGGTGACGGGCCCGTGGTGTGGTTGCACGGTGCGAGTGCGGGAGACCTGCTGGCGCTGTCCCCCATGTTTGGTCCCTTGCGGGCTCGCTTCCCGGGCTGCCAGCTCATCCTGTCGACGATGACGGACAGTGGCCATGCGATGGCGACGGGCCGGCTCGCCAAGGACATCGATGGGGTGGTGTACGCGCCCTATGACTTGTGGGGCGCGACGCGCCGGGCGGTGAAGGCGCTCCGGCCGGACGTGTTGGTGCTGGAGTACACGGAGGTGTGGCCCAACCTCATTCGCGCGGCGAAGCGCGGTGGGGCGCGCGTGGTGATGACCAACGGCCGTTTTTCTCCGGCGAACGTGGAGCGCTACCGCTGGTTGTTCAGGCTCATCGGCAATCCGCTGAAGGATTTCGACCTGATGTTGATGCGTCAGGAGGACGAGGCGCAGCGGGCGCGGAGTCTCGGCGCGCGGCCGGACTGGGTGCGGGTGACGGGGAACACGAAGTTCGACTCGTTGGCTTCGGGGCCGGCGGCGGAGGACGGCGTGTTGCGCGAGGCGCTCGGGCTTCCGGTGGACGCACGGGTGTGGATTGCCGGCAGCACGCACGAGGGCGAGGAGGACGTGCTGCTCGGCGTCTATCGGCGGCTGCTCGCGCGGTGGCCGGACCTGCGGCTGGTGATTGCGCCCAGGTATGTGGACCGGGCTGGGCGCGTCGTGGCGCTGGCGCGGGAGGCGGGACTGGGTGTCGGCCTTCGCTCCCAGGGGAATCCCGAGCGAGCGCAGGTGGTGGTGCTGGACACCATTGGCGAGCTGTCGCGGGCGTACCGGCTGGCGACGGTGGTCTTCGTGGGCGGCTCGTTCACGAAGCGGGGCGGGCAGAACATCCTGGAGCCCGCGGGGCAGGGGAAACCGGTGTTGTTCGGTCCGCACATGGACAACTTCAAGGACAGCGTGGCGGTGCTCGCGGGGCAGGGAGGCATCCTGGTGGCGGACGCGGAGGCGCTGTACGCGAGGCTCGCGGAGTTGCTGGAAGAGCCGGGTCGAGTCGCGGAGCTGGGTGCGCGGGCCTTGGAGACGGTGGGGCGGATTTCCGGCGCGAGTGAGCGCAACGCCGAGGCGATGACGACGCTCTTTCCCCATGGGAGGGCCGGGCCGCGATGACGCTCATCGTCCACCCGCATTTCCACAATCGGTACACGGGCGTCACGCGCCACGTCGAGTCGGTGGTCCCCGCGTTGGTGAAGGACACGGGCTCGGAGACGCGAGTCATCGGCTCTGGGCTGAGCGCCGGGCTGCCGCGAATCACCTGGCCGGAGCTGTTGCGTCGGGCGCGCTCCGAGCCGGTGGTGTGGCATGCCCACCGGAACAACGAACTGCTCGCGGGGATGTTGCTGAAGCTGGTGGGTCGGCAGGTGCGGCTGGTCTTCACGCGGCACACGTCGGTGGCGCCCAGCGGCTTCACGCGCTTCATCGCGCGAGGCGCGGATGCGCTGGTGTCGTTGACGCGGCAGGTGGCGGAGGTCATCGCGCTCCCGTCGACCGTCATTTCGCATGGCATCGACCTGACGCGCTTCCATCCACCGGAGGACCGGGCGGCGGCGTGGGAGAAGCTGGGGCAGGGCGGACGGTTCGGGGTGGGCGTCATTGGCCGCATCCGCAAGGAGAAGGGGCAGGGCGACTTCCTCGATGCGGTGCGCCCGTTGCTGCCCGAGCACCCCGAGTGGCAGGCGGTGCTGGTGGGGTTGGCGAAGGGCGCGGACCTGGACTGGGTGAACGGTTTGAGGGCGGGCATCGAGCCCCGCGTGTCGTTGGCCGGAGAGCAGTCGGTCATCGAGCCCTGGTATCGAGGGCTGACCGTGCTGGTGCACCCGTCCTATGCGGAGGGGTACTCGCTGGTGCACGTGGAGGCGATGGCGTCCGGTTGTTGCGTGGTGGCGTCGAAGTTGCCGTATCTGGACACGCTCATCGAGCATGGCCGGACGGGCTTCTTCTTCGAGCCAGGGGACGTGAAGGCGTTGCGCGAGCTGCTGGACATGCTGATGCGAGAGCCCGAGCGGGCGCGCGAAGTGGGGCGCAACGCGGCCGAGGAGGCACGTCGTCGGTGCGGCGTGGAGCACGAGGCGCACGCGCTGGAAGCGCTGTATCGCACGCTGGTCGGGCGGTAGTCGGATGCGAATCCTCCACCTGTTGGCGAGCCCCTTCTTCAGTGGTCCGGCGGAGAACGTCGCGTTGCTCGCGCTGGCGCAGCGGGAGGCCGGGCACGAGGTGACGGTGGCGGTCGACCGTCGGCGCAAGGAGATGCCGGCGGAGGAGCCCGCGGTGCCTCGGCTGCGAGCGCTGGGCCTGCTGGATGACGAAGGGCTCGAGTTGTCGGTGAAGTCTCCGCCCTGGCGGGTGTGGAGTGATTTGCGCCGGCTGCGTGCGCGGCGAGTGGATGTGGTGCACTCGCACTTCAGCCATGACCACTTCCTGGCGAGGTGGGGACGGCCCCAGGGGGCGGTGTTGGTCCGTTCGCTTCATGCACCGCGCTCCATCCGCTCCTCGTTGCCCGCGGCGGATGCGTACACGGTGCCGGCGAGCTCGCTCTTGCCTCGCTTGTTGGAGCGAGGAAGGACGGCTCGGGTGCTTCCCGCGTTGGTGGACCCGCGCTTTCGCCCTGAGTCGGACCGCGAGGCGTCTAGGCGCGAGTTGGGACTGAAGGGCGCGCCCCTGGTGGGGATGGTGTCCACGTTCCAGCCTTCGCGACGGCACTCCGTGGGGGTGGAGGCCTTCGCTCTCTTCCGCGAGCAGCGCCCGGAGGCGAAGTTCGTCCTGGTGGGGGATGGCGCGTTGCTGGAGGCGACGCGGAGTCAGGTGGCGTCGCTGGGGCTGACGGATGCGGTGGTGTTCGCGGGCTACCAACAAGGAGAAGCCTTCGCGCGGTGGTTGAGGGCCTTGGACGAGGTCTGGCTCCTGGGGCTCGGGAACGACTGGAGTGCGAGAGCGGCGGCTCAAGCCCGGGCGTGTGGTGTGCGAGTCGTGGCGGTGGAAGAGGGCGCGCTGCCTGAGCTGGCGGATGCACGTGTCGTCGAGCCGACGCCCGAGGCGGTGGTGGCCGCGTCACTGTCGGGGCAACGGGCCCCCGTGGCGCATCCGACGAATGCGAGCATCGCCGCCGATGTCCTTGCGTTGTATGCACAGGTGGCGAGCCCGCGCGCTCGGTGAGCCCGCGCTGACGTGTCGAGTCGTACGTGATGGCTCGGGCTGATAGCGTAGCGGGCGCATGCTGACCCTCGAAGATGCCCGGCGATTCGTGTCGGGACACGCCTTGTGCGGAGCCTCCAGGTCTTGAGCGCTCAGGCTCCCGAGTCTCCCACCGCCATCGAGCGGGTGTTCTATCCGCCGTCGCCCGAGCCCTGGGGACGGCGAGCCTTGCTGTCCCCTCTCACCGCGTTGTCATGGACCTATGGCGCGGCGGTGCGCTTGCGAGGCGCGCTGTATGACCTGGGCATGCTTCGCGCCGAGCGAGTGGAGGGCCTCCGCGTCATCTCGGTAGGCAACCTCAACGTGGGAGGCACGGGGAAGACGCCCGCGGTGCTCCACCTCGCGGAGTTGCTGGTGCGCGAGGGCCGCAAGGTGGGCATCCTCACGCGAGGTTATGGGCGTCGCTCACAAGCGCCCCTCACCTTCACGGGGGCGGAGTCATTGCCTCCGGTGGAGGACGCGGGGGACGAGCCGTTGCTGCTCGCGAGCCGCTGCCCGGGTGTGAGGATCTTCGTGAACGCGGACCGTGTCGCCAGCGCCTGGCGCGCGAGAGACGACTACGGTCTGGACACGGTGCTGCTCGACGACGGCTTTCAACACCGGCGGCTCGCGCGGGACGAGAACCTCGTCGTGGTGGACGAAGCCGTGGGACTCGGCAATGGCCACATGTTGCCAAGGGGGCCGCTGCGAGAGCCGGCCTCTTCTCTCCGGCGAGCCACGTTGCTCTGGGTCCGCACGTCGACGCCCCCATGTGCCACGGCGTCCCCCATTGTCTCGCGTGCAGGCGAGGCACCCCGAGCACCGTTCGACGCACGGGCCCTGGGGTTGCCTGCGGAGGGAGAAGGAATCCCCCGTGTCCGCGCACGCTATGGACCTTCGGCCTGGGTGGACCCTTCTGGAGGGCTCCATCCGACAGCTGCACTGAGTGGCCAGGGGGTGCTGGCGCTGGCGGGGCTCGGTCGGCCGGGGGGCTTCCTGAAGACCCTGAGGTCCCTCGGCGTGGAGGTCCTGGATGCGGCCCTTTTTCCGGACCACCACCGCTTCACCGCGGACGAGCTTCGTGACGTGGAAGCTCGAGCCGCGAAGCTGGGAGCGGTGAAGGTCGTGACGACGGAGAAGGACGCGGTGCGTCTGCCCGTGGGGTTCTCGGCCTGGAAGGTGCGGCTGGGGGTGGACGTGCTGGAGGGCGAGTCCCATCTGCGTCGAGCGCTTGGCTTGTCGGGTGCATCTGCCGACTTGTGAGACGAGGAGGGCTGTGGGACAAACCGCCGCCATGGCCGCAGTCTCGCCCGTTCGCTCGTCGCCTCCGCCCTCTCGCCTGCCGCACGCGTTCGCGCGCCGCAGGGTGTTGCTGGTGGGGGACCTGGTCGCAGACCATTACATCTACGGGCAGACGGACCGGGTGAGCCGCGAGGCCCCGGTGCTCATCGTCCGCTACGAGTCCGCCGAGGTGAAGCTGGGCGGCGGGGCGAACGTGGCGGCCAATGTCCGTGCGTTGACGGGGCAGGTGACGGCCGTCGGAATGTTGGGCGCGGATGAGATGGGCCGCGAGCTGCGTCGCCTGTTCTCCGAGTCAGGGGTACGCCTGCACGCGGTGGGTGGACGCGGTCTGGCGACGGAGACGAAGACCCGCATCCTCGCGGGCGGCGTGAGCACGACGCGGCAGCAGATGTTGCGCCTGGACCGTGGCCAGCGCTCGTCGCTCCCTCCGAGCGTGCGCAAGGCCCTGGCGAAGCACGTGGCGGAGGCCGCGAAGGACGCGGACGCGGTGGTCGTTTCGGACTACGGCGCTGGAGTGCTGAGCGACGAGGTGCGCGCCGTGCTGCGGAAGCTGGCGGCGGATGGGCTGCCGGTGTGCGTGGACAGTCGCTATGCGCTGTCGTCGTTCTCGGGGCTGACGGTGTGCAAGCCGAACGAGCCGGAGCTGGAGGCGTTGGCGGGGCGTCCCGTGCGCTCGCAGGAGGACTTGCTGGCGGCGGGGCATGAGGCGGTGCGCAGGCTGGGGTGTCGTGCGCTGCTGGTGACTCGGGGGCGGCACGGCATGGCGCTCTTCGACGCTGACGGTGGGGTGGACCTCATCCCGGTGCATGGCGCGAAGGCGGCGGTGGACGTGACGGGGGCGGGCGACACGGTGATTGCGACATTCTCGCTGGCACTGGCGGCCGGAGCCTCGTTCGGGGAAGCGGCGCGACTGGCGAACGTGGCCGGTTCCATGGTGGTGCAGAAGTCGGGCACCGCGACGGTGTCCCGGGACGAACTGCTGGCGGAGCTGCGGAGCACGCGATGAGCACCTTGGAGAAGATTCAGTCGCTCGAGCAGGTGGTGGAGGCGAGGGCGCGCTGGAAGGCCGAGGGCCGCACCGTTGCGCTCGCCAACGGCGTGTTCGACCTCTTGCATGTGGGCCACGTGCGCTATCTGGAAGGCGCCCGCGAGTTGGCGGATGTGCTGGTGGTGGCGGTGAACTCGGACGCCTCGACGCGGGCGTACAAGGGGCCTGGACGGCCACACATTCCCGAGGGCGAGCGTGCGGAGCTGGTCGCCGCGCTCGCCTGTACGGACCGGGTCATCGTCTTCGACGAGCCGAACGTGCGCGTCATCATTCGAGCGCTGAAGCCGGATGTGCATGTGAAGGGGACGGACTACACGCCGGACAGCATCCCCGAGGGCGACGAAGTGCGTGCCTACGGTGGGCGTACGGCGGTGTCGGGAGACCCGAAGGACCACAGCACCACGGAGCTGGCGCGCCGGCTCGGCCGTGAGAGCGCGAAGTAGGACATGCCCGCGCTGGATGAGGGGTTGATGGCGGTGCTGGGCTGTCCCCAGTGCAAGGGGCATCTCACGGTGCTCTCGTACGAAGAGCAGGTGAAGGCCCGCTGTCCCCGGTGTCGGTGCGAGTGGCCCGTGGAAGAGGGAGTGCCCCACCTCCTCCAGGAGCGGATGTCTAGGTGGGACGCGCCTGACGAGTGAGCTGTGCCGCGAAGGTGCGGGCCTCTTCGGCTGCACGAGCCTCGAGCCCCTCGCCTCCCGCGCCATCGACGAGACTGGTGAGGTCGACCATCCGGTGCGGGGCATACGCATGGCCCCACCGCTCCATGTCCATGCGGAGGAAGTACGCCAGCGTCGGAGCGCCCACGGACACCGAGAGGTGCATGGGCCCGGTGTTGTTGCAGACGGTGAGTCCGGCGGCGCGCATGAGCGCGGCGAGCTCATCCAGGTTCGTGGCGGGTGCGAGCCGCGAGCCGGGCGCGGCGGCCACCACGGCGCGGGCAAGCTCCTCTTCGCCAGGTCCCCACGTGACGATGGGAACGCGGCCGATTTCGAGGAGCGCGCGAGCCGCGGCGGCGAAGGCCTCGGGAGGAATGCGCCGAGGGCCCAGGCGGCCACCCGGGTTGATGACAGCGCGGGGCGTGGTGGCGTCCGTCTCCAGGAACGCACGGAACGGGGCGCTGATGGTGGGTTCGCGGAAGGAGAGTCCCCGCGACAGGGTGCCGCCCGTGACAGGGGTCAGCAGGTGGGTTCGCTGAAGCGCCTCGCTTCTGCTGTCGTCGCGGGCCGGGACGGACAGGGAGTGGAGGCCAGTCACGGGCCAGACGCTCGGCCCGATGACCACGGCGCGCGGGCCGGCGAGGCGTGCCACCAGGGCGCTCGTCACGGAGGGGGCTTCCCAGTTGGCGCAGTCGACCACCAGGTCATAGCCCGCGCGGCGCAGGGCTCGGATGCCCGGGGCCAGGGGGCCCATCCAGAGTCGCCGGCGGTCGAACGCGATGACCTGGTCCGCGTCGGGGTGCCCCGCCAGGACGCGGGCCACCTTGGCATGAACCAGCACGTGCACCTCGGGGGCCGGGTGCACATGGGCCTTGAGGGTGCGCATGAGGGGGGTGGTGAGGAGCGCCTCGCCCACGCGGTTGTCGGGCCGCACGAGCAGCACCTTCCGGGGGACAGGGAGGGAACTTCCGGGACGGAGCCGGCGGCCGGGGCGCCAGAACAACACGGACGCCACGAGCGCCAGCGCCAGCTTCGCCCACAACTCGAGCCGCTTGTGCCAGGCCATCGCGGCGCGGACCCTACACAGAACTGAAAGGCGTGCAAGCACGCTGCTTGACCTGCGGACGGAAAGCCCCTAGCAACCGCCCAATGCTGAAGAGCATGACCGGGTTTGGCGCGGGCCGTGCGCGCGTGGGGGACGAAGAAGTCTCCGTGGAGTTGCGCTCCCTCAATCACAAGTTCTGCGAGGTGAAGGCGAGGCTTCCTCGAGAGCTCACCTCGCTGGAGCCGAGCGTCACGAAGCAGGTGAAGGACCGGCTGGCACGTGGCTCGGTGGAGCTGCTGGTGAAGCGGCAGTCCTCCACGACGACGGGAACGGTGCCCACGGTGGACCTGAACCTGGCGCGCGAGTACCTGCGCACCTTCCGGGAGCTGGCCAAGGAGCTGGGCCTCCCGGCGGACGTGGCCTGGTCCCAGGTGGCCAACCAGCAGGGCGTCGTGCGCCTGGAGGAAAAGGGCGTGAATCTGGAGTCGGCGACGCCCGCGGTGACGGAGGCGCTGGAGCAGGCGCTCGGAGCCCTGGAGAAGATGAGGCTCGTCGAGGGCGAGGCGATCTACGCCGACCTGGATGCGCGACTGAAGTTGATTGAGGGCTGGAGCCGCGAAGTGGCCCACCTCGCTCCCCGCGCGGTGCACGACTACCAGCAGCGGCTCACGGAGCGCGTGGCGGAGCTCGCGCGGGGCGTCGCGGTGGACCCGCAGAGGTTGGCGCAGGAAGTGGCGCTCTTCGCCGAGCGCACGGACATCGCCGAGGAAGTCACGCGCCTGGCGAGTCACCTCGAGCAGTTCCGCGCCCTCATGGCGAGCACCGAGCCCGCTGGCCGTCGCATGGATTTTCTTGTGCAGGAGATGCACCGCGAGGTGAACACGACCGGTTCCAAGAGCCAGCACACGGAGATCTCCGCGCGCGTGGTCTCGATGAAGGCCGAGGTCGAGCGCATCCGCGAACAGGTGCAGAACGTCGAATGAGCGAACCCACCATCCTTCAGCCCGGTCTACTGCTCGTCCTCTCCGCGCCCTCTGGGGCCGGGAAGACCACCCTTGCCCATCGGCTCCTCAAGGAGACGCCGCAGGCGAACTTCTCCATCAGCGTCACGACGCGCCGGCCTCGAGGCAAGGAGCAGGAAGGGGTGGACTACCACTTCGTGGACGTGGCCACCTTCCAGGAGAAGATCGAACGGGGCGAGTTCGTGGAGTGGGCGGAGGTCCACAACCACTTCTACGGCAGCCCCCAGTCGACGGTGGATGTCGCGCGCGCCCGTCGGGGCGTGGCCATCTTCGACATCGACGTCCAGGGCGGGCAGGCCATCAAGCGCAAGCACCCCGACGCGGTCACCATCTTCGTGCTCCCTCCCTCCATGGATGAGCTGGAGCGCCGGCTGCGGGACAGGCAGACGGACTCCGATGAGACGATTCGCCGCCGCATGCTGGCGGCTCGCTCGGAGATGGAGCGGGGAATCGCCTCCTACGACTACATCGTCGTGAACGATGACTTCGAGCGCGCGTACAGCGAACTGCGCGCGGTGGTGGTGGCGGAGGGGTGTCGTCGTGGCCGGGTGGACGTCTCGAGGTTGAAGCTGGGCGTAGGGAGCTGAGCGCAGGGGCAGGGAAGGGTGCTGAAGTGACAATCAGCAAACTTCTTGCGCCGTCCCTTCGCTTGGTGGATAAGCCGCCCACCTCACGGCGAGGCGCGGGCGGCCAAAAGCCCTCCGCGACGAGCAGGCAGCCGTGGATTCCGTCAGCAACAGTCTCGGAATCAGCGCGCATGGCGCTGGGGTTCTCTGAACCACGCAGAATAGGACCGTGGGTCCCTGAAGGATTCCCTGGATGGGGCCTTCGTGGGATTTCGAGTGTCCGGAGCGGCTCGTGACCACGAGTTGACATTCTCCGGAGCGCTCCATAGATGGTCAGCCAGCAGGAAGTGGTCCGGTGGGCGTCGCGGTGGTGGGGTTGGAGGTCGTCTCGTGCGAGACGGCACTGGAGCTGGAGCTGGGGCTGACGGTGGGGTGGGGCTCGGAAGCGGTTTGACTCTGGATGCGGCGGTGGTAGAAGCCGCGCCCCTCATGACGAAGCCCGCGCACTGGCGCGAAGCACTTCGGCGTGTGGATTCAGAACGACATTGGAAATACGGCGGTCAGCGAAGCGAGTTGACAGAAGATGCGGCGGTGGTAGAAGCCGCGACCCCGACGAAGAAGCCCGGAAGCAGCAGGGCGGAGGCGGCGAGGGAGTCAACGAAGCAACGGTTGACACGGGATGCGGCGGAGAGATAGAAGCCGCGCCCCTCACGAAGAAAACAGCGGAAGCCACTGGGCGGCGCTGAGGACTTCGGAGGACGCCGAAAGGGACGCAAAGCGAAGTTGACAGCTGACGCGGACCTGAATAAAAGATGCGACCCGCCGGCAGGAAGCGGCGAGCAGCAGACGGAAACAAAGTAGCAAAAAGTCGCGGATGAAACAAGCGGCTCGGTCTTTGAAAACCAAATAGCAAGCCCAAGAAGAAGAGAAGGATTGCGGAAACCGCAGTCAATCTTTGAGAAGGCACCAGCAAGGGAGCGCTGAGAAGCGCATACCAGCAGTGCCTGCAGTG
>NZ_JABUMR010000015.1:0-170792 GCF_013336725.1 Myxococcus sp. CA040A | reverse complement strand
TCCGGCACGTTGCGGCCGGCGATGGGCGAGCCGACGGTGATGTCCGTCTGTCGCGAGTGCCGGTGCATCAACGTCTGGAACGTGGCCAAGAGCGTCATGAAGAGGGTGGCCCCCTCCTGCTGGCTGACCTCCTTCAGCGCACGCGTGAGCGCGACGGGGAGCGTGACGAACTGGCGGGAGCCCCGGTACGTCTGGCGCGCCGGGCGCTGCCTGTCCGTGGGCAGCTCCAACGGCGCTGGCAACGTCTTCAGGTGCTGCTTCCAGAAGTCCAGCTCGACGCGCAGCCGCTCACCCTGCATCCGCTCGCGCTGCCACTCCGCGAAGTCGGAGTACTGGATGACGAGCTCGGGAATCGCGGGCGCCTGTCCCGTGACCTCCGCCGCGTAGAAGGCCATCAGCTCGCGGACGAAGACACCCAGCGACCAGCGGTCCGTCACCAGGTGATGCATGGTGACCAGGGCCACGTGGTTGTCGGGCCCCAGGCGCAGCACCTTGCCGCGCAGCAGGGGGCCTCGCGCCAGGTCGAACAGGCGCTGGGACTCCTCGCTCGTGCGGCGCTCCACCTCCTCGTCCTGCTCCGCCTTGCCGAGCCGGGAGATGTCCTCCACTGGGATGGTCAGCAAAAGCTCCGGCACGACGACCTGGATGGGGAGCCCGTCGTCCCTCGCGGCGAACACGGTGCGCAGCGACTCGTGGCGTCGCACCACCTGATTCACACACCGCTCCAGCAGGGGGACGTCCAGCACGCCGGTGAACTGCACGGTGATGTGAACGTTGTAGGCGAAAGCCTCTCCGCCCTCGAGCTGGTCCACCACCCACAGTCGCTGCTGCGGGAAGGAAGCCGGTGCGGGCTCCGTTCCGGCGCGACGCGGAATGGTCCGCTCGAGCGCCTGCGTCGTCGTGGCCTGGAGCTGCCCCTTCTTCTCCTTGAGGAGCAACTCGTACAACGCGCGCTGCTTGGGAGTGAGCTTGTCGAGATTCTTGGAGCTACCGCTCATTGCTGGACTCCAACTTCGGTGCCTCCGCGACCCGGGGGGACCCAGGGCGGAGGAGAAGGTTGCGGGGGGCCGATGACGTGTCCTGCTCGGCCCGGCTGAAATTCAGTGCGGGCTAGCGCGAGCGTCGCGCCAGCTCGGCTTCAATCTCTTCGTCGCTGAGGTTGGACAGCTCCTCGAGCGCGGCTTGACTGGCGGCCTCTTCGAGCGCGGTCTGGTGGTCGGCCACCAGCTTCGCGAGAGAGGCCACGGTGGCGGCCTCGAAGAGCTTCGCCAGGGGAATGTCGAACTCGAACTGGGTGCGCAGGCGTCCGGCCACGCGCGTGGCCAGCAGCGAGTGGCCTCCCAGGTCGAAGAAGTTGTCGTTGAGGCCCACGGAGTCCACGCCGAGGACTTCCTGCCAGATGGCCGCGAGCTGTTTCTCCAGCTCGCTCGCGGGCGCCACGAAGGGCGTCTTCGCGCGACGCGGCTTGCCGGCCGCCCGCGCACCCGACGTGGGCTGGGACGTGTCGCGCTGAATCCAAAGCTTCCAACGCTGGGCCAGGTCTCCGGTGGCGACGATGACGTGTCCATCCACGCCGAGCGTCACCAGGCGACGGACGGCCTCGGCGCCTTCCTGGGGCGTCATGGCGTACTGGTCCATGCTGGTGCGTACGTGGGTGTGCTTCGTCTCTTCCGGCCACGGGTCCCACGACGCGCTCACCCAGCGAGTCCCAGTTCCTCCGGAGCGGGCTTGCGCGAAGGCGTCCATGAAGAGGTTGGAGGACGCGTACGTCAGGTAGCCGAGACCCCCGAGGACCGCGGCGTTGGACGAGAAGAGCAGGGCGAAGTCCACCGAGCGACGGCTCAGCACCTTCTCCAGCGCATACGTGCCGTAGACCTTCGGGCCGAACTGCGTCTCGGACTCGCCCCGACCAATCTCCGTCAGCGGGTTGTAGAGCGACGGGCCGTGGGTGACGCCCGCGCAGTGGAGCACGCCATGCAACGCGCCGAAGCGGGCCTCCACCTGCGTCACCGCCGCCTCCAGTTGCTGGGCGTCCGCGACGTCCGCGCCCACCACCATCACCTGCGCGCCGCTCTGCTCCAGCTCCCGTACGCGGAGGATGCGCTGGGCCACCGCGTCAGTCTCCGGGTGCGTGGCCAGATACGAATCCCATTCGGACGGCGCCGGCAGGGTGGTCCGGCCCAGCAGCGCGAGCCGTGCCTTGAGGGTCTGCGCCAGGTGCCTGGCCAGCATCAGGCCCACGCCGCCAAGGCCTCCGGTGATGAGATAGACGCCCTGCTCGCGCAGCGGCGCGTGCGCCTCTCCCGAGGGCTCGAGGCGGAGCGGCGCATGGGTCTGCGTGAAGCGCTGGTTGGAGCGCCACGCGACGACCGCGTCACGCGTGCGTTGACTGAACTCGGCCAGCAGGCGCTCCGCGAGCTTCTCCACGCCCGCGCTCCGAGGCTCGGGGGCAATCAAGTCGATGCAGCGCGTGGTGACGTGCTCCTGCTCCTGCGGAATCACCTTGCAGGGCCCCAGCAGCGTGGCCTTCTCCGGGAGGGCGGTGCCCTCGCCCGCGACGTCATGCAGCCGGTCCGTCACGACCTCCAGCCGCACGGGGCGGGAGGTGTCGCCCTGGGCGAGCGCCTGCCCCAAGTGCAGGAGGCTGTAGTAGCCCGTGTCCTGGACCTTGCGGAACAGCTCGGGCCCCGGGAGGTCCTCGCCCGACGAGGCGAGGCTCCACAGGTGGACCACCACGGACGGGCTCAGCTCCTGGTCCGCCAGGTCCTTCCACAGCGTGGCGTAGTCACCGCGCAGACGCGGGTCGAGAGCGTAGCGGCGCGCGGCGTCTCGCATGAACGCGCTCCCCTGGCGCACGCTCACCACGTCCTGTCCTGACTCCTCCAGTCGACGGCACAAAGCCTCGCCGACGCCCAGTCCATCCACGAAGACGACCCAGCAACGACGCTCGGCCAGGGCCTTGCGGTCCAGGGCCACGGGCGCCGTGCGATGCCAGGCGGGCACGTGGAACCAGTCCGCCATGTCCACCAGCTTGCCCTGCGGCACCTGTGCCTGCGTGGCCTCGACGCGCGTGCCCGGAGCCACCCAGTAGCGCTGGCGCTCGAAGGGGTACGTGGGGAGCGGCACGCGGCGCAGAACACGGCCCTCGCTCACGGCTTCCCAGTCCACCTCCACGCCCTCCAGCCAGAGCTGGCCCAGCGTGCCGAGCACCGCCACCGGCGCGGGCTGGCTGTCTCCAGCCGCGGGCAGGCAGCCTCGCACCGAGTGCGTCCCGGTGCTTCCCGCCAGCGCGCGCGCCCGATCGACGAGCGGCCCCGTGGCCCCCATCGCGAGCACGACGCGAGACGGCTCCTTCACCAGCTCACGAAGCGCGTCGTCCAGGCGCGGCGCGCGGCTCGCCGCGTCCTTCCACGTCTCCGGTCGAGTCGCCTCGGCGGCGGTGAGCAGGGCGCCCGTGGCGAGAGAGTAGAGAGGCACTTCGGGCGCCTTCAGCGTGGAGGCGCCCGGTGACAGGTCGCGGCCCTCGCCTCGGGCGACCACCAATGAGAGGGCCTCCTCCAGCGGGAGCGTGCCCGCGAGGCTCGCGGCGATCCACGCGCCCGTGCCCTCACCGAGCATCGACTCGGGCTGAACGCCCCATGACATCCACAGGCGCGCCAGGGCATACGGCTCGACGAAGCCCGCGGCGGCGCTCACCGGGCCGGAGCGGCTGGGACGGCTCCCGTCCTCCGGATACAGCACGGCGCGCAGGTCCACGCCGAGCCGCGACTGGAGCAGCTCCGCGCAGCGGTCCACTTCCGCGCGGAAGGCGGGCTCCGAGCGGTACAGCGACTCCAGCGGAGCCTCCGCTCCGGCGTCGGAGAAAAGGAAGGACACGGGGCGGTTGCCCGTCTCGTGCGTGCCCGAGAGGACGCGCTGGGGCTCCGCCATGCGCAACACGCGCACGGCATCCTGCCCGTCGCGAGCCACCACTACCCGACGGTGCGCATGGGCCTTTCGGCCCACCTGGAGCGTGTACGCCACGTCCGCCAGCGCCTGTTGCGGCTGGGACTCCAGGTGCTGCGCGAGCCGAGCGGTGGCCGAGTCGAGCGCGGTGTGGCTGCGCGCGGAGAGCACGAGCAACTCCCACGGGCGTCCGGTCGAAGCCGACGGCGCGGGAGGTGCTTCTTCCAGGACGATGTGCGCGTTGGTGCCGCCGATGCCGAACGAGCTGACGCCCGCGCGCCGGGGCGTCCTGCCACGCGGCCAGGGCTGCAGCGCGGTGTTCACGTAGAAGGGGCCGCTGTCGAAGTCGATCTGCGGGTTGGGGGACTCGAAGTGGAGGCTGGGCGGAAGCTGCTGATGCTTCATCGCGAGGATGGCCTTGAGCAGGCTCGCGCTGCCGGCCGCCGCGTCCAGGTGGCCCACGTTCGTCTTCACCGAGCCGATGGGCACCGTGCGACGACCCTTCGCCTTCGCGCCGAACACCTTCGTCAGGGCGCGCAGCTCGATGGGGTCTCCCAGCGCGGTGCCGGTGCCGTGCGTCTCCACGTAGGAAATCGTGTCGGCGGAGACTTCCGCTGCGGCGAGGGCGTCCTTGATGACGGTGGCCTGGCCCTGCACGCTGGGCGCGGTGAAGCTGGCCTTCACGGCGCCGTCGTTGTTGATGGCGGAGCCCTTGATGACCGCATGGATGGTGTCGCCGTCGGCCAGCGCGTCCTCCAGGCGCTTGAGCACCACCAGACCAATGCCGCTGCCGAAGATGGTACCCGCCGCCTTCGCATCGAAGGCGCGGCAGTGGCCGTCCGGCGAGGCGATGCCGCCGTACTGATACAGGTAGCCCACCTTCTGCGGGACGTTGATGGCGACGCCGCCCGCGATGGCCATCCGGCACTCGTCCGCGAGCAGGGCCTGTCCCGCCAGGTGCAACGCGACCAGCGCGGTGGAGCACGCGGTGTGCACGGAGTACGCGGGCCCGCGCAGATTGAGGCGGTGAGCGACGCGCGTGGTGAGGAAGGCCAGGTCATTGCCCAGGCCAATCTCGAACGGGTCCAGTCCACCCAGCGCCGCGGGGTTGGAGAAGAGGTTGAAGACGTACGTGTCCGTGCGCGCGCCGGCGTACACGCCGATGCGACCCTTGTAGCGCTCGGCGTCGTAGCCCGCGTGCTCCAGGGCCTCCACGGCGCACTCCAGGAAGACACGCTGCTGCGGGTCCATCACCTCCGCTTCCTTGGGGGTGACGCCGAAGTAGCCCGCGTCGAAGAGGTCCGCGTCCTCCAGGACGGCGGCGGCCTTCACGTAGTTCGGGTCCGAGCGGATGGCGGCCGTGTCCAACGCGCTCGCCTCCAGGTCCGCGTCCGTCAGGAAGCTGATGGACTCCACGCCGTCCCGCAGGTTGCGCCAGAAGGCCTCCAGGTCGCGTGCTCCCGGGAAGCGCCCGGCCATGCCGACGATGGCGATCTCCAGTCCCGTGGTGTCCGCGTTGGAAGAATCCGTGGCCATGTCTCTCTCCAAAGTCCCGCTCAAGTTTCGACCTTCCTCGCCCGCTGCTGCTTCAGCGCCATCCGCCGGCGCTGTTGCCGCCCCTCGTCATCCGCGTCCGCCTCGTTCTCGGTGCCCGAGTCCGAGGCGAGCCCTACTCGACGGACCAGGTCCTCGAGGAGGTGACGCGCCTTCATCGTTCCGTGCTCCGCGCGGAGCTGCTCGCCCAGCCGCGCCGCTGACGCCTGGAGGTCCGCGCGAGCGTGCACCGTGCTCAGCGCGTCCCCGAGGCGCTCCGCGTTCAGCTCCCCGATGGGAAGCGCCGCGCCTCCACAACCCAGCTCCTGGACAACCTCGCCCCAGGTGAACTGGTCATACGTGTGCGGCACGACGACCTGCGGGACGCCCGCCCGGAAGGCCGCGCCCGTGGTCCCCGCGCCACCGTGATGCACCACGCACGACACCCGCGAGAAGAGCCAGGCGTGCGGCACCTGACCCAAGGCCCTCACTGTCGACGGGAGGGCGCGCTGCCCCAGTCCGCTCCAGCCGTGCTGGATGAGGGCCCGTCGTCCCGAGCGCACCGTGGCCTGTACCAGCGCCTCCGTCAGCGCCTCCGGGTCCGCATGCGTCATGCTGCCGAAGGTGATGCAGACGGGAGGTTCGCCCTCCGCGAGGAACGCGGCGAGCTCCGCGTCCGGCGTGAAGCCCGGCTCATCGAGGAAGCAGTACCCGACGGTGTGGTGGTGCGGCGGCAGGTCCGCGGCGGGAGGCCGCACGTGCCGGCTCAGCGCGGTGAGCACGAGCTGATTCGACAGGCCATCCACCAGCGGATTGTCCAGCGGCGGCAGGCCGTGGGCTTCGCGCAGGGGATTGACCAGTCCGCGCACGGCCGCCTGGAAGGCCGGGCCGCCACCACCACTGCCGCTGTGCTCCACCAGCACCGTGACGAAGGGCAGGTGCGTCAGGTCATGCACCATGCGCGCGGCGGGCTGGACGCGCCCGCTGATGAGCACGTCCGCACCCCGACACGCGGCGCGCAGGTCCTCGAACATGCGGGGCAGCGACTCCACGAGCGGCTGGAAGAGCTGGAGCATGCCTCCGGCGGAGTGCACGACGTCCGGGCTCCCCATCATCGCCTGGGTGATGCCGCTCTGCGCCGCCCTCAGGTCGGGACCCACCGGGATGAAGTCGAGGTCATGGAGTTGCGCGAGCGCGCGGTACGAGGGCGCGGCGGCGAGCACGGGCTGATGGCCGTGGCGCTTCAGCTCGACGGCCAGCGCCACGAAGGGCTGGATGTCGCCGAGGGTTCCGAAGTTGGTGAGGATGGCTCGCATGGGGTGAGGGCGCGGGGAGGTCGAGGCGGAGCCGCGACGACTCAGTCGCCGTCCTCCGGCTCTTCGTCGTCCGCGCGTCGGCGTGAGCGCTGACGCTGGAGGTTCTGTTTGCGGCGCTGGACGGTGGACTCGCGCTCGTCGGCCTCGTTGTTCGCCGAGCCCGGCCCCGCCTCGGGCGGCTGGAGCAACGCCGCGAGGGCCTTCACCGTGACGCCTTCGTAGAGGCTGGACGCGGGCACGCTGACATTGAGCCGCCGCTTGAGCCGGTCGCTGAGCTGCACGGCGATGAGGGAGTCACCGCCCAGCTCGAAGAAGTTGTCCTGGATGCCAATCGGCGCCACGCCCAGCGTCTGCTGCCACAGGTCCGCCAGCGTCCGCTCCATGTCCGTTGTGGGCGCCACGTAGGCGCTGCGCAGGTTCGACGGCCGAGGATGTTGAGGGCGCGCCGCGGGCTCTTCGCGGAGCTCCTCGGACACGGAGGCCCGCGAGCCCGAAGACTGTCGCGCGGCCACGTCATGCGTGGACACCACCAGCCAGGGGCCCGTCGCATGCGCGAGCGCGCGGCTCATGGCCTCCGCGCCTTGCTCGGGAGAGAGCGCCAGACGGTCCAGCGCCTCGCCACGTGCGCCCGGGTGCGCGCCGTAGTCCTCCACCTTCACCACGTCCCAACCCAGGCTCAACCACCGCCGGCCTTCATGTGACGCGGCCTGGGCGAAGGCGTCCTGCCATGCGCTCGCGGCCGTGTGCGCGACCGTGGCCATGCCGCCGAGCACCGCGGAGATGGACGAGGCCACCACGCGGAAGTCCAGCGCACGCTCACCCAACACCGCGTCGAGCAGGGCCAGCCCTCGCGCGCGCGGGTCGAAGTGCCAGGCGCTCTCCTCGGGCCCCGTCTCGGAGACGAGTCGCGCCACCTGGTCTTTCGGGAGCCACGCCGCATGCACCACGCCGTGGAGCGCGCCGAAGCGGGCCACGGCCGTGTCGACGGCTTCGCGCAGCGACTCCTGCCGCGTCAGGTCGGTGGGGAGCACCACGACCTCCGCGCCCAGGGCCTCCAACTGCCGTGCCCGGCGGATCCGCTGCGTCCAGGCCTCGGTCTCACCGTGACTTGCGACGTGAGCGTCCCAGGTGTCGCGCGACGGAAAGCCCAGGGGCTCCAGGCACACGAGCTTCGCTCCTGGCGACAGGCTGGCCAGCGCGCGTCCATTCATCGCGCCCAGACCGCCCAGCCCATGGACGAGCAGGTACACGCCGCCGGGGCGCGCGCTCGGGTGGGGCCTGGGCGCATCGGGCAGCGGCAGTGGTTCCAGGGACTGGACCCAGCGATGCGGACCCCGCAGCGCCACCACCGTCTCCACGGGCACCGAACGCAGCTCCGCGCGGAGGGCCCGCAGTCCGGTGGAAGAGAGGTTCGCCGCCGGGCCCGTCACCACGTCCACGTGATGGAACCGCAGGCTCGGGTGCTCCTGCGGAATCACCCGGCAGGGGCCGAGCAGCGTTGCCTTGTCGGCGCGGAGCGACTCGTCGCCCGTCACGTCGTGGACGTGGTTGGACACCACCCAGACGGTGCAGGGCCGCTCGGGCGCGAACTCGACGAGCGCCCGCGCGAGGGCGACGAGCGTGAAGTAGCCGCTCGTCTGGACCTGCGCGAAGGACGCGGGGACGTCCGGCGTCAGGCTCCAGAGATGCAACACGGTGTCGGGGAGTCTGCCCGCATCCCGCAGCGCACCGAGGAGCGCGCGCAGGTCCGGAAGCGAGCCCGGCGCCACGGTGTAGTCCCACTCTCCCGTTCGACTGAAGCCGGCACCTGGCCGCACGCGGAGCACCATCCGCTCCTCGCCGGGCTCCGGTGTCAGCAGGGCCTCGGTGGGAGAGGACTCGTCCTCGAGCACCAGCCAGACGCGCGGGTGTGTCGCCTTCGCGGTGCGCCCGGGAGCAAGCGGCGTGCGCTTCCACGACGGGGCATGGAACCAGCGCTCCATCGGCGCCTGGGCGAGCGGGACCCCGAGCGTCTCGGTCGTGACGGGCGCGGCCTCGGCATGCGGCTTCGTGTCGGGCTCCACCCAGAAGCGCTGTCGCTCGAAGGGGTAGGTCGGCAGCGGAAGGCGATGGCGACGCTCCTCGCCGTGGAAGCCACGCCAATCCACGGTGACTCCGGCCTGCCAGAGTCCGCCCAGCGTCGTGTACGCGAGCGGCGGCGCGTCCGTGGCCACGGTGTCCTGCGGCGTGGGCATGGAGGCGAGCACCGGGCGTCCCGAGGTGGTGTCGGGATACCGCCGCGTCAGCCGGCTGAGCACCTGTCCGGGGCCCACCTCCAGCACGACGCGCTTGGGGTCCGAGAGCAGCGCGTGCAGTCCATCAGCGAAGCGCACCGCGCCACGCAGGTGCTGGGCCCAGTACTTCGGGCTCGTCGCCTGCTCCGTGGTGATCCACGTCCCGGTGACATTGGAGACGAAGGGCAGGGTGGGGGGCCGCAGCGTCACAGCCGCCGCGCGCGCGGTGAAGGCCTCCAGGATGGGGTCCATCATCGCCGAGTGGAAGGCATGGGACGTGACGAGCACGTGGCTGCGTACGCCCGCCTCATCCAACTGCCGCTTCAACTTCTCCACGGCCTCCGTCGGCCCGGAGGCGACGCACTGCATGGGTGCGTTCACCGCGGCGAGGCTCAGCTCGGTGCCGAGATAGGGACGGACCTCGTCCTCGCTCAGCGGCACCGCCAGCATGGAGCCGGACGGCAGCGACTGCATCAGCCGGCCGCGTGCGGCGACCAGTTGAAGCGCGTGCTCCAGGGTGAAGACACCCGCGAGGCATGCGGCCACGTACTCGCCAATGCTGTGACCGAGCATTGCCGCGGGCTTCACGCCCCAGGACATCCAGAGCCGTGCGGTGGCGTACTCGAGGGTGAACAACGCGGGCTGCGTGAACTCCGTGCGCGCCAACGTCTTCTCGTGCTCCGCGGGCTCTCCCGACTTCGGGTACATCACCTCGCGCAGGTCGCGCCCGGCCAGATGCGCCTTGAGCAGCTCGGCGCAGCGGTCCACTTCGGCGCGGAAGACGGGCTCCGCGTCATACAGTGCGCGCCCCATGCCCACGTGCTGCGAGCCCTGACCCGGGAAGAGGAACGCCACCGGGCGCTCCACCGCGTCCTGCGCCTCCGTGTGGACGCGTGCATCCCCTGTCGTGGAGAGCACTTCCACCGCGTCGCCCACGCTTCGCGCGAGGACGAAGCGTCGCTGCGAGAAGCGCTGGCGTCCCGCCTGGAGCGTCCAGGCCACGTCCGCGAGCTTCGCGTCGGGCTGGGACTTCAGGGCCTCGGCCAGTCGCTTCGTGCTGGCCTCCAGCGCGGAGGGCGTGCGCGCGGACAGCGGCAACAACTGCCACGCGCGACGCGAGGCCGCGCTGTCGAGCGACCGAGGCGCCTGCTCAAGCACCACGTGCGCATTGGTGCCACCCACGCCGAACGAACTCACGCCGCCGCGCCGGGGCAGTGCGCCGGCGGGCCAGGGCTTGAGCGTCGCATTGACGTAGAAGGGACTGCCGTCGAAGTCGATGGCCGGGTTGGGCCGCTCGTAGTGAAGGCTGGGCGGCAGCTCTCCGTGCTTCACGGCCAGGGCTGTCTTGATGAGGCCGGTGATGCCGGCGGCGGCGTCCAGGTGGCCGACGTTGCCCTTCACCGAGCCCAGCGCGCAGAAGCGCCGCCGCTGCGTGGAGGAGCGGAAGGCGCGCGTGAGGGCCTCCACCTCGATGGGGTCTCCCAGGGGCGTCGCGGTGCCGTGGGCTTCCACATAACCGATGGAGTCCGCGTCCAGTCCGGAGGCCGCGAGCGCCTCCGCCACCACCTGGGACTGCCCTTCGATGCCCGGGGCGGTGTAGCCCGCCTTGAGCGCGCCATCGTTGTTGATGGCCGAGCCCTTGATGACGGCGTGCACCGTGTCGCCATCTCGCACGGCGTTGCGCAGCTTCTTCAGCAGCACGACGCCCGCGCCGCTGCCGAACAGCGTGCCCCGGGCCTTCGCGTCGAAGGGACGGCAGCGGCCATCCGGCGACGCCATTCCACCCTCGGCGTGTCGGTAGCCATGGAGGAAGCTGACGTTGACGGACGCTCCGCCCGCGAGTGCCATGTCGCACTCGCCATTGAGCAGGCTCTGGCAGGCCAGGTGCACAGCCACCAGTGACGTCGAGCACGCGCTCTGCACCGCGTGGCTCGCGCCCCGGAGGTTCAGCTTGTACGAGACGCGGGTGGCCAGGAAGTCGGTGCCGTTGCCGATGTTGACCTGCACCGGCTCGACGGACTCCAGCACGCGGGGATTCCGCGCCAGGTTCATCAGCAGATACGTGTTGAGCGTGGCCCCGCCGTACACGGAGATGGCGCCCGGGTAGTCGCGCGGCGAATAGCCCGCGTGCTCCAGCGCCTCCCAGCAGACCTCCAGGAAGACGCGGTGCTGCGGGTCCGTCAGCTCCGCCTCACGCGGCGGCATGTCGAAGAAGGCGGCATCGAAGGACTCGGGCTCCGGCAGCACCGCCGCCGCGCGCACGAAGTCGGGGTCCTCCACCAGCTCCGGAGCAACTCCCGCCGCGAGACACTCCTCGGGGGTGAAGAAGCGGATGGACTCCACGCCGCCGCGTACGTTCGCCCAGAACTCCGCCGTGTCGCGGGCGCCAGGAAAGCGCCCGGACATGCCGATGATGGCAAGGTCCGCGTCGTCGATGTCTGCTGGCTGCTTCACGTCCACGTCATCCACTCCTTGACTGCTTCACTCACGGCGACTGCGCCGCTCCCTGCGCTGGGCTCCCCGGTTCTGACTCGTCTCGAAGCTGGGGGACTCCTCCGGGGCGGGCAGTCCTCCCAGTCGCTTCGCCAGCGCGGCCACGGTGGGAGCCTCGAAGACGGAGGTGAGGGGGACTTCGCGCCCCAGCTCCCGCTTCAGACGGCCGACAATCTTGAGCCACAGCAGCGAGTTGCCACCCAGGTCGAAGAAGTTGTCGTGGATGCCCAGCCGCGCCAGTCCGAGCTGCTCCTGCCACACCTTCGTCAGCGCCAGCTCCACGTCATCCGTGGGCGCCACGTACTCGGTGCCGAGCTGGGGCCGCTCGTGCGTCGCGCCACCCGCCGCGTCCGCGTGCTTCCCCGTGCCCTCGCGCCGCACCCACCGCGCGACGCGCGCGACCAGGTCGCCGGTGGACACCACCACCTGTCCACTCAGGGGAGACTCCACCACGCGGCGGAAGGCCTCCACTGCTTCAGTGGGCGACATGGCGAACACGTCGATGCTCGTGCGGACCTCGCGAGTCACCTCGTCCACGCCGGGCCAGCCGTCCCAGTTGGTGCTCAGCCACCGGGTCAGCCCCTCGCGCGAGCGGGAGATGGCGAAGGCATCCAGGAAGGCGTTCGCCGCGCCGTACGCCGCGAGCCCCAATCCTCCGAGCACCGCGGCGTTGGAGGACACGAGCAGCACGAAGTCCAGGGGCCGGCCCGTCAGCGCGCGCTCCAGCGCGTAGGTGCCATGGACCTTGGCCCGGAAGTGGGGCGCGCAGGCCGCCGCGTCCAGTCCGGAGAGCAGTGCCACCGCGCCTTCACCCGCGAGTCCCGCCGCGTGAATCACTCCGTCCACCGTGCCGAAGCGAACGTCCGCCTCCGCGAGCGCCATGCGCAGCCGCGACTCGTCCGCCACGTCCGCGCGGACCACCAGCACCTCCGCGCCCGCTGCCTCCAGGTCCTTCACCGCGCGCTGCTTGTGCCCGCCCGGGTCCACTTCCAACCCCGCACGGCTCACCAGGATGAGCCGGGCCTGATGGGCGCTCGCCAGATGCCGCGCGAGCAGCAGGCCCACGCCACCCAGGCCGCCGGTGATGAGGTACACGCCGCGGGCCTTGAAGGGCTGCGCCGCCACGCCATCCTGTTCGAGCCGCAGCGGCTCATGCGTCTGCGCCAGCCGGTGTGTCCCTCGCCAGGCGACCACGGGCTCCGGGGTGTCGGAGGCGAGCTCGCGCAGAAGGGCGCTCGAGGTCATCGCCACGCCTCCAGGGCCCAGGTCCACGTAGCGGCAAGCCAGGGTGTCGTGCTCCTGGGGAATCACCTTGCACAGCGCGGGCAGCGTGGCGTGCTCGGGATTGACCGCGTCCGTGCTCTCCACGTCGAACGCTCCGCGCCCCACCACCGTCAGCTCCACGGGGCCGGGAAGGGACTCCTCCGCCAGCGCGCGCGTCAGCCGCAGCAGGGGATGGAACCCGCGCTCCTGAAGTTGGTCGAAGCGGGCCTCGGCCGACTCGTGCTCCGAGCTGTCGAGTCCATCCAGGCTCCACAGATGGACGATGCGCTCCACCTTGAAGTCCTTCGCCTTCAGGGCCAGCAGCAGGAACGTGGGCTCCTCCGCGTCCATGGGGTCCAGGCTGAAGCGGTGCCCGCCCAGCTCCTGGAGTCGAGCACCGCGTGACACGCGCGCCACGCGGTGCCCCGCGCTCTCCAGACGCGCGGCCAGCGCCTCGCCCACTCCACCCGCATCCACGAACACGACCCAGTCGCGCACCGTGTTGGCGCCCGCACGAGGCAGGGGCAGCGGCGCGCGACGCCACGAGGGCAGGTAGAACCAGCCGCCGACGTCCGACGTCTTGCGCGCCGCGCCTCGCCGCTGAGCGGACGGGGCCTCCGGTGCGAGCCAGTAGTCCTGTCCCTCGAAGGGATAGGTGGGCAGGGGCACGCGCAGGCGCCGCTTGTCGCCGCGCACCGCGTTCCAGTCGACGCCGATTCCCGCCGCCCAGAGCTTGCCGAGCGTGGCGGTGAGCAGTTCCTCGTCGGGCACCGGGTCCTGCGGATGGCGCAGCGAGGGAAGGACCGGCGGCGCCTGGGGCCCCGTGAGCTGGAGGCGCGCGAGCGTGCTCAGCGTGCGGCCGGGGCCGACCTCCAGGTAGACGCGGTGGGGCAGCTCCGCCAGCGTGCGGATGCCATCGCCAAAGCGCACGGTCTGCCGCAGGTGACGCGTCCAGTAGACCGGGTCCGTGGCCTCCTCGGGCGTCATCCATGTGCCGGTGACGTTGGACATCAACGGCAGCGTGGGCGCGTTGCGCTGGAGCGTCCCGATGAACTCCTGGAAGCGCGCGAGAATCGGCCCGACCAAATGTGAGTGCGCCGCCACGTCGATGGGGATGTGACGGAACTCCACCTCACGTCGCGTCAGCTCGGCCGCCAGGGTCTCCACGGCTTCCACCGTGCCGGCCACCACGCACTGAGAGGGGCCGTTCACCGCCGCCAGGGACAGCGTCTCCCCGAGCAGGGGCCGCACTTCCGACTCGGGCAGCGGCACGCTGAGCATTCCGCCACCCGGTAGCTCCTCGAAGAGCTTGCCGCGCAGCACCACCAGCGCCAGCGCGTCCTCCAGCGAGAACACTCCCGCGAGACAGGCCGCCGTGTACTCGCCCAGGCTGTGGCCGATGACGGCCTCGGGCTTCACGCCCCAGGACTCCCAGAGTCGGGCCAGGGCGTACTCGATGGTGAACAGCGCGGGCAGCGCCAACGAGGTCCGCTTGAGCCGCTGACTCGCGCTCGCCGCGGAGTCCGCGTCCGGGTACATGACGGGCTTCAGGTCGAAGCCGAGTCGGGGGCGCAGCAGCGCGCAGCACTGGTCCACCGCTTCGCGGAAGGCGGGCTCGGCGGCGTAGAGACCCCGGCCCATGTCCGGGTACTGCGCGCCGCCGCCCGGGAACATGAAGACGGCCGAGGGCGTGGCGGAGCCGGGCGCGAGCGTGAAGAGTCGCTGCGGATCCCTCGTCTCCAGCACACGCACGGCATCGTCCCTGTCGCGGCACACCAGCACGCGACGGAGGTCCAGCGCCTTTCGCCCCGATTGAAGCGTCCACGCCACGTCCGCGAGCTGCTGCTCGGGATGCGCCTTCAGGTGCGCCAGCAGGGCGGTGGTCTGCTTCTCCAGCGCCGTCTGCGTCCGGGCGGAGAGCACCAGGAGCTGCCAGTCGCGAGGCGCATCGCCCGGCCGGACGAGCGGGGACTCTTCCAGGATGAGGTGCGCGTTGGTGCCGCCGATGCCGAACGAGCTCACCCCCGCGCGGCGCGGCGTGGCGCCTTCGGGCCAGGGCGTGAGCGCGGTGTTGACGTAGAAGGGGCTGTTGGCGAAGTCGATGCGCGGGTTGGGCGTATCGTAGTTGAGGCTGGGGGGCAGCTCCGCGTGCTCCAGGGAGAGCACCGTCTTCACCAGTCCGGTGACTCCCGCCGCGGCGTCCAGGTGCCCCACGTTCGTCTTTACCGAGCCCAGCCCGCAGAAGCCGCGCTTGTCGGTGCCCGCGCGGAACACGGTGTCGAGCGCCTGCACCTCGATGGGGTCTCCGAGCGGCGTGGCGGTACCGTGAGCCTCCACGTAGCTGATGGACTCCGGCGTCACCTCCGCGATGGCCTGGGCCCGGGCGATGACCTCCACCTGGCCCTCCACGCCCGGCGCGGTGAAGCCCACCTTCATCGCGCCGTCGTTGTTGATGGCCGAGGCGCGGATGACGGCGTGGATGGTGTCGCCGTCGTTGAGTGCATCCTCCAGGCGCTTGAGCACCACCACGCCCGCGCCGCTGCCGAAGAGCGTCCCCTGGCCCTTCGCGTCGAACGCGCGGCAGTGGCCATCCGGAGAGGTGATGCCGCCCTCCTGATAGTGGTAGCCGGTGCGCTGCGGAACGTGCACGGACACGCCGCCCGCGAGCGCCACGTCGCACTGGTAGCCCAGCAGCGACTGGCAGGCGAGGTGCGTGGCGACGAGCGACGTGGAGCAGCCCGTCTGCACCGTCAGGGCCGGACCCTTGAGGTCCAGGTGATAGGCCACGCGCGTGGCGAGGAAGTCCTTGTCGTTGGCCACCATGGCCGGGAACGTGTCCTCGGCCTGCTGGAACTCCGCGCGCGCGAGCAGGTTGAAGAGCAGGTAGCTGCTCAGGCTGGAGCCCGCGTAGATGCCCGTCGTCCCCGGGATGCGCCCCGGCGCGTAGCCCGCGTGCTCCAGCGCCGTCCAGACGCACTCCAGGAAGATACGGTGCTGCGGGTCCAGCAGCTCCGCCTCACGCGGGGCGTAGCCGAAGAAGCCCGCGTCGAAGCGGCCCGGCCGCTCCAGCACCGGCGCCGCGCGGACGAAGTGGGGGTTGGCCAGGAAGGCCGGGTCCACACCCAGGGATTTCAGCGCGTCGTCGGAGAAGAAGGTGATGCCCTCGACTCCGTCGCGCAACAGGCGCCAGAAGGCGGCCACGTCCTCCGCGCCGGGCACGCGCACGGCCATGCCAACGATGGCCACCGCCAGCCCCAACTCCCCCTGGTACTCCGTGTGACGCCCCATGAAAGTCCTACCCCTGTTTCCTGGCCCGTTGCTGCTGTCGTTTCAGGCTTTCGAGCTGGCGCTTCGCCCGGTCCTGCGCCGTCTCCACCGATGAGGCACCCGCCGGAGTCCCCTGCCGCAGGAAACGCGCGAGCGCGCTGACGGTGGGGTGCTCCAGCAGCTTGAGCAGCGGCAGCTCGCCCCCGAGCGCCGCCTTGAGTCGTGCGTGCACCTGGACCATGAGCAGCGAGTGCCCACCCAGGTCGAAGAAGTTGTCGTTCACGCCCACCTGCTCGACCTTGAGCACTTCCTTCCAGATTTCGGAGATCTGCTGCTCGAGCTGGCTCTGCGGCGCCACGTAGGCCGCGCGTGAGGAGCGCGCCGCGGTGGGCGCGGGCAGGGCCTTGCGGTCCACCTTGCCGTTGGGCGTGAGGGGCAGCGCCGGCAGGTCCACCACCAGCGACGGCACCATGTGCTCTGGCAACCGCTGCGCCACCGCATCGCGCAGCGCCGCCGCGTCGACGGCGTGTCCGTCACGCGCCACCACGTAGGCGACCAGTCGCACGTCGCCCGGGGTGTCCTCGCGGGCCACCACCACCGCCTCGCGGACCTCGGGGCGAGAGCTGAGCACCGCCTCGATTTCACCCGCCTCGATGCGGAAGCCGCGCACCTTGAGCTGGTGGTCCACGCGGCCCAGGAACTCCACCGTGCCGTCCTCGCGCCAGCGAGCCCTGTCTCCGGTGCGGTACAGCCGCGCGCCCGGCTCGCGAGCGAACGGGTCCGGCAGGAAGCGGTCCGCCGTCAGCTCCGGACGTGCCAGGTAGCCGCGCACCACGCCCGCGCCGCCGATGAAGAGCTCTCCGGGCACGCCCACCGGCACCGGGCGCAGCCGCGCGTCGAGCAGGTAGAACTGCGTGCGCAGGAACGGCGTGCCGATGGAGACCACCGGCCCGGCCTCGCTCTTCACGTCGTGCGTGGACGACCAGATGGTCGTCTCCGTGGGGCCGTACATGTTGAGCAGCCCGGAGCCCTCGCCCAGGACCTGCCGCAGCGACGCACCCAGGGAGGAAGGGAGGGCCTCGCCGCCGACCATCAGCCGGCGCAGCCCGCCCACCGCCTCGGAGGACTCGGGCTCGGCCAGCAGCGCGCGCGCCAGCGACGGCGTGCATTGCAGGTGCGTGACGGCGTGCTCGCGCAGGTTGAGCGGGATGGAGCGCGCGGTGCCGGAGCGACGGCCATCGCGATCCGCCTGGAGCTTCACCTCGAGGAGCAGGGGGAGGCTGGCCAGCACCGTGTCCGCCGGGATTCCGAAGTCGATGAGGCACCCCACCTCGTCCACGCCCAGGGCCCGCAACCGCTCCATCTGCTCGCGCACGGAGCGCGGTGTGCCGAACAGACCGCTCGTCTCGAAGTAACGCTCGAACGCCTGCGCCGCCAGCCGATCCAGATCCGCCTCGGTGGCCGTGTTCAGGTCCACGCCCAGCGTCTGCCCCAGGCCGCGCATCAGGTCCGCGGAGCTGCGCAGGTAGTCGCGGAAGGGCTTCTCCACCACCGAGCGCACCTTGGCGGCGTCCTCGCCGATGAAGGTGTGCAGCATCAGCGTGACGTGGCCGTCACCCGCGTGGCCCGCCGCGCGCCAGGCATCGCGGTAGAGGACCAGCTTCTTCTCCAGGTCTTCCCACGTCTGTCCCAGCAAGTGGGTGAGGACATGGCAGCCCAGGCGTCCCGCCGTGAGGAACGTTTCGGGGTTGCCCGCCGCCGTGAGCCACACCGGCAGCTCCTTCTGCACCGGACGGGGCCGCAGCGTGACGTCCACCTGCGCGCCCGCGCCGCCCGTCATCCGCAGCGTGTCGCCGCGCCAGAGGCGGCGCACCGTGTCCAGCCCCTCCAGCATCAGCTCCCGCCGCTTCTCGTAGCGCTCGGGCGCGAAGACGAAGTCATTCGCGTGCCAGCCGGAGGCGACGGAGATGCCCACTCGGCCCCGGGACAGGTTGTCGACGAGGGCCCACTCCTCGGCCACGCGGACCGGGTGGTGCAGGGGCAGCACGACGCTGCCGGCGCGGATGGCCACGCGCTCCGTCACGGCGGCGATGGCGGCGCCCGCCACGGAGGGACTGGGGTACAGCCCGCCGAAGGCGTGGAAGTGGCGCTCCGGCGTCCACACCGCCGCGAAGCCATGGCGGTCCGCGAACTTCGCGCCCTCCAGCAGCAGCCGGTAGCGGTCTCCCGACGACGCCTCCGCGTCATCCGCGAAGTAGAAGAGGCTCAGCTCCATCGACTTGCGCTTCGCGGCCGAGGCCCGGGCGGGCGCCTTGATGGACGCGCCTTCGCCCTGCACCACGACCTTGAAGCCGCGCGTGAGCGTCCACAGCAGCTCCAGCACGGAGATGTCGAAGGAGATGCTGGTGACGGCCAGCCACGAGCCCACGGGCTGATGGCCGATGCGCGCATCCATCGCGGTGAAGAAGTTGGCCACGCCGCCGTGGGGCACCATCACGCCCTTGGGCCGCCCCGTGGAGCCAGACGTGTAGATGACGTACGCCAGGTGGGCCGGGCTCATGCCGAACGGGGGCGGGCTGTCGCGCCGCTCGCCGTCGGCCAGGGCCACGCTCTCCAACGTCACGACGCGCGCCTTCCCCGGGGGCACGGTGCCCTCCAGGTGCGTCTCGGTGAGCAGCACGGCCGCGCCGGAGTCCTCCAGCATGTACGCCAGCCGCTCGCGGGGATAGTCCGGGTCCAGGGGCACGTACGCGCCGCCCGCCTTGAGCACCCCCATCATCGCGACGACCATGGCGGCCGAGCGCTCCACGCACAGGCCCACGCGCACCTCGGGCCCGACACCCATCAGCCGCAGGTGCCACGCCAGCGCGTTGGAGCGCGCGTCCAGCTCCGCGTACGTGAGCGTCGCGTCGTCACCCACCACGGCCACCGCGTCGGGCGTCTTCGCCGCCTGGGTGCGGAACTGCGCGTGGATGCACGCGTTGTCGTCCTCCGACTCCGAGGGCGTCAGGTCATTCCAGTCCACCAGCAGCCGCCGCGTCTCCTCGGCGTCGAGCAGGGGCAGGTCCTCCACCCGCGTCTCGGAGGAGTCCACCGCCGCGCGCAGCAGCGTCTCCAGGTGCCTGGCCAGGCGCGCCACGGTGGCGGACGAGAAGAGGTCCGTGCGGTACTCGAGCGCACCCGTCAGGCCGTCCGGCGTCTCCGCGAGCGACAGCTGGAGGTCGAACTTCGACGTGCCCTCTACCGCTCCGTCCGGCACGGGCAGCACCGGCTGCCACTGCATGCCCGGCACCGTCAGGTCCGTGGGAGGCAGCGCCTCCAGCAAGAGCGCCGTCTGGAACAGCGGGTTGTCCGCGCCACCCCGAGGGGCTCGCGCCGCGCCGACGACTTCCTCGAAGGGAAGGTCCGCGTGGGACAGCGCCTCGTGGAAGGTCTGCCGCGTCCGGGAGAGCAACTCGCGGAAGCTCGGCTGGCCCGCGAGGTTCGCGCGCAGCACGAGCGTGTGCGCGAAGAAGCCCACCACGTCACGCAGCTCGGGGCGCTCGCGGTTGGCCACCACGGTGCCCACGGCGAAGTCCTCCTGCCCGCTGTAGCGGTGCAGCAGCGCCGCCCAGGCCGCCGACAGGGTGACGAAGAGCGTGCAGCCCTCGCGACGTCCCAGCGCGCGCAGCGACTCCACCAGCGGACGCTCCAGCGTGAGCCGGTGCAGCGCGCCCTGGAAGCCCGGCTCCCGGGGGCGAGGGAAGTCGGTGGGCAGCTCCAGGCGTGACAGGCCCGCGAGCTGCTTCGCCCAGTACGCGCGCTGTCCGTCCAGCAGCGCGCCCAGACCCTGCTGCCAGCGCGAGAAGTCCGTGTACCGGAAGGCGGGCAGCGGCAGCTCGGCGGTGGCCCCGGAGACCTGGGCCCGGTACAGCGCCGCCAGCTCACGCGCCAGCACGCCGATGGACCAGCCATCCGTGGCGATGTGGTGCTGCGTCATCAGCAGCACGTGCTCGTGCTCACCCAGGGCCACCAGCGACGCGCGCACGGAGGGACCCTCGGCCAGCCGGAAGGGCTCTCGCGACTGCTCCAGCGACAGCCGTCGCAGCTCTCCTTCGCGCACCTCGGGCTCCAGCGTGCGCAGGTCGAACCGGGGGAGCGCCAGCGGGGCGGGGGCACGCGTCACCAGGCGCGGCTGTCCCTCCACCTCGGGGAAGGCCGCGCTCAGCATGGGGTGCCGCGCCAGCAGCGCGTCCAGGCTTCGGCGCAGGGCCTCCGCGTCCAGCGGGCCCGTGAGCCGCAGCTGGAAGTGGAGGTTGTAGAGCGCGCTGTCCGGGACCAGCCGGTCCAGGAACCACAGCCGCAGCTGGCCCGACGACATGGGCAGCTCACCCTCGCGAGGCCCCGAGGTCAGCGGCGGCGCGACGAGCGAGGCCACGGGCCGGATGCCCTGCCACGCCTCCAACAGCCGCGCGGCGGCCGACTCCAACGTCGGGCTGGTCCAGAGGAAGGCCGCGGGCAGGGCCACGCCCAGCTCGGACTCCAGCAGGCCGTGCAGCTCCAGCACCATCAGCGAGTCCAGGCCCAGGCTCGCCAGCTCCGTGTGGCCCTGGAGCTTCGCGGCGTCCAGGCGCAGCGTGCGCGCCACGGCGTACCGCAGGAAGTCCGCGACATGCGCGGGGCGCTCGGCCTCGGACGCGGAGGCCAGCAGCTCCTTGAGGGGCAGGGACGGCGTCGCGGGTGCTTCGATGACCTCGGGCTCCGTCACGGAGGCCTCGACGATCTCCAGCTCACCCGCGAGGTATGCGGCCTTCGTCGCGCGCCGCTGGATCTTCCCGCTCGACGTCTTCGGGATGCTGCGCGCCTGGAGCAGCACCACGCCATGCGCGTGGACGGAGTGCTGCTCCGCGAGCACGCGGCGCACCGAGGCCACGACGGCCGAGGCATCGAAGCCGTCGCGCACGTCCACCTCCGCCGCGAGCACCAGCCGCTCCTCGCCCTCCACGTCCACGCTGAAGGCCGCGCAGCAGCCGGCGCGGATGGCGCGGTGGGCGCGCTCCGCCTCCAGCTCCAGGTCCTGGGGATACAGGTTGCGGCCCCGGATGATGAGCAGGTCCTTGAGCCGTCCGGTGACGAAGAGCTGCCCTTCGGGCGACAGGAACGCCAGGTCTCCGGTGCGCAGGAACGGGCCCTCGCCCGAGGCCAGCCGCGCCTCGAAGGCGTGCGCCGTCTCCTCGGGCCTTGCCCAGTAGCCTTGCGCCACGCTCGGACCCGACACCCAGACCTCGCCCACGGCGTTCGCCGCGAGCGGCTCACGCGTCTCCGGATGGACGATGAGAACCCGCTGATCCGGCGCGCTGATTCCCGCGCCCACGAGCGTGCGCACGCGCGCGCCCTCCACATCCGAAGACGGCGCCTCCGCGCGACCCTGCTCCAGCGACTCCGCGGTGAAGCGTCCGTGGACGAAGGCTTCGCCCTGCGTGCCACCCGTGACGATGAGCGTCGCTTCGGCCAGGCCGTAACAAGGGTAGAAGGACGTGCTGCGGAAACCACAGGGCGCGAAGGTGTCCGCGAAGCGCTCCAGCGTCTCGCGCCGCACCGGCTCCGCGCCGTTGAAGGCCAGGTCCCAGCTGCCCAGCTTCAGCTTGGCCCGGTCCTCCTCCGTCGCCTTCCGCACGCACAAGTCGTAGGCGAAGTTGGGACCTCCGCTGCACGTCGCCTGGAAGTGGGAGATGGCCTCCAGCCACCGCAGCGGGCGCTGCAGGAAGGAGATGGGCGACATCAGCGTGCAGGGGAAGCCGAGATACATCGGCTGAAGCACTTTTCCGATGAGCCCCATGTCGTGGAACATGGGCAGCCAGCCCATCCCCGACGAGCGCGACGCATCCAGCCCGAACCCTCGGGAGATGAGCGCTTCGTTGTGGAGGATGTTGGCATGGCTCACCATCACCCCCTTGGGATTGCCCGTGGAGCCGGACGTGTACTGGAGGAACGCCAGCGTGCCGCCCTCCAATTCCGGGCGCCGCCATTCGGCCGCTTGAGACTCCGGCACCGCGTCGCTGGCCAGCCACGGCAGCTCCGCCAGCTCTGGCGCCTGCGGCTTGAACAGCTCCGACATCTCCAGGATGAAGCTCGTGGTGAGCACGTAGCGCGCGCCGCTGTCCTGGGCGATGGCGCGCAGGCGGGGCAGGGTGCGCTCCAGCCGTGTCGGGTCCGGCGGATAACAAGGCACCGCCACCACGCCGCCGTAGAGACAGCCCATGAAGCCCGCGACGAACTCCATGCCGGGCGGATACAGCAGCAGCGCACGCTGTCCCTGCGCCCCGGAGGCCCGCAAGAGCGCGCCCAGCGCGCGCGCCCGCGTGTCCAGCCGTGCGTAGCTCCACTCCTCGATAGGGCCGTCGACGTCTCCCGATTCGAGAAAGCGATACAGCAGCGAATCACCCTGTGTCTGCGCGCGATGGCACAGCAGATCCACGAGGTGGAGAAAGTCACCCGGTGACGGCTCGTTGCGCTGTTTCATCCCTGCTCCCAGGCGGACGGCTCGCGAAGTTGGTTCCGCGGGCCCGAGGAGTAGGCCGCTCCTGGGACCGCTTCAGTCCAGTTGGCTGCTGGTGAAGACCTCGCCCCTCAACAGCGGGCGGATTCGACAATCCGCCTCGCGGGAGGTACGGCCATGGAGCTCCCCCCGATCTGCCGCGAGAGGCCCGCTACCGCGCGGTGGCACGGCACCGTTGCTGGGAGCCGTGAACGAGGAAAATTAGGTCGGAGGTGAAGCATGCCCTCTGCCTTCATCCCTTGTTTTATCTGGAATGTCTAGTCAGCCTCGAACCGCGCTAACTCCTTGGTTTGTCAGGGGGTCAGGCACTTCTGATAAACTGGTGGGATTCGCTCCCGAGACCGCATGGCTTCGACTCCAGCTTCGTCTTACCCCCCGGGTCCCCGGGGTCTCCCCATCTGGGGCAACCTCCTGAGCCACGAGAAAGACCCGTTGGGTCTCTTCGTCGAGAGTTTCCGAGCGCATGGTGATGTGGTCCGCTTCAAGTTGGACGCCAAGCCCACCTACATGTTGAGTCATCCGGACCACGTCCGGTACTTCCTCACCGAGAACGCCCCCAACTACGCGAAGCCGGAGCTGGTGGACGACCCGTTCCTGGGCAACGGGCTCTTCGTGAGCGAGGGGAACTACTGGCGGCGGCAGCGGCGGCTCGTCCAGCCCGCCTTCCACCGGGAGCGGCTGGCCGGCCTGCTGACGGGCATGGTGGACCTCATCCAGCGCAAGCTGGCGCAGTGGGAGGCCGTGCGGGAGCCGGGGCGGCGGTTCGACATCGCGGAGGAGATGGGGGTGCTCTCGCTGCGGATGACGACGCGGGCGCTGTACTCGGATGAGCCCGACGAGCCGACGGCGGAGGCCATGCGCCGGATGATGTGGATGCTGAACGACCGCGGCTCGTTCCTGTACCGGCTCCTGAAGTTGGAGCGGCTGCCCATCTACAAGAAGAAGTGGGCGGACTTCTTCGCCACGTTGCGGCTGCTCAATGGCAAGGCCAAGGAGGTCATCGTCCAGCGCAAGCAAGGCGGTCCCGAGGACGACATCATGGCCATGCTGCTGGCGGCGAAGGACCGCGACACCGGCGAGGGCATGACGGACAAGGAGCTGCGCGACGAGTTCATGAACCTCTACTCCGCGAACGAAGGCGCGGGGGCCGCGCTGGCCTGGGCCTGGCATCTGTTGTCGACCCACCCGGAAATCGCCGACCGGCTGGCCGCCGAGAGCGCGGCGGTGCTCGGTGGCGGGGCGCCGACCCTGGAGTCCCTGCCGCGCCTGCGCTACGCCATGCAGGTGTTCGAGGAGACGCTCCGGCTCTATCCCACGGCCTGGAAGCTGGTGCGCGTGGCCAAGGAGGCGGACACCGTGGGTGGCTACCGCGTGGAGCCGGGCACGGTTGTCGTCGCCATCACCTACGTGCTGCACCGGCACCCGGAGTTCTGGTCGTCACCGGAGACCTTCGATCCGGACCGCTTCGCCCCCGAGTCGCGCGGGGCGCGCCACAAGTTCGCCTACATTCCGTTCGGCGCGGGCCAGCACATCTGCATCGGCAACAACCTGTCGCTGATGTTCGGCGCGCTGGTGCTGGCGATGGTCTCCCAGCGCTTCCGCCTGCGCGCCATTCCCGGGCGGAAGGTGGACATCTATCCGGGCATCTCGCTGCTCCCCCGGGGCGGACTGCCGCTGACGCTGGAGCCCCGGAAGTGATGTGACGTGCGTGGCCGCGGGCTCGTCGCAGCCCGCGGCGCGCGTGGCCTCCTGCTCCTTGGCCGCGTAGAGCGCCTGGATGTTGGCGCCACCGAAGCCTCGGGCCTGCTGCCGCTGGATGACCTCGAAGAAGAGGGTGCGCCGCGCGTGCTGGGAGCGGGTGAAGACCTGCAGCAGCACGCCCCAGGCGTCCCGGTCCATCAGGATGTTGCGCGCCTGGAGCAGCTCCCGCCGGAACGGGCCCAGGGTGCCAAGCCTCGCCTCCAGGTCCTCGTAGTACCCCCGGGGCGCGTCGAGCAGGCCCACGCCCCGCTGGGTCAGCGCATCCACCGCGCGGGTGATGTCGTCCGCGAGGAACGCCAGGTGCTGCACGCCCGAGCCGCCATGGGCGTCGACGAAGTCCTCGAGCTGTCCCCTCCGCGCACCGGAGACGGGCTCCTGCAGCGGGAAGCACACCTGTCCCCCCGCGGCCTGCACCACCCGCGAGCTCATCCCGCTGTACTCGGTGCGCACGTCTTCCTGGTGCGTCTGCGCGAAGCCGAGCACGTCCACGTAGAACCCCACCGTGTCCAGCAGCCGGCCCCGCTCCAGGGCGAAGGCGAAGTGGTCCACCCCGGAGAACAGCGTCGCGCCGCCCGAGGGCCCCGCGTCCACCGGCAGGTATGCGCCCGGGAGGTACGCACCCGACGGCGTGTCGCGCTGGATGAACGAATGCACCCAGTTGCCTGGCCCCGCGATGGTGGCCTTCACCACGCGCTGGCCATCGGCTTCGTAGGTGAAGGGCTCGGCCACCGCCCGGGCGCCCCGGCTCACCGCCTCGCGAAAGGCCGTGTGCGCGTCCGGTGTCCCCAGCGCGACGTCTCGCACGCCGTCGCCATGGGCCCGCACGTACGCGGCGACTTCACCCTCGGCGCCCAGCGCGGACGTGACGACGAGCCGCGCGGCTCCCTGCTCGAGCACGAAGGAGCGACGGCCGGGCAGCCCCGTCTCCGGTCCACCGCTGGCCACCATCCGGAAGCCGAGCGCGTGGCAGAAGTAATAGGCGGAGAGCGCCGCGTCGCCCACGAACAGCTCGGCATGCTCCACCCGCGTGAGCTCCACTCGGAGAACCTCGATTCAAGTGGGCGAGACCATTCCAGGCCAGCCCGATGGGAGCGCGAGACGGTGATTGCGTTGCAATAAGTCTTATCACGGATTGCCGCCGTAAACCTCTCAGCATGTCATCCGCGAAAGGTGTCGGACGCTGTATCACCCGGTGCTCACGCCGAGACATCACGTGGGGCGATGTATCACCCGCGGCTCACGCCGAGACGGCGGTGGGGGCGGTGTCTGGCATGGAGACGAGCTGTCCTGACTCGAGCTTGAGCAGACGGTCGGCCAGGTGGAAGTAACGGTCGTCGTGGCTGATGACGAAGACGAGCTTCCCCTGGTTCTTCAGCGCGGGGAGCATCTCCCGGTAGAACAGCTCGCGGAAGAGGGGGTCCTGGTCCGCGGCCCACTCGTCGAAGACGTAGATGGGGCGGTCCTCCAGGAACGACGTGAGCAGGGCCAGGCGCTTGCGCTGTCCCTGGGAGAGCGACACCGTGGACAGCTTGCCGTCCTCCACGCGCACCTTGTGCTGCAACTGGAGCCGGGACAGGAAACCTTTCGCCTTCTCCTCGAGCCCGGGTTGGTCCAGGCCGAGCATGCGCTCGAAGAGGTGGAAGTCGAAGAACACGGAGGAGAAGAGCTGGCGGTAGGAGCGGCGGTTGGCGGCGGTGATGGGCACGCCGTCCACCCTCAGCTCCCCCTTCTCCGGCGAGTACAGTCCGGTGAGCAGCTTGGCCAGCGTCGTCTTGCCGCTGCCGTTGCCGCCCACGAGGAAGACCAGCTCGCCCCGGCGCATCATCGTGTTGATGGGGCCCAGGGTGAAGGTCGCGCCGTCCTGCTCGCGGTAGTAGGTGTGGGTGATGTCCACCAGCTCGACTCGCTCGAACTTCGTCGGCACGGCGCCGTCGGCGGGAGGCTCCGGGTCCGCCAGCGACAGGCCCAGTTTCTCCAGCTTCTTCATCGCCACGTGGCTGCGAGACAGGGCGGGCCACTGGTTCATCAGGCCGTCGAGCGGCTGTTGCAGGTACAGCACCACCAGCGCGTACGCGGCCAGCGTGGACATCTCCACCGTCTGGAACCGGGGCACGCCGAAGAGGATGACGGCGATGACGGCCATCACCATGAAGCCGCCCCAGCTCCCGGTGATGATGAAGAGGTTGTTGGTCGTCAGCGAGACACGTGAGACCTCCTCGGCCGTCGGCTTGAGCTCCTTGTTGAAGAAGTCCTCGCTGCGCGCGTGGTGGAGCTGCAGCTCCTTGGCGCCGTCGATGAGCGTCCTGAAGTTGGAGTACAGGGCGTCCTGGCTCTCGCGCCGCTTGTAGAACTGCGAATACGCGTAGCGGTTGGGGATGGCCACGCTCGCCATCACCACGGCGATGACCGCGAGGATCATCATCAGGAGCGGCCCGGACAGCCACGCCAGGTAGACGAGGCAGCCCGCGAGCGTCGCCAGGCAGATGATGACGCCGGGGATGACGGAGATGGTGCTGTTGATGACGGCGATGTCCTCCGTCAGCGCGGCCAACAGCTTGTGCGGCCCGGCGCTCTCCAGCTTGCTCAGCGGCGCCTCCAGCATGCGCCGACACAGCGACAGCCGGAGGTCCAGCAGGGCCACCTGCTGCATGGAGCTGAGCTGCATCTGAGACACGATGCGCAGCACCAGCACCGCCACCGCGAAGCCGAGGAACGCGGGCATCAGCGTCAGCGCGTCCGCCACCGTCCGGGACGTCAGCGCCTGGTTCATCACCGCGACGAGCGCCGCGCTGCATGCACCCGTGAGGATGCCCAGGAGCGCCGCGAGAATGATGGGGAGTTTGGACTTCTGGAAGAGCAGGGCGAGCAATGACACGACGGCTCCCGGAGACCCGGAGGGACCTGAGAATCGGGCCCTCGCCGCTCTCATACGTCATTGCCGCGCGAAGTGATACCCGGGGACAGGCTGCTTATCGGGTTATCATGGTGCCAGGCGGGACGGGGTTGCGCCGCCCCTGGCGAGCGGCCCGGGGGCGCGGAATACTGGGCGGATATGCGACTGCCCTCCCTCGTCCCCAACGTCCTGACCGCCCTGGTGCTTTTCGGGGGGACCGCCTGGGTCGGGCTCGCGCTCGCCTTGACAGGGGCGGGGCCCGAAGGGGCGCACCTCCTCAGGGCATTGGGTGCCCTGGTCGTGGCGGGCCTGGCCCTCGTCGTGTGGCGGCGGTTCGGCTCGCGGTCGGGCGCGGTGGCGGTGGTGCTCGCGGCGTGTGGGGGGCTTCACGTCTGGGCCTGGTCCCAGGCGCCGTCGACCGAGCGCGACTGGGCGCCGGACCTGGCACGGATGGCTCGCGCGGACGTGGAGGGCTCGCGGGTGACGATTCACGACGTGCGCGACTTCCGCTACCGGAGCACGACGGACTGGGATGCGTCCTGGTACTCGGCCACGTATGACGCGCGCGAGCTGACGGGTGCGTGGTTCATCGTGGAGCCGTTCTCCGGCTTCTTCGGCGCCGCGCACACCATGGTGAGCTTCGGCTTCTCGGATGGGCGCTACCTCGTCTTCTCCGTGGAGATTCGTCGCGAGAAGGGGGAGACGTTCTCCGCCGTGGGAGGGCTGTTCCGCCAGTTTGAACTCGTCTACGTCGTGGGGGACGAGCGGGACCTGGTGCAACTGCGCTCCAACCACCGGCATGACGACGTGTATCTCTATCCGGTGAACGCGTCGAAGGAGCGCATCTCCGACTTCTTCCTGGACATGGTGGCCCGGATGAACGCGCTGCACGCGAAGCCGGAGTTCTACAACTCGCTCTCCAACAACTGCACCACCAACCTGGTGCACCACTTCGAGAAGGTGAGCGCGGTAAAGGTGCCCTATGACCACCGCACGCTGCTGCCGGCCTTCTCCGACGCGCTGGCGTATGAGCTGGGGCTCATCGAGACGGACGCGCCGCTGGAAGTGGTGCGCGCGCGGCACCTCATCAACCCCCGCGCGCTGGCGGCGTCGAACCAGCCGGACTTCTCGCGACGCATCCGTGAGACGCAAGCGCGCGCGGCTGACTCAGCTCCCTGACGCCGCGTTCAAGACGGGGGCCGGCCCGGCCTCCAGGTGGCGGACGTAGTGCGCCTCCAGCGTGGAGAAGTAGCCGCGCTCCTCCCACAGCAGGGCGAGCAGGCGGTCCGCCAGCGACTTCACCTCCGCGCTCTCGCCCGGCTCGGGCGCGCGGGGGCCCACGTTCCTGGGGTTGAGGAACACGCGCGTGGCCTCCGCCACCAGCAGCCGGCTGCTCGCGAAGAGGCGCCGCAGGGCCTGGTTGACGGGCCTGGCATCCACCTCCGCGCAGGCCGCGACGATGGCCGCGTGGATGGCTCGAGGCTTGTCGCCCTGCAGGCTCAGCGCGTCCAGGTCTCCTCGCTCCAGCGCGTGGTGGAGCAGGTAGCCGTGGTGCAGGGACACGGAGGCCACATCCACGCAGTCCTTCACCCACAGGACGAAGAAGACCTTCCGGAAGAGCTTCTTCACCGGAAGCAGCATCATCCCCTTGAGGTAGCTGGCCAACCGCCCGCCCAGCGTGCGGCCCAGGCTGGAGCCCGCGAGCGCCTCCACGGCCTGGTTCGGCGCGCGCAGCCCGCGCTCCTCCAACAGCGAGCGGACCAGCTGCTCGCGCACCTGGAAGAGGGCGTAGTCATCCAGGAAGGGGACGGGGATGAGGGGCGTCAGCCCGGAGGCGACGGCATGCAGCGCCACGCGCGCCAGGGGCGGAGACGACGGAGGGCTCGGCGTGGGACGGGGGCTCGGCTCGCTCATCACTCATCTCTATGCGAAATCCGGCGGACGATTGCGTCAGGCCGTCGGCCCGCTCGGTCGGTGGACGGACAGGCTCAGCCCTGACGCGCGCCGCGCACGTGGGGCATCAGCACGGAGTACAGGGTGCTCATGACGGGCGTGGGGACGCCGAGCGCATGGCCGCGCCGGGCCACCGTGCCCTGGAGGTATTCGACCTCCAGCGGCTTGCCCGCGTCGAAGTCCACCATCATCGACGGGCGGATCTCCGGGGCCATCGCCTCCATGAAGCGCATCACGTCGTCGGGACGCGTGGTGGTGGAGACGCCCTCCGCGGCGGCGACGCGGAGCACCTCGGCGGCGGCCTCGCGGAACATCTCCCGGAAGAAGGGGACCTCTCTCAAGGGGCCAATCGAGGAGCGCGCGGCGGTACAGAAGCCGGACATGGCGGCGAGGAAGGCGAGCTTCTCCCAGAGGGGCGCGCGGATGTCGGCCACCGCCTCCGCGTTGAGGCCCGCCTGGGCGAGCACGTCCCGAAGCGCCTGGACGCGCGGGGAGACGCGTGAGATGTCACCGAAGGCCTCGCCCAGCACCACCCGGTGCAGCGTGCCCGCCTGACGGATGACGCCCGGCTCGGTGATGGCGGTGGAGATGTACGTCGTCCCTCCGATGACCGCGGCCTCGCCCACTGCGGCGGCCACCTCGGAGGGGCTGTCCACGCCGTTCTGGAGCGTGACGACCACCGTGCCGGGAGCACCGTGCGAGGGCTGCTCCTTCGAGGCGAGCAGCGTCTTCACCTGGGCGAGCACGCTGGCGACGTCGTAGTTCTTCACCGCGAGCACCACCACGTCCACCGGCCCCAGCCGCGCGGCGTCCTCTTCGGCGCGGACGGGGACGGTGAAGTCCCCCTCCTGACTGAGGATGGTGAGGCCCCGCTCCCGCATGGCGCGCAGGTGCGAGCCTCGGGCGAGGAAGCCCACGTCGTGCCCCGCGCGCACCAACCTCGCGCCGTAATAGCCGCCCACTCCACCCGAACCGACGATGCCAAATCGCATGGCTCGCGAGGATAGCGAAGCGCCGCCGCTCCCGCAGGAGCGTTTCGACGGCGCCTCGCCCGGACTTCGAGTCTCAGCCGGCGAGCGGCCGGATCCTGGCTCCGGTGTCCCAGCCCAGGGCCCCGGACGCGGCCAGCACGTCCGCGCTCGGCGTTCCCGCGTGGGCGATGAACTCCGCGGAGGCGTCGGGCGAGGCACAGGCGGAGAGGATGCGCTCGGGAATCATGAAGGCGCTGACGATGGCATCGGCCACCCGGTTGTCCCGGCTGCCGGCGACCAGCAGGTCGACGACGTGCGGCGGAGGCGGCTGGAGCAGCGCGTTCGTCCAGTCCGTCGCCGGGGCGACGGCGGTCCACATCCGCGCCTCCGTGTCGCGGCAGAACGTCTCGTCGAAGGGGCGCTCGGACAGGAGCGCGTCCTGGATGGCGATGGCCAGCGTGAAGGCGGAGGCCGACGCGGCGTTGGCGCCCTGGCCGGCGACGGGGTCGTTCGTCACGTGGGTGTCGCCCACCGCCATGACGAAGCGGCCCTCGCCCACCTGGGCCCAGGCGCGGCGCACCACGGGCGTGAAGCCTCCCTGGAGGAAGTCCAGCGGACCGCGGACGCCGAACTCCGTCGGGTCGATGCGCTCGTAGGTGGCGGGCGCGTGGCGGCGCATGAGGTCCAGCAGCATCGCGTCGAAGGCGGCCGGGTCGTCGTCGCGCTTGAGGGAAATCATCGACGCCAGCTCGCTTCCGGGCACCGCCTCGATGAGCGTGCTGGGGACGCGGCCGTGGCGGGTGATCATCTGCGATTCGAAGACCTCACCCTGTCCCGGCACCAGGTTGACGTGCATGCCGAAGGGCTCCGGCATCCGCAGGCCCTTGAGAATCGCCGCGAACAGCACGCGCGGAGGCCGGGTATGCGGCGACAGCTCCGGCACGCGCGGAAACAGCGCGTTGAGCCCATTGCGCCCGGAGGCCACCACCACCAGCGCATGGCGCCGCGTCAGGCCCTCCAGCGCGACGTTGTCCACCGGCGCGACCTCCAGCCGCCCTCCGCGCTCCACGAAGGCCTCCGCGAGCCGGGGCTGATAGAGGCGATAGTCCACGCAGAGGCTCGGCTCGAGGACGCGCCCCTTCACGCTGAACGGATGCGGCCCGTGGACGTGGATGGCGCAGCGGTTCATCGCCAGCTCCGGCGCGCCCCAGAAGTCCACCCACAGCTCCCGCTCCCGTGCGCGAGTGGGCGCATGGTGAGTCACCGTGTTCAGAAGTCGGCCTGCGCGAAGGGCGTCTGGCTCCTGCTCCGCGTAGAGCGTGACGGGAATGCCCTGCGAGAGAAGCTTCAGACCCAGGTGCAGTCCGGCAGTGCCGGCGCCGACGATACCGATGCTCGCCATCTGTCTCTCCTTCACTTTTCCCGACTTGAAAGACTTTGCGTCGGGACGGCCCCTCAGGGGATGTGGGGTTCCCCGGGTGTTCCGGGGTGCGCAGGGCTCCATATCACAATGTGAATGGAGTTCTTTAGACTGGTCATACCCCGAGTCTCAGGAACATGGGGGTCCCCGGGCACCCGTTCGCGATTGGACCGTTGGGTTCCAGGTTGGGGCCGGACAGTCGGCGGCCCTACAGTCGAGGGATGAGCGCGGCCCTCGACGTGGTGCTGGAAGTGGGCGACGTCACCGAGATGACGGCGGATGTCGCCTTGTTCAAATATGCACAAAAGCTGTACGGCGCGGCTGGCGAGGCGTCACGGCGGCTGGAGGCCGTGGGCGTGCCGCCGGTGCAGGTCGCGGTGCAGCCGGGCGAATTCCGCTTCGTGGAGACGAAGGGCGCGCTGGCCGCGCCGCTGGCGCTCTTCATGGGCACGGTGCGGCTGGGCGAGTTCGGCTACCACGAGATTCGCCAGTTCGCGTTGCGCGCGCTGAAGGCGCTGGAGGCGCACGCCTCGGTGAAACACGTGGCGGGCACGGTGCACGGCCCCAACTACGGGCTCGACGAGGATGAGGCGGTGCTGGCCTTCGTGGGCGGACTCATCGAGGCCTTCCAGCGCGGCACGGGCCCCAAGGGGTTGGAGCGCTTCACGGTGGTGGAGCTGGACATGCGCCGTGCCCTGCGGCTGCGCAAGGCGCTGGAGCGGGGCCTGGGTGGGACGCCGGGCGTGGAGACGCTGCCAGGGGGAGGTTTCCGGGTGCGGCGCAGCAGCGCGTTCGTGCAGGCGCCGTCCATGGCCAGCGCGGGCACGGTGTCCATGGGAAAGCCTCACGCCTTCGTGGCGATGCCCTTCACGCCCGAGTTGGAGGACACGTACCACTACGGCATCCAGGGGCCCGTGAAGGCGGCGGGTCTGCTGTGCGAGCGCGTGGACCAGGCCGTGTTCGACGGGCCCATCATCCAGCGAATCAAGGAGCGCATCGACACGGCGAAGGTCGTCATCGCCGACCTGTCGCTGGCCAACCCCAACGTGTACCTGGAGGTCGGCTACGCGTGGGGCAAGGGGCGGCCCACGCTGCTCCTGGTCCGGGACGTGAAGGAGCTGCGCTTCGACGTCGCGTCCTACCGGTGCATCGTCTATCGCAACATCCGCGAGCTGGAGTCGGTGCTCTCGCGCGAGTTGGAGCGGCTCGACAAGCTGGTGTGAGCGGAAGCTACCAGCCGCGCGCGGCGACGGCCCACGTGGCCGTCACGGTGTCGCCGCGCAGCACGTGGAGCCGCTCGTGCAGATTGACGGCGGCGCAGACGTGGTTGGGGACGACGCGCAAACGGTCCCCCACGCGGGGGCGCCAGGACGTGCCCGAGACGTCGAGCAGGCCGTGCTCCTCGGAGACGCTCCGGACGACGAGCTCGGGCCTGTCCAGCAGCGCGCCATAGCCACCCGTCGGGGCGAGCCCTTCCTCCTTGGCCAGGGCCTTGGAGCCCGCGTCGACCACCACCTGGCCGGGGACGGCGGTGCTCACCACGGTGGTCAGGACGGAGAACGCGCACTCGTTCCAGGCACAGGCGTTGAGCGCGGCGGTGTTGCGGTCATTCAGCACGTTGATGCCGGGGCGGATCTCCGTCAGGCCTTCCACTTCGTGCGAGCGCCACAGCATGGGCGTGGAGCCTCCGCTGACGACGTCGGGGCGGAGTCCCTCGGAGGCGAGCGCGTCCACGAACTCGCGCACGCGCGCTCCCTGGTCCTTCAACGCGGCCTCCTGCTGCTCCACCGGCACGCGCACGTGGCCTGGATAGAAGATGATGCCTCGGTACGTCACGCCGGACGTGGCGGCGACCGCGCGGGCCAGGGCCATGGCATCGGCCGGGGTCTGCACGCCCACGCGGCGCATGCCCAGGTCCAGCTCCACCAGCACCCCCACGGTTCGCCCGGCGTCCCGGGCCGCGTGGCCCAATCCCTCCAGCGCCTCCACCGAGTCGAGCGCCACCGTGAGCCGCGTGCGCCGGGGCAGGGCCATCAACTGCGCGAGTCGGCTCGGGCCCACGGGTGGGTAGGCCAGCAGCACGTCGTCGCAGACGGTGGCCATGACCGCGGCCTCGCGCGGCGTGGCGACGGTGGCGCCCATGGCCCCGGCGGCGAGCTGGAGCGCGGTGAGCTCCGCGGTCTTGTGCGTCTTCGTGTGGGGGCGCCAGTGCAGGCGGTGCTCCCGCGTGTACGCGGCCACGCGCGCGAGGTTGGCTTCCACGCGGTCCAGGTCCACGAGGGCGGCGGGAGTCGTGAGCGCTTCGAGCGGGAGCAGGTCCATGCGGCGCAATCTGGCACCGCGCGCGCTGGCGCTCCAGGTGTCCGTGGCCAGCGCGTGCCCTTCACCTGACACGACGAGGCCCACCTCGGGCCCGGAGCGTTTCCTCCAGGTCCAGGGCGGGCCTCGCCAGCGTCAGCGTGTTACTGCGGCTTGGGGGCCGCGACCTTCTTCGCCGGCGGCAGGTACTTCACGCCGAGCTGGCTGAAGATGAACGAGTACGCGTCCACCTCCTCCTCGATGCGGGCGTTGAGCGGGGTGCCGGAGCCGTGGCCCGTCTCGGCGTCGGCGCGCAGCAGGATGGGGCTCTTGGCCGCCGTGGCCGTCTGCATCCGGGCCACCATCTTCCGCGAGTGGAACGGGTCCACGCGCGGGTCATTGGCGCCGGAGGTGAACAGCACGGGCGGGTACTTCGTGCCGTCCTTCACGTTGTGGACGGGCGAGTAGGCCAGCAGCGCCTTGAACTGCTCGGGGTCCTTCACCGTGCCGTACTCGGTGACGTTGAACTGGCCGTTGGACGTGCGCTCCGAGCGCAGCATGTCGTAGAGGCCCACGCGGGCCACCACGGCGCCGTACGCCTCCGGGTGCTGGGTGACGACGGCGCCCATCAGCAGGCCGCCGTTGCTGCCGCCCTGGATGGCCAGCTTCTTGGGCTGCGTGTACTTCTGGTCCACCAGCAGCTTCGCGCAGGCATAGAAGTCGTCGAAGACGTTCTGCTTCTTCGTCAGCGAGCCCTCGGCGTGCCACTTCTCGCCGAACTCCGAGCCGCCGCGCAGGTTGGCGATGGCGTAGACGCCGCCCTGCTCCAGCCACAGGCCCGCCAGCGGGCTGAAGCCCGGGCTGATGGAGATGTTGAAGCCGCCGTAGCCGGTGAGCAGCGTCGGGTTGGTGCCGTTGAGCTTCGTGCCCTTCTTCTTGAGGATGGTGAGCGGAACCTTGGTGCCGTCCTTCGACGTGGCCTCGGTGCGCACCACCTCCACGTCGCTCACGTCCATCGGCGAGGTCTTGGCCAGGGCCGTCTTGGTCACCTTGCCGTCCGCGGGCGTGAAGCGGTACCAGGCCTGCGGCTGCACGAAGCTGGAGTTGCTGAAGTAGATGTCCTCGCCGCCCGCGCTCACCAGTCCGCCCACCGACGATACCGGCGGGGTGGGGACCAGGCCCAGGTCCTTGCCCTTCAGGTCCACCATGCGCAGCTGCGACGGGCCGCCGAGCTGCTCGCTCACGTACAGGCGCGACTTCGTCGGGAAGAAGCCCTGGACGCTGGCCTCGCCCTCGGGCAGCAGCACCGTGGCCTTGTCCAGCGTCGGGGTGGCCAGGGCCAGGCGCAGCACCTTGCCGCGCGGAGCGTCCTGCCGGCTGAGCAGGTAGAGGGCGCCGTCATGGCCAAAGCGGGCGCGGATGACCTTGTCCGCGAACTTCGTCACCTGCGCCCACTTCCCGTCGGGGCCGTGGAGGTACAGCATGAACTCGCCGCCGTCGCCGTTGGCGACCATCGCCGTGATGAACTTGCCGTCGGGCGACGTCTCCAGCTCCGTCATGGCGATGCGCGGGAAGTCCTTGCCCAGCGCGTACGTGTCCTTCTCCGTGGGCGTGCCCAGCTTGTGGAAGTACACCTGCTGGAAGAAGTCCCGGTCCTCCGCCGGGCGCTCCTCGCCGCGCGGATAACGCGTGTAGAAGTAGCCCGTTCCGTCCGCGTTCCACGCGAGGCCACCGCCCGCCGTGCCGCCGTTGACGCGAGGGACGACCTCGTTCGGCAGCGGCTTGCCCGTGGCCACGTCATAGACGGAGACGTCGCCGCTCTCCGTGCCGTTCTTCGACAGCGACACCGCCAGCTTCTTGCCGTCCAGCGTGGGCTCGATGAAGTCGATGGTGGTGTGGCCCGACGGGTCGATGACCATGGGGTCCAGCAGCGAGCGCTCCTTCGACGTGTCGTCAGCGGAGCCAATCACCACCACGTACGGCTGTTGCCGGGGCGGCTGATACTTGATGCCGATGAGGGTGCCGTTGGCCTCCGTCAAACCCGCGTAGCCCGGGGACTTCCAGGACAGCAGCTCGGCGACGCGCTGACGGATGCCCTCGCGGCCGGGCAGCCTGTCCAGGATGGCCCGCGTGTGGGCGTTCTGGGCGTCGTTCCACTGCTTCACCTTCGCGTCATCGGTGGCCTCCAGCCACTGGTAGGCGTCCTTCACCTCCGTGCCGTGGTAGGTGTCGACGACCTCCTTCTTCTCCGTGACGGGCGGCTTGGACGCGCCCTTGCCTGCGGCCGGGGACGTGAGTGGCAGCAGCAGTGCCGCCGCGGCCAGTGCGGTTGTCAGCTTCATGTTCACCTCGGGGATAGGGAAAGGCGGACGCAGCCTGCCACGTCCTATCCTCCGTGGCGTCGGTTCCCTTCAGGGGAATGTCGCCACGGAGCCCGTGTTCCCTCGGGTTGCTTCCAGGCGTGCGCTGCGTCAAAGCCGCCGGGGAATTCGAGAACGCCCATCGTCACGGGGCGCGCAGGGGAAGCTCGACCAGGGCGGCGGCGAAGCGGTCGAAGGCCTCGTTGGCGGGGAGGGCGGTGGTTTCGTCCATGTTGCCGAGCATCAGCGCGAAGACGACGCGCGGGTGCTCGGCGTCACCGGGCCGGTCCACCACGCCCGCGAAGCACTTCTGTCCGGAGAGTGTGCCCGTCTTGGCGCGGATGCGGCCCGCGGTGATGGCGGTGACGGGGCGGGTGGCCAGCGTGCCGTCCACGCCGGCCACGGGCAGGCTGTCCACCAGCGCGGCGCCGTAGGGCTCGCGCAGGCTGGTGAAGAGCACGCGCGCCAGGCCTCGCGCGGTGGCCAGGTTGTAGCGGGACAGGCCGCTGCCATCGACGGGGCGCAGGTCCCGGGCGGGGATGCCGCGACGGGTGAGCTCCTCGGCCAGCGCGGTGCGCAGCGTGGCGTAGCCCTCCGTGCCGCTGCGCTCGCGCGCGAAGCGCAGGCCCAGCCGCTCCGCGTAGAGGTTGAGGGACTCCTTGTTGGTGGCCTTCACCAGCTCCGACAGGGGCGGGCTGACCAGGGTGACGAGCGGCTCCGGCACGGGCGGGCGCAGGGGGCCGGGAGCCTCCAGGGTGGCGGGCAGGCGGGGCACGCCGCGCTTGAGCAGGGCTTCCTCCACGCAGGCGGAGAAGAGGACCTGGGGCTCGTCCACGGAGAGCTTCACCGCGGCGGAGCGGGGGCACTGGTTGACGGGGGAGCGCCACACGCAGCGCACGCCCGGGGCACCGCGCTGGCGCGTGCAGGAGAGGTTCGCGCGCTCCGCGTTCGGGTCCACGCGGACGATGGCGGAGAGCGTGGCGAAGGCCGGGGTGAGCTGCACGGTGGGAGGCAGCGCGCAGTCGGCGCCGTCCGCGCGGGACAGCGCGAGGTCCACGACGTTCTCCCGGAAGACGAAGGGCGTGGGGGCGGCGCTGTAGGCATAGGCGGCGTCATCCCAGGCCCAGCCCGGACCGAAGGCGGCCTCCACGTCGTCGGTGCCTCGCACGCGCACCTGTCCGCGCCACTGCTGGACGCCGCGCGCCTGGAGCGCGTCCGCGACCTGCTCGCAGGCGAGCGCCGTCTCCGGAAAACGCCACGAGCCCAGCGACGGGTCACCCGAGGGGTCCACCACGAGGTCGCCAAGGTACAGCCCGTTCGTCAGCGTGCCCTCCAGTGTCACCGGCGTCTGGAAGCGGAAGTCCGGACCGAGCGCGGAGAGCACCGACGCGGTGGAGACGACCTTCATCGTGGACGCGGGCAGCAACCGGACGTGCTCCCGGTGCGCGAACAGCGGCTCGCCTGTTCGCGCGTCCAGCACGAAGGCGCTCGCGAGCGCGCCCTCGTCCTCCAGGGTGGCGAAGAGGCTGCTCGCCACCGAGCCCACGGTGCGAGCTTCGGGGCGCCGCGCATGGTGGCAGCCGGCGAGCATCGAGGTGGCCAGCAGCAGGGAGAGGGGCAGGGCTTGGCTCATCACGCGCGCCACGCTAACCCTGACGGCAGTGGGTGTCATGCGGCGAGGTGCGGGGGAGGGTGAGCCGTACCAACCCGGCCGTCCGGTATGCGACCCGGCTGTCCTCCCTTCGTGTGACTCGGCTCATCGTGTCACCGGGGCCGCATGAGAGGAATTGGGTGCGGGGCCTTGCTTCGGGGGGAGGGGGTGTTGGAGAAAGGGCGCGGGTTGTTCCCACCAGGGATGGTTCCGCATGTTTCCCGGCTTGTGGCTGTCGTTGCTCCTGACGCAGACGTCCGCGCCCTCGCTCCACTACACCGCCGAAAAGGTGAAGGAGGGGCAGCAGCGCACGCCGGAGCAATTCGCCTTCACGACCTGGGAGCCGTCCTGCGAACTGGCGACATTGTTCGTGGGGGTGGATGAGGCGAACCTCCGGAAGGAGCCCTCGACGGAGGCGGCGGTGGTCGCCGTGTTGCCCCTGGGCGCGGCCGTGCGAGTGCAGGAGCGTGGCACGGCGCGTCTGAAGGTGGGGGAGTACGTCAACCACTGGTACTCGGTGGAGCATGTGGACACGAAGGGCACCGCGGAGAAGGCGGACGACTCGGTCTTGCGGGGCTGGCTCTTCGGCAACACGCTGACGCCTTTCCGGTTCGAGGAGGACTTCGACGGGGACGGAGAGAAGGAGGTCGCCACGGTGGTGATGAGTGGGGACTTCAAGATTCGCGTCCGGGTCCTGGAGCCGAAGCTGAAGCCTCCCTTCCGAGTCAGCAGCGTGGACGCCAGGCCCGCGGGGGAGAACTGGCGCCAGGTCAGTGGCGGACCGGCGGCGGTGACACTCGTTCCCTCGAAGACCGCGGGAGTCGTCCTGCTGCGGGTGGACTCCACCCCCGAGGAGTGTGGCGACTACAGCACCACGTACGTGAGCTACACCGTGCCAGGGAACAAGAAGGGTGTCCTGGGCACGGCGAAGCTGGCGCTGTTGCTGGAGGGCGTGTCGGAGGCTCCCGGTGTCTCCCGATACGAGGTCTCCTTCCAGGCGCGGAAGAAGGAACTCACGATGGTGAGGACCGATGAGCAGGAGGATGAGTCCGGCAATGTGCTGACGACGAAGGCCCAGACGCGCTACCAGCTCAAGGACGGCGTCTATTCCGAGCTGACGCCGGCGGACTCCTCCGTGGCGGAGTCGAAGCCCTGACGGACGACGAGTCCCCGTCACGAAGGGACTCGTCGCCGAGCGTCAGTGCGTCGCGGGGACTGGACTCAGGGGCGTGAAGCCCAGCTCGTAGCCGATGTCCACGTTGGAGATAACCAACGGACACCAGAAATTCGGGTGGGTGAGCCGGGCCTTCCAGCAGAGCTGAGAACCTCCGGACGGCGGAAGGCTCATCACGGCTTCGTTCTGTCCGGGCTCGAAGGGTACGTTCAACCAGGTGGGCGCGGGATTCGTCTGGCAGCTCCCATTCGCGCACACGTTGCAGTCCGAGGCGACGGCGTACGCGATGCCGAAGTTGCTCGCTGATTGCTGGCACTCCAGGGGAGCCCAGTCGGTCTTGCGAACGCGCAGGCGGGAGATGGCGCACTGGCCATCCAGGGCGGGGCTGATGACGTTGGAGCGGACGTTGCCTGGCACGCGAGTGGCCTGAAGGAGGAGCACCACGTTCGTGAAGTCCCGATCGCCTCCTCCGTTGAGGTCCTCGATGCCGAGGATCCAGTTGCCCGGGCTCGTGGTCACCGCTTGCACCTGGAAGTGCGGCATGTTGCCGTTGCTGACCTTGGGCACCCAGCTTCGCGCCTTCGGCAGGACGAGGTTTCCATAGGCGGGCGTCCCGAGCAGGTCGTGGGAGGTCTCTTGGAGCCAACCACAGAGCGGCTGGCTGGTGGAGGCATCGGGGCAGGTGTAGTCCATGGGCCTGATGGGATTGCAGCGCGGGTCACGCGCACAACCCAGGTTGTACTGGGCCACCGGAGAGGTTCCGCGGGCATCCTGATCCAGGTTCCAACCCGGCTTCGAGAAGAAGACGGACGTGGAGGTCTTCAGGTGCAGGCTGCACCGGCCATCTATCGCCTTCATCAGGCAGGGATACACCGTGCCGTCACCGTTCGGGTCGTGGGTGGCGTCGTAATAGGTGATGAGGAAGAAGACGATCTCCCGTCCCGCCTGGATGCGCCCCAGCTTCACGGTGCGGTCGGCCGGAGTGATGCCAGGGTCCGGGTTGGTGGTCCGAAGCACTCCGTCCGGCGTGTACGCGGAGGTGTCGTAGTCGGGAAGGCCGTCCTCGAAGGACTCGCTCCGGTCTTGGACCGGGCCCAGTTGTTTGAAGGTGGTCCTGTTGGGGTCGTCGTCAGTCAACAGGAAGGCCAGATGCCCGAGTCCCATGTTGGCATTCGCGGGCGCCGCGGGCTCGAGCAGATTGGGGATGCGCGCGAAAAGGCCTCCGTCCGAGAAGCCGGTGGATGGAGTCTGCGCGACAGCGAGTGCGCCGACGACATCCACGGGGATGAGGTTGTTTGTCTGTCCCGGTCGGGCGTCCGCGAGCAGGACATCGGGCGAGAAGACCGGGTTGCAGGTTCGGTCCATCGCCAGTTCCGGCTGGCTGAGGAAGCCATTGACCGAGAGGAAGGGTTGGGAGCAGCGGCGAGTCGTGCCGATGTAGGGCCGTGATGCATGGAAGCCGGACGGAGGCGCGAGGTTGTAGATGTCCTCGTGGAGGTCGGTGATGCCGTTGTTGTTGGCGTCGCTCAGGAAGTCGTCGCCGGAGTATTCGGGGGTCCCGCGGGTGTCGACATAGCCGCGCGCGATGAGGTCGTCGTAGTACATCCAGCCCAGCGAATGGGATGCCAGGGCGTCGGTGCTCAGGAAGGACAGGGACAGCTCGACGTCCGAGGCGAACATCATCAACTCGCCGCCGAAAACGGAGAGGAGCGGCTCCGGATAATTCAGCGCCGAGTTCGATAGGAGGGACACGTTGTCGAGGGACTGGAACTGGCCTTCCGCGAAAGGGGGCTGGTGGTCGTCGTTGAGGGTGGGGCCCACTTGGAAGGAGAAGTCCACTTCGGAGGAGAGGCCCTGTGCGTTGGTGACGGTGACCTTCACGGGGGCGCTGCCGGGGATGATGCAGTCCGGGGCGGTCCAGGTGATTTCGCTGCTGTCCTCGCCGTTCAGCTGGGTGCTCAGCTCTCCCATGGTGGCGGTCCAGGTGAAATTGATTCGACCGCCCTGGGGATCACGTGCCCTCACCACCAACCGCGCGGTGCCGCGCGAGGGCACGACGGACTGGGACTGGCTGCTACCGAGAATCAGGGGCGGTGGAGGGGTCCTCGCGGCGGCTGCCCGGGTGCCCGTGGCCAGCAGTGCCAGCATGACGACGAAAGCCAGGCTTCGTGGAACTGGAGTTGGAATCAATGACAAGACAATCCCCCTCGGATTGACGGTTGATGGATGCTGCCCCCGTGCTGAATCCAGCCTTCCGAGGGCGCGCTCATGGACGCCGGAGCGTGCACCGACTGACGGTGCGCGCTCACGCCGCGATGCCACGCTTTCTCCGGGGGGTATGGGTCGAATCAGAACCGGCCGACGAGCCCCGCGAAGCCGCCATCCCTCGACGCGCCCACGGTGGGGGCGACCAGGAGCCCCTCGTCTCGCCGCGGACTTCGCGCGGAGAGCCCACCCCCGCTGAATCGGTGCGACAGCTCGTTGAGCAGGAGCGCGCCCACGGTGGGAATCAGCAGGCTGAGCACGATGTGCGTGCCTCCCTCCGTCACGAGCGGTTCGCCCGGCGCGTTGTCCCCCGTCATCAGGGCCACGACCACCGTGCCGAGCCCGCCGCCCAGCACGCTGAGCGCGAAGTCGCCGTTGCTCCCGAGGGCCCGGCCCGTGGCGAAGACCCCGATGCCCGAGCCGCCAGCCATGCCGATGAAGATGGGAATCAGGCTTTGTCCGCAGTGGATGGTGGCGGGGAAGGAGCCGCAGCTCGTGAGCCTGCCCATGGAGAAGAGCCCGCCAATGGTTCCTCCAGCGGCGGTGCCCGCGGCGCCGCCCAGCAGCGTCCCCGCGAGTCGGACGCGGGTATCGATGGGCGTGGAGGCGCCTCGCACGCCGCTCGGGTTGTCTTCATTCGCCGAGGTGAGGGGAGGGGGACTGAGGCCTTCCTGGGCGAAGGACGTGAAGGACAGCAACGCGACGACGAACAGTGTTGGGAGACGAGCGGTCATGACAGACACCCAAAGCTCGTGCGCCCGGCCGGGCACTTCACTTCAGGGTGGGGTGTGGGAATGGCCAGGAATGACATGCGCGAGTGGCCCGAGTCCGCGCATGACTGGCGAGGCCACAATAGCCGAACGCCAGCTGGCCGACGCAAGTGACCGGTGGTCTCAGCCTCGCTAGAACCTGCCAGCGACTCCACCCATCAGCCCGCCGTGAGGCGTCACCCGGAAGGTGAACGTGGGCAGCGGCGCTCCCTGGCTGCGTGTCTGGGAAAAGCGAGACACCGCGGGCGGCTCTGAGCGGGAGAGCTCATAACCCAGCATGGCGCCGATGGGAGGCAGGGCCAGGAGGGTGATGATTCCGAAGGCGTCTGCCCCTTCGTTGGCGAAGAACCCCAGCGCGCCCGCGCCAGTGCCCGCCAGCCCGCCCACCACGGTCGCCAGGAGCGACCCGCGCCCCCTCATCACGCTTCCGGCCGCGTAGGTCCCCATCGCCGAGCCCAGCGCCATGCCCGCGAAGCCCGCGACGATGGGGAGGGCGCAATCCTCGTCGATGAACGCGCAGTCCCCCACGAGGGTTCCTCCGAGCAGTGCCAGGACGCCGCCTCCCACCATCCCCAGCCCGCCCGCCACCGTCTCGATCATGACGCGCGGCACGGTGGACACCCCTGCCTTCTCGGGGGCCTCGGCCAACGGGGGTCGCTGAGGCACGAAGGGCGCGGGCTCCACGTCGTCCGGCGCGGCGATCAACGGTGGGGCCTGGACCGTCGTGGGCGCCTGGGCGTCCTCCCGCGCGAGGACTTCCCAGGGGAGGACGGCACCCAACAGGAGCACGGCGAGCAGGGGCGACACGGCGGCGAGCTTCATGGACGGTACCTTCCTCAATCAGAGGGGTAGGCACCAGCGCACCGGTGTCCCACTCGGGAGAGGACAGCACCAAGAGTGCCTTGACGTCGTAGCTCGCGCCCCCCATCCTGCCGCGCCCCATGCCTGTCCTTCGTGGTGCCGTCACCTTCTCGCGCTTCCGGGTCGAACCCGCCAAGGAAGCGCCTTCCGACATCAAGCGCTGGCTGACCCGTGGTCTCAAGGCGCACGCGTTCGAGCCCATCGACCGTCGCTCCGAGGATGACCGCGCGGCCGGCTTCGTCGAACTGGAGAACGCGGACGCCGTCGAGTTCTCCGTCGGCCGCGTCTTTTACGGAGAGTACGTCCTCTTCTCCTTCCGCATCGACTCGTTGAAGGTCCCCGCGTCCGCGATGAAGGAGGAGATGGCGAAGTGGTCCGCCAACTTCGAGGCGGAGAATGACCGTCCGCCCAGCCGTGGCGAGAAGACGCAGGCGAAGGCGCAGGTCAAGCAGATGCTCCGCACCCGCGCCACGCCGCGCACCAACGTGCTGGACGTGAGCTGGAACCAGAAGACGCAGCAACTGCAGATCTGGGCCGCGTCCCGCAAGGTGGTGGAGGAGATCATCATCGCGCTGGAGAACGCGCTGGGCCTGAAGCTCGTGGGGCTGACGCCGGCCGCCATCGCCCAGACGTCGGGAATCGACGAGAACGCGCTCGGGCCCACGGCGGAGCTGATTGGCATGGACTTGCCGGCGACGTCGGCGGAGGTGGCACATGGCGAAGCGTGAGCAGGCGCGGGCGGAAGCCGCCTTCGCGCGAGGAGATGTCGGCGTCGACGGCGCCGCCACCGAGGAGACGAAGGACGTCGCCGAGGTGGAGCGTGGTCAGGCGCGAGAGCAGCTCCTGCGGGGCCGGGCCTACCTGGGCCGCGAGCTGCTGACGTGGATGCTGTGGCGCTCGGAGACGGGTGACGCGCTGGTGGAGCTGGAGGGCACGGGCGTCAACGTGCTCTTCATGGGCCGCATCACCCTGCGCGGCGTGGCGGGCGACGTCACGGAGCTGAGCGCGAAGGGCACGCTGGCGCCGTACTCGGAGCAGGTGAAGCACGCGCTGGACAAGGGCCTGCTGGTGGCCCAGGCGCGCATCCGCTTCACGCATGGCGAGAAGGAGTATGAGGCCACGCTCGACTCGGAGTTCCTCGACGTTCGCGCCGCGAAGCTGCCCGCGCTGATGAGCGAGGAAGAGGATGACCAGCTCAACGAGCGGCTGTTCCTCACCGAGCAGCTGTCCGCGATGATCGACGCGCTGGTGGGAGACTTCCTCAAGATTCGCGTGGGGAAGACCTGGAGCAAGCAGGTGGTGCCGGCGATGAAGGAGTGGATGCGCGGCGACGAGCAGGGCGCCAACGCGCTCTCCAAGGCCGCGCGCGCCCGGGGCCGCGACGCCCGCGCAGCCCGGCACTGAGCATTGGGGCCGCTGACAGGGGCGTGTTCCCCTGTCAGCGCCTCGCGAAGCGTGGAACGGAAGCCGCGCGCCCGTTGTCGGCTCTCCACGATTCACGGACTCAACGCCATACGGACAGACGCCCGCTTCAAGCGAGCCGTCAATGATTCCTCCCGGTCGGGAGAGGCATTCCGTCAGGAATGTCAGACATTGATGAAAGAGGCAGCGCGGATCCGTCAATGCCGGGGGTCCAAAGCCGCACACATGTCAGTCCATGGGCGGAAAGGGAGTGGATACGCGGCCGCGAACAACAGGCTTGGCGAATCCGCGAATCCAGGGTAACTGTTCCAGACGCAGGGGCCGCAGCCACGGGATGGATCATCGATTCATCCCTTGATGGGACGTATATCCATGCAAGCAGCCCCCTTGTTCCGCTCTCCGGCGGTGAAGCTCCGTACAAGTCCCTGGATTCGTGCCCTGTTCCTGCTCGTGGTCCTGGGTGGGGGGCTGGCGCACGCCGCCAGTTCTCAGGCCGTGTCCCGCTCAAGTCCCTCGAGCCTGGCGTCCCTGCTTCCAACCATGTGCGCCCGCGTCCATGGGACCGCTGGCTTCCAGCGCGCTTTCTGCGCGGCCGGCAATGTCGGCGCCACCTGCGTCGGCGACGTCACCCGGACCTGCACCGATGATGGCAGCACCCTCCATCCGCGCTGGTATCAGGCCGCCATCGACTGGGCGAAGGCCAACGGCCACTCGAGGGTGGTGTTGGATCCAGGCACCATCACCATCTCCGAAGCCACGAAGCTCGCGTGGAGCTGGCCCTGGGGCAATGGCTTTGGCCTCCACGTCCCGACGGGAATCCACCTGGAGGGCACGTCGCTGTCCCCGCCCACCATCATCAACGTCGACCACGACACCACGAAGCTCAACGGGTTGATCATCGTCGCGGGCACGGGCACCGAGGAGGGCCTGCTCAACGACGCCAGCGTCTCCAACCTGACCCTGGTGGGCACCACGAACGTTGGCTACAGCCAGGGACAGGAGTGCCCGGCGCGCGCCCACTCACTCAACTCCATCCTGGAGTTGGATGGCCACGAGCCGCCCTCACCCGACGCCACGGTCTTCAACACGGGGACGATGCCGCGCCGGTGGACCGTCGGCGTCCAGGTCAACCACGCCGAGGCCATGAACGGCCCGGCGGTGAACGTCCACCACCTGCGCATCGTCCACCTCGGGGCGGGTATCGCGTATGGCTGGAACACGGCCCACGTGAAGGAGAACCCCACGTGCGAGACCACGCCCGGAATCAAGATCTCCATCCAGCCCGCCAGCGCGACGTGGAACGGGCCCACCAACCCCGTGACCTATCACTGCCCCAGCGGGTGGGATCTCAAGGCGCTGAGCCGCCGGCCCGGCACCGCCGAGTGCCGCCCCACGTCCTGCAACGCGGACGGCAGCATTCCCTCCGGACAGTGCCCGGCGCTGCCCCCGCTTGGCGAGGGTGAGACCGTGCCGAACACGATGTACTGCATGCGAGTCGACCCCACCACGGAGTTCGGAACGCGGCGGTATTGCACGAATCAGCCCTTCGAGTTCCGAGGCAACGCCAATGCCCGCTCCCAGGTCCACCACAACTCCATCTGTGATGTGAACGTGGGCATCAACATCGTGGGCGGTAACGTCGACGTCTCCAAGAACGTCGTCCTGCGGGCGCCCCACAACGTGCCCCTCACCAGCAACTTCGGCCTGAGCACCGACGGGCACATGCCGTACACCAGCTCGACCACCCACACCGAAAACTTCGTCTCGGGTTTCTCGCTGGGCTTCCTCACCGACGGCAGCCAGTACACCGTCGCGCCCCCGTGCGCGTTTCGCCAGTTGACCGGCTTTGATATCGGGGACTTCGGCGACTACAACCACGTGCTCGAGCTGCAGCAGCACCTGCTCGATGACGCGCAGAAGTACTACGCGTTGACCGAACCGATGCGCGGCTTCATCGACCATGTGTATGTGCGCGACAACCGCTTCTACAAGAACCCGATTGGCATCACCTTCTACCGGGTCAACTGGGGCTTCGTCGGCTTCAACACCATCGACTCCCAGCTCACCGGCGTGAAGGGGCAGGTCGGCGTCCTCGTCGACAACACGCTCAATAGCTGGGTTTACGGAAACACCATCCGAGACTTCAGCACCAGCCTCGAGTTCCGCGGGTCGCCGGGCCATCAGTCGACGCTGGGCTCCTGCTACAACGGCAACCACGTGGTCTGTGATGCGCCGGGCTGCCCCAACTGGGCCAGCTACCCCAACGTGTTCTCGGGAAGCGATGTCGTGGGTGGCACGGCGTGCAACGTCGCGTACTCGGCGAACTACTGCGCGGACCCGACGTCGCTGCCCTCACCTTCTTTCCCCGTGGGCGTCACGCGGCAGTGCTACTCATACTGAGGTAGCGGTGGCGTCAGGGATGCGCGGCGTGGAATGGACCGCGCATCCTTGCCGCGAGTCAGCGGAGCGCTTCACGCACCGTCAGGCCAGGGAGGGTGTCAGAGCTGCAGCTTGCCGTTGACGCAGGTCATCTTCGGGCTGCGGAACCCCATCGCGATCCACGCGCCCAGGAGCTTGGCGAAGAATGAGACCGATTGCCGCTTCCCGTTCGGGATATCGTCGGGAAGCGTCGAGCCGGGCGGAAGGTCCTCGGTCATCGTCCGCAGCTGGAGCGGGGGCAGCGTTCCCGCGGGCCAAAGGCAGCCATAGAGGCTGAGCCAGTGGCCGCCCTGGAACTCGAGGAAGACGGGCGTGTTGCAACAGGTGGCGACGACCCGCCGGGTCTTCGCCTCGGGCGTGAGGCGGAACTCCTTGAAGTGCTCGGCGCCCGCGAGGAAGCGGACGCGGTCCTTGCGGTAGAGAACGAAGCGCGTCGCGCCGATTGTTCCCAGGATGCGCGGGGCCGAGGGAAGGGTCTGCATCCGGGCGCCGGCGGCACGGCAGCTATTGCAGCAGCATTCGGTGCTGACGATGGGCGCGCCCTCCACCTCGAGATGGACCTGTCCGCACGCGCAGCCGAGTCGAGTGGTCTGTGTCATGTCCGTGCTTTCTACATGCTGGAGTCTCCGACGCGCAGGTGATTGTAGGGCGCGTCGCGGGCTCACGGAGCGGGTGGGGCGAGCGCCCGGAAACCCTCCGCGAGCGCGAGACCGATGTTGCCCATCAAGTCCTGCCGCGCGTTGACCACGTAGAGGTGGGGCGTGAGCGCCCAGACCTCGCGGACGATGCGACGGGGAGGCGGGGCGGGCTGGGTGCTCAGCTCCGCCTGGAGCAGGGGCAGCACCTTGTCGGACAGGCGCAGCGCGGTGTCCATGACGAAGACGGACACGTGCGGACGCAGCGCGCGCACGCGCCGGAAGAAGGCGCCCACCTCGTCCGCTGCCAGGTGCTTGGGCGGCGAGGACTTCATCTCCAGATAGACGAGTCGTCCTTCCGCCGCGCCCACGACGTCCAGGTCTCCGCCGACGTCGGGCGCATGGAACTTCACGCCCGCGGCCACGTCGAAGCCGAAGCGGCCTCGCAGCTCGTGAGCGACGTACCACTCCAGCGTGCCTCCGAAGCTGGCGGTGGGGTGGCGCAGCAGGTAACGCCCGTCGGCCTCGCGCGTGGCCAGGTCCAGTGCCACCAGGTCCTCGGCGAAGGCCGTGGCGCCGGCTTCCTCCAGATAGCGCGTGGCCTCCATCGGCGTGAAGCTCCCGTGCCGCAGAATGGCGCCGCGCAGGAACAGTCGGAACGCGTAGTGGCCCAGGCGCTCCACGAGTCGCTCCGCCCGAGCGCCGCTCACGTCGGCGGGGAAGGGCAGGTCCAGCGGTGCGACGGTGGCCTGGAAACCACGGCGCGCCAGCATCGCCAGGGGCTCGTTGCCCGGTGGCACCAACAGGCGCGGCGCGGGGGAAGCACCAGCCTCGCCCAGCTCCAGCTCACGCGCCGTGGGGAGGTCTTCCTCGGGGGGCGGCTGCTCCGTCATGGCCGCACCCTAGCCCGCTTCGGGACGAGAGGTGGGGCCGCGGCTCACTGCACGTAGACGGGGCAGTAGCGCAGGAACTCCGTCACCGGAGGCTGGCAGAGCTGGAGGATGCGGGAGTCGGCACCGAAGCTCTTGCTGCGCGCCTGGAGGTAGCAGGAGGCCGGGTCATCGTCGGTCGTGGCGAACTGGCAGAGCTGGAGGGCCTGCGCCTGCGTCAGCGAGCCCTCGTCCTGGACACGCAGGAAGCATTTCGCGGGAGCGTTGGAGCGCGCGCCGCGACAGAGCTGCGTGGCCGCGTAGTCATCGGTGAGCCCGCCCTGGCTCGCGGCCGTGTAGCAGGAAACCTGGGGAGCGACCGCCTCCCCATCGTCGTCATCATCCTGCGCGAGCCCACTTGCCGGGGCCACGAGCAGGAGCACCACGCCCAACCCTCCCGAGCTGGTGTGCCGCAGAAAGGACCGGAACCTGGGGCTGTCTGATTTCATCGCGGGCCTCGTGCCGAGAATCTAGGGAGCACTCCGCGAGGGATGAGCAGGCGAGGCACAAGGCCGGCCCCCGACGGGGCGAGCGATGGGGCGCCACCCGGGCCCCGCGCCCCCAGGACTCGGGGAAGAAATCCCAGGCCCGAGGCAGGGATGCCTGCCTGGTGGGCTTGCCCTGGAGGACCGAGCGCCTTGTACAGTGCCCACCGCGATTGTCAGCGGAGGCGGCATGGCCGACGTGGCATCCAGCCTGGGCTCGGAGTGGCGGGCGTGGCTGGCGGAGAACGTGGTGCGAGGCGTGGCCTCGGAGCGACTCGTCGACACGCTGGTGTCGGCGGGCGTGCCGCTCGCGAGGGCTTGCGCGGAAATCGAAGCCACGCGTGCGCATCCGGCCGTGGCGGCGGGTCTGAGACGCATGGCCCCTCACGAGGACGTGCTCTGCCTGCTCGACACCCGCGTCGCGCTGCATCGTCACTCCGGACGGCACCAACGCCTGGAGCGGCGCACGGACGTGTCGGTGCACGAACTGATGGCGCGCTATTACCTGGCGCACGAACCCGTGCTCCTCGCGGGCTTCATGCGCGACTGGCCCCTGATGGCGAACTGGCGGCCGGAGGCGCTCTCCCGGCGCCATGGACACGTGGAGGTGGAGGTCATGGCCGGCCGTGAGGCGCGCGCGGACCACGACGTGGAGCCGGATGCCTGTCGCTCGGTGATGCGCCTGGGCGAGTTCCTCCGCAGGCTGGAGGAGGGCGGCCCCACCAACGACCTCTACCTCACGGCTCGCAACTTCGCCCTGGAGCGAGAGGAGTTGCGCGGGTTGCTCGACGACGTGCGCTATCCGCCGGGCCTGCTGCGCGAGTCAGCGCGGGCCGGTGCGGTGAAGCTCTGGGTGGGGCCCTCGGGCACTCGGACGGAGCTGCACCACGACCTGGGCACCGTCCTCTTCGGACAGGTCTTCGGCCGCAAGCGCTTCCGCCTCATTCCCTCGTTCCACACGCACCACGTCTACAGCCACCTCGAGGTGTGGAGTCAGGTCGACGCGGACCGCCCCGACCTCACGCGCTTCCCCTCATATCGCGAGGCCGACGTCCTCGAAGTCGTCGTCGAGCCCGGCGACATGCTGCTGATTCCCGCGGGGTGGTGGCACTGGGTACACGCGCTGGACGTCAGCGTGTCCGTCACCTTCCAGGAGTTCGACGTCCCGGACGGCAATACGTGGTGGAAGCTGGGATGAACCGCTTCCGCCGTGCCGCTACTTCTCCAGTGGCGGTGTGGTGGGGGGCTCGGTGGGGCGCGTGCGCTCCTGCGGCGGCGCGGAATGACCTCCCGGATTGGGGACGATTCGCGGCGCCTGGCGCGTGGCCGGGTTGGGCGGCGGGTTTGGGACGATGGTTGGAGCAGGATCCTTTGACGTGGTCATGCGGTCCCCAATGCAACGTGGTTGCCTACCCGGGTGGTATATCGCACCCCGCGAACCATGACTCCTGACGAGCGCGAGAGCCTGCCGCCCCCGGTGCGTTCCTGGCTCGCTGAGAACTTGACCTCGGGCGTGGACCCGTCCCGGCTCGTCCAGGCCCTCCAGGCCCAGGGTCTGTCCGAAGCGCGGGCCCGGGAGGCGGTGGACGTCGTCTCGGCCCACCCCGCGGTGCGTCACGGTCAGCAGGCCGTCTCCCGGCGCCGGGAGCTGGAGTCGCTGCTCGAAGTCCGGGCCGCGCTCCATGCCCAGTGTCACCCGGGCCTGTCGCCCGTGGCCGTGGATCGACTGCGCCACCTGGCCCCCGATGCGTTCTTCGAGCGCTACTACATTCCCAACCGCCCCGTCGTCATCAAGGGACTGCTGGACGACTGGCCGGCGCTGACACGCTGGTCTCCGGAGTGGCTGGCCGAGCGCTTCGGCGACGAGGAGGTGGAGGTCATGGCGGGCCGCGACGCGGAGCCGGACCCGGACTTCCATGCGGAGCGCCTGCGCCGGACGCTGCCGCTGCGCGAGCTGGTGGCGCGCTTTCGTGACACCCGCGCCTCGGACGATGTGTACCTCGTGGCCCGCAACAGCCTGCTGCTGCGCGCCGCGTTCCGCCCGTTGCTCGACGACCTGCGTCCGCCCCGGGGCTACATCCATCCAGACCTGAGCGCCCCGGACAGCGTGCACCTGTGGTTCGGCCCCGCGGGGACCTTGTCGAAACTGCACCACGACCACCTCAACGTCCTCTTCTGCCAGGTGCTGGGGCGCAAGCGCTTCTGGTTGTCTCCGTCCTGCGAGACGCCTCGGCTCTACAACGACCGGGGCCTCTACAGCGCGGTGGACATCCTGGCGCCGGACGTGAGTCGCTTCCCGGACTTCGCGCGGGCCACGCTGCACTCGTGCGTGGTGGGGCCCGGTGACGCGCTCCTGATTCCTGTGGGGTGGTGGCACGCGGTGCAGGCGCTCGACTTGAGCGTGTCGGTGACGTTCGTCAGCTTCGACAGGCCGGAGCGCAACGTGGAGTGGCGCGACTATTGGATTGGCCCCAGGCCAGAGAAGGTCCAGCGATGACGGATGCGGACAAGCACGTTCCCGCGGCGCGCGGGACGAACACGCTGGCGCCGGAGTGGCGGCGCTGGGTGGTGGAGAACCTGCTGCGCGGCGCCGAGGTCGACGACCTGGTGTCCGTGCTGGAGCGCTCGGGAGTTGACTCGGCGCTCGCGCGCGCGGCGGTGCATACCGAGGCGGAAGACCCCTGCTACCAGGGCGCGGCGCGAGCCGTGGCCATGCAGCGCAAGCTGGAGGGACTGCTCGACCTCTACGGCGACCTCCATCGCCAGTCGCCGGGCCACACCCATGTCCCCCGGCATGACGCCCTGACGCCCGAGGACTTCTTCGAGCGCTACTACTTCCAGAACCTCCCCGTGGTGGCGCGCGCCACGGTGCTCGCGGACGCAGGCTCGAAGGACACGCTGGGGCAGCTGGGCGCACTGGCGCGCGTCGCCGAGGCCGCGAGCGTGTCGCCCGGCGCCTTCGTCGTGCCCGCGAGCGCGAACGTGACGTCGAGCCTGCCGGTGCGTGTGCCCCAGGGGCTGGTGCTGGAGAGTGCGCCCGTGGGCCTGTGGTGGGAGGAGCCGGGCGCGGACGTTCCCTTGACTCCCTCGCGCCGCAACATGCTGCTGGGGCAGGTGCACGGGCGCAGGCTGCTCCAACTGGTGCCCGCGTACGCGCTGCATCGCGTCCTGGGCTCGGCCTCGGTGCCCGAGGGTGTACCGCGAATGGAAGTGGAGCTGTCGCCCGGGGAGCTGCTGCTGTTGCCCGTGGGGTGGTGGTTCGCGCATCGCTCACCGGAGGGCGGCGCCGCCATCGTCTTCGAGTCCTTCGCCGCGCCCGAGCCCAACGTGTCGTGGACGCCCCGGCCGGAGTCCCGCGAGCCTACGCCTCCTCCTCGCTCTCGAGTCGACTGAGGAGCTGTCGGGCGAAATCTCGCAGCGCGGGAGCCGAGGGCTCGCGGTCCAATCGCTCCAGCGAGTCACGGATGGTGGCGAGTCGTCCTGCCTGCGCGAGGATCTTCAGCGCTCGCAACTGCACCAGCTCCTCGGGAGGCATGGAGTGGGGGACGGGAGGTTGTCCTCGCAAGGGGACACGGCCTCGCTGCGCAAGCAGGTCCACCAGCACACCCACGTCCTCATCCTCCAGCGTGCTGACGGCCGAGTCCCTGGTGGCGGCTTCCATCTGCTCCAGGGCGTCCATCAGTTCGCTCCAGGCGAAGCCGCGGTGCGGGGGTTTTCGCTCCGCCACCATCCGCCTGAGCTGTTCGCGTGTCGTCGGCATGACAACTCCTAGCGTGTCCACATGATGTCTATCTCCGGGACTTGCGCCGTCCCGACGGTGATGCCGAGCTCATTGCGCCCCAGGTCCACCTCCCAGAGTCTTCCGTTCGCGCGCAGCGTCCCCATGAGGAAGGGCAGCGTCGGGTGCAGGTATCGACGCCGGAATGACGACTCCTGGCCCAGTCTGACGGGCCGGCCATCCGCCGGGGGCAGCGGCATGTCCAGCTCCACCGCCTCTGTCCGGAAGCAGGCGTCGTAGAGATACAGCCGCCCCGAGTCCTCCAGGAAGTTGAGGCAGTGGCCGTCATCCCAGCCGGCCATGAAGACATACCGGGACGCGACATGGCTCAGCAGCTCCACCGGCTCGTCCGGCGCGAAGGGATAGCGCGCGCAGTCGAGGAAGCGTCCATACAGACGCGTCATGCGACTGGGCTCGAGCTGGTTGATGCCCGGCGCCACCGCCACCATCGCCTCCCAGCGCGCCTCGTCCGTGCGTGGGTCATCCTTGGGCGCCAGGTGCAGCGTGCGCCCTTCCAGCGTCACGCCCTGACAGTTGGCGAGCTGTTGGAAGAGTTGATACCAGCCGCCACACATGCCGCCGCCGACGGCCAGCATGTGGCGCACCGTCCAGGCGGGCACGCCGTAGCGCAGGCCCGTCTCCGGCAGTCCCCGCAGCAGCGCGTCGCAGATGTCCTTGCGCGACTCCAGTCCCGCACACCAGCGCGAGGACCAGCGCACCAGGGGCACGTAGGCGCCGGACGGGGGCGCGCCCTGCTCGCCGTGGCGCATGGGCGCGCCCGTGGTGAAGAACTCATGTCTGCTGTTGCCGAGGAAGAGCTTGCGCGTGCTTCCGTCCGCGTCCGTCCACTCGGCGACCCACTGGAGCTCCAGCGCGTGCGTGCCGATGTGATTGGGCAGCGACCGATTGAAGGACACGGGCTCCGCGAGCGTGCTCCAGCCCGCCGTGCGCTCCAGGCTCACCGGATGTGGCCCGAGCCAGCGGACGGGCGTTTCCAGGCCATTCGCCGAGGACAGCGAAGGGCCGAAGGCGCTCAGTTCGAACGAGGCGGGGACGAAGTGGTTCGCCAGCAGCGCGATTCGGACGGAGGGACGTGTCCCTCGGACGTAGGCCACGGGCTCCGCGCGGTGGCCTCGAATCCACTCGGGCTGTTCGCCCAGGCGGGTGTCCGTGACGGGACTCCACAATGCAACCGCGCCGCACTCCGCGTCTCCCCGGTCGAAGTGCAGGCTGTAGATGGCCAGCGGTTCCGCGTCGTGCATGTCCACCCCCCCCTTGTCCGTGCCGGAGGGGCACGGTCATTGCTTCACGCCTTCCGGAGACGCCCCCACGGGCCTCCGGTGGGCCTATTCATACAACAAGACGCGCGTCACCCACGGCGCGCCCTTCACGTCGCGCAACCAGCGCAGCCGCTCCGCGCGCAGCGCCACCGCGGGCGTCGCACCCGCGTGGATGCGCTCGCGCACGCCCTGGAAGAACCGGCCCGCTGAGTCAGGAATGTCCACCGTCGCGGCGAACACCGCGCGAGCCCCCGCGCCCACGAAGGCCTGGGGCAGCGAGGACGTCTGGTGAAGGAAGGGCGGCAGCCGCGCCGCGCTGCACGCGCCCAGCAGCACCACCGGCGAGCCCTCCAGGCGCACCTGCTTCAGCGCCTCCGAGGTGAGCGCATAGCGTCCGTCATACTCGGGAGCCAGGGCGATGACCGGTGCTTCGGACAGGCTGCGGTCCACCACGCCGTGCGCGTGGAACTCGATGTCGGTGGCTCGCGACATCGCCTCCAGCACGCGCGAGGGCGTGGCCTGGGCGCCAGACAGCTCCATCGACTGGCCGATGGGCGCGGGCGTGGACTCCCACGAGGATAGCCGCGCGAGCCCCAGGCCCGAGGGGGTCTCCACGTTGGCCACCACCACATGCAGCGGAGGAGGTGGCTTCTTCTTCGGCTCCGGCGAGGCGTCCATGGCCACGCGGTAGCTCCACGCCATCTCCGGCGGGAGCAGTCCGGAGCGGCTGTCCAGGGGCGGCGCCGCGAGCACCTCTACCCGAGGGCACGAGCGCAGCAACGCCAGCAGCTTCTCCGGCACCAGTCCGGAGAGGTCGTCCCCCAGGGGCTCCTTGCGTGAGGCGTCATGGTGCCCGAGCACCTGTCCCCGGGGACCGAGCGCCACCACCACCGTGCGCTCGGCTTCCGCCGCGGCGATGAGCGCGCACTGCTTCGGGCTGGCGACGCCCAGATGGTCGGCCACGACGCCTGGCACCTCGGAGAAGGCGCCGGCCTCTCCGGCGGTGACGGCCATCGTCTGATAGGCCACCGCCACCGTGTCGCGTGCGTCCGCGTCCGTGGTCAGGTAGGGCGCGGCCTGTCGGATGACGGCGGCGAGCCGCGCGTTGCCCTGCTTCCGGTCCTTCAGCAGCTCGAAGCGCGCCTGGACCAACTGGGCGAGCATGCGACGGCCGGGAGTCTCCCGCGTGGCGTGGGCCCGCGTCAGCTCCGCGCTGATCTGCTCCGCGTCCTCGGGCCGAGGGTCCAACCGCATGAGGTCGGTGAGCGTCCACGCGCCGATGAGCCCCACGGACGGATTGCATTCCTGCGCGCGCGACAAGGCGCGGCGAGCCTCCTTGGGCCGCAGCCGCATCAACTCCAGGGCCGCGATGTTGCGGTGGACGTAGTTCTTCACGTCGCAGGTGTCCGGGGCGCGCGCCAGGTACTCGGACAGGTACGCGCGAGCGGAGGCGACGCGGAACTGGAAGCGCGCGGCCTGGGCGAGCGCGCGCAGGGCCGCCGACTCCAGCTCCCACTCGCCCATCGCCTGGGCTTCGCGCCAGCTCGCGCGGCCCGTCTCCTCGGCCTCCGACAGCCGGTTGGCGGACGTGGCCCGGTGGCTCACCTTGCGCAGCAGGTCCGCGCAGCGCGGGCGAAGCCGCTTCTCCCGGCACAGCGTCAGCGCGGCCTTGAGTCGCTGGTCCGCCTGCCAGGCTTCACCCGCGAAGCCCTCCTGCCGCGCGAGTTCGTCCTGGACCAGCAGGTGGATCCACGGGTCGTTCCACTGGCGCGCCACGCGCTCCAGCTCCTCGGGGGGACTCTGGGCCTCCGGCGTCAGCAGCCTCGCGCCGAGCAGCAGGTCCTGCTCGCCCGCACCGCGCAGACGGGTGAGGTAGTCCGGGGACGCGGGCTGGCGCTCTCGCAGGAGGCGGGCGTACTCGGCGGCCAGGGGCGCGCGTCGCGTGAAGTCCCGCGCGGCGATGTTCCGCGTGTGGTCCGCCAGGGCCGTGCCGCCGTGGATGCGGTCCAGCAGCTCCGCCAGCGGGAGCAACGCCAGCACCCGGGCCGACGTGGGCGCGGTGCGCACGACGTCGTAGAAGAGGCCGCGAGAGATGCCGGGATGTCGGCGCGCCTCCTCCAAGGGGATGGGGAGGTTCGCGTCCTGGGCCAGCTGGGTGAGCGCGGTCCGCGTGCGGTTCCAGGACTCGGCCCGCTGGCTCACGGAGGCGCGCAGCCAGGACGCGTGCTCACGGGCCTCCGCGCTCCATCCGGGCTCGCCCAGGGCGGCCACCTCGTCGAAGACGGACGCCGCGAGCAGGTGCAGCCCCATTTCGCGCAGCACGAGCGCCCGGTTCCACAGGGCCTGTGGATGACGGGGCGAGGTCTCCAGCAGGCCGTCGAGCCAGGTCAGGGCCTCGTCGTTGCGCTTCAGCAGGAAGGCGGCGACGGCCTGGTCGTTGTCGCGATTCAGCGACGGCGGTGCATGCGCCAGGTGCGCGAGTCCCTGTTGGGGATCTCCATGGAGCAGATAGGAGGCGGCGATGCCCGCCCGGTCTCCGCTCTCTTCCAGTCGGGCCAGCTCCCTCAGGGGAACGGCGATGGAGGGGCGCTCCTCGCGAGGCCGGACGTAGGGACGATGGACGTCCGCGGCCGGGACGCTGAGGCGCGGCTCCAGGGGGCGGGTGCGGGTGTCGGTGAGCCAAAGCAGCTCGTCACGACGGCCGGGCAGCGGGCCCGAGCGCGCGATGAGGATGGCCGGGAACACGAGCAGGGGGATGAGATGCCAGGCACGCAGGCGCGGCGCGCGTCGCCCGCGAGTAGACTTCCCTGGTGCATCCAGCTCGGCAGCCATTCGCTGGACCCTCCCCGTCGCTCCGCGTCCCATGGCGCGAAGCCATCACTCAGGCCCCGAGTCTTAAGCCAAGAAGCCTGACTGAGACAAATGGTGTTGGTGAAAGTCACGATGGGTTGGGGATGACGGCCTGAGTCATGACGACCCGGGCGGTGCGTCCGGGCGGCGGGTGGGCGCTCTCCGGCGCTAGGGTTGCGCCATGTTCATCGTCATCCTCGGCGGTGGTGTGTCGGGCCTGTCATGCGCCATCCGGTTGCAGGAGGCCGGGCACACGGTGGAGGTGTGGGCGCGAGAGCTGTCGCCTCACACGACGTCGGATGTCGCCGCGGCCGTCTGGTACCCCTATCGCGCGTGGCCGCAGGAGCGCGTCAGTGCCTGGGCGAAGCGGACGTACACGGTGCTGGCGTCACTGGCCCAGGAGCGCCCCGAGGCGGGCATCCTGATGGTCCCCGGCGTGGAGGTGTTCCGTCGTCACGTCGAGGACCCGTGGTGGCGCGACAGCGTGCCGGACTTCCGTCGGGCGCGGGCGGACGAGCTGCCTCCGGGACTGTTGGAGGGTTATCACTTCACCGCGCCCGTCATCGAGATGCCGCGCTATCTGCCGTTCCTCATGGCGCGCGTGCGCGAGCTGGGCGGCCACATCATCCAGCGCGAGGTGCGCTCCCTGGACGAGGCATGGGCGAGCGCGTCCCTCGTGGTCAACTGCACGGGCCTGGGGGCTCGGGACGTCGTGGGAGACGAGACGCTCTTCCCCGTGCGCGGTGAGGTGCTCCGGGTGAGCCCGCCCCCCACGGACCGCTTCATCTTCGACGACGAGTGCGAGAGCGGCATGGCCTACGTCATTCCCCGCTCGCGGGACTGCATCCTCGGCGGCACGGCGGAGGAGGGGAACGCGTCGCTCGTCCCCGACGCGCTGAAGGCCCGGGCCATCCTGGAGCGCAACGCGCCGTTGCTTCCCGAGGGCGCGAAGCTGGACGTGTTGGAGCACAAGGTCGGGCTGCGCCCTGGACGCCCCACCGTGCGACTGGAGGTGGAGGTCCTCGGGGAGCGCGTCGTGGTGCATGACTACGGCCATGGGGGCGCGGGCGTCACGCTCTCATGGGGCTGCGCGGAGGAGGTCGTCCAGCTCGTCGCGACCCACTCCCGCTGAGTCAGGCCCCCGCGCGGAGCACGCGTCCGAAGCCGCGCTCCTGGCCCAGGGCCGGGGACACCGTGCCGGCGCTCACCGCCTCGCGTCCGGCGATGAGCACCGCCTTCACCGCGGCATCATTGCGGCGCACCAGCCGCACGAAGCCTCCGAAGTTCTCCATCGGCGCCTCGGCGATTTCATCGAGCTTCTCGTCCAGGCCGTCGGGATTGATGACGACCAGGTCGGCGCGTCGGCCCTCGGCGAGCACGCCCGCGTCCATGCCGAACCAATCGCCAATCTCCCCGGTGAGCCGATGCACCGCGCGCTCTATGGTCATGAAGGGCTCGCCGCGCTTCTGGGCCTCGCGCACCAGCCGCAGGAGCCGCAGCGGGAAGTTGTAGTGCGCCATGTTGCGCAGGTGGGCGCCCGCGTCGGAGAAGCCGACCAGGATGTCGGGGTGCTGGCAGATGAACTCCAGCTCCTTGAGCCTGTCATTGGCCATGACGGTGTACCAGCGCAGCGCGTCCCCATGCGTGGCCACCAGGTCCAGGAACACGTCCACCGCGTCGCGGCCCTGCTCCTGGGCCACCTGCGCGAAGGACTTGTTCACCAGGCTCTTGTCCGGGCACTCGAGGATGCGCGACTGGTTGAAGTCGCGGTGGAAGGCGCGCGGCAGGAAGCGGTTGGTCCACTGGCTGCGGAAGCGGGCGCGGTACTCCGGGTCCTTCAGCAGCCCCGCGCGAGAGGCCGCGTCCTGGAGGTGCAGGGCCGCCGCGCCCGCGCCGAACTCCTCGAAGACCACCAGGTCGATGCCGTCCGCCCACAAGTCGAACACCTCTGGCAGCGCCTGCCAGCGGAAGTTCGCGCCGAACAGCGTGTTGGCCGCGCGCGACAGGACGCCGATGAGCCGGTGGATGCCTCGGCTGGCGCGCGGGTCCATCATCGAAATGACTGTCGTCTTCAGCGTCTTGCGCCACAGGCCCATGCTCTCGAGCAGGAACAGCACCACGTTCACCTTGGTGCTGATGTTGGGCACGCCCTGGAACACGCGGCCCCGCGCGCGCAGGAGCTTCGTCAGCCGGCGGTACTCGCTCCAGCGGGCATAGGTGGAGGGCAGGGGCCGGCTGCGGATGTCACGCGAGCCGCCCATCTTGTCCCACTTGAGCGTCATGATGGACATGCCCAGGTAGCCCAGGTCCAAGCCCTCGGTGACCATCGCCTCCATGCGCCGCAGCTCGTCCTCGCTGGGGCGCAGCCCTGGCTCCAGGCTGCGATGCAGACCCATGGCGTGGGCGCGCAGCGCGGAGTGCCCCAGCATGGACGCGACATTGGGGCCCAGCGGAAGCGTCTCCAGATGTTCCAGGTAGCCGCCCAGCGAGTCCCACGTCTTGCGCTGCTCCAGCAGCGAGCGGACGGTGTCGTAGGGGATGGCCTCCACGCGGCAGAACATGTCCGCCAGGTCCTCGGGCTTGCCCACCGCGAGGCTGAGCGAGCAGCTTCCCACCACCACCGTGGTGACGCCGTGGCGCACGGACTCGGAGAGCGACGGGGCCAGCTCCACCTCCGCGTCGTAGTGGGTGTGCAGGTCGATGAAGCCCGGAGTCACCCAGTGGCCGGCCGCGTCGATGACGCGCGTGTGCGGCGCGCGCTCAATCGGTCCTTCCGTGAGGGCGGCGACCGTGTCTCCTCGGATGCCCACGTTCAGCTTGCGGGGTGGGTTGCCTAGACCATCGAATACGAGTCCGTTCTCGACGATGAGGTCCATGGGCCGAGCCTAGGCCCGCCGTTCTGTCCACTTCCACCCGGAAGCCACCGACAGGAGGGCGGCAAACAGTCGGGCGCGGTGCGTCAGAGTGGATGTACGCCCCTGGAACGAGGAGCGGGGCGCTTGCTCGCAGGCCCGCTCTGGCGTGCTCCCATGCCTACCTTGCCGTCCGGACGACACGAACGCGACCTGCGCGCGGGAGGCGAGAGATGGCACGGACACGGTGGAAGTGGCTCACGCTGGTGGGCTTGGGCGCGTCGCTCGCGGCCTTCACGGGATGCGAGGACGATGAGGTTCGCGACAACTCACGCAACGTCGGCCGCGAGATGGGCAAGGCGGCGAGGGAGGTGCGTGACGGCACACGCGAGGCGGCGAAGGACATGAAGACCGCCGCGGAGGAGGCCTCGCAGGGCTTCAAGGAAGGCGTTGGCGGCTCGGGTGCGCCGGGCGATGCGGCCACGCCCGTGCCGAACCAGTCAGAGGAGGACCGGGAACGTTCGGTGGAAGACCGCGACGTGCCAGGTGAAGCACCTCCGCGTTGAGGTCACATGTGCCCTCCTGGCGCCGTGACTCGGCGCGGTGCCAGGATGACGCTCACGGCCATGCAGCGGCTGGCGGGGGCCCCATGAGCGAGCTGGAGCTGGACAAGGTGTATCGCCGGGGCGAGGAGTCTCCTGGCGTGCGGCGCATCCAGGAGTGGCTGACCCTGAATGGCTTCGCGGTCGCCATCGACGGGGACTTCGGCCCCGCCACGGAAGCGGCGCTCAAGCGGTTTCAGGCCAGGTCGAACGTGCCTGTCTCCGGGGTCGCGGACGCGGTGACCTTCGAGCGACTGGTGGCGCCGCTGCGCTCGGCGCTCTCCCTGGCTTCTCCGGCGGGCCGCTCCCTGGGCTCGCTGACGGTGGCGTATGCGGCGCAGCACCTGCGCCAGCTTCCGCGCGAGGTGGGTGGGAGGAATCGCGGCCCCTGGGTGCGGCTGTATCTGGATGGCAACGAGGGCGCGTCCTGGTGCTGGTCCGCTGGCTTCGCGACCTTCTGTCTGCATCAGGCGGCGAGGACGCTGGGCGTGCCCATGCCCGTGGAGCGGACCTTCTCCAGTGACTTGCTCGCGGCGCAGGGGCGCGCGCGGGAGAGCTTCCTCTCCACGCAGAGCGCGCCGCCGGACCGCACGCGAATCCGTCCGGGCAGCCTCTTCCTGCGGCGCCGCACGCCCGGAGACTGGGCCCACGCGGGCATCGTCACCGAGGTGGATGAGGAGACCTTCCAGACCATCGAGGCCAACACCAACGACGAGGGCGCGCACGAAGGCTACGAGGTCTGCGCACGCACCCGGGGCTTCAAGAACGTGGACTTCGTCCTCGTGTGACACGCGCTGCCTTGGGTCACGTGGGCTTGCCCGGTGTCGGCTTGCCGTCGCGAGGCTTCGCCGGGCGTGGCGTGTAGTGCGCCAGGACGGGCTGGTGGTCCGACGACTCGGTGCTCCGGTCCACCTCGAAGAGGACGGGCTCCAGCTCCGGGCTGGCGTAGAAGTTGTCGAAGCGCTTGCCCGTGGCGGGCACGATGCCCGACTCGTCCGGCAGCGAGGTGAGGGTGGCGCTGTCGGCGATGTCCTGGAGTCGCAGCCAGTGCTCGCTGCCTCGCGGAACCTTCCCGGAGCGCAGCTCCGAGCACGCCTGCTTCGGCGTCATCATCTCTCCGTCTGACATGCGGACGCGCGCGACGGCGGCGTGGGCGATGGTCTCCGGCAGGCCCTGCTCCAGCACATGCAGTTCGTGCCGCAGCCGAGGGTCCGCGATGTTGCCCACGCCCGTGTCGCCCACGCTCGTGTGCGGCACGCCGTAGCGCACGGCGTACTCCTCCACCGTGTCCGTGTCGTCGTAGGTAATCAGGTGGGCCATCAACCAGGAGCCGCCGCGCTTGATGGCGGTGTTGGCGTTGAAGTCACCCAACGCCACGGCGTGGGGAATCTCCCGGTGGCGCAGCAGCGTGTTGAGCTGCCGCAGGTTGTGCGCGTTGATGCCGGAGTCTCCCAGCGTGTGGTGCACGTTGTAGAGGACGACGGGCACGCCCTCCACGTCCAGCCGGACGTACAGCGCGCCCCGGTCCTCCGGCAGCTCGCACGGGTCTCCGCCCCGGCGATGGATGGCGGCGGCGCGCTCGGCGTCGGAGAGGGAGTAGGTGAAGTGGGCCGCATCCACCAGCGGATGCCGCGTGAGGAACGCCTTGCCGTTGATGAGCCTCGTGCCGTTGCCACCGTCATGACCGAAGTACGCCAGGTGGAAGCCGTACCGCGCCGACAGCAGCACGGCGATGGGGACGTTGGCCTCCTGAAGCCCGATGACGTCCGGCATGCGGCCCTCCGCCTCCAGCCCGTCGAAGTACGCCAGCAGGGCTTCGCGGCGCTGTCCTCCGAGCAGGATGTTGAAGCTCATCACGGAGAGCCCGGGGCCCGTGGGCGGCCGGGACTCCGGGTGTCGGACGAGCAGCGTGCGCCCATCGCCGAGCTTGCGCTCCGTCGCCGGCAGCTTGAAGGCGTCGAGGCTCGGCAGGGTGAGGGTGGGGTCCCTGCGAGGACGAGGCTCCTCGGCGCTGGTCGCCATGCGGCCGAGAAGGGGACCCACGCCCGGCAGGTGCTCGAGGACCTCGGGCACCTTCATACGGGCTCCTGGGGCAGGCCCCTCCCACGAGGGGCGCGAAGCAGCGAGTCGTGCTGGCGAGCGACGGTGTCCACCAATCCTCCTGGGTGTCCTCAAGTTCGGTGCGGATCCTCCGACTCGCCAGGGGCAGGCTTCTTGGAACGCGTGGTTCGGCCATTCTCGCCGGGACGGAAAGCGGGCGGGCGGCGAGGCCATGGCCTCCTCTGCGGCAGACCGAGAGGCGGAGCGGGGGCACCTCGTGGTTGAATGCTGAACATGATGCGGGTGTTGCTGCTGGTGATGTGTGCTGTGGGAGTGACGGCGTGCGCGACCACGACGTCCCGGGCCGAATGGGCGCCGCCGTCGTGTGAGCCGGGCGCGCTGCTTCCCTGTGCGGAGTGGGGCGCCAAGCTGCTGCGCGAGGGAGACCGTCCCCGGGCCATCGAGGCCTACGGTAAGGCGTGTGAGGAAGGCGACCTGTCGAGCTGCATGACGGAGGGCAAGCTGCGCAAGGAGTCCGGCGACCTGTCCGGCGCGGAGCGTCCGCTCACCAAGGTCTACGAGACGGGCGACGTGGCTGCCGCCCTGGCGCTGGCGGAGGTGCACGAGGCGAAGGGCCAGGCCGTGGACCAGCAGGCCGCGGCCCGGCTGCGCCACCAGGCCCCCGCGATGGACAAGCCCGCCACGGAGGTGCTCTTCGCCATGCGGACGGGCAGCGAGATGGGCACGGGCCTCGAGCTGTCCTTCAACCTCCAGCCGATGGCCTTCATGGATCGCCGGCTGGGCTTCGGCGCGAACATGGTGTTCGGTGGGGAAGACGGGCTGGTGGAGACCAACGGCTTCGCCGCGTATCAGCACTACGTCTCGCCCTATGTGGTCCCCTATGCGCGGGCGATGGTGGGAGGCATGACCTCGGGGCAGGACACCTTGCTGAACCTGGGCGGTGAGACAGGAGTGAAGCTGTGCCTGGAGGACATTGGCCACCTGAACGTGGCCGCTGGCGTCTCGCGCGCCAGCGGGGGCTACTTCTCGGTGGGCCTGGGGCTCAATGGCATCATTGTTCTCGCCATCCTGTTGCAGTACCGCTAGCGCCCGCGTCAGGAGTGGGGAGTCCGAGCACGTAGGAGATGGCCGCCTTCGCGAGCCGGCTTGGGCTGCCCGTGGAAGAGTCCCTGCTCCGTGAGTTGTCTGGGACCTACCTGCGGCGGCGGATGTCCATCGCGGAGGTCTCCTTTCTCCTGGGCTATGCCGAGCCGGCCGCCTTCCATCGCGCCTTCAAGCGCTGGTGGGGAATGAGCCCGGAGCGCTTCCGCCGAGAGCACCTTCCGGCTTCACCGTGATGCCGCCGTGGTCCTCCGCGCGTCTGGGTCTTTGAAGACCGACCATGCGTGAGTCCTGACTGCCGTGACGGTTCGCCGAGGGCGTCCGCGCGGTGGATTGCGGCGGTGACAAGGACTGTTTGACTCGCTTGGCGACGCGTTCCTAGCATCACGCGACATCAAGGCGGGGGACTCACCACTCACATGCCGGCATTGACTGAGTCACCTGGGTATCTCTCCCAGGGCGAGGACTCGCTTTACTACGTTCATCACCGGGCGCTGACGGAGCGTCGGGCGGCGGTGTTGCTGGCGGGGCCGTTGGGGCTGGAGCGGGCGCATGGCTATGTCGTGTGGGTGAGATGGGCGCGCTTCCTCGCGGCTCGGGGCGTGGAGGTGCTGCGTCTGGATTATCGAGGCTCTGGCGAGAGCACGGGGCGCTTCGATGAGATGACTTTCCCGCGCTGGGAAGAAGATTTGCGCACGGGGCTGGAGCACTTGCGGCGCGTGAGTCCCGGTGTGCCGTTGACGGTGCATGGGCTTCGACTCGGTGCGTTGCTCGCGGCGCGAGTGTTCCGGACGGAGCCGGTGGAAGGGCTCTTGATGTGGGAGCCGCCGGAGTCGGGGAGGGCGCATCTGATGGAAGTGCTTCGCCGGAAGGTGGCGGCGGACAATCTGGAGGGGACGGGAGGGGAGGCTCGCTCGCGTGAGGACTACGTGACGGAGCTGGAGGCGGGGCGGCACGTGGAGGTGGAGGGGTTGCCCTGGTCTCGCGGTTTGTGGCGCAGCTCGGAGGGCTACGGCCTGGCGGTCCCCGAGAAGGACGAGGCGCGGCCGTGGCGGGTGGTGCACCTGGATGGCCGTCCCGCGGAGCGTTTCCTGGCGCCGGGACGGAGTCGCTCGGTGAGGGCACCTCGGCCCTTTTTCTGGACGACGAGCAACCGGCTCTTGCCGGAGCTGGCGGAACTCTATGAGGACAGTCTGGGGTTCATCGCTGGGACTGGGGCGCGCCAGGAGGTGCGGTCATGAGGGAGTTGATCCAGCTCGACGTGAAGGGACACCGGTTGTGGGGGACGTTTCATCCTCCGGCGACGGGGACTCGGCGTTCGGTGGGTGTGCTCTTCCTGAACCCCGGGCATGTGCCGCGCTCCGGGCATGGGGGGCTGTCGGTGCTCGCGGCGGAGCGGCTCGCGGCGCGAGGCTTCCCGTGCTTCCGAGTGGATTTGCCGGGGTTGGGGGACTCGGACGGTCCGTTGCCGGAGACGACGTCTGAGCTGTACCAGCTCGTGTGCAAGGGCGGCTTCGTCGAGGTGGCGAGCGCGGTGCGGGAGGAACTCCAGCGGCGATTTGGGCTGGAGGGGATGTTGATGGGAGGGCTGTGCGGGGCGGCGACGACGGCGCTGTATCTGGCGGACCGTGAGCCGGAGGGTGTGCGCGGCCTGTTCATGTTCGAGCCGGAGTTCTACCTGTCGGAGCAGGAAGCGGCGGCGGTGGGAGGGGAGGGGGCCGAGGTGGAGGTTGAGTCCCCGCGGCTGTCATTGAAGCGGGTGACGTCGAAGCTCTTCTCGTATTGGGGCTGGATGCGGATGCTGACGCGGGAGAATGAGTACGCGCGCTTGTTCAAGTACGTGCCCTTCCCGCGACAGAAGCTGCTCGACTTGTTGATGGACTGGGATTCGTTGCCGGCGGTGACGAACGTGCCGCTGGTGCGGGCGTGGCAGCGCGTGGTGGAGCGCGGGCAGCCGGTGCTGGTGCTGACGGCGGAGGGCAAGCTGCGAGACGTGTTCTTCGACCGCATCCATCGCTCTGCGCTGGCGGACCTGCCGCATCCGAACCTGTCGCGGATTCGCCTCAAGGGCACCAATCACATCTTCACGACGGGTGGTGCGATTGAGTCGTGCGTGGACCACCTGTGTCAGTGGGCCTCAGAGCGCTTCCCGGGTTCAAACACCACGCACCTGCCCATCCCGCCCGAAGCTGTGCGTCCGGGTATCGAGCGGGTGGTGGGCTGAGGCGCGCAGCCGTCCAGTCTGCAAGCCGCGCCACACGTGATGGACGCGCTCAACTTGAGCACTCCCTGTCCACAGACGAAAATGTTTGTGTGTGTGATTTTGTCGCGCGCGGCGCGAGAACTCACTCGGAAGGGGCACACTTCGTGGGAGTCCGGTTCACGAGGCGCTCCGCCCCAGTGAGACAGGGGCGGGCGCCGGGACTTCGTGACGGGGTGCCTTACGGCAGGGAGTAGCGGACGCGGAAGCCGAAGACCAGGTTGGACTGGATGGGGTCGCGCGTAGCGAAGCCAATCACATACCGGTTGCCAGCCACCACGGTATGGGCGGGTTGGGATGCGGAGAAGATGGGGAAGCTGGAGTAGCCACTGTTGAAGGCCACTCCCGAGTTCTGCCAGGTACCCCCGAAGCTGCTGAAGTACGACACGGCGAGGGTCGCATCGGCCGTGCTCCAGATAGCGGCTTCGAAGTATCCGACGGTGGAGGAGTCGTAGCCGTAGGCAATGGCTTCCTGGATCTGCGCACCCGACGGAAGATTCAGACCGCACACGTACGTATTGAGCGTGGCATTGGAGTTCACCGCGCACGGGAAGGTATTGTCACCGTCCGTGCGCAGCGTGCCGCCGCCGCCGCAGGTCATCGGAGCTGGCGGAGGAGCGCTTCCCTGGTGCACGCAGGTGATGGCGGGGATGGAGACGGAGTACGTCCCGGCCAGCAGTTCCGGGTTTCCTGTCCGAGCGGGCGTTGTGGTCTGGGGGGCCTGCGGCTTGCCGCGCTCCTCGGCGGATGCCGTGGACAGCGTGGCGAAGGCGGTGAGCGCGGTCAGTGAACGCAAGGTCGACAGATGACGAGGCATGTTGATGTCCCCTGTTCGGAGCGCGTGGGTGGGGTGTTCGCGCGCCGAGCGTTCAGTAAATAACTTTGATGTTATTCCCGCAATTGCGGCTTTGTCTGATTGTCGCGGGGCTCACGCCAGCCGCCGCATCTTGAGGATGATGCCCTCGGAGGCGGGCGTGGTCCCTGATCAGGTCCTGGGACCGACGCGGACAGCTCAGACCCGGTGGAAGAGGCTCAGTCCCCACGCACTGTTCGACGAACCCTCCGCCTCTTCCTTGCTCACCCCCAGCATGCGCGCGAGCTGGGCGAACTCCTTGTCGCCGACGAGCTTGCGGATGGCTTCCGGGTCTCCTTCCATGAGCTTGTGGAAGTTGCTGAAGCGCCCCGAGACTTCGTAGTGCTCGCTGTCGCAAGACCAGTCGTGATTGCCAATCAGGCCGAGCTTCGCGGTCGTCTTGCCGTAGACCCGGGAGATGCCCGCTTCGTAGAAGCCGTAGACGACACCGCTGAGCGTGGCATCCCCGTGAACCTCCAGGTTGCCCTCCAGGTAGAGGTGGTGGGCCTTGAGCTGACCCATGACAGCCAACGTGCCCGTCTCATCCGTCGTGACCTCGCCGCTCACCGTCAGGTCCCCCAGGACCAACAGCGCCCCCTCCGTCACGCTGAGGTCGCCCTCAATCACGAGGTCTCCCTCGTGAACCCAACTGTCATCGCCGAGGACTCCCGCGATGTCCTCATCACCAATCTGCTCGAGGTCCTCGTCCTTCACGGGCCGGAGCTTCGGCTTCAGCGACTGCAGTGTCTGCTCGTTCAAGTCACACCTCCACGAACATCGATGAATTGGCGCCCAGGACCTACGCCGCGGCCAGTCCCGACTCCGCCTTGCTCCGAGCCTCGCGCTTTGCTCAGACCCGGAAGAAGAGCTTCATTCCGTAGCCATCGCACTCCGTATCCTCGTCGGACAGACCCAGCATGGGCGCGAGAATGGCGAACTCCTTGTCACCCATGAGCTGGCGGATGGCATCGGGGTCTCCCTCCTCAAGCTCGACGAAGTTCGAGAAGCGGCCAGAGACCTCGTAGTGCTCGTCATCGCACTCCCATTCATGGTCGCCGATGAGACCGAGCTTCGCGGTCGTCCGTCCGTCGACCTGTGAATTGCCCGCTTCGTAGAAGCCGAAGAGGGCGCCTCGGAGCGCAACGTCCTTGTGCACCCGCAGGTCGCCTTCCAGATAGAGGTGGCGGGCATCGAGTCGCCCCGTGACGACGAGCTTGCCGCTCTCGTCCGTCCCTACGGCATCGCTGACCCTCAGATTTCCCAGGATCAGCAACGCCCCCCGCTTCACCTCAAGCTCCCCTTCGAGCACCAGGTCTCCCTCGTGGACCCAGGTGTCACCGTCGAGGAACGTCGCGTGCTCCTCGAGCAGGAGGTCCGCGATGTCCCCGGCCCTCCGAAGCCGAGGCTTCAACGACTCCAGCGTATGTGTCGTCACATTGCTCCTGCTCTCGTGTGGTGAACGGCGCCTCGTTCCCACGGGGCGCCAGGAGGCTATGCCGCGACCACCAGCCCCGACTCAGACTTGCTCCGGGCCTCACGCCGCTGGATGGCCAGGAACAGGGCCTCGTGCGTGGCGGGAGCGGCCAGCTCCACCTCTCCGCCCGGAGCCCCGAACGCGCCCACCGCATCCCTCAGGGCCTCGCGCACCGACAGCGCCAGCATCAGCGGCGGCTCGCCCACCGCCTTGCTGCCGTGAATCGTGTTGTGCTGCCGCGCCCGCTCCAACAGCCGCACACGGAAGTCCACCGGCGCATCGCTGAACGCGGGCACCGGATACGTGCTGGCCGAGTGCGTGAGCAACCGTCCCTTCGCGTCCCAGCGCAGGTCCTCGCCCGTCAGCCAGCCCATGCCCTGGACGAAGCCGCCTTCAATCTGTCCCCGGTCCACACCCGGGTTGAGCGAGTCACCCACGTCCTCCAGCACGTCCACCCGAAGCACCCGCTTCATTCCCGTGTGGCCATCCACCTCCACCTCCGTCACCGCCGCGCCATACGCGAAGTAGAGGAACGGCTTCCCTCGGCCCTTCGCCTTGTCGTAGCCGATGCCCGGCGTCTGGTAGTAGCCCGTCACCGAGAGCCCCACGCGCGCCAGGTACGCCGCGTCCACCACCTCCGCGAAGGACACGGACGCATCCGCTCCCCCCACGCGCCCGTCCTGGAACACCACCGCCTCTGGAGCCACGGTGCGCCCGTGCCGCTCCGACAGCAGCTTCACGGCCACCGGCACAAGCCGCCCACGCAGCGTGACGCACGCCTCGCGCACCGCCGCGCCGTTCAGGTCCGAACCCGACGAGGCCGCCGTGGCGGAGGTGTTGGGCACCTTGTCCGTCACCGTCTTCGCCACCCGGATGGCGTCCGCGGGCAATCCCAGCTCGCGCATGGCCACGCCCTGAATCTTCGTGTGCAGACCCTGGCCCATCTCCGTGCCGCCGTGCGACAGCATCACCGAGCCATCCCGGTACACATGCACCAGCGCGCCCGCCTGATTCAGGAACGTCGCCGTGAAGGAGATGCCGAACTTCATCGGCGTCATCGCCAGCCCGCGCTTGATTCGCGGTGAGCGGGCATTGAACTCCTCCACCTCCCGACGTCGGCGCGCGAAGTCCGACGAGTCCTTCAGCTCGCGCCACAGGTGCGGCAGCCGCTCGTCCTCCAACTCCTGGCCGTAGTGCGTCGTGTTCGTCTCACCGGTGCCCCGGTAGAAGTTGCGCTCGCGCACTTCCTCCGGCGGCAGGCCCAGCGTGCGCGCCACGCGGTCCAGGACCTCCTCACCCACCAGCATGCCCTGCGGTCCACCGAAGCCACGGAAGGCCGTGTTGGACACCAGATGCGTCTTCGCCACGCGGCCCGTGTAGCTCATGGCCGGGACGTAATAGGCGTTGTCCAGGTGGAAGAGGGCGCGGTCCGTAATCGACTCGGACAAATCCAGCGACCAGCCCGCGTTCGACACGAGCTGCGCGCGCAGGGCGAGCAGCTTGCCCTGCTCGGTGAAGCCCACCTCGAACGTGGCATGGAACGGATGGCGCTTTCCCGTCACCGCCATGTCCACGTCCCGGTCCATCATCCACCGCACCGGCTTGCCCGTGTGCCACGCGGCCAGCGCGACAATGGCCGCGGGTGAGTTGCCCTGCGTCTCCTTGCCACCGAAGCCGCCACCCATGCGCGGTGACTGCACCACCACGCGACTGCGCGGCAGGTGCAACACGTGGGCAATCACCGCTTGCACCTCGGACGGGTGCTGCGTGGAGGACACCACCGTGATGTCTCCGTCGTCGCCCTTCTCCGCGAAGGCCGCCTGCGTCTCCAGGTAGAAGTGCTCCTGTCCGCCCATCGTCACCGTGCCGGACAGCCGACGCGGGCTCGACGCGAGCGCCGCGTCCACATCGCCGCGCCGGATGACGTGCGGCTCCGTGTGGTAGCTGCCCTGCGCCATCGCGTCTTCCACGGTAAGGATTGCCGGCAGCGGTTCGTACTCCACCACCACCTGCTTCGCGGCCTCGCGGCACGCGTCGATGCTCTCTCCCACCACCACGGCGACAATCTGCCCGTGGAAGAGCACCTCGTCCTTCGCCAGGAGCGGCTCGTCGTGGCGGATGGGCCCCGTGTCGTTCATCCCGGGGATGTCCTCCGCGAGCAGCACCGTCACCACGCCCGGAAGCGCCCTCGCGGCCGTCGCATCCCTGCGCAGGATTCGCGCGTGCGCATGCGGCGAACACACCGGCCACACCTCCAGCATGGGCCGGCCCTGCGCCACATCGTCCACGTACTTCGCGGCCCCCGTCACATGACCCAGCGCGCTCTCATGTCGCAGCACGCGGCTGGTGTCCGTGGGCGCCTCGGCGTCTCCCGTGACGAAGCCCGGCGCCGCGTCCAGCGAGGGACTCTGCTCCCCCGAGAAGAACTTCTCGAACAGGCTCACGATGAGCCCGCGTCGGTACTCCGCGCTCCCGCGCAAGTCGCTGATGGGGGACAGCTCGCCCGAGAGCACGGGCAGCACCTTGTCCACCGTCTCCCGGGTCCACGGCTGGTCGACGAGCAGCTCCTCGGTGCGTCGCGCGCGAATGGGCGTGGCCGCCACGCCGCCGTACCCGAGCCGCGCCGTGCGCACCACACCGCCCGCATCCAGCTCCACGCAGAAGCCCGCGGCGACGATGCTGATATCCAGCTCGCGCCGCTTCGACACCTTGAACGAATCCGACACCCGCCGGAGCCCACTGGCCGCCGAAGGCGCATGCGGGATGACGATGAAGCGCACGACCTCGTCCACCTGGAGCGCCGTCTTCCGGTACGCGAGGAAGAAGTCCGACAGCGCCACCGTCCGCTCGCCCTTCACGGACGACAGCACCATCCGAGCATCCAGCGCGAGCAGCACCGGCGCCAGGTCGCCAATCGGCGACGCCGTCACCAGGTTGCCCGACAGCGTGGCCCGCTGCCGAATCTGTCGCGAGGCGAAGACGTTGAGCATCTTCCCCACCTCGGGCACGTCCTTGCCGAGCGCATCCTCCAGGTCCACGAGCGTCGCCGCGCCGCCCACGTACCAGCCGTCCGCTTCACGGCGGATGGCACGCAGGGACTCCACGCCCTCGGTGGAGATGAGGAACGGAAAGCGCCGGGCCTTCTTGGTGATGTCCACGCCCACTTCCGTGGCACCCGCCACGAGCAGCGCCTCCGGATGCGCGCCCTTCAGCGCGAGCAGCTCCTCCCACGACGTGGGCCGCAGGAACTTCTGGCCGCCGGCCTCATAGCTCAGCGCCGACACGGGTGAAGCAGGGCCCCCGAGCGACGTACCCGGCAGTGGCTGCAGGCCCACCGCCGAATCCCTCGCGGCGAGCGCCTCCATCATCGCGTCGCGGATGGGCCGGTACCCGGTACAGCGGCAGATGTTTCCACAGAGCTGGTCCGCCACCGTCTCCGGGGTACAGACCTCCGGCCGCGAGTACGCCTCCGCCATGGAGACGATGAAGCCCGGCGTGCAGAAACCACACTGCGAGCCGTAGTGCTTCACCATCGCCTGCTGCACGGGATGTGGCTTCTCGCGCGAGCCCACGCCCTCCACCGTCACCACCTCGCGCCCGGCCACCATGGGCACCAGGGTGATGCAACTGTTGAACGCGCGCAGGCAGCGGTTGCCCTGGGCGTCGCGGTCCACCATCGCCACGGTGCACGCGCCACAGTCCCCCTCGGCGCAGCCCTGCTTCGTTCCCGTGGCGCCTTGGGCGCGCAGGTAGTCGAGCAGCGTGGTGTTGGGCGACACGTCCTCGACGCGGACCAGGCTCCCGTTGAGCCGGAACTCGAACATGGTGCTCATTCTCCAGACGAAACCCCGCGCAGGCGGGGCGGCTCCGAGGCGGATGGCTCGGGGCGGGTTTCAACGAAAGGTTGGTGGTGGAGCTGGAGCAGGCCGGCGGCGATGCTCACCGCGACCTCCTGGGGGGACTTGCCCCCCAGCTCCAGCCCCATGGGGCACTGCACCCGGCTCAGCAGCGTCGCGGGCACGCCTCGCGCCTCCAGCCGCTGCCGGAAGCGCGCCCACTTCGTCTTGCTGCCGATGAGGCCGATGTAGCGCGCGGGCTTTTCCAGCGCGGCGGCGATGATGTCCTGGTCCAGGTCATGCCGGTGCGTCATCACCGCGACGTACGTCCGGCGCGTGTCCCATACGGCCTGGGCCACGAAGTCCTCCCAGGACTCCTCGTGGCGTGTCACCGCCGCGGGCACGCGCTCGCCGTGGAGCCACTCGGGTCGCTCGTCCACCAAGTGTACGCGGAAGGGGGTCCCCTCGAGGATGCGGCACACCGCCTGGCCCACATGGCCGGCCCCGAAGAGGTACAGGCGAGGCCCGTGGTTGACGGGCTCCACGAAGACGTCCACCACGCCCCCACAGCACTGGCCGAGCTTCGCGCCCAGCGGATAGCGATAGGAGCGGGACTCGCCGCGCTCCAGACAGGCCCGCGCGTCGGCGAGCACCAACTGCTCCAGGTGTCCGCCGCCCACGGTGCCGTGGAACGCACCGTCCCCACGCACCAGCAGCTTCGCGCCGGGCTCGGCGGGGGTGCTTCCCTGGCACGCTGTAACGGTGGCCACGGCGAAGGGCGCATCCTCGCGCGCCCACTCGCCCAGCTGGCGGACCCAATCCCACATGGTCCCTGTGAGTCTGCCACACCCGGAGTCCGACGGGGATGACTCTCACCCGGAGTCCGTGGGCTGGACGACGGCCTGGTGTCCAGGCCGCCCCCTGGGGATGTCCCGGGGCCCTCTCCCCGAGCCCCCGCGCCGAGCCTACGTGGCCACCGCCGCGCCGGCCGCCTCGGTGCTCCGGCGCATGGGCTGGAGCTTGCCGTACGTCAGCGAGCGCCACACCCACTCCATGGGCCCGAAGCGGAAGCGCGCGAGCCACAGGTGGCTCCACACGATTTGAACGGTGAAGACCCCCAGGCAGTACACGATGCTCATGCTGGGCGTCAGCTTGCCGACGAGCCCCAGGCCGTAGCCGTAGAACACGAGGATGCTGATGACGGACTGGCTCAGGTAGTTGGTCAGCGCCATGCGGCCCACCGGCGCGAGCACGGACAGGATTTTCTGCCCCGTCGCGCGCTGGAAGAGCAGGGTGATGCCCGACACGTACGTCGCGGCGATGCCCACCTCACCCATGGCGCGCACGGGGGCCAGCACCATGGGCAGCCACACGGGCAGCGTCTCCGGATTGATGATCTTGCGCAGCACGAGCTGCTGCGTCACCACGCCCACGCTGCTGCCCAGCACGCCCAGTCCCAGCGACCAGAAGAACAGGCGGCGGAAGAAGGCCACGTGCTGGGGCGCGTCATGGAACAGGCGCTTGCGGCCCGCATAGAAGCCCAGGAGGAAGCGGCCCAGCAGCGCCAGCGAGTTGACGCACATGATGAGCAGGAACTCGCGCCGGTAGAACGACAGGCCGCCCTTCACCACGGCCCACCAGTTCCCGTTCTGGAACACCGACAGGGTGTCCGCCTTCAGGGCCGCGGAGCGCTCCGTCTCCAGCTTCGCCAGCGCGGCGGCGGCCTCCGGCGTGGCGGCCATCAACTGCGGCAGCTTGAAGATGACCGCGCTCAGAATGGGCCACGCGAAGAGCAGCACCGCGGCGACCTTGAGAATCGTCCGGTCCTCCCGGCGCCGGAACCACAGCAGCCAGAAGCCCAGCAGCGCGTAGTTGCTGAGGATATCCCCGTACCAGATGAGCGTCAGGTGAGTGAGCCCCAGCAGGAGCATCACCCCGAGCCGGCGCACGTAGAGGCGCGTGACGGGCGAGCCCCGCGCCTCCGCCCGGCCCATCTGCACCGCGAAGCCCAGTCCGAAGAGGAACGAGAAGATGGTGATGAACCGCCCGCTCACCAGCGTCGTCACGACGGGCAGGAGCACCTTGTCGAGCATCGTCCCATTTGCGAACAGGGACTCGAGTTGCTCCCGGGGCATGAAGGCCCGGCCGCTGAACCACATAAACGTATTGGAGATGAACACGCCGCACAGCGCGAAGCCGCGCAGCGTGTCGAGCAACACCAGGCGCTCGCCCGAATCGACCGGGCGGGCCTCGGCGGTGGTCACCGCGGAAGGAGCAGAGGTCATGTGTTCGGAAAGAACGCCTGAACCTGAGCTTTATTGCCGGTATTCCACGGCAGCGGTGAATTGCGCGCGCTTCGAGCGGGTCGGGTGGGTCTACACGCCGATGCGTGGGCAGATGTCCTTCACGATGCACTCGTCGCACTTCGGCTTCTTGGCGGTGCAGGTGTAGCGGCCGTGCAGGACGGTGGCGGGGCCGAAGAAGGTCCACGCGTCCTGGGGCACCAGCTTCATCAGGTCCTCTTCAATCGCCTCCGGCTTTTCGTGCTTCGTCAGGCCCAGGCGCTGGCTGACGCGGGCGACGTGCGTGTCGACGATGATGCCGGAGGCCAGGTTGAAGGCGGTGTTGAGGACCACGTTGGCCGTCTTGCGCGCCACGCCGGGGAGCGTCACCAGCTCCGAGACAGTGCGGGGGACCTCTCCGCCGAAGTCCGCGAGCAGCGCGCGGCTCATGGCCTGGACGGACTTGGTCTTCTGCTTGAAGAACCCGGTGGGCTTGAGGTCTTCCTCCAGCTCCGAGGTGTCGGCGTCCGCGAAGGCCTGGGGGCCCGGGTATTTGGGGAACACGGTGGCGGTGACGCGGTTGACGCGCTCGTCGGTGCACTGCGCGGCGAGGATGGTGGCGACGAGCAGCTCGAACGGCGTGGACCAGTTGAGCTCGTAGCGTGCGTCGGGGTGCTTCTCACGCAGGCGCTCGAGGAGGAGGGCGGCTTTCTCAGCGGGTTTCATGGGGTGTGGAGGACATCCTACCTGGGATGGCTGACAGACACGGGCTCGGAATCGGCGGCGGGGGAGGGGAGGGGAGGGCCATGGCCGCTCCTCATCTCCCTCGAACGGCCCCAATCGTGCTCGCCGCTTCGTCATTGTGCGGTCAGCAGCAATGCAGCGATCGGTACGGCGGATGAAGGCGTGGGGTCAAGTCGGATGCGAGGATGGCGCGTGGGGCGGAGCGGACTCGCGGGGGAGCGCGGCCCGTGTCGAAGGGGATGCGCGAGGGCGTAGGACTGGGTTCTGCTTGGAGTGCTCAATGACTCACGTCCGAGGAAACAGCTGGAGACCCTGGGGGCGTCGCTGACAAAAAAATGTGCTGCGACTGTTGTGTGGGCTTGCGTTGTGGGTCGTTGGCAGGTGGCGGTAGAGTCTGGCCTTTCCCCCGCAACGGAGTTCATGAATGAATGTCTTCAAGCGTGTTGTCTGGGTTTGTGCCGCCGCGTCCCTTGCCGCCTGTGGTGGCCCCGAGGAGTCTCCCTCTCAGGTGTCGCTGGGCAAGCAGGAGTCCGCGCTGACCACGACCTCGTTTGGGGGCTGCACGTTCACCATCTCCTATACGACGGTCGCTCCGCCCTTCCCTCCGGTCTATGTCGTCAAGCTGACGCGTCAGGCTTCTGGGACGTGTCCGTATCCCGCGGCGACCGTCGACCTGGGGCAGTCCTACAACACGCCTGACCTCAACGTCCTGGGGACCGCCGTGGGACTGTCCGCGTCGTTCTCCACCAAGGGGGGCCTGAGTGGGAGCTCTCCCACGGTTTGCAGCGTCCGTCACATCGACCCGGCGACGCTGGCGACGATTCGGGACGCGTTCGTCGGGGCGAACTTTGGCAGGGGCAGCGTCTATGGCTGCCGCCTGGACCAGACGGATGCGGGCACCACGCTGGTGGCCTACGGGACGAAGACGGGCCTGCTTCCGGGGGAGCCGACGACGAGCACCCATTCCAACTGGGTGGCCACGTATTACAACTTCTTCACCAGCACCACGCCGGGCGTCTACTACACGTACTGAGTCAAGCCGGTGGACCGCGGAGGCTCTCTCCGCGGTCGCTGGCGCGTGAAGGATGACCGGGGATGAAGACCCTGGAGGACAGCGCCGCGACCCGTTCGACTCAGGTCAGCGCGTCGCCGTGAAGCGACGCACCACGCGGCACTCCGGGTCGCCCGCAACCGTGTTCACATGGTTGGCATTGAACGTCCCGGAGAAAGAGGCCGGCGCGTCGACACTCTCGGGGCCCTCCGTGAACTGGCCTTCGATGAGGTAGAGCAACTCGGTGGGAGGCCCTTCGCGGCGCTGGAGCTGCACAATGGCCCTCAGCACGATGTGTTTGGTGGTGCTCCCGTAATGCGAGCCCGTGAGCTGGAGTTCTCCCAGCGTCGCGGTGATGTCCACCTCGCTGCCCTTCTGGACCACGACGACCCGCTCGCCCTCCGGCAGCGACACCCCCAGCAGGCCGCAGTCGGCGCTCAACGGCGTGGCGTCCTGGAAGCGGAACACATAGGCGCCGCTGATGGCGCAGCCTGATTCACAGCGTTCGGGCCCGATGTCGTCGTCGTCCTTGTCGTCGCCACTGCCGCACCCCGGATTGCCCATGCCACTGCCCATGGTCAGCATCGCCGTCACCAGCAACAACGGGACGCGCAGGTACGTCACGGCGGTTGGACTCTTCTTTTCTCGAGACACTGCGTCACTCATGTCGGCTTCCCCGCCACTGCATTCCGGCCCAAAGACGATGTTTCTACTGCGTTCCGGGGCGCTGGAACAAATCCGCGATAGCCCTGTCAGCCCCGGTGACTCCACGCGGTTGAGCCCTCAATCCTCCTGGGGGCTCCGAGGTGGGGTGGAAGCACCCTGGGACTCGGGTGCGCCACGGGTCCTCCCGCATTCAACCAGCACCTTCGCGCGCGGTCCGAACGACCAGCTTCCCGGCATGCCTCCGTAATGCCTCTTGAAAAACACCCCGCTCACGGGGCTCTTTCAGAGGAAATCCCATGTCTCGACGTGGAAGTCGCAGCCCCTGGCTGTTGTTGACGGCTGCCCTGGTGGCGGGTCCCTCCCTCGCGGGGGAGGTGACGAACGTGGTCGCCTCGGACCGCATTCCGCTCCCCGCGGAACGGGAGAGCAAGTATCGCAATCGTATCGCCCAGGAGCTTGGCGGCGGCGGCTGGCAGGTCTTCCTCGGCGACCTGCACAGCCACCCCCGAGGCCATTCGGAGAACGAGGACACGGAGCTCGACTTCACGCCCCAGATTCTGCGCAGCGAGGTACTCCAGTCCGCGTTCCGCCATGGCTATGACTTCTTCGGTACCAGCAACCACACCTCGTCCTGGGACGACGGCTATGACGGTGATGACCCCATCTCCCAGTTGAGCCCGGAGCTGGATGCGAACGGTCAGCCCGAGCTGCTCATCCTCACGGGCGTGGAGAGCCACGTCGGTCCCGACGACGGCACCGGCCCCTCCCATGACCACCACTTCAACAGCTTCAACCGGCACGTCCACGTCCACTCGGACGATGTCTGGGACATGCATCACGAAATCCTCAACAACTACTCGACCAATCCGCTGCTGAGCACCCACGTCCAGTTGAACCACCCCAGCGACAACGTCTGGTTCACGCTGCCCACCGAGCCGGACCGCCGCCGCAACGTCCGTGACGCCATCGAACTCACCGAGTTCAACGGGCTCCCCAGATACTTCGAGCTGCTGCGTCGAGGCTTCCGCGTCGCCCCGGTCTCCAACTCGGACTCGCACGCCACCACCCGCGAGCTGCTGGCCCATGAGTACCTGGACCGGAATCCCGACGGCTCCTTCGTCAGGCCCTTCATCGACGAGCCCGGCGTGCCCCGTGAGAAGCTCTACGGCGATGACTTCGCCCAGGGGCGCGGCGGTGTCGTGCTGCCACCCGGCACGCCGTTCAACTACAACAACTTCCTGACCGCGCTGCGCAACCGCTCGGTGTTTCGCACCGGGCTCGCGCCCGCCTCCGGCTTCTTCATGGTCAACGGGCGCCCCATGGGCTCCGAGTTCGAGCGCGCCGCCAACGAGCGGAGGCTGGACTTCACCGTGTGGGGCACGACCAAGGACGGCACCGGGTATGGTGGCAACGAGTGGACGAAGCTCCAGGTCTGGAACCCCTTCCAGCCCGGCGCGCCCCTCAAGGAAATCACCTACTCCGACCCGAACCTCATCAATGTGCGCGAGGCGTTCTCGCTGACGCCCTACGAGTCCATCTACGTCGTCACGCTCACCCAGAACTGGGGCAACTCCGAAGTCGTCATGGCCCCCATCTGGGTCACCAATCCCGTCAGCAAGCCGACCGTCTCCTTCGAGCACCCGGTGATCAACCGGCAGCTCTTGCCCATGCTGTTCATCAACGGCGGCGGTAACAGCCTCATCCTCCAGCGCGCGACCAACCCCTTGTCGCCTGACTGGAAGACCGTCGGGACCATCACCAACAACTATTACTACCCCATCGACTCCGCCACGCTGCCGACGACCTCGCTCTGGAGGGTGGTGGACCCCCACCAGCAGACCATCGTCTCCAACGCGACGACGCTGACCATCGCCAATGGCATCGAGGCCGAACTTCCCTGGGTCGGCACCACGACGCACGATGGCGTGAATGTCACCGTCCACTGGTCCCATCCGCAGGGTGTGGCGGTCGACTACTTCGCTTCGCGAGACAACGGCGCGACCTGGACCAAGGTGGGCGAGGACGTCGTGGCGAACACGAACAGGTACTGGAACTTCTACACGGGCGGCTGGGGCAACTCGAACGTGCTGCTCAAGGTGGTGGACAAGAACGACTCGGGCCGCTTCGGCATCGCAGGGCCCTTCTTCGTCGACGCCACCGTCGAGCAGAAGATTCCCGCGACGTCCAGCAACGCCACCATCAACGCCATCGCGGCCTACACGGTGACGGATGACAACACGGGCTCCTGCTGGTGGACGAGCAACGGGAACGAGCAGTCGGTGTACATCGACCTGGGACAGGTGCACCTGGTCAAGCGGATGGAGGTCCTCTTCGGCAGCGCGAATCCGCCGAGCTGGTACATGGGCCTCAGCCTCAACGGGAGCAGTTGGGTGATTCAGGACGGCAGCTCCCTGTCGTATGCGTCCGGTCAGACGCTCATCAGGGATTACAGCCAGCGCTCGGGCGGAGGGTTGAACACGCGCTACGTACGGTTCTACGCGTCGGGCACCTTCCCCGGCATCACCCAGTTCTCCCAGATATGTGACGTCCGCTTCTACCGGTAGGCACGACGCCCCAGTCCTCGGGGCTGTGTGACGGGCCACTTCATGACGCGAGGACGGAGCGAAAGCCTCGGCTCCCGCTCCGTCCTCACGGACTCACACCCTCGCGCCCGGCGTCACAGTTCCGTGCTGGCGTGCAGCGCCGTCACTCCCGGTTCCACGGGCTGCCGCCAGGTGGCGCGGTAGGTGCCCCCCGCGAAGTCCCACGTCACGCTCCAGGTCTGGACGGGGAAGGGCCCCTGGTGGGGCGTGGCGCCGCTCCAGAACGAGCGCGTGCCCGACGCGTAGGACAAGCCCAGGTCCGTCGACTCCCCGAAGCCGGGCCCCGTCATCAGCCCACAGCCCTTCGCGTCGCACCGCAGGCTGCCAGACGGGTAGGGGCGGCTGACGTTCGTCGCTTCCTTCAACCACTCCGTTCCAGTCCACCGCCACCAACTCAGGTCCGTGTGCATCCGGATCCCGCTCGGGGACACGGCCAGCAAGCCCTGGCCGTCCCCTGACGACGCCACGGTGTTCTCGTTGGACCAGGCGACACCGTTGTGCACCATGTAGCGGAACTCGTGGCTGAGGGGCGCCATCACCATCACCGCGCTGTCCGTGGCCACGATGTCGTAGATGCCGGTCCGCAGCACCGGCTCCACCCTCGGCTGCCAGACGCCCGAGGTGTGCATGCGCAGGATGTTCAGCTCGCGGTCCTCCCGCTTCGTCGACAACGCGAAGGAGGCTCCCGAGGGAATCAACTGGGTGTTTCTCCAACGCAGTATCGTCGACGTGCGCTCGGCGGCGAGCTGAGGCGTGCTCCACGTCGTCCCGTCCACGCTCTGCGCAGAGCGAATCTCCCACTCGCCCCACGCCGCCATGAAGCCACTGGCTCCGTGCACCAGGACCAGGTCGGGGTCCGTAGCCGTCACGCTGTCCAGCTTGACCGGCGTCCCCATCCCCCCCGCGGCGTAGGACACCGCCCAGATGTCCACCTTGCCCGCCGTGGTGGCCGGCTGGAGGTATGCGACGACCACCCTGTCGCCATCCACGGCCACCCGGACGTTGGAGCCCACGGGCCCCAGACGCACGGGCTGGTGCCACACCTCCCCGTCGTACTCCGCGAGGAAGAGGCTCCACACGCCCCCATCGAACTGCTCCCACGCGGCGGCTCCTTGCCCGTCCGGCGCGAAGTGGACCACCGCCTCCCGCACGCCACCGACGAGCGGCGGCGTCACCATCTGCCTCGCCGCGCCCCACTGGCCACCACCCTGATAGCCACGCACGGAGAGCTGCCCCGGCGCCACATAGGACACACTCACCTGGTCCACCACTCGATGCGGCACCACGGGAGTGCTCTCCGCGCCGCGAAGCTGGACGCTCGGCTGCCACCCCTGCGACGTGAGCGCGGTCCCCCAGACTTCATGCAGGGACGACGTCGGGCCGTTCTTCTTCATCAGGACCAGCAGCTCATTGCCCACCGCGCGCGTCTCGAGCACCGCGTGCATCCCTGTCGCGACAACACTCCTCGTCACCGACGTCCACGAGCCCCCCACCTGCGTGATGGAGTGCAGCCCCGAGGAGCTGCCCGACAACAACCCGACGTAGTTGCCCTGGTACGAAACCACCGCCACGGGGAGGAGCAGCGGCCCGCTGTCCGGCAGCCGCACGAGGGACTGCCACTCACCATTGACGCGAACCGACGCGGTGAGTTCATCCGAGCGGATGAAGAGCGCCGTGACGGTGCTGCCATCCGAGGCGATGCGCAGGTTGCGCGCCTGACTGGAGGTGATGAACTCGGCGGGCCCCCACGCCCGGGTGGTCCGATTGAAGAGCGAGAACCACGTCCCCTCCGAGGTGGTCCACGCCCGGCCAAAGCTGTCTCCCACGAAGGTGTACTGCTCCTCCACGGACGAGGAGACGACGCTGGAGTGCACCCACTGCACACCATCGAAAATCGTCGTGACGTCCTCGAAAGAGTCCGGCCCGGATATCAGCATCACGGCCCCCGCGTTGGAGACGAGGGTGGGGGACGTCCCCAGGTTCTTCCGGGTCACCTCCAACCACTGCGCTCCGGAGCGCACACGGAAGGACTTCGCTACGGAGTCATAGGCATAGAGGTTGTCGCCGAAGCCGAAGAGGTGGCCACGGATGCCAGGCGTCACCGGGGTGAAGGCCGTTCCATCGAAGAGCGCCACCGCATCGTCGTTGGGCGATGGGGTCGACCACCCCACGATGAACCGCTGGTCCCACGCGGCCGCCTGCGGCGACTCCTTCATCGAGCGCCCCTCGCCCACCAGGATGGACGCTCCGAAGCCAGAGCCTCGGTTGAGCGAGGCGCGGACCTGGACGCCCGTGCCCGTGTTCTCGTTCCACACGGCCAGCGTCCCCAGCGGCCCGGTGGCGAACACGGCCGGGCCCGGCTGGCCAGGACTGCCCGCGCTCACCCTCACCCCCGGAGCCACCGTGCGGAAGGTGTACGTGAAGGGCGAAGCGAGGCTCGCCCCCTGCGGCGTGCGTACGTCCCTCACGGTCATCGTGTAGTTCGTCGCCGGCGCGAAGGGCGACAACTGACGGTACGCCACCGTGTTCGTCGATGACTCGTAGTTGGCCACCCCCGTGACACCCGCGACGCTGACCGTCTCCGGGGTGATGGAGTCCCGGTCCAGCGGCCGGTCGAAGCGCACGCGCAGCGGGCCACTCAGCGGCACGAAGCGCGTGTCCGGAGCAGGCGTCGCGTCGAGGACCTGTGGAGGGGAGGGGGGCAGCTCCGTGACGAAGCCGAAACCCTCGAACGGCACCAGCCGGTTACCGACGATATCCTCCACGGAGCGGGCGTGCCCCCGGTAGCGCGTCTGGTACTTCAAGGGCTGGGCAGGAGTGAAGACCCCCTGGAGCCGCGCATCGTCGTAACGCAGGGCGCCCGGGACGAGGCCGACCACCTGGGTGCCATCCGCGTTCAGTTCCTCAAGGTAGAGCCGCTCCGGCGTGATGCTCGCGGGCCGGAGCGGCTCGCTGAACGTGACGATGATGGGGGCGTTGCGCACGGCGACTCCCACCGAGGTTGCCTCCGGCAGGGTTGCCTGCACGCGAGGCGAGGTGGTGTCTCTCGACGACGCCACCACGAACGTGAGCGTGTACGGCTGAACGAGGGGATTGCCCGCCAGGTCCTTCGCCTTCGTGGAGAGCGTGCCCGTGACACGTGCGCCCGGCGCGGGCTGGGGGCTCACCCGGAAGTACAGCGACCGGCTCGCGGCTTCATAGGAGTACGTCCCGGAGAGTGGCGACGCGGGGTTCGGACCCAGCAACTGCTCGAACTGGAGCGACTCGGCCGTGAGGGTGCGCGGGTCCATGGCCTCGTTGAACGTGAGGACGTACACCGGCCAGGTCGACGGCACATCCGTCACTCCGAGGAGGGGCTTCGTGGCCGTCACGCTCGGCGGCGACGAGTCCGACTCCAACCCCACCGTGAAGATGGAGTGATGGGGCACGCTCAGCGACTTGCCCGTCACCGAGCGCAGCAGCGAGGAGACCACCGCCGTCACCAACGCGTCGGCGGTGAACGGACGCGCCGGGGTGAAGGTCAGCGTGCGGGTGGTGGCGTCATGAGTCAGGGTGCCCTGGAGCGAGACCCCGTTCTCCGACACCGAGAGGACATGCTCGTTCACCGTGCTGACGTCGAGCGCCTCCGTGAAGCCCACGATGACCCGCGCGTTGCGAGGGACCGCCTCCGCGTCCAACGCGGGCAACACGTAGTCGATGAAGCCCAGGCTCTCCGAAGGCTGCGAGCCACCGTCTCCAGTCCCACCGTCCCCCGTGGGGCTGGAGCCACCATCGGAGCCTCCCGCGTCGGGATCGCCCGAGGCGTCCGGCGGGCCATTGTCGTTCGGCGTGTTGTCCTTGCAGGCAGGGGTGAACACCATGAGGCCCAGGACAACCAGGGCCCATCTCATCCAGGAGGGTTTCAATGTCATAGGGGGATGTCGCGGGCCGAACGGCTCGTGCGGCGCTTTCCGTTCCCGCGACTCGGGTGACGACGACAGGACCAAGAAGCAGCAAGAGGGACCACGCGTCGACGGAGCCCCTGTACGGACAGGGGTCATGCGCGCCCGGATAGGCGAGGGCACCTGCAACCAGGTGACAGGCGCTCGCCACACCGCACCGATGTACCGCGACCCTCTGACGTTCCCCTTGGAGCGACCTCCAGATCTCGGCCAGTCGGCGACGCACGCGTCATCGCGGTCCTGAGTCTGATGCCCTGACGGGTTGGGGCGACACCTCGCGGCACTGAATGCGGCCGCATTCCACGCTACCGCCGTTCGTGGCACTCGACTTTGGTGAACTCGTAGTGATTGGTCCTGACGCCCCAGTTTCTGCGGATGCCATTGCAATCACATCGCCGATCTCCCGCGAGGGTCGTCATTCCAGGCGGGCGTGTCCATCCCAGGAGTCTGGGAGATGCTGTCCGGCCCGTGCGGGGATGGACAAGAGTGCTCTGGCTCTATCTTGGCGACCGAGAATAGACGGCCTTTCCTCCGAGGTGGCGCACGGTTCGGCGGCCCCCATCCGCGCCCCGCCTCGGCTCCTCCGCCTCAGCCAAGTGTGTCCTGGTGCGCGGCGCTCCGACGTCCCATGGAGCTGCCATGGCTTGACATGTGCTCCGTGTGCCAGTGTTTTTGCTTTCCGCCGCGTCTTCCTTCAGGAAGGAGGGGCCCACGCCGTTGGCCCATCCATCCCACCTGCTGTCTGGAGGAACGACCATGACACCCCTGCTACGAAGCATCTGGCGTCGTCTGCCCATTCTGATGTTCGCGCTGGGCTGCGGTGGAGCACTCCCCGAGCCAATAGAGGAGGGCGCCCCGGGTATGCAGGCGGAGTCCTTCCAGCCGGCGAATGTCTCCCTTTCAGGCGCGCTGCTCGATGACCACGGAGACACTCCGGCCACCGCGACGCACCTCCCTGCCTCCTCAGCCAGCTTCGGAGGCACGCTGGAGAGCTCCCTCGACCGGGATGTCTTCGCCTTTCAGTCGGGGGCCCGGCACTTCTACCGCTTCCACTGCACCTTTCCGGAGCCGCTCGTGGGTTGGGGGCTCGAGCTCATCGATTCCGCGGGCAGGCGTCTGGATTGGGTCCCTGTCTGGATTTCGTCCGGGCGCAGCCTCTACTTCAAGACCCACTCGGCGCAGACCACCTACCTGAGGATGTACGCCGTCCATGAGGAGCTGTCGGGCTCCTACAGTTGCGTGCTCGAGGACGTGGGGCAGGATGACCACGGTGACACCGTGGAAACGGCCACGCCTTGGCTCCCGAGCACCCAGGCCACGGGCGTCATGGAGCTGCGCACGGACATGGATGTATTCACCGTGTCTTTGTCGCACGGGGCCTTCCATGGCGTCACCTGCACGTCCCAGAACCCGGCCGTGTCCTGCAGGGTGAAGGTCCTCTCTCCCACGGGTTCGTCCACGGGGGAGCCCACGGGCACGGTCTCCTTCAATGCGACGCATGACGGAATCTACCGGGTGGAGGTGACGTCGGTCTTCGCGCAGGACTCCATCGTCCAGGCGGCCTATACGCTCCAGTTCGTGACCCTGGGCACGGACGACCACGGGGATGCGCGGGAGTACGCCACTCCGGTGACGCCGTCGTCCGTGCCTTTCACGGGACAGCTCTCCGGTGGTCTGGACCGGGATGTCTTCTCCTTCACCACCCAGGTGGGACACATCTACCTCTTCAGTTGCGAGGTCGTCCCTGGGTACAGCGTGGGGCCGCACCTGCTGCTCACGAATGGCACGGGGCAGATGGTGGATGTCCACACGTACGTCGAGAACCAGCCGACGCGTGTCTCGGTGGATGCGGCCGCTGTCGCCGAGTACTTCGTGGAGGTGGGCTTCGGGGCCTACGTGGGCCCCTATTCCTGTCGCCTGGAAGACCTGGGCTCAGACGACCACGGGGACACCCTCGTGGATGCGACCGAAGTGTTGCTTCCCTCCCTGCTCACGGGACATCTGGAGACGCGCCTCGACGTGGATGTCTTCTCCTTCTCCGTGCGTGCCGGGCACCACTACTCCCTTCAGCAGATGGGAGGCACCGGCAACGCGGGCGCAGTGAGGCTGAAGAACGCGCAGGGGACGGTGCTCCACACCCTGTCCGGTGGCTTCACCTTCCTGTCGTCCGAGGAGGCGGTCTACTTCCTGGAGGTGGATGTCGCGCCGTTCGGGTGGGCGGGCACCTTCTCCATCTGGGCCCGTGACCTGGGACCCGATGACCACGGGGACACACCCGCGACAGCCACGCCGCTCGAACCGGGCCTGCCTGTCTCCGGCGCGTGCTACGTGAGCACGGACGTGGACGTGTTCACCTTCACCATGGAGGCCAATGCCCTCTACCGGGTGAGTTGCACCGGATGCGACCCGAAGCTCGAGTCACCGGCCGGGCCGCTTCGCACGCTCAAGACGACCCAGGGCACCACCATCAGCTACCACCTGGACGCCGACGCAACGGCTCCGGTCTACGTCGTCGTCAGGGCAGGGCTCTACCAGCTCACGCTGGAGTACCTGGGCACGGACGACCATGGGGATGACCTGGTCCATGCGACGCCCATCACCTATCCGCTGCTGCTGCCCGCGGTGCTGGACTCAGCGTTCGACGTGGACGTGTTCTCGCTGAGCCTGCTTGCCGGGCAGCCGCGTCGCGTGAAGGCCACGGCCGGTTTCGGGACGGTGGTGAGTGTGGTGGCCCCGGATGGAACGGCTGTGCCCAGGAGCTTCGCGGGGGACTTCACTCCCACCCAATCGGGCCTCCACCACCTCCGGGTCCGGCCTGACATTGCCTCCGGGAGCTTCACGTACGGCCCCTACTCACTCATCCTGGACTGAGCACGCCGCCGCGTTCCCATGCGCCTCTGGCGCCTCAGCCCAGCGAGGCGGGAGGCCCCGGTCTTCAACAGCCCGCGGGGTCATTTCAGCAGCAAGTTCCGACTTCGCGTGGGTGTCTCGAATCCCGAGACTTGAGACGGATTAAGCATCCAAGGTTGTCGCTGAGGGTTTGGGGTGGGGGCGCGCTATGAAACCTGGCGCGCGGCCCCGGCGGGAAGCCCTCGCCGGGCGGCGCATTCCCCCGCAGTCAAAGAGACGAGCATCCATGTTCAAGCAGGCAGCAGTCCTCGCGATGACCGGTGTCGCATTGCTGGTCGGTTGCGGCGGTATGGAGCCGCGAATGGAGAACGAGGAGATCATCTCCAACCTCATCGAGGCCGGCTATCCGGCCAAGGACATCCAGGTCATCAACGAGGCTGTTTTCGTGGGCGGCGACACGCGTGTAACGCTCCAGGCCTCCCGAGAGATGCTTCAGGCCCCCCCGGGGAGCGCCGAGCACTACAGAACGACCAACGTCGTCGGCCCCTCAGTGACGAAGATCTGCCTCAACCCATCGGACTCGTTTAACGAGTATCCCAAGTTGAAGCTGGGGCTCAACATGGCCATCGAAAACTACAACGCGCTGGGTCTGCGGTTCACCTTCGAGCGCGGCCCGACCACCGGCTGCTCCGCGAACATCGACATGGTGACCACGACCGAGGACCATAGCTGGACGTTCTTCCCTGCGCTCGGTCTCCCCCACGGGACCATCTACATGACTGTCTTGCTGGCCAACTACGAGCTCGACATCAACGAGCACACCATCACCCACGAGATTGGCCACGCCATCGGGTTGCGCCACACGGACTACTACAACAGCGCCATCAGTTGCCCGAGCGGCTACAACGAGGGCGATATGGGCGTGGGCGCCATCCTCATCCCGGGGTCGCCGGAAGCCGCCGTTTGGGACGGGTCCGTCATGAACGCCTGCCCCAACTTCGGCAGTACCGGCGAGTTCACCCAGGCCGACGAGGCCGCGCTGAAAGCCCTCTACGGCCCGAGCGAGCTCCCGAACTGCTCGAACGTCGACCTCACGGTCTTCCGAGGGCAGACGGGGGCGCAGGGTCGCTGCACCTGCTCCCCGGGGGCCTCAGGCACTGTCTGGGGAACGAATCTCTACACCGATGACTCGAATATCTGCACCGCCGCGGTGCACGCGGGGGTCATCTCCACCAGCGGTGGGACGGTGGTCGTCGAAATCCAGCCGGGCCAGAGCACCTACGTGGGAACCACTCGCAACGGCGTCACCACGAACTCCTACGGCGCCTGGGCGGGGAGCTTCCGCCTCATCGGCGCTCAGGTGCCGCAGACTCCGCCGATCTGCTCCAGCTTCAACTTCCTGTCCTACCGCGGGCAGAACGGGACGCAAATCCGGTGCAACTGCCCGACGGCGAGCCTCGGAGCGGCGATCTGGGGGACGGACCTCTACACCGATGACTCGGATGTCTGCACGGCGTCCGTGCACGCGGGTGTGATTGCCTCCAGCGGCGGACAGGTGACTGTCACCATCCAGCCGGCCCAGGGTGGCTACGCGGGCACCACCCGCAATGGCGTGACCTCGTACTCCTACGGTTACTGGGCGGGGAGCATCTCCCTCAGCCCGTAATCGCCCCGTTGGCAATGGGCGGCCCGGACAGAAGTGCTCCGGGCCGCCGGTTTCGCTTCAACGCACCCAATGACAGACCCTGGATGACCACGCGGGTATGCGCCCATCCGGGGCACTTCGAGCCGCGCCCGGGGCGCAGGCGCACGACGATACGCTGTGCCCGAGGGAAGTGAACGGACACACCGCTGCCGAGCGCGGCGCGGGAGAGCGCCGCGCTGAAGGGTAGGGGGCTAAGGGGTGGGGCCCTTACTGCCAGAAGTCTGGCTGCTGTCCATGATGTCGGCGACACGCAGGGCCCACAACTCGCGGCCACGCCCCCCGTCGTTGGCGGCGAAGTAGACCAGGGTGCCCGCGCGAGTCAGCGACGTCGGAGTGGAGGAGGCGTCACCCGGTGCCAGGTCCGTCAAGCGCACCGTTCCCGCGGCGCTCCCGTCCGTCATCCACAACTCCATTCCGGTTTCCCCATCCGACGCGGAGAACAACAGCCGCCCCTCGGCCAACGGAAGCAGGTTCGAGACGAGCGCGCCATTGTTGTAGGACTGCGTCGCCAATCCCCCATTCGGACCGGGTCGGAGGTCCACCAGGATATCCGTGCCCGCGGCAGTCCCATCGCTCTTCCACAACTCGTAGCCGTGAGCATCGTCACGCAGGCCGAAGTAGAGCGCGCCGCCCATCGTGGCGAAGTACGTCGACTCGGAGTAGGAGCGCACCGGAAGGTCCTTCACCTTGACGGTGCCCGCGCTGGTGCCATCGCTCTTCCAGAGCTCGGTCGTGGTGTAGTCGGACACGAAGAAGAAGAGCGTCCCCGACATGTTCCTGAAGTTGGTCAACGCGCCGCCGGTTGCCGGCAAGAAGGTCGCCACCTTGACGGTGCCCGTGCTGGTGCCATCGCTCTTCCAGAGTTGGTTGTACGCGCCGGTTCCATCCTGGGCGCGGAAGAACAGCGTCCCATTCACGTCGGTGAGGTTGGACGGGGAGGAGCTGTTCACGCCCGGCCAGATGTCCTTCACCCGCGTCGAGCCCGAGTAGGTGCCATCCGTCTTGTACAGCTCGGTCCCCAGGCTCGTGCCGTCATCGGCGGTGAAGAAGAGCGTCCCGTTGGAGACCACCATCTGGTCCGGGGTCCTGAGCCCGCGACCGGCGGTGTCACTCGTCTGGGTGGTGTAGGAGCCGTCCGTCATCCGCAAGATGTCGCCGTAGCTGGTGTCATTGGCGCGGAAGTACAGCCAGTTCTTGTACGACACCAATCGGGGCGAGGTGACGGTGAGCGAGCTGGCCACGGGGATGGCGCCAGCGGTGCCCGAGGAGGTGGGACTCCGCATCAGCCTCGCGGGCGAGCTGCCTCCAATCGAATTGGTGGTGGTGATGTAGAAGATGCTCGAGCCATGCAGGGTGAAGGAGGACAGGGTCGGGCTGCAGCTCCCCGTGCAGATGTCCCAATACCTGCGGGTGCCCGTGGCGGTGCCATTGCTCTCCCACAGCTCCGCCCCATGGCTCCCTTCATTGGCGGTGAAGAACACGCGGCCGTTCGACACGACGAGATTCGCGGGGGAGGACTCGCTCACGGGCCCGAAGAGGTCTTTCACCTGGGTGGTGCCAGCGGCCGTGCCATCGCTGCGCCACAGCTCGGTGTTCGAGACGCCGTCGTTGGCTCCGAAGTAGAGGACGCCGTCCAGGATGCCGAAGTAGCTCGTCGCCAGGGTTGAAAAGGCGCCAAGCGAGGTGCCCGGGTTGATGTCCTTCACGACGCGGGTGCCCGCTGCGGTCAGGTCACTCACCCAGAGCTCCGTGTAGACGCTTGAGCCCGTGCTCGCCTCCCGGGCGGAAAAGTAGACCGAGCCGCCCAGGACGTTGACGTTGTTCAGGTTCGAGGGCGCGGTGAGGAGTCGCTGGGTGCCCGCCTGGGTGCCGTCGCTCTGCCACAGGGCATAGGTAGCGGTCGAGTCGTAGGCGGTGAAGAACAGACTGCCTCCTACCACATTGATGTTGCTGATGTTGGAGGTGGCGCTGCCAGGAAAGACATCCACGGCCAGCAAGGTCCCGGCGGTGGTGCCATCGCTCTTCCACAGCTCGTATCCTGACGCGGTGTCGGAGGCCGGGAAGTACATCAGCCCGTTGAAGAGCAGGGGGGCGCCCACGGTCCTGAATTCCTTCACCTTGACCGTCCCCGCGGCCGTCCCATTGGACTTGAAGAGACTCCGCTGGCTGGGAGCATCCGAGGCGATGAAGTAGAGCATGTCGTTGTACACGGTGAGTTCAGCTGGCGCGGAGCCGTTGGTGCCCGGGTAGAGGTCCATCCGCATGGCCGTGCCGGCGGCGGTGCCGTCCGTCGCCCACAACTCGGCCCCCACCCCGGAGGTGGCCCTGAAATAGACCGTGCCGTTGAAGGCGAGGAAGCCACTCGGGTAGGAGTCGCCGGTGCCCGGGTTGATATCCACGAGCATCTTCGTGCCGACGGCGGTGCCATCACTCGTCCACAGTTCGTTTCCCGAGGCGGGGTCGTAGATGCTGAAGTAGAGCGTCCCGTTGATGGGGGTGAGTTTTGGACTGAAGTTGTTGATGTTGATTGCCTTGAGCATCTGCGTGCCGGCGACAGTGCCATCGCTGCGCCACAGCCCCAGGGCTCCGTGGGAATTCGAGGCGAAGAAATAGAGCGCCTCGTTCATGACCGTCAGACCGCGCGGGTTTGAGCCGCATGGGCCCGAGCAGAGGTCCGCGACCAGCGCGGTGCCAGCGGAGGTGCCGTCGGTCCTCCAGAGCTCCTCGCCCGAGGTGTGGCTGTCGGCGGCGAAGTAGAGCGCCCCACCGAGCGCGACGAAGTGCTTCGGATTGGAGCCGACGTTGGCCGGAGTCGAGGTGTTGATGTCCTTGACCAGGAAGGCGGGTCCTTCGTCCAGCGCCTCCCTGAGGGGACCTGGTTCCTGCTTGGGAGCCCACGGCTCCGTTGCCTCCGGGCCGCAGCCCGCGCCCAAGGTGAGCAGTGTGAGTAGGAAAAGACCTCTCACTCCGGATGCAGGAGTGGAACATACGGACGCGGAACGTCCGCCTTGCTTCTGGATATTCATGTTGGAGAACCCCTCACTGAGGCGTTGGATGAAACCGCACCGGACTGACATGTCTGGAAGGGAATTCTGACGCGAGGCGCATGGCCTTGTTTTGCGTGGAGGCCACGTATCTGTGCTCTCCCGGAACATCGGACCGATAGAAGCCCATGGTGCTGTCCTGCTCGTGAGCGGACGGGTAAGAGCACCTCTTGGAGAGGTCGGCTCAAGGGGGTGTGGTCCCTGTGGCACGTGAACGGACACACCGCCGCCGAGCGCTGCGCGGGAGTGCGCGGCGCGGAAGGGTGGGGCGCTGACTGCCAGAAGTCTGGCTGCGGCGGCCCTGGTGCCGGTGCAAGAGGCGGCACATCCACGGGCCGCTTCAAGTGCTCGAGCACCTGCCTGACAGTGGGCGAGTGGGCGAGGTCGCCTCCACCCGGTCAGCGCGTCTTGCCCGAGCGCTCAAGGATGAGGCGCTGCGTCTCGTTGCCCTCGGAGCCACCGTCCCGCTCCAGGATGTAGTCGAAGAGCGAGTCTTCCCTCACCGCCACGGGCGAGCCTGCTTTCAGCTCGGGCACGGCCTCCGGCTCACTGTTCAACACGCCATGGAGCACGCTGCCCTCCCACCGCGTGACGTGGACCCACATCCACTCGATGCCCCCGTCATGGGTGGTGAAGCGGGCCTTCACGAGCAGCTTCGACTCCAACTCCAGACCCTCCTGGAAGCGCGGTTTGATTCGCGTGAGCAGGGCCTCCACGGCGCGGCGGCTCGCGGCCAGCAGCTCCGGGTCCTCGTCGACATGGACAATCTCGGATTGCGTGCCGAAGACCTCGGCGATGGCGGCATAGGGGCGCTCCGAGGGGTTGTCGCCAGGCCGAGCCTTGAAGATGATTTCCACCAGCCGGTTCTCACCTTCCACGTCGCTCGGGTCCACGGGGAGCAGGCCAATCAAGGTGCGCCGGGGCGCCTCGGGCGGTACCTGCTCCAGCAGGGCCTCGCGATAGGAGGCGAGCTTCAGTGCGTCCACGGTGATGGGGAAGACCCCATTCTTGCGGATGGCGGTGCCTTCGACCATGAGCTGGGCGACGAGGTTCATGAACGTGCCCACCGTGTGCGCGAGCGGCGCCGGGACCTGCTGCACTCCCAGGTCCGGGAGGCCGAAGGTGCCCAGGCCCGCGGTCATGAGCCGTGCGGTGCCGTCCCATTCTGAGTAGACACGGGTGTTGAAGTGGCGTGGCAGCATCGGCTCGCCGCCGTCCCAGCCTTCGAGCCGGCGCTCGTGCCAGCCCTCCACGGAGAAGAACTCCCCGGCATGCTCGTCCCACACCAGCCCGCCGCTGGCGCGGGCCAGCTCCAGCGCCAGCGCGTGCGCCTGCCGCACCGCCTCGAAAGCCGGGGGCTCGGTGGTGAACTCCAGGACGGTGATGCGCTCGGAGGCCGCGAGCTGCGCCTGCTCCTGGGGCGAGAGGCCGCGCGCGGCGATTTCCAGCATCCCCTGCTCGGGGAGAGGATGGTCCTTCAGTGCTCGCTCCGAGACGCGCACGGTGGGCAGGGGCGCTGCCCCCGTGCCCTCCCCAGCGAGTCGCAGCACGGTGAAGCGCTCGCGCACCAGCTCCTCCACTTTGAGGAGGACTGGGGTGCCAGGCTTTGGCGTGTGGACGACGGCGAAGCGAAACGTGGCACGCGGGGAGAAGAGCGGGCCTGGTGGCAGCGGTGGGGGAATCGGCCGGAGAGTCGCCGCCCGGGTGGCACAGCCCGAGAGCGCGAGCGCACAGAGCACCGCGCCCCAGAACCCCACGAAACCCAACCGCCTGGCGGTCACACCGCGCATGCTCATCCTCACGCCCTGTTCGAAGAAGGTAGGTGACGGCAACCTAGCACCCGGAGGCGACAGTCGGCCGTTCCGGTCCCAGCTTCGTCATGGCGTCGTCGTCACCGTCGGGATGCGGGTGCGTCTTGCTGGCCTGCTAGGATTCGCGGGGCCTCCCATCCGCACTGAACACCCGACGAACCTTTGAGTGAGGTCAGCACGCATGTTCAAGGACAGCGCCGCTTCAGGACTCGGGTCTGAGTACCGCCCGCTCGACTCTCCCCAGCTCGAGAATCCCCACCCGTTCCTCGCGCGTGCACGGCGGGAGGAGCCGGTGTTTTTCAGCCCGGCGCTGGGAGCGTGGGTGGTGACGCGCCATGCGGACATCAGCGCAGTGGTCGCCGATACCGAGCGCTTCTCGTCCGCCGAGTCCATCACCGTGGGCGCCGCGACGACGCCTCCGGAGGTGGTTGCCGCGCTGATGGACGGCTACCCTCTGGTCCCCAGCCTCGTCGACAATGATCCGCCAGCGCATTCGCGCTTCCGAAGCCTCGTCAGCAAGGCCTTCACCGGGCGGCGCCTCGCGGAGAAGGAACCCTTCATCCGCGCCCTCGTGGACGAACTCATCGACTCCTTCCGGAAGGAAGGGAAGGCGGACCTGTTCCAGCGGTTCGCCCATCCACTGTCGTGCAGCATCATCGCGGAGATTCTCGGAATCCCTCGCGCGGACATCCACAGGTTCCGGCGCTGGTCCGACGAGCTGACCACGGTCCTCGCGGCGCATGGCCCCATTGAGCACCAGGTCGCATGCGCGCGAGGCGTGGTCGACTTCCAGCGCTACCTCGCCGCGGCGCTCGAGGAACGCAAGACGTCTCCCCGGGATGACCTGATGAGCGACATCGTCACCGGGTCACAGGGGATGACGCCGCCCATGAGCATGGCGGAGCTCGTGAGCATGCTGATGCAGGTGCACTTCGCGGGGCACGAGACGACCGCGGGTCTCATCGTGGGAGCGGTGGAGCTGCTGCTCGAGCATCCGGAGCAGCTGCGGGCCCTTCGGGAAGACCCGGGCCTCATCGCGGGCGCGGTCGAGGAGGCGGTGCGGATGACCTCTCCCGTGCATGCCATGTTCCGTACCGCGCTGGAGGCGGTGGAACTTGGGGGCGTTTCCATTCCCAAGGGAGCCCACATCCGCATCGTCTACGCGTCGGCCAATCGCGACGAGGCCCGGTTCCACGAGCCGGAGCGCTTCGACGTCCGGCGGCCTGACATCAAGAAGCACCTCGCCTTCGGGCAGGGCCTCCATTTCTGCATCGGCGCGCCGCTCGCGCGGCTGGAAGCACGCCTGTCGCTGGAGGCCCTTCTGCGGAGTCTCCCGGGGCTCCGGCTGGTGACAGGGCAGACGCCGGGCTTCTTGAGGAGCGTCACCGTCAGGAGGCACGAGAGCCTCGAGGTCGCGTGGGAGGTCCACGCGCCCCAGGCTCGCTGACGACAGCGTTGAGCGGCACGCCTGAATCACCTTCAGCGGAACCGCCCTCATTGCGAGGTGGCTCCCGTAGGTGTGCCGCAGGTCGTGCCAGCCGATTTGCCCCTGCTCGGCGGGTGATGCCCGCCACCCGGAGCGCACGTCGAAGCGGCGCCCCCATCTTCCCGTCGGTGAACTGCCGGCCGTCTTCTTGGCAGAACACGAAGCGATCGTGCAGGTGCCGGTGCGACTTGAGCGCCTCCACCACCGAACGGGGCAGGTCGACCGTCCGCTCGCGTCCACCCTTCGGCAAGTCTTCCACACCGCGCCAAATGCCCCCGCTCGACTCGCGGCATAAGGCCATTCGAGACCTGCGACCCGTCGTTCAGGGTTCGCCGTACTTTGTGCAGCGTGTATCCGAAATCTTCTTGAAGACGGCTGAATGAGATTCGTTGTGGGCGGCCATGCAATCGTGGAGTTGGGCGTTGCACATGGCTACTTTGGCTTTATCGCCTTTCGCGAACGTCTCTTTGCAATTCTTCGACTGCTCGATGCAGGCGTTCTGGCACGCAGCCTGGATTTCCTCGGGCTTGTGAAGGTAGTCGATTCTTTCTTTACGGTCGGGGGAGACGAAGAGCTTGAAGTGGTACCCGGCTTTGAATTTCTCCTTGTTGTCGTGGCACGACACCTTGGGGGCCTTAATCCCGCCCAAGGGGAATGAGACATTCGGCTTCACCGTCGGCATTACGCAGATGCTGGCGGCGCTGCTCTCCGGGGGCGGCTCAGAAGCGAAGGAGGGAACGGCAACGGAAAGCGTGAACACGGCGGTCAGGCACATCAGGTTCTTCTTCATCAAGTTCTCTCCCTGGACTCTCATTCAGCAACACAACGCGCACCATCCGCATCAGAGAAGAAGCGAGGTTGCCTCAACCTCTGAGAGGCATGCGTTCATCGACTCGTTCGTGTGACGGGCTCCGAGCTACCGGAGCAGCAACCGTGCCAAGGTGTCAGCGCGAGCGTCAAGAGTAATCCAAGGGTACAGAAGTCACATGAGCCACGCCTTCTTGACGTGTCAGGTTCGGGGACTGACACGTCAACCTGCCTTGTGACGCAGCCGCACCGAACCTCGAGTCTCCGATTACCACCATTCTTGACGGAACCACTTCCAGTGAATGCGCGCAGTACAGGGGCTGGAGGTGATTTCAGAGGTGTCTCAAGCGGTGAGACATGTCGAGAAACCGCACGCATCTACCTGGGGCAACCCTCTGCCCGGTGATGCGGTTGACCTGCCTGAATCCTTCGGACCGTTGCTTACGAGAGAGATGCCGGCCGGGATGGATTGGGTACCACTGCTTCGCACTGCCGTCGAAATTCCAGAGGCGTGAGGTAGCCGAGGCTCGACTGTGGCCGGACCAGGTTGTAGTGCTGCCGCCACGCCTCGATGACAACCTTTGCCTCTATCCTGGAACGAAACCATTCCATGCTGAGGCACTCGTCACGAAAGCGTCCGTTGAAACTCTCGTCGGTGCCGTTCTGCCAGGGCTTGCCCGGCGCGATGTGCGCCGGCTCGATGCGAGCCTCCGCGGCCCACCGCAAGATGGCCGAGGCGACGAACTCCGGCCCGTTGTCACTGCGCATGTGCCTGGGTGCCCCTCTTTGACTCACCAGCTTCGACAGCACCTCGACTCCCCGTCCAGAGCGGATGGCGCCCGCAACGTCGATGGCAAGGCACTCGCGCGTCCACTTGTCCACCACCGTGAGGCATTTGAGCTGCTGTCCGTTGTTCAACCGGGCGTTCTCCGCCTCCAACTGCTTCAACCTCTTCGTGTCGTTGGCGTCCCTGCCCCCGAAGTGCTTGCGCCACGCGTAGACCGTGGGCTCGCTCACTCCATGCTCTTTCGCTGTCTCCGGCACGGACGACCGCTCCGCCTCTCACAGAATGGCGTAACTGCTCGCCGGGCCCCGCCGCGCCTCATTGAGGGGGGCCGCTACTCGGTGGACTTCGCCGCCCACGTCGCCCTGCAGAAGTATGGCTTCCACCTGCCACTGGCGCGCCAGGAGCGCATGTTTCAGCGAGAGGGCCTGGTGGTGGACAGCCAGACGCTCTGGGACCAGCTCGACGCGCTGGCCCACCACCTGCAGCCCAGCTACGAGGCGCTGCCCGCGGTTGTCTTCTCCTCCCCGCTGACGAGACGCACTGGTACATGCTGAACAAGGGACCGGGGAAGAAGTGGTACGCGTGGACGGTGGCCTGTGCGGACGCGGTGTACCACCGGATTCTGCCCAGTCGCTCCGGGGCCACCGCGAAGCTGGTACTCGGTGACTATGCGGGCGTCGTCATGGTGGATGGCTACGCCGCCTACCAGACGGTGACGAAGCCTGGAGCGGAGGGGCCAGCCTCCTGCTCCCTGGTGTTTTGCTGGGCCCACGTGCGACGCAAATTCGTGGAGGCCGAGAGAGTGGCACCCGTGTGCGCCGAGGTGCTGTCGCTCATTGGCCAGCTGTATGCCATTGAGGCCGACCTACCACAACCGCACGTACTGCAGGGGGAGCAACAGGCCGCGGCACATGCTGGAGCAGTGGAGTGGGCTGACCGTCTTCCTCTCCAACCCATGGGTGCCGCTGGACAACAACCTGGTGGAGCGGCAGCTGCGCGACATGGTGGTGGGCCGCAAGAATCACTACGGCTCCAAGTCGCTGCGCGGCACCGAGGTGGCGGCCCTCTTCTCCTCGCTGATTGAGACGGCCCGCCTGCGCGGTGAGGACCCGGGGCGCTACCTGCTGCACGCTGCGCTCGCCGCCACCGAGACTCCCGGCACCGTCACGCTCCCGTCCAGCTCCGACTGACACCACCGCGCCCATCGAAGCCGGGCGGGGGCTCATCCACGCCCCGTCCAGATGGGGCGCGGCGAGCTGTTACCCATGGGCTTCCCTGGTCGTCTCCGCATTCCTGTAGTTGAGTCAGTCCATGCGAAAACTCCTCCTCCTCTGCTTGCCGCTGTTCGCCTGTGTGACGACGAAGTCCGTCCCGGTCCCGGCTTCTGCCGACTCCAGCGCGTTGCATCAGGTGAAGCGGATGAAGGTGGCCGAGGGGGTCGAGCTCGAGCTGCTCGACTTCGGAGGCCAGGGACCCGCGCTCGTCTTCCTGTCGGGCCTGGGCAACACGGGCCACGTGTTCGACACCTTCGCGCCGGAGTTCACCGCGGCCCATCACGTCTACGCCGTCACCCGCCGGGGGTTTGGCTCGTCGAGCTGGCCCGAGCAGGGCTACGACACCGCCACCCTGGGCGAGGACGTCGTCCGGGTGCTGGAGGGGCTGGGAATCGCGAAGGCGTCATTCGTGGGCCACTCCGCCGCCGGGCCAGAGCTCACCTGGGTGGCAACCCATCACCCGGAGCGCGTGGAGAAGGTGGTCTACCTGGACGTGAGAACCAACGGTGACCTGCTGGCGGAGCTCCTTTCGGTCCTGCCCATGCCTCCTCCGAGCGAGCCCGCTCCCGAGGACGTGGCCTCACGCGCCGCGCTCGCCGCCGCGCTCGCGCGTGACGTCGGAGGAGAGTTCCCCGCGCACGAGATCGACGAGGCGAACGAGTTCGATCCGAAGACCGGGCACTACCTGCGCGCCCGCAGGTGGCCGCACGCGGAGGAGCGGGTGATGAGGGGTTTCTCGAAGGTGGACTTCGCGGCCGTGACGGCGGCCGTGCTCTTCCTCTACGTGGATCAGCCTCGGTCCGGGCGGGCGGAGGACCTCCCAGGCTTCTCCCAAATGGACCTTCCCGTGCAGGAGAAGTTGAGGACCCTGGGCGCCAGGGCGCTCCAGCGGGACGCCGAAATGCTGAGCGTGATGAGTATGCCGAACTGGAAGGGCATCAAGCTCGAGCACGCGCGGCACTACGTCTGGCTCACCAACCATGACGAGGTGCTGCGCGAGATGAAGACCTTCCTCGATGCATTTTGAAAGGGCGGCGAAGGCGCGCTGGATGAGCGCATCTCCTGTTTCCACACTTCGAGCAAGCGAACAGGTCCAGCGCTTTCCGTCCTGCGTAGCAGTCTGGCGAGAGTCCAATCATGGTGTGCGCTCCTTCTTTCTTCGGCTCCTCCCTCGTCGCGGCAAAGGACGGGCTCTCTTCCTCCGGCTCCGGCCTCGCCCCTGCTTGGGGGAAATGGCTCGCCTGCGCGGTGAAGACCCGGGATGCTACCTGCTGCGCGCCGCCCTTGCCGCCATCGAGAATCCCGGTACCGTCACGCTCCCGGCCAGCTCCGACTGACGCCACCGCGCCGTGCTTCAATGCCCGGCGGGCTCATCCGCGCCCCGTCCAGACGGGGCGCGGCGAGCTGTTACAGAATGGCGACCATCTGCTCTTCGCTGAACCGACTCTTCTTTACTTCCTGCCTCCGTGGTGTCCGGAGGCGGCACCCTCTTGAGCTTCAGGTGGTCCGAAAACCGCAAGGCATGTCACCCCCAGGCTGTGGCCGGTGGACCTGGGCCCCTATGAAAGCGCCGCCCATGTTGCACGTAGGTCGCACGAACCTGCGGAATGGACGGGAACGGGACAGGACGGCAGGGGACGCGGAGGGATACCGAAGTTGAGTCGTTCCCGATGGTTGCGAGGTAAGGGCGCGATTCTGCTGGGAGTTTCGCACCGTCCGGAGAGGGTTCGATCTCCGCCGCCTCCCATCCTGGCGAGGAGCGCTCGGCCGCGAGGCGGTCGAGCGCACGGTCGACTTCCGTGGTGGTGGGGAAAGCTCATTCTCTGCTCTGGCAAATGGCCATCGGAGGGTATGAGGAACGACCATGAGCGACGAGCGAACGCCTACCGAGCCTGAAGTGATGGAGCCCACGTTCTGGCAGAAGAATGGCTGGTCGGCCCGGGTCATCAAGAACGAGGACGATGACGGCTGGGCCGTGGAGATCCGCAAGCAGGGGATTGCCGAGCCCGTCCTCATCAGTCCGTGGGTGATGGGCCGCGACAAGAAGAACCCCAAGCCCTTCGATGCGCCCGCGTTCGCGACCTTCGTGAAGACGGCCTCGGAGGTCCTCGACCGCTCCGCGCGACAGCGCGACCAGGCCCTGACCCGGAAGCTCTCCATCGCCTGGGAGGGCCGTTGGTACGAGGTCCTGCTGGAGATCGTGGCCGATGAGTATGAGCCCCACGCGCTGCTCTCGGCCACCGACGACGCGGGTGCGACTGTCGCGAAGCATCGCGTGCCCATGAACTTCAAGTTCAACAGGGACACCGCCAACGTGTGGGTGCGCGAAGGCTTCCCCGAGCCCTGAGCTGGCTGTCCTCAACACCCGGAGTCAGTGCCCGCCCGTCCCTGGCCACTTCGGGGCCTGGGCGGGTGAAGTCACGAGCGTGGAAGAAATGGCAGTGCGATTTCCGCAAAACATGCGGAATCAGCATCTACGTACTTCCCCGCATCAAGGTCTGTCATGAAGACACGCGGCGCGCGGATGCGAGGTGCCGGGGCCCTCTCCGCTCGAAAGCCTGACGAGCGATGGGCTTGGAATGACAAATGCTAGGGAGCCTTCCCATGAAAATCCAAGCATGGGCCCTGGCGGGAATGGTGATGCTGGGCAGCGGCTGCATCTCCAGCATTCGGACCAGCAGTCACTCATTCCTGGACGCGAAGAAGTCCGAGGCACTCCTCCAAGGAGGCCCGGATGACGCCGCGCGACGCATCACGGAGTTGATGAGCAAGCGCGGCTTCCCGGTGACGGAGAAGCAAGTCCGCAAGGACGGGAGCCTCGTCTACGTCTTCAAGGGACTGCGCACGGCGTTGACCACGGTGTCGGGGGGCGACATCGTCTACGGCTCCACGAACACGGTGGGGTCCATGTTCTTCGTGCTGCTGACGCCACGCGAGGACGGCGTCACCCGGATGGACTTGTTCGGCAACCCCACCTTGGATGGCCGCGCGGTGTGCAGTGACGCTCCGCCCGCCTGGGTGCCGAGATGCGACAAGAATGTCATCACCGGCTCGCTCTGGCACGGCCGGGACCAGATGACCGGGAAGGACGAGGCGGAGGCCATCCGCGGCATGCTGCTGGAGCTGGAGTTGGGGCAGACAAGCGGCCCTGGTGCGTTGATCGCCAGGCCAGAGGCTCCGCCCGAGGCCCCCTCCCAGCCGACCTGTGTCGCCTCGGAACATCCGGACTGGGCGGGCGCCTCGGCCGTCCAGAAGAAGAAGCTCCTGGAGATGTGCCGCGTTCCGGTCGCCCAGGCCACCGACGCGAACTGACACAGACAGCTCCAGGTCTCGCAGGCGCGAGGGGTCGCCCAGCACATCAAGGTACAGCTCATGCGCCGGCGCCGCACCACGCGGGCGCACCTCGACAGCGACTTCGACGCGGGCGTGCTGGAGCGGTTCAATCCCTTGCGAAGGTGCCATTGTCATCATGAGAGAGGAATGGTTCCGCCCCTGGTGGAGAAGTCTTCCGGATTGCGACGCACTCGTGAAGACAAGCGAAGCGATGGCTTGACGGGGTGAGAAAGCCCCAGGCACAATTGTTGGTGCAACCGCGCTACATGGAATTTGAGACATCTGGAATTCCTGGCGCTGTGCCTACCAAGGGTACTCTTCATGAACAGAGCGATACGTACGCTCCGGACTCTCCCTGTCTTCTCCCTTGCCTTCCTCGCGGCGTGCCAAGGCTCCTCATCCGAGAAGGGCGACGACCTCGAAGCGAGTGAGACAGTGCCATCGTCGCTCGTCTCGTCCAGTGTGTCTCCCAGCAGCGACGAGGCCATGAGCGGCATCTGGGCGGGCGGAGGAAGCGCGCCCATCCATGGATTGATGGATGACGGTGTCTCCTTCGCGGCGAGCGATCGCGGCGGCTCGTTCGCGCGCAGCGCCCCCGCGAGAACGTCATCGACCCTGACCCTGGGCTATCACGACAGCGCCATGCCCGGCGGCGCATCGAAAGTCGTCGTGAACTACGACGGATGGGCCATCAACGGAGGCGCCGGCTCGCTCCGCGTGAAGCTCTACGATGGCGCGACCCTGCTCGCCACGGGGCCCCTCCACGGACTCACCACCACTCCCGGGAACTTCAGCGACACGTTCGCCAGCCTGGACGTGGCGGACGCAAGGTTGCTCCGGACCGAGCTGCTCTTCGAGAACAGCGCGGCGGCCGGATCTCTGGTCTCGTCCATCATCTGGCTCGACGTCACCGGTCGCAGCGGCACCGGGCTCCAGGGGCAATATTTCGACAACGTCGACTTCACTGGCGCCTCGGTGAGTCGAGTGGATGCCACCGTCGATTTCAATTGGGGAGCGGCCGCGCCTCTCGCCGACCTCGGCGCCGAGACCTTCAGCGTGCGCTGGACGGGCAAGGTCAGCGCCGACCACACGGAGATGTACACCTTCTACACCACCAGCGACGATGGCATCCGCCTGACGGTGAATGGCACGCGCATCATCGACAACTGGACCGCACACGGCGCCATCGAGAACTCCGGAACCAGCGCGCTCCAGGCCGGCGAGCCCTATGACATCGTGCTCGAGTACTTCGAGAACACTGGCAACGCCGTGGCCACGCTCTCGTGGTCATCGCCGTCGACGCCCAAGGGCATCATCCCCAGGGAGAATCTCTTCCCCGGCCCGGCGGGCCCTCCCATCCCTGTCACGAAGCTCGACTGCCCTCCGGGTTTCATCAACGAGGTCTTCCGCGACGACTTCGACGGGACTGCCCTCGACACCACGAAGTGGGACGTCATCCAGGGAAACAACAACCCCAGCGGGGGCGCGTTCACGCAGCTCACCAAGATGCTCCGCGCCAACGTGAAGGTGGAGGACGGCAAGCTGAAGGTCGCCTCCAAGCGCCACTGCGCGGACCCCTATCCCAACATCACGCCGGAGAATCCCGCCAGGTGCGCGGGCACGAACTACTACTCGGGCGCATGGCTGAAGGGGAAGGGCACCTTCGCTCCGGGAAAAGGTGCGATGGCCTTTTACGCGAGGATGCCGGCCCCCATGCCCGGCACGTTCCCCGCCCTGTGGGCCCGCAACAGCTTCGGCGATGCACGCTATGGCGAGCTCGACCTCATCGAGACCTGGTGGGATTCCCCCAAGGGCACGGCCAATGACCCGAACAAGTTCTCGGCCACCACGCACGTCGGCTCGAGCCCGATGATTCACACCTCGAACAACGAAGTCGGCCCCTTCGCCAATCTGGTCTCCGCGGCCCACGTCTGGGAAGTCGAGTGGGACGCCGCCGCGGTTCCGGCGATCGCCCGATACTACTATCGGGACAGCCTGGGCTCTTCGCGCATCCTGGTGCGGACCGCGACCTACCAGACGTCTGGCTTCAACGGGAGGGTCACCGACGAGGCCTTCCGCACAGCGCTCGCCGATGGGTGGCGCCCCTATATCGACTTCGCGGTGCAGCCGGAGGGGACCTGGAACGTCGGGCCGGATACCGCGGCGGTCTATGACCCGCCAGACCTGGAGGTTGATTCGGTCATCATCTGCGCCCCCTGACGCCAACTGGCGTTGCACTTCCGCTCGATGGAGGCGAGTTGGGCTTCCGCGCCAAACTGAGCCTGGAGCCAGCGGTGGCTCGGTCAGCCCTGGGATGCCGCGGGCTGGCCGGGCTTGGAGGTCGCCGGAGCCGAGGGTGGGCGCCCGCGTTCGACGGCGTCCAGGCGGGCCATGGTCTGCGCGTAGAGGTGGTCCAGCTTGGAGTGGAGCTGGGTGACCTCCATGCCGGCGCGGATGTTGGCTTCGTACTCGACGTCGGAGCGGATGCGGTCCTTGGCGGCCTGCCGGCTCTGGCTGATGAGGACGAAGCAGGACAGGAAGATGGCCTCCAGGCTGACCACCATGGTGAGCAGGCCGAAGGGGAACGGGTCGAACGCGTGGAACGTGGGAACCCATCCCAGGTTGATGGTGATCCACACCGCGAACCACACGGCGTGCAGCATCATGAAGGTGAAGGTACCGCTGAAGGCGGCCAGTCCATCCGCGAGTCGTTGGATGGTCGTCAGTCGCTCCTCCACCATCTCGTTGGGGCTGAGTGATGGCCGGCTGTGCAGCATCTTGTCTGCTTCGCGCAGGCGACGGCCGATGGCGGTCAGCACGTCCATGGCGCTGGAGGGGTGGCGCCGGAAGAGGAGCTCGAGGTCCGCGCGGTCCACCTTGAGGGCGGACGTTTCCTGGATGGCGCGGGCATCCGCGCTGCGCGGGTCTCCATCCAACAGGGACAGCTCGCCGAAGAAGTCGCCGCGCCGCGCGGTCTCGAAGACGATGACCTGGCCGGTGGTGTCCTCGACGGAGATTTGAACCTCGCCGGAGCTGACGATGTAGATGGCGCCGCCGGGGTCTCCTCGGCTGAACACCTTCTCTCCGGCGGACAGGCGCACTTCCTCGAGCTGGTTGGCGAGCAGCGCGCGCTCCTCGTCATCGAGGGCGGCGAAGAGGGGCACTTCCTTGAGCAGGGCGACGTCGGCGGGCATGACGCGGAGTTCCTCGCGAAGGGCTGCACCGTGCGCTCCGCAGGCTGGCACCTTCCGAGCAATTCGCCCAGCGTCACCGTGTCACGGGACGATGGTTTTCCCAGGGCCGAAAAGTAGGGCCCGGCCGGATGACTGTGGCTCCAACGAGTCGCGGTGCTTTCGCGACGTGGCTCACGGCGAAGGGGGCTCGCGGGAGGTTTTCGGCTCGACGGTGGAGGCGACGTTCTGCGGGGTACCGTCGGAGAAGGGCCTGACGTCGAACTGGACGCGGACGGAGCGGCCGGGCTTCAGGTTCTCGCGCAGATAGGTCTCGATGTCCTGGTCGCGAGGGACAGTCTCTCCGGCGATGCGTGTCTGGTGTGTCACGCGGATGGGAATCGAAGCGCCGCTGGGACCGGTGACGAAGAGTGTTCCCGGGGCGGTTCCGAGCACCGGGCCGGAGAAGGCCCGAGGTGTGCCGCTCGTGCCCTCGGCATCCGGTGCAGGGGAGGGGCGGGCCGAGTCCCCGCTCGCCTGGGTGTTCACGGCCACGGCCAGGGGAGGCGTGCTCAGCAGGAGTCCGAGGAGCAGGTGCTGGGTCCATCGTTTCATCGGAAGGCCTCCTGGGCTGGGCGGAGCAGTCGTCCACGGGAAGCATGGCCACTGACACGCTTGAAGGCAGGGCCTGCCTGTCCGGTCGGGGGCTGATAGGGTCGGCCCGATGCCGGGACGGGCATGGTGAACAAGTGCCGACGTCCGGCGGGGGGAAGTGCGCATGCGAAGGACAACCTGGGTGATTTGCCTCGGGATTCTGCTGTGGGCCTGCGCGACGCCATCGAGTGTGGTGCACCGCGATGCCGCGCTGCTGCCGGTTGATGACGTGTCCGCCGAAGAGTGTGCCGCGGCAGCAGAGGACGACAGCGGGTGTGTCGCCCTGTCGTGCGCGAGTGGCGAATGCGGTCTGTACCGGTGCGAGGACCTTGCTTCCGCTCCGGTGGCCTTCCGTGGGCCGATGCCGGCGTCGGCCGCGGCCTCACAGCAGCGAATGCGGGGCCCAGCCCAACCTCTCCCGGGCCGAGGCCCCGTGCTCGTCATCCCGTGGCATCGTGCCGAGGAGTTGCCGAGCCAGGCGCGACTCCGAAAGGCGTATGCCGAGTGGGCCAGTGTCCCGAAGGAGAAGCACCACATTTTCCCTCGCGCGCTCGAGAACTACTTCACCTTGCGTGGCATCAACCTCCACGAGTTCGCCCTTGCCATCGACGTGCGGCGTCATCGCCAAATCCACGATGGCAAAGACGGCGGACCGTGGAACGCGGATTGGCGCGCTTTCATTGAGGCGAAGGAGCGAGGCATCAGTAAGGCTACGAAGTGGGAACTGATGGAGCACGCGGGCTTCATGATTCAGAAGTATCATCTGGTCGGAATGCCCATGTCCTACTGGACGAAGCTCGATGAGTTGTTCGCTGTGCCGACAAGCGGAGTTGGAGGGAAGTGATGCGCTATTTCGAGTTGCGTCGCTCGCTGCCGCATCGCGACCCGGCCTACCCAGGGGGGTATCAAGCCGAGCATCGATGGGGGCTTCCAGGTGCGGTGTGTCCCACCTGCCATGGCGAGTGGGCCAGACTTGGACTCGACTATCCGGCAGTCGACCTGACCACGCTGTCGAGTGAGCGCGAGTATCGCAAGGCTCGACAGACGATGTGGGACGAGTACTCGCGGCTCCGTGATGCCGTGATGCCGTTGCTACCGGCGGGTGCGCTGGTTGCGCCAGGTACGCACCTGGGGCCGTTGGTGGGCAGGGCCCGCGGCAACCTGCCGCCTGTCGTGCTCCAGGAGTCGTGGAGGTTGCTGGTTCATGGTGACGTGCTCCAGCAACTCGAGGATGCGAAACTCACGGGCATCACACCCGTTGAGGCGCGCATCAGCGGGAGCAAGCGCGGCCCTCTGTACGAACTCGCACTCATGCCGCAAGGGAGATTGGCATCAGAATGCCAGCCGCGATTCTACGGCAGTGGTCCCTGTGCCAACTGTGGCATGCAGGAGTACGACATCCCCGAACCGTGGTGGATGGACGCGACCAGCCCTCCGTCCCTGGATCTGGTCCGCTTCGCCATGATGCCGACCCTCATCCTGGCGAGTGAGCGGTGCGTCGAGGTCCTTGGCGAACTGCTGCCTCTCAGCGGAGTGCTCGCGGTGGAGGTTCCGACGACGCCTCCGCCTGTCCCTCATCGCGGAGCGCAGCCGTAGACGTCTGCTTGACGTCGACCATCCAGCGGGCTCGATCCTCCGGTGCCGCACCATGGACGCCAAACGACTTGAAGCGCTCTTGCACCAACTCCTGCGCATCGCCGCGCTCGGATGGGTAGGCGGCGAGTGTCTCACCGCTCCCATGCGGGACCAGCCCAGGGGAATGAACCTCGCCATCCTCGGATGGACGATGGACGCTCCCTTCGTGCCGGCGTAGGGTCCGCGCCCGTTCCCCCCTTTCTCCCGAGTGAGAAACCCATGGTCTCGGCCATCTTCAATCCGGCCCGCTGGACGCCCGTCGAGGGCCACAAGTTCAAGGACATCACCTTCCACCGCGCGGTGGACCAGGGCACGGTGCGCATCGCGTTCAACCGCCCCGAGGTGCGCAACGCCTTCCGTCCCCGCACCGTCGACGAACTGTCCAAGGCGCTGGAGGCCACGCGCTTCATGACGGACGTGGGCTGCGTGCTCATCACCGGCAACGGCCCGTCCCCCAAGGACGGCGGCTGGGCGTTCTGCTCGGGCGGAGACCAGCGCATCCGCGGCAAGGACGGCTACAAGTACGAGGGAGAGGAAGGCGAGTCCGACCCGGCGCGCCTCGGACGGCTGCACATCCTGGAAGTCCAGCGGCAGATCCGCTTCCTCCCCAAGGCGGTCATCGCCGTGGTGCCGGGGTGGGCCGTGGGCGGTGGACACAGCCTGCATGTCGTCTGCGACATGACCATCGCGAGCCAGGAGCACGCGGTGTTCAAGCAGACCGACGCGGACGTGGCCAGCTTCGATGGTGGCTATGGCTCGGCGCTGCTGGCGCGGCAGATTGGCCAGAAGCGGGCGCGCGAAATCTTCTTCGTGGGCGCGAACTACTCGGCGCAGGAGGCCTTCCAGATGGGAATGGTCAACGCCGTGGTGCCCCACGAGAAGCTGGAGGACTTCGCGCTGGAGTGGGCGGCGGAGATCAACACCAAGAGCCCCACCGCCATCAAGATGCTGAAGTACGCCTTCAACCTGCCCGACGACGGTCTGGTGGGGCAGCAGCTCTTCGCGGGCGAGGCCACGCGCCTGGCCTACGGCACCGAAGAGGCCCAGGAAGGCCGCGACGCCTTCGTGCAGAAGCGCAAGCGCGACTTCAAGCGCTTCCCCTGGAGCTACTGAGTCACGCTTCGTCTTGTGTGACTCGGCCCGCTTCGGAGACACCCCGGAGCGGGCCGTTCAAATGCTTCAGATGCCTACACGGTGAAGACCACCGACGGCGCGGAGCGCTTCGCCGGGCCATGGTAGACGGCTTCGATGTTGTTGCCGTCCGGGTCCAGCACGAAGGCCGCGTAGTAGCCCGGGTGGTAGGGCCGCTCACCTGGGCCGCCGTTGTCCTTCCCACCGGCCGCCAGCGCGACCTCGTAGATGCGCTTCACCATCTCCTGGTCCTTCGCCTGGAAGGCCAGATGGACGCCGCGTCCACTCGGCGCACCGGGGTCCGCGGTGCTGACGAACAGCTCGTCCGCGAAGAAGTTGTCGGGGCCATGCGAGCCCAGCGGGATGCCCAACACTTCGAGAATGGCCTGATAGAACCGCTTGCTCGCCGCCAGGTCCTTGGCGCGGAGGTGGACGTGGTCGAGCATCCGGCCTCTGTGAAATTCCATGGTGCTCCTCGCGGAAATGTGCGCCCCTGAGGGGGTACGCGTGGAGGCGCGAGGCTGCCATGAAACCCCATTTCCTGACCTTCTTTTGCGAGCTGGCTCCGGAGCCACTTCGCGAACTGTTCAACACCGAAGGCGTCATCGACGATCTCCAGGCGATGCGCGCCGGCGTGAGCCTGGGACTCCTGGACTTGAGCCCCGAGCGCGCCGATGTGGTGCGCCGCCTGAACCGCGCGGGCATCCCCGTCACGGCGTGGCTCCTGCTCCCTCCGGAGCAGGGCTACTGGTTCCACGCGGGCAACGTGCTGCAAGCGCGTGCGCGCTACGAAGCCTTCAGGACGTGGACGGACGACGAGAAGCTCGAGTGGGCCGGCGTGGGGTTGGACATCGAGCCCGATATCCAGGAGCTGCGCAGGTGGGCCGAAGCGCCGCTGCGGAGTCTTCCTGGGATGCTCTCGCGGCTCATCCTCCGAGGAGGTCGCTCCCGCGAGGCGAGGGCGGGCTACCACGCGCTGGTGGAGCGCATCCGCGTGGATGGCTACCGCGTGGACGCGTACCAGTTCCCCTTCATCGTGGATGAGCGCCAGGCGCGCTCCTCCGTGCTGCGGCGCGTGGCGGGTCTGGTGGACGTGCCCGCGGACCGGGAGGTGCTGATGCTCTACACCAGCTTCGTGCGTCCCCGAGGCGCCGCGCTCCTGTGGAGCTACGCGCCAGGCACGGGCTCGCTCGCGGTGGGCAGCACGGGGGGCGGCGTGGAGCTGCCAGGGGTCCTCTCGGCGCCGCCGCTGGACTGGACGGAGCTGTCGCGCGACTTGCGGCTCGCGGTGCGCTGGACGCATGACCTGCACGTCTTCAGCCTGGAGGGCTGCGTGAAGCAGGGCTTCCTGTCGAGACTGCGCGTGTTCGACTGGGACGCTCCCGTGGACCCTCCCTGGGTGGAGTCGCGGCGCGTGGACGCGGTGCGCCGGGCCGCGCGCGGTGTGCTCCACGCGTCGGGTCGGTTGCTGCGCTGACAGGGGAGGGGGCGCACGCAGTGTCGGGGTGGGTGTGGAAGTCACCTCGCGTCATGGTGCCTTGGATGACGTGAAGGGTTGACGCTCGAAACGCGCGGCAGTGTCATGCGCCCCGATTCCCCGAGCTGTTGCCCCGCCCTGCTCGGGAAGGGAACGACATGACCGACCTCCCCCAGACGTCGAAGCTCCTCGGCGTGCTGCTGTTGTCCGCGAGCCTGCTCCAGGCCGCGCCCGCCGTGGCCGCCTCCCCCGTCAAGTCCTCGGCGGTGCCGAACGGAAACTTCGAGGTGGCCGGAGGGTCCTCCTCGGTGCCCGCGTTCTGGCGCTCGCAGGGACCTGGCAAGGTGGCCTCCAGCGCCGAGGGCAAGGCGGAGGGCTCGCGCGGCCTGCTCATCGAGAGCCCTCAGGGCGGTGGCGAGACCACCGTCGAGTCCGAGAACCTCCAGCTCCAGGTGGGCCAGCTCTACCGGCTCAGCGCCTGGGTGCGGACCAAGGGCGTCCAGGTCGACCCCCAGGCCCGCTATCCCACGGCCCACGGCGCCTGCTTCTCGATGAAGAGCTTCCCCTTCACCAACTGCGCACCCGCCCCGGGCGGTGAGGCCGGCACCCGCGCCTCCGTCCTCTTCTTCGCCACCCAGTCCTCGGACCGCGTGCAGCTCCACCTGGGCCGCAACGGCAAGGCCACCGGCTCCGTCTGGTATGACGATGTCCGCCTGGAGCCCGTGGAGGACATCACCGCGTATGTCCCGATGGAGTCCGTGCGCTGGGCGGGCAAGGGCTTCCGCTATGACGACGGCGGGTGGATCTACGTCCACATCGAGGGCGAGCCCTACGAGCGCGGCGTCCAGTTCGGTGAGCTGACCTCGCAGGAAATCGTCCGGTACATGGAGAAGCTCGGCATCCAGAAGGACAAGACGGATGCGGCCAAGGGATGGAGCCACCAGCGGCTGCTCGCGGACTCGCTCTTCCTGCGCAAGTTCGACGCCGAGTACCTGGAGGAGATGAAGGGCATCGCCGACGGCGCGAACAAGGCCGGCGCGAAGTTCAAGGATCGCGAGCTGGACGTGCTCGACATCGTCACGCTCAACACCGCCGTGGACGCGGGCCAACTGGAGGAGGCCAACCGCGCCACCTCCACCTCGCTGTCCGGCCGCACCTTCCTCAAGGCCGACGAGGAGGCCGAGCGCGGAGGCAAGGGCGACCACTGCTCCTCCTTCGTCGCCACCAAGTCCGCGACGAAGGACGGCCGCGCCATCATCGGGCAGATTTTCATGTGGAACGGCTACACCGGCGTCCACTGGGACGTGGTGCTGGACGTGCAGCCCACCCGGGGCCACCGCTTCGTGATGCAGACCTTCCCGGGCGGCATCCACAGCGGCGCGGACTGGTTCATCAACTCCGCGGGCATTGTCATCGGCGAGACGACGGTGGGGCAGACGCCTTTCGACCTGAATGGCTCCCCGCAGAGCAACCGCATCCGCAAGGCGGCGCAGTACGCGTCCTCCATCGATGACGTCGCGCGCATCATGAAGGACAACAACAACGGCCTGTACACCAACGACTGGACGCTCGCGGACACGAAGACGGACGAGGGCGCCTGTCTGTTGCTCGGCACGAAGAAGACGCGGCTGTGGCGCACCGGCAGCAAGGGCAACACCTCCGACACGCCGGGCAACCTCAAGGACTTCATCTGGGCGAACAACAACAACCGCGACTTGGAGGTCCGCAAGGAGTCCGTCTCCAGCCCGGACAACGCGCCCGCGGACCTGGCCTTCAATACCTGGAACCGCGACATCGCCTTCTGGGAGTACTACGCGAAGTTCGGCAAGAAGGGGTTCGACCTGGACTCCGCCACGCGGATGATGGCCTCCAGCCCCATCAACCGCCCGCACGCGTGCGACGGCAAGGTGACCACGTCGGAGATGGCCGAGAAGCTGATGTTCCTGGCCCACTACGGCAAGACGACGCTGCGCGAGAAGATGATTGGCAGCCGCTTCATGCCGGACCTTCCCGGCGCCACGCCGCACCTGTCGCTGGGCTACACGACGTTCAGCCCCATCTACGTCGCCGCCAAATTGAAGGAGGCGCGCAAGACGTGGAAGGCGCCCGAGGAGCCCCAGGCCGCCAAGCGGGACTTCTCCCGGGTGAAGGACGCGGTCGGCTTCGACAAGTCGCTCCTGTGGGCCAACACCCTGTTCCCCGCGTCGGACGGGGAGAACTGGCTCATCAGCGGCACGTCCGCGTACTGGAAGCTCTTGCGCGACGTGTCGGCCCACGAGGACAAGCAGGACAAGGCCTTCGACGCGCAGCGCGACGTGCTCGCGGACCTGAATGACCGCTACCTCTTCACCACCTCGCGCGAGGCGGACGTGCTGCCCGCCTCCGTCAAGACGGAGTACGGCCGCTATGGCACCTATCTGGTGCCGCGCATCAAGGGCACCTTCGCGCTGCACCAGCTGCGCCTGCTGTTGGGCAACGCGGACTTCTCCAAGGTGATGAACGCCGTCCACGCGCGCTACGCGAACAAGGACATCTCCACCGCGGACTTCAAGCGCACCGCGCAGGAGGCGGTGGGCAAGGACGTGGGCTCCTTCGTCGGCCAGTGGCTGGAGCGCACCGGCCTGCCGCAGCCGCGCTTCCGCGCCACCGCCGCGCAGGTGAAGGACGGCTATGAGGTGACGCTCAAGGTGGAGCAGCCCGGCCCGAAGCCCTGGCACTTCGTCACGCTGGTGGAGGTGCACACGGCGAAGGGCTCCACGCTGGAGCGCGTGGAGGTGAAGGGCACCGCGAGCGAGACGTTCGTCCTGCGCACCAAGGAGGCGCCCGTGCGCGTCGTCTTCAACGCGGGCAATGACCTTCCGGTGCCGCGCGAGCGCTACCAGGTCCTGGCCAACCAGACGGATGCCTGGGAGAAGCTGCTCATGGTGCACGGCACCGCCCGGCAGACGGAGTCCATGCGCACGCTGGTGCTGGGCTACCGCGAGTCGCTGGCGGATGTCTTCACCGAGCGGCTGGTCCCCGTGGCGCCGGACTTCGAGGTGACGGACGCGCAGCTGGCGGATCGCGACCTGGTCGTCTTCGGCGGGGCGGAGGACAACGCGCTGCTTGCCCGGCTGGCCCAGGAGAAGAAGCTCCCCGTGGAGCTGGGCCGCCGCTTCTTCCGCTGGCAGGGCAAGACGTATGGCCGCCCGGATGACGGCATCGCCCTGGCCCTGCCCAACCCCTGGAACCCCAAGCGCGCCCTGTACCTCTTCGTCGCCAACAGCGGCATCCAACTGTGGCACATGACGCGGACCTACCAGCGCAACCTCCAGGGCTGGGCCCTGTTCCGGAACGGCGACGTGACGACGAAGGGCTTCCATGACCTGGAGGCCCTGTCGCAGGACGTGACGGTGACGCCGGCTCCCGCGCCCGTCGCGCCCCCGGTGCCCGCCCCCGCCACCTCGGTGCCCGCGCCCGTCATGGGCCAGCGCTGAGCGCCTGAGGCGGGAGTGGGCGCTCGCGGCCTCGCCTCCTGAACGGGGGCGGGGCCGGAAACGGCTGTTTCCACGAAATTGCAGCCAGGGCGGGGGACTCCCTGAGGAATAGGGCGGGCGCGCGGGTGTTTTTCCTGCCTGCCCGGATGGACGACGACCACTCGGGTCCGGCAGCATCCCCCGTCCCTTTTTCCTCTCGGAACCTCATGAGCCCCAAGAAGTCCATTGCCCACCGAGCCTGGGCGACCAGTGCCCTCGGAACCCTGTTGCTGACCGGCTGCGCCAGCGCGCCGCAGCCCGCGCCCACCGAGGCAACTCCGCCTCCCGCCGCCTCCGCGTCCACGCCCGCGCCCGTCGCGGAGGCCGTGTCGGAGGAGGCGGTTCGCGCGCTCGGCGTCGAGCTGAAGAACCTGGACCGAGGCATCCGTCCCCAGGATGACTTCTACCGGTTCGTCAACGGGACCTGGCTGAAGAACACGCCCATCCCCGCGGACCGCGCCCGCTATGGCTCGTTCATCGAGCTGGCGGACAAGTCCGAGCTGGCCCTGCGCGCCATCATCGAGGAGTCCGCCACCGCGAAGGAGCGCGCGCCGGGCTCCACCGCGCAGAAGGTGGGCGACCTGTACAACAGCTTCATGGACACCGAGCGCATCGAGTCGCTCGGCGTGAAGCCGATTGCCCAGGAGCTCGCGCGGGTGAAGGGCCTGAAGGACAAGGCGCAGCTGCCGGAGCTGTTCGCGGAGCTCCAGCGCAGCGGCATCCAGACGCCCTTCGCCTTCTTCGTGGGCCAGGACCAGAAGCAGGCCACGCGCTACATCGCGTACGTCAGCCAGAGCGGCCTGGGCCTGCCGGACCGGGACTACTATTCCAAGCAGGAGCCGCGCTTCATCGAGATTCGCGCCGCCTACGTGGCGTACATCGAGAAGCTCTTCACGCTGGCTGGTGAGAAGGACGCGAAGAAGGCGGCCGAGGCCATCCTCGCGCTCGAGACGACGCTGGCCGACAAGAGCTGGGACCGGGTGAAGAGCCGGGACCGCGAGGCCACCTACAACCTCAAGAGCGTCAAGGAGGCGGAGGCGCTCACGCCCGGCTTCTCGTGGACGCGCTTCTTCAAGGCCGCGGGTGCCCAGGCGACGCCCGCCGTCATCGTCCGTCAGCCGACGTACTTCGAGGCCCTGGCGGGTCTCGTCAAGACGACGCCGCTGCCCGTGCTCAAGCAGTACCTGACGTTCAAGGTGCTGGCCGGCCGCGCGCCGATGCTGTCGAGCCCCTTCGAGCAGGCCTCGTTCGAGTTCTACGGCAAGACGCTGCAGGGCCTTCAGGAGAACCGTCCGCGCTGGAAGCGCGGCGTGTCGGCGGTGGAGGACTCGCTGGGCGAGGCCGTGGGCCAGCTCTACGTGGAGCGCCACTTCAGCCCCGCGTCGAAGCAGCGCATGGTGGAGCTGGTCAACAACCTGCGTGAGGCCTTCCGTCAGGGCATCGACGGGCTGGACTGGATGAGCGCCGAGACGAAGGCGCAGGCCCAGGCGAAGCTGTCCAAGTTCAACGTGAAGATCGGCTACCCGGACAAGTGGCGGGACTACTCGCGCCTGGAGATCGTCGCGGGCGACCTGCTGGGCAACGTCCGTCGCGGTGAGGCATTCGACTTCCAGCGGATGGTGGACAAGCTGGGCAAGCCCATCGACCGCGAGGAGTGGGGCATGCCGCCGCAGATGGTGAATGCCTACTACAGCTCCACGATGAACGAGATTGTCTTCCCGGCCGCCATCCTCCAGCCGCCGTTCTTCAACCCGGACGCGGACGACGCGACGAACTACGGCGCCATCGGCGCGGTGATTGGCCACGAAATCAGCCACGGCTTCGATGACCAGGGCAGCCGCTCGGATGGCGACGGCAACCTGCGCAACTGGTGGACGGAGAAGGACCAGGCCGGCTTCAAGCAGCGCACGTCCGTGCTGGTGGCCCAGTACGCTGGCTTCAGCCCGCTGGAGTCGATGAACGTCAACGGCGAGCTGACCCTGGGCGAGAACATCGGCGACCTGAGCGGCCTCGCGGTCGCCTACAAGGCGTACAACATGTCCCTCCAGGGCAAGGCGGCGCCGTCCATCGCCGGCTTCACCGGCCCCCAGCGCTTCTTCCTCGGCTGGGCGCAGGTCTGGCGTGGCCTGTACCGCGACGACGCCATGCGGCAGATGCTGCTCACCGACACCCACTCGCCGCCGCAGTACCGCGTCAACGGCGTGGTGCGGAACATGGCGGAGTTCTACGAGGCGTTCGGCGTGAAGGAAGGCGACGCCGGCTGGCTCGCCCCCGAGAAGCGCGTGAAGATCTGGTAGCTCCCTGACGATCCCACCGTCCGACGTGGGCGGTGGGACAGGGTGGGGCGCTTGCTCGGCCCCACCCTGAAGGGCCCCATGAGGCCGCCTGGACAGGGCCTCTGGGATGTTTACGCTGGGGCACCCCGTCACCGAGGTTCCTCGCGTGAGCTCCCTGTTGCTTCGACTGGTCTGTGGTCTGTTGTTCTCCGCGCTGGTGTTGGGGGCTGTCGTTCATCCTCCCGACAACCTCACGCAAGGATTGGGGATGATGCTCCCCGCGAGCATGCTGCTGGGCGTGGCCCTCAAGGGCCCCCGTCGCGGCATCATCCCGAAGAAGAAGGTCCCCGTGGCCGTGCCGGTGGAAGAAGCGCCGCCGCGCGCGTGAGGGCGCCCCGCGTCACGCCTCTTTCGCAAGGGTTTTCCGCAATGGTCCCTTGAGGGCTCGTCCTGGGACGAGGTTCTCGGGACGCAGGGGCGTGGTCGGTGGGCCTCGTCTCGTGGCGGGAATGAGCCACCAGGGGAGGGCGGGTGTCGTCTAACGGGGCAAGCGAGGTGCATCTGCGCGCGCCCGCATCCCTGGACGCACCACACCCCTGAAGGTACACCCATGATTGTCAGCAGTCTGTTGACGCTCTGTCTTCTGGCGGCGCCGCCGCGATTGATCGCGGACCTCAACCCCGAACCACGAACGAACGCCACGAATGCGCGCGTGCTCGCCATGTCGGGCGACACCGTCTTCTTCGCGTTGAGCACGCAGGCGGGCAACGAGCTGTGGGCCGCGAACACGGCCGAAGGCCGATCCTGGTTGGTCAAGGACATCCATCCCGGACTGAGCTCATCGACCCCCGATTTCGTCGCCATGCTGGGAGGCAAGCTCCTCTTCCGAGCGGATGACGGCGTTCACGGCGAGGAACTCTGGACGACCGATGGAACGCCCGCGGGCACCCAGCTCTTGTTGGACATCCGGCCCGGTGGCGCGAGCCCGGAGCTTCGTGGCGCGTATGTCTGGGGCACGTCGCTCTACTTCATGGCGAATGATGGTGTGCACGGCATCGAGCCTTGGATGACCGACGGCACTCCGGAGGGGACCCGCCTCATCGCGGATACGACCCCCGGCGCGCAGGGACTCTCCGACAGAGCCATTGGCCTCGTCGAGTTCGATGGCGCGCTCTACCTCGGTTCGTACAACGAGCTGTGGAGGACGGATGGGACCGCCGCCGGAACCTGGCGCGTCTACGCGGTCGACCAGTCCTCGCATCCCCGCGTGGTCCGACCGTTCGTCACCGTGGGGAAGCTCTGGTTCTCCTCGGGGTACTCCGCGAACCCGGTCAGCGATCGCTACGTGACGGATGGCACCACCGCGGGCACCCGGTTCGTCACGACCTCGTCCGGGGGGCCGAACCTGGTGGTGGGTGGACGGACGCTGTTCAGCACCTCGTCGGGAAGCAATGGCACCTTCACCCTCTCGTTGAAGGCGTCGAATGGCACCTCCGGTGGCACCCAGGTGATTGCCTCCATCTTGTCCTCGAGCACGTCCACGTGGATTCACGCCGTGAACCCGAGCGGGACGCTGGGGTCCTTCGTGGTCCCCGTCGGCACGGGCTCCGCGCTCTGGCGCACCGACGGCACCTCGGCGGGAACGCGCTCGGCGCAGTCGCTTGTGCGGATGGGAGGGGTGGTGGGTTGGCTGGGAGGGGAGTTTGTCTATGTCGCCGCCGACTCGACGGGTCCCGCGCTGTTCGCCTGGAATGGCACGGCGGCGCCTCGCGTGGTGCGGCGCTTCGCCGAGCTTCCCACGAACATCCTGAGCGCCCAGGTCGGAGGGCTGTTCTACTTCACCGCGAGCGACGGACTGACGGGTCAGGAACTCTGGGTCTCGGACGGCACGGAGCAGGGGACGGTGATGGTGGCCGACCTCAGCCCGGGCGCGGACGGCACGGTGCTCGCCGCCCTCCATCCCGGCGCGGGACAGTTGCTGTTCACTGGCACGCCGCAAGGGGGAGCCGTCTCGCTGTGGCGGACGGATGGGTCCGTCGCGGGCACGTCACGCGTGTCCACTGGGAGTCCGGACGCGGTCGTGTCGTCGTCCACGGCGATGGTGGCGTTCACCGAGGAGGAGGGCGAGGCCTTATTCCGTGTCTTTCCCGAGGGGGCGCCGGAGCGGCCCGTGACGAGGGTCTGGACCGTGCCCAACAGGAGCTCGGCTCCCGGGAGCTGGACCCTGAATGGGGATGGGACGTCCGTGTACTTCAGCGCGAGCCCGACCGATCAGCATATCGAGCTGCTGCGCACCGATGGCACGAGTCCGGGCACGCACGTTCTGCTCAGCGTGTTCTCGGTCAGCACCCCGGAGTTCTACAAGCTCGAGCAGATGGGCGACACGCTCGTCTTCCACGACAGGTACACCTTGTATGCCAACCGAGGTGTGCGCAACCAAACGGTGTACCTCACCAATGCCACCAGCATCGCCCGGTTGGGCTCCAAGGTCATCGTGGGCCGAAGCAAGAGCCCTTCGGGTCATGAGCTGGCGGTGAGCGACGGAACGGTGAACGGGACGTCCGCGCTGCAGACCCTGAGTAGCTCCCCGTCCGACTTCGTCACCTCCGGAGCGCGGGTCTATTTCCGCCAGTACAGCTCCACCGCGAGCGCCTATCACCTGTACCGCACGGATGGGACGCTCAACGCGGGAGGGGTGGCGCGGATGGCGACGTTCACCGCCAGCCGCCCGGTCGCCTATGGCAACAAGGTGGCGTTCATCGCCGACACCACCTCGCTCGCCGCGAGCGACGGGACGGCCGCGGGGACGACGCTGGTGTCGGGGACGGAGAACACGTCGCCGAACGACCTTCACGGCGTGGGGCCGTGGCTGTTCTTCACCGCCCGGGATGCCACGAATGGGCGTGAGGTGTGGGTGCTCGATGAGGCCGGGGCTCGCCGGTTGGGTGACTTCGAGCCCGGGGCCGCGGACACGCGGCTGCTGGCCGCCACGCGGCAGTCCGGAGGGGCGGTCCTGCTCATCCAGACGGGGGCGGGCCGCGAGCTGGTGAGGACGAACGGCACTCCCGAGGGCACCACGCGACTGGGCGCCGTCCATGGCACGACGTGGCTGACGACCCTCGAGGACACGGTGTTCCTGGACTGTGATCCGGATGGGCTCGTGGGGCTGGAGCTGTGCTCGCTGCCCGCAGGCGCGACCGCGCCCCTCCTGGTCGCCGACTTCTCACCGGGCCTGATGCCCTCGTCGCCGTCCGCGCCCGTGTACGTCGCGGGCTCTCTGCTCGTCGCTGCGAGCCATCCCGACGTCGGCCGCGAGCCGTTCGCGGTGGATGTGGATGTCACGCCGCCGGTCATCAAGCCGACCGTGACGGGGACTCTCGGGAAGAACGGCTTCTATGTGAGTGATGTCACCCTCACCTGGTCCGTCACGGACACGGACACCCCCGTGAGCAATACGAGCGGCTGTGACAGCGTGGTCTTGACGGTGGACACGCTGGGGCAGGTGTTCACCTGCTCCGCCACCTCCGAGGGCGGCACGGCCGTCGAGCGCGTGACACTCCCGCGCGACACCTCGCCCCCCGTGGTGACGTGTCCGGGGCAGGTGCAGGGCACGGAGGCAACGCCCGTCGAGTTCTCCGTGACGGCCACCGACGCGGTGGACCCGGCTCCCGTGGTGGTCACCACCCCGCCTTCGGGCGCGGTCTTCCCGACAGGCTTCACCGTTGTCGAGGCCTCGGCGACGGACCGCGCCGGTCACCGCTCCTTCTGCCAGTTCTCGGTGCTCGTCTCCGAGCAGCCTGCTCCTGATGCCGGTCCCAACGACGCTGGGCCCGTGGACGGCGGTGGCCTCGTGGACGGCGGTCCGGGCGACGGCGGCTCGGGTGGGTCGGCTGATGCCGGGCGAGACGCAGGCGGAACGGTGGACGCAGGCGTCACGCCGATGCCACCCGCCGTCGAGTCCTCCTCCTGTGGCTGCGGAGGTGGTGGCGGGCAGCTCCTCTTCGGGCTCACGCTCCTGCTGCTCCCCGCGCTCTCCCGGCGGCGGCGCTGAACTCCCTCCGATGAGAGGTCCCGCGCGTGGCGGTGTGAGTCACGCGCGGGGGAGGGAACTCGCCGGCTCGTTCCGCCACTCCATCTCGATATCCGCGCGCTCGTAGCCCGTCTCGCGCGACACTTCGCCTCCCAGGCGCGTCGTCACGAAGCCGTGCTTGCGATACAGCCCGAGCGCGGGCGCGAGCGCGCCGCCGGTGTTCGCACCTCGGCCGGCATGGCGTGCCCTCAGCCCTTCTTCGCGGAGGGCTTGTTGAGGTGGGCGAAGAAGTCGTTGCCCTTGTCGTCCACCACGATGAAGGCCGGGAAGTCGACCACTTCAATCTTCCACACGGCCTCCATGCCCAGCTCCTCGTACTCCAGCACCTCCACTTTGGTGATGCAGTCCTTGGCCAGCCGGGCCGCCGGGCCGCCAATGGAGCCCAGGTAGAAGCCGCCGTGCTTCTTGCACGCGTCGGTGACGGCCTGGGAGCGGTTGCCCTTGGCCAGCATCACGAAGCTGCCGCCCTCCGCCTGGAACTGGTCCACGTACGCGTCCATGCGGCCGGCCGTCGTCGGACCGAACGAGCCGGAGGCATACCCTTCCGGCGTCTTCGCCGGGCCCGCGTAGTAGACCATGCGGTCCTTCAGGTACTGCGGCATGCCCTCGCCCCGGTCCAACCGCTCCTTGAGCTTCGCGTGGGCGATGTCGCGCGCCACCACCATGGGGCCGGTGAGCGACACGCGCGTCTTGATGGGGTAGCGCGACAGCTCCGCGCGCAGCTCGTTCATCGGACGGTTGAGGTCCAGCTTCACCACCTCGCCGGCCAGGTCCGCCTCTGTCGTCTCCGGCAGGTACTTCGCCGGGTCCGCCTCCAACTGCTCCAGGAAGACACCGTCGCGCGTAATCTTGCCGAGCACCTGCCGGTCCGCCGAACACGACACGGCGATGGCCACCGGGCACGAGGCGCCGTGGCGCGGCAGCCGGATGACGCGCACGTCGTGGCAGAAGTACTTGCCGCCGAACTGGGCGCCAATGCCCATGCGCTGCGTGAGCTTCAGCACCTCCTGCTCCAGCGCCACGTCGCGGAAGCCCCGGCCCAGCGCGTTGCCCTCGGTGGGCAGCGTGTCCAGGTAGCGCGCGGAGGCGTACTTGGCCGTCTTCAGCGCGAACTCCGCGGACGTGCCGCCCACGACGATGGCCAGGTGGTACGGAGGACACGCCGCGGTGCCCAGCGAGCGGATCTTCGCGTCGAGGAAGGCCAGGAGGCTCGTCGGGTTGAGCAGCGCCTTGGTCTCCTGGAACAGATAGCTCTTGTTGGCCGAGCCGCCGCCCTTGGCCATGAACAGGAACTTGTAGGCGTCGCCGCCCGTCGCGTAGAGCTCGATCTGCGCGGGCAGGTTGTTGCCGGTGTTGGCCTCCTTGTACATGTCCAGCGCCGCCATCTGCGAGTAGCGCAGGTTGGACGTGCGATACGTCTCGAAGACGCCGCGGGAGAGGGCCTCCTCGTCATGGCCGTCGGTGAGGACGTGCTGGCCCTTCTTGCCCATGATGATGGCGGTGCCCGTGTCCTGGCAGGACGGCAGCACGCCACCGGCGGCGATGTTCGCGTTCTTCAGCAGCTCCAGCGCGACGAAGCGGTCATTCGCGGACGCCTCCGGGTCCTGGAGGATCTTCGAAAGCTGGCCCAGGTGGCCGGGGCGCAGGAGGTGCGCGATGTCCCGCATGGCCTCCCGGGTCAGCAGGGTGAGCGCTTCGGGGGCGACCTGGAGGAAGGTGCGTCCGCCGGCCTCGAAGGTGGAGACGTGGTCCTTCGTGAGCAATCGGTAGGGCGTCTCGTCCTTGCCCAGCGGGAGCATTTCCTGGAACTGGAAGTCGTTCATCGCGCGCGCCTCTTCGGGGGAGTCTTCGGCGCCCAGGAGTAGCGCCCTTGGCGGCGGGATGGGAGCCAAAAACGTGGACCGGGCCACACCCCAGGCCCCTGTCCGGCCGGGACCTGGAGTGAGGGGAGGGGGGCCGACGGTCGGCTGGTGGTCAGCCCGCCCGGCTGACAACTCGCGGCAGGCCCAGGTTGTGCGATGCTGTGGACCCCCGTGGCTTATTCCTCCGTACAAGCACTGTGGCTCTGCATCCTGGCCCTCGTCGGCGCCACGGCTCGCGCGGCTGAACCGTCCACCGTCGAGCAGCGGGCCCGCGAGGACCTGGACCGTCAGCTCCAGGCCCTGGTCAAGACGCCTCCTCCAGAGGTCGTCATCACCTACGAAGGGCTCCCGGGCGCGGGAACCGCGCGGGCCTACAAGCTGCTGGAGGTGGACTTCATCCTCAACGGCCAACCCCTCGCGGTACCGGGGCTGGACGTCATCTCCGGCCCGGGCATCCATCGCCTCGCGTCGCTGAAGGTGGAGGAGGGCTCCTACACGCTGGTGTCGCGCGTCACCTATACGAACAACGACGCGTGGAACCTCTTCAGCGAGGAGAGCGGCTTCCTCTGGAAGATGACGGCCTCCGTCACGTTCCAGGCGCAGAAGGGGCTGCGGATGCGGGTGAAGGTGATTCCCGGCATCAACCCCACCGCGCCCGACCCTCGGCTGAAGCTGAAGCTGTCGCACGATGTATCGGCGGAGATGACCGCGCCGCTCGCGGACGCCACGCTGGTGGAAGGCCAGGACGCGGGTGCGCCGCCCATCGCCGTGGCGCAGGTGACGCCGCCTGTCACCGCGCCGCCCGTGACGGCGCCTCCTGTCACCGCGCCGCCAGTCGCGGGGACGAAGCCCCGGGAATCTCCGGAGCAGGGCCCGGTGGCGCCGGGGCGGCTGCTGCTGAAGGTGCTCGCGGGCAAGAAGCCCGTGGCCGCCACGGCGTATGTCCGGGGCAAGGGCGCGCCGCAGCAGGTCCTCCTCGACAAGAACGCGCGCAAGCCGGTGCCGGTGATGCTGCCCCCGGGTGAGTACACGGTGGATGTGCTCTCCAAGGGGTTCCTGGCCCAGACGCGTCAGGTGAAGGTGAGCCGCGATCGCGAGGCCTCGGTGGCCTTCGTGCTGGCGCCCGCGCCCGCTCAGAAGGCGAAGCAGCCGCAGGTGAAGAACGAGCGCGTGGAGCTGCCCAAGCCCCCGCGCTTCGCGGAGAAGCAGGCCGCGCCGCGCAAGGACTCCACGGAGGGCCTGGCCCTGCTGGTGGACCTGCTGGTGCGGGACGAGACGCTGCGGCTGCGCCTGGAGGGACACACGGACAACCGCGAGGCTCCGGCGACGGCGCGACAGGCGCTCTCCGAGTCGCGCGCCAAGGCCGTGGCGGACCTGCTGGTGAAGGCGGGCCTGAGCCCGTCGCGCATCGACGCCTCCGGCCTGGGCGATACCCGTCCCAAGGCCCCCAACCTGATTCCGCGCGGGCGCGAGCTGAACCGCCGCGTGGACATCCTGCTGGTGAAGGGCAAGTAGCGCCCCCCGCCTCCTCGGGGCTCCTGACGTGTGCTTGGATGGGCCCCTTTTCAGGGGGAGCGTCCATGTCGTCCCAGGAGCCGGTGAAGAACGCGTATCTCGACCAGGTGCGGGAGCAGCAGCAGCGCCTGGAGGTGGACCTGCGGGCCCGCAAGCAGATGGTGGGCGGCATCGCCATGGCTGCGGCGAGCGCGTCCCGCCCGGCGTCGCCCGGAGGAGGGGGCGGAGGAGGAGGAGGTGGTGGTGCGAGCCCGGGGAATGCGGTGGACGTGCGCATCACCGGCTTCTGGCGCTGGAAGACGGTCGTCGTCCCGCCCAATGCCTACGTGGTGCAGACGCGCCGTGGGCATGCGCAGCCGCTGACGCTCGGCCTGGGGGTGTCGTTCGCCTATGACCCCTCGAAGGACTCGTTCCTGGTGGTGCCGGGCGCGATGCAGACCATCCTCATCAACGCGCACTGCATCTGCCGCGAGCTGCAGGGCCTGTTGGTGCAGGGCTACGTGCAGTGGATCATCGAGGACTTCGGCACGGCCTACCGCAAGCTGGACTTCACCGACGTGGAGGACCCGATGCGCGTGGTGAACGTGCAGCTGCGCGAGCAGGCGGAGGCGGCCATCAAGGACAAGGTGGCCACCATGAGCATCGACGCGGTGCTGTCCGACAAGCAGCCCATCATCGAGGAACTCACGGCCCGGTTGCGGCACGTGGCGGAGGGCGGCGGAGGCACCGACAAGGGCCTGGGGCTGCGCATCGTCACGGTGCAAATCAAGGAGGCCGTGGTCAGCTCCGCGCGCCTGTGGGAGAGCCTCCAGACGCCGTTCCGCGCCGAGCAGGAGCGCATCGCCCGGCTGGCGTCGTTGGGGAAGGAGGAGTCGCTGGCCCAGCGTGAGCTGGAGGTGGAGCAGACGCGCGAGCGCATGCAACTGGAGAGCGATGGCGAGCTGTCCGCGCTCCGGGCGAGCAAGGACGCGCAGGCGTACGACCGCGAGCAGTCCGAGCGGCAGCGGCGACAGCATCGCGAGGAAGAGGACGCGCGCAAGCTGGCCACGGAGCGGCAGCAGACGGTGCTCCAGGCCGCGGAGCTGGAGAAGGCCCGGCTGGCAGGTGAGGCGGAGCTGGCGCGACTGCACCAGGAGGTGGAGGCGGCAAGGCTCAAGCGCACCGCGCTGGCGAGCACGGACGCTCACGACGTGGAGCGCGCCGCGGCCAACCGTCAGGCCCGGGTCGAGCTGGAGCACCTGGAGCTGCGCCAGCAGATCCTCAACGGGCTGAGTGCGTCCAACGTGCAGGCGCGGCTGGTGGAGTTGCTGCCCGCCATCGCGGAGAAGCTGCCGCAGCCTCGCGAGCTGCGCTCGGTGTCCATCGGCGGCGCCGGCGGCGCGCAGGACGGCCAGGGACTGACCACCCTGGTGGCCCAGATGATGGCCCTGGTGAATGTCTTGAAGACGGAGCCGCCCGCGTCTCCGCCGCCTGGTGCCCCCACCCCCACGCCGGAAGAAGAGCACCCCACGCCGGATTGAAGTTCAGCCCCCCGGCTCCCAGGTCACCTTCCAGATTTGCTATTATTTCTGGTTGGGCGGCTTTGGGAGCCGTCAAAGGGGGAGTCATGCGCAGTGTCCGTTTCGTGGGGTTGTGTCTCGGAGTGTCCGTCCTGCTCTCGGCATGCGGGAGCGTCGAACAGGAGCCGGCAGGTGCGCCGGCAGGCACCTCCGATGCGGCCTTCGAGGAGTTCAAGTCGAGGGCATACCGGGAGCCCGACTCGAACGTCTATGTCGTGCCGCCGGACCTGGCGTTCGACGGCGACACGGCGCTGCGCGCGTACCACGACCGTTACGTGCGACGGGACGGACTGGGGACTCGCGAGGACGCGCTGGCCGTGGGGTGCCCCAATGGCGTCCTCGTCATGTGGGGCGCCACGGCGGTGCGCGACTTGCGGTACTGCGTCAGCAGGTCTTTCGGCACGCGCCAGGCCGACGTCATCGCGGCGATGAGCAGCGCGGCGAAGGCGTGGGAAGCCGTGGCGGGCGTGAACTTCATCCACGAGAGCTCGCTCGACGGGGCCTGCATCGCCTCTCAGGAGGGCGTCGTCTTCGACATCCGTCCGGTCAACACGGGCGGCCAGTATCTGGCCCGCGCGTTCTTCCCGAATGCGGCCCGCTCCGCGCGGAGCCTGCTCATCGACAACACCGCGTTCGGGAACATCGCCCCTTTGACGCTCAGGGGCCTCCTGCGGCACGAGCTGGGGCATGTGCTGGGCTTCGTGCATGAGCCGGGCAGCGTGCTCTGTCCGCGGACCACGGGCACGTGCATGCTGACGGAGACCCCGGATCCCAACTCGGTGATGGTCAATTACTCGTGCGGTGTGACGGCGGGAGACCTGGTGTTGAGCGCCCAGGACGAGACGGCGGTGGGGTTCCTGTATCCGCTCTGACGTGCCGGGCCCTTCGCGTGGTCATCGTCCCGCGCGAGGGGCCTTCGTCGCGGGTGTCACGACATAGGCACCCGTCTTCGCGACGACCGAGGTGCGAGGCACCTGTCGGCTCTCCTCGAAGAGGGTGTACGCGGGCTGGAGGCTCTTCCAGAACGACACCAGCGAGGTGTCCGCGCCTGCCTGCTTCTCCAGCGCCGCCATCCCCGCCGCGTCGAGCCTGCGCGGGAAGATGTGGATGGGCGCGTCCCGCTTCGTCCGGGCGCGCGTGTCCAGCGCCATGAGGTAGAGTTCCTCGATGGGGCCATCCTCGATGGCGATGCACCCAATGCTCACGCAGTTGCCATGCACGAAGATGTTGCCGCCCAGCCGGACGCCCGGCTTCTGGTGGTGCTTGTCCGCCGTGTTGGGATAGCTGACCCGCACGGAGAGGTGGAAGTTGCTCACCGGGTTGAAGAGGTCGAGCGTGTAGAACCCTTCCGGGACCTGGAGGTCGCCCTCGCGACGCTTGGGCCCCAGCTCTCCCGAGGCGGCGCAGAAGGGGTACGTCTTCACCTTCACCAGCGGACCCTCCTTGGGCCCCGCCCAGATCTCCAGCTCCTTTTCGTGCTTGAAGGCCCGGACATAGAGCTGGTCCGTGGGCCAGGGTGTCCCGGCGGTGGCGAAGAGGGCCGTGACGTCCTTCATCCGCGAGGCGCGAGCGGTGGCGACGCGGTCCCCTGCGTGGGCGCTCAGGGAGAGAAAGGCGCCAAGGAGGCCGGCGACGAGTGCGAGGGAGGTCTTCATCGCGCGTTGGACTCCGCCGGGTCGCTCACGGTTCCACGGTATGTCGTTCCCTGCGAAGAGGCCGCCAGCGGTAGGCACACTCCGTGAGGTGGAGGACCGAGTCCAGGCGCGCTCCCGGGGCGAGAGGGCCCTCCTCGAAGTATTCGCAGTACAGCTCCACCGGGGTGCAGAAGCGGGCGTTCCATGGGGCGCGGTCGATGGTGAGCACGTAGACGAAGTCGCCCGAAACACCGAGCGCGTCGTAGCACTCGACCAGCGGCTCGTGCAGATCCTCCAGTCCCGTCCACACGCTGCCCTGGGGCGGGTGTGTCTGGGGCCGGGTGTCGAACACGCCGACGAGGCGCCCTCCGGGAAAGGCCGCCTCCGGGTCCGCCGCGACGGTGAGCAGCTCACCCTCGCGAGCCATCACCATGTGCGCCTCGCCGAACTCGTGGAAGCGGAACTCGTCCAGCGCATTGCCCACGCGGCGCATCACCGGGTCATTCGTCTCGCTGCGCACGAAGTAGCCGCCGCGTCGCCACTCACCGCGCGCGTTGCGATAGCGCACCGCCGCCCGATAGCTCACCTGGTAGAAGCACACGCCCAGCAGGGGAGACACGCCCTGGGGACGCATGTCGCGCAGGGACGACATCAGCACCTGCACCCACGCGGTGCCGCGATGGATTTCTGGAACGAGCGGCGCGGGCAACAGGCGCGCGAGTCGCTCCGCGTCCACCGCGTAGTTGAGTGAGACGGCCTCCACCCAGTGCGTCTGCACCTGGGTGAGCCAGGGCACGGATGGGCACTCCTCCATGCCGGGGGGACTGGGGCTCGGGTCCTGGCTGCCCGCGAGGAGCAGGTGGGCCTCGCGCAGGGCCTCGTGTCCCAACGGCGTAGGGACCCAGCGGCGTCGCTCCTCGCGAGCCAGGCCCGCCAGGGCAATCGCGCGCAGCGCCGACGCGGGGTCCGTCACTCCAGCCACCGCGAGGCGCGAGTGAAGCTCCAGCTCGTCCAGCCCCCACGGCTCGGTTGCGAGGGCCACCAGTGCGGCGAGCGACTCCGGCTTCATACCAGCCGGGCCTCGGGCGTCCGGGCCGCGAGCCTGCGCAAGCGGGCGCGGTGGAGCGCGAGCCCTCCGCCGAACTGCACCGCGAACCAGAGCGCGGCCAGCAGGCTGAAGCCGTGCTCTGGCAAGCGCGTCATCACCAGGGAGACGACCGCGAAGAAGGCCGCCACCGTGAACCACACCCGGCCCATCAGCGCACCCATCATCGAGAAGGCGGTGGCGAACAACACACAGGCCACCGCGGGCATGAACAGCCGGTCCAGGCCGAGCAGCCAGTTGATGAGGGCCACCAGCCCCATGCCACCCATGAACGTGGTCCAGATGGCCCAGATCTGCCGCTCGACGAAGGAGCGCGCGCCCGCCGTCTGGCCGCGCTTGAGCAGGAAGATGCTGGAGATGTTGAAGGCCAGGATGGCGCTCCAGAGGACGACGTAGGCGCCGGGCGTCCGGTCTCCCCGATTCCAGAGCCACTGAGTGGCGGCGAAGCCCGCGGCGTTGGTGAAGGCATGGAGCATCCAGATGACGCCCCAGTTCTGGAGGGCCGAGTCGTCACGCGCCTGGGACACGACGCGGCGGATGAGCTCGAGGGCCTGGTTCGCTTCTTCGCGGTTCATCGTGGCGCGGAGTCTACGCGACCCCCGGCGAGGAAGGCGTCCCGTTCGCGGTCGGATTCCAGACCCGGTACGTCAGCCACGGTGTGGCGAAGCGAGGGAGCAGGCTTCAGTGCACGGGATGTCTCCACCTGGTGCATGAAAACCGACCATGCAGGTGAGGTGAGTGCGCGGCATGTACGGGTCACTGGAGGAGGGAAGCCCGACCGCGGGGGTGGGGAAGTGCCTGGCGCGTGAGGCGGGCATGTACCTTCGTGCAGGAATTCGGAGCGAAGGTTGGTCCGCATGGGATGGGACCCTCATGCAATGGTGGCTGACTCCTGCTCGTGTTACCTGCCAGCCCGCCTATGAAGACATCTTCGTTTTCCTTCTTGATTGCCAGCGTCGTCGCCGTGTCTCTCTCGGTGAGTGCCTTTGCTTGTTCCGGCGAAGATTCGTCGACGGACCCTGAAGACGGCGTGGGAGTGGAGGATGGTGGCGGGCTCGTGCGCGATGCTGGCGGAGAACCCGAGCGTGACGCCGGTGGCGAGCCCGAACGCGACGCTGGTGGAGAACCCGAACGTGACGCCGGTGGCGAGCCCGAACGCGACGCTGGTCGAGAGCCCGAGCGTGATGCTGGTGGAGAGCCCGAGCGCGATGCCGGTGGAGAGCCCGAACGTGACGCTGGCGGCGAACCGGAGCGCGATGCTGGTGGCGAACCTGCGCGCGACGCTGGCCCTGGGACCTCGGATGGAGGCGACTCCGGCGTGGACGGTGGCAGTGGTCCTGACCCCGTGGATGCGGGCCGAGCCGATGCTGGGACGGATGGCGGTGCTTCGGATGGTGGCCTGGACGCAGGCCAGGATGCGGGGCCCGTCGAGGTGCCGACGGATGGCGGCACGGTCGTCACGGGCACGTTGTCCGGGACGCTGACGGCGGCGGGCTCACCCTACCGGGTCATCGGCAATGCCCAGGGCGTCGTCACGATTCCGAAGGGGCAGGTCCTCAAGGTGCAGCCCGGCGTCATCCTCGACTTCAAGGGGCGCCCGGAGGTGACGGAGGCCGATGTCGCGGCGGGTGCGCCGGACAGCGTGATGAACCACCAGAAGGGCCGCGTGGAAGTGCGTGTGTACGGCGGCATCCAGGTGAGTGGCACGGCGGACAAGCCCGTGCTGCTCACCTCGACGAACCCGTATGGCTGGTGGGGCATGAACTTCTATGGAGACAACTCCGTGGGAGAGGGACACCCCGTCTTCGACCACATGGTCTTCGAGAAGGTGCGCAAGAACGAATACAACGGCGACCGAGACTGGACGCGTGGCGCGCTGTGGGCCTACTACCCGGGGCCGGTGACGATTCGGAACTCCGTGTTCCGCGACAACGTGTCCGCGGCGAAGTGCGGCGCGCTGGACCTGATGTTCACCGTGGGCTCTCGCGTGGAGAGCACGCTGTTCGAAGGCAACCGCACGTCGGACATCGACCGCTTCGCTCAGGCGGGCACGTCCTCCATGGCGGGTGGCGGGGCGATGTGCGTGACGCACGGACGTGACTCCGTGGTGCGCGGCAACACCTTCCGGAACAACGGCCTGGAGGCGTTCCGGGGCAGTGTGTGGAGCGGCCTGACGGTGAGGCCCGTGCTCGCCTGGCCCAACTCACAGAACATCTACGACCTGGGCGGCGGCGCGGCCCTGCACTACTTCCAGCCGAACAACGACCTCATCGTGGACAACCTCTTCGAAGACAACTTCGTGACGAAGGGGCCCGCGGCGGCCATCTACGTGGAGGATGTTGGCACTCGCGGTGTCACCCTGCGACACAACCGCTTCCTGGACAACCAGGCAGGGGCGGGGGGCGTGGTGGTGTGCAACCGAGGCAGCGGCGCGGTGGAGCTGGTGGTCGAGAGCGACAACGTCTTCAGTGGGAACACGGTGAATGGCAACCCCGCGCCGAATGTGACGGGCGACTGCACCGTCGCCGCCCAGTAGTCGGCGCGAGTCCTACCTTGTCTCCACCCGGGGGCTCGAAGCCTCGAATAAAATGGCTCAGGCCGCGTCAGTAGGCCTGTACACACAAGCGAGCTTCGCGCTCACGAGGACCCCCCACCATGAACGCTTTTTCATCCGCCGTGCTCGCGGGACTTCTCTTCGCGGGAAGCGCGCAGGCCCAGTCCCGCTCCAACCAATGGGAGCGCGCGCAGGACCGTTACGAGGTGCATGAGGACCGCCGCGAGCTTCGCGACGACCGGAAGGACGTGGAGGAGCTGAAGGCCGTCCTGGCCCGCTTCGACAAGGCCTGGGCGCGTCGTGACACCCGAGAGATGGATGCCGTGGAAGGGCGCCTGCGCCAGCTTCTTCGCGCGGAGATGATGGAGAGCCGCACCGAGCTGTCGTCCTCGCAGAGGGAGGCCCAGCGCAGCCAGCGCGAGGTGCGCGCGGAGCAGTGGGAGGTCCGCGACGATGCCGCCTGGGGGCGCCGGGCCGCGTACGTCAACGACAAGCGGGACCTCCGCGATGACCGGCGGGATGCCCGGGATGACCGCCGCGATGTGAAGGCGGAGGCCGCCACGCTGCGCACTCGGCAGGTCATCGCCCGGGAGCTCGCGGAGCTGGAGGGCCGCCGGAATGGTGGCGCGCTGCACCGCAAGCGGGACCTCATCCAGGAGCTCATCCGGCTGGCGGAGCGCGAGGTCCGCGAGGGAAAGCAGGAGCTTCATGAGGACAATCGCGAGCGCCGTGAGGACCATCGCGAGCGCCGTGAGGACCGCCGCGACCACCGCCGCGGCTGAGTCGATACCGGGGGCGCCGCTCCGGCGATTCGCTCGCCGGGTGACACTTGCCGACGAGCGCCGCTGTCCGTGCTTCCGAATGCTCGCGGGCCGGCATTGACTGCCGCCCGTGGGAATCTGGTCGAAGAAGAGCCTCGCGAGGCTCCAGGACGAGGATGGCGCGGGGCATGAGCTGCACCGCACCCTCAATGGGTTCCAGCTGACGTTGCTGGGAATCGGGGCCATCATCGGCGCGGGCATCTTCGTCGTGACGGGGACGGCGGCGGCGCAGCACGCGGGGCCCGCCATCGTCCTGTCGTTCGTCCTGGCCGGGGTCGGCTGTCTCTTCGCGGGGCTGTGCTACGCGGAGTTCGCCTCGATGATTCCCGTTGCCGGCAGCGCGTACACGTACGGCTACGCCACGCTGGGCGAGCTGGTGGCGTGGATCATCGGCTGGGACCTGATGCTGGAGTACCTCTTCGCGTCCTCGGCCGTGGCGGTGGGGTGGTCCGGCTACTTGACGGCCTTCCTTCGCGACTACGTGGGGTGGCAGCTGCCGGCGGCCTTGGCGAATGCTCCGTTCGACACCGCGCCGGGCTCGCTCATCCCTCACGCCACCGGAGCGCTCATCAACCTTCCGGCGGTGCTGCTGGTGGGCGTGCTCACGGTGCTGCTCGTCGTCGGCATCCACGAGTCGGCGCGCGTCAACAACATCATCGTCTTCGTGAAGGTCGCCATCGTCCTGCTCGTCATCGTCTTCGGCGCCTTCCACGTCGAGCGAGAGCACTGGACGCCCTTCATCCCTCCCAACACCGGGCGCTTCGGAGAGTTTGGCTGGAGCGGGGTGCTGTCGGGAGCGGGCGTCATCTTCTTCGCGTACATCGGCTTCGACGCCGTCTCGACGGCCGCGCAGGAGACGAAGAACCCGTCGAAGGACCTGCCCACGGGAATCCTCGGCTCGCTCATCGTGTGCACGGTGCTCTACGTCCTGATGGCGGCGGTGATGACGGGCCTGGCGCCGTACCGCACGCTGAACGTGCCCGAGCCCGTGTACGTGGCCATCTCCGAGGGGGGCCCGGCCCTGCAATGGCTCCGTCCCATCGTCGGGGTGGGGGCCATCGCGGGACTGGCGTCCGTGGTGCTCGTCATGTTGATGGGGCAGCCGCGCATCTTCTTCGCCATGTCGCGCGACGGGTTGTTGCCACCGTTCTTCGGCCGCATCCATCCGCGCTTCCGCACGCCCTATGTGTCCACGCTCATCACCGGAGCCGTGTCCATGGTGGTGGCGGGGCTGTTTCCCATCGGGTTGCTCGGGCACCTCGTCTCCATCGGAACGCTGTTCGCGTTCGTGGTCGTCTGCGCCGGCATCCTGGTGTTGCGCTACACGCGGCCGGATCTGCCCAGGCCCTTTCGGACGCCCTTCGTGCCCGTGGTCCCCATCCTGGGCATCCTCGTCTGCACGGCCCTGATGCTGGGCCTTGGCACGGAGACCTGGATACGCCTCATCCTCTGGCTCGCGCTGGGGTTGGTCATCTACTTCGGCTACGGCCGCAAGCACTCCCGCGTGGGGCAAGCGGAGGCGGCGGGGCGGACGGACTCGCGCTGAGCCAGAGGGTCGTCCGCGGCCTCAGTCGTGGAGGGCCACGGGCTTGAAGTGGATGCGCTCCGCTTCCGGGTGGACGAAGAACGGGCGCACGCGAATGCCGGTGTGCTCCTTCTGGAGCTGCTCGGCGGCGTGACGCAGATCCTGGACCTGCTGCTCCGCGATGAACTCCGGCCCCATCGTTCCGTGACGGGACTGGTAGTAGCCGCAGTTGGCGTGAGCGAGCAGGAGGACCTCCTCGATGTGGTGGCCGATGATGAGGAAGCGGGCCGCGCGGGTGATGGTGTCGCTCTCCAGATAGTCAGCCACCCAGCGGTTGAGGAGCGCGGGACCACCGGGGATGGTCAGCGTATCGATGCGCTCATGGCCCAGGTGGGTGGCGAGGTCCTCCACGGCATCCGTGAAGCGTCCATCCGAGCAATAGATGGCGAGCACCGTCGGATGGTGGTGCTCGTAGCGGTGGCGGGAGACGAACGGCTTCTCGTCGATCATGGCGGCACCCTAGCGGGTTTCACCTCCCAGGGTTCGAGCGGATGCGTGCCTGGCTGTTCCTCCCCGTCGTCCAGGGGGGGGGACACGGGCCCGGGGGCTGGGCGGCGCTCGGGGGTGGCTTGAAGGCGCGTCCAGGGGGGCCCACCTGTCTCCATGGTGCCGTGCCCTCGGTTTTCTTTGCGCCCGGCGCAGCAAGGACTCGTGCGATGGCCAGGAAGCCTCGGTTCCCTCGGAAGGTGGATCGCCACGTCTACCCAGGCCCGGAGTACCGCTTCTCGAAAGCGAAGATCGGGCTGACCTATCAGGACTCGAAGCCCGACTTCCCGCGCCAGCCGAACGCGCCAGAGCGCGCGCCCAACGTGCTGCTCGTGCTGCTGGACGACGTGGGCTATGGGTGGTCCAGCGCGTTCGGCGGACGGGTCGCGATGCCGACGGCCGAGCGGCTCGCGCGGAGCGGGTTGAAGTATTGCCAGTTCCACACCACCGCGCTCTGCTCTCCCACGCGGGCCGCGCTGCTCACCGGCCGCAACCACCACAGCGCCGCGTCGGGCGTCATCGGCGAGATAGGCACGGGCTACCCCGGCTACACGGGCATCATCCCCAAGAGCTGTGGAAACATCGCGGAGACCCTCCAACAGAATGGTTACGGCACGGCCTGGTGGGGGAAGAACCACAACGTCCCCGACAACCAGACGAGCGCGGCGGGGCCGTTCGACAACTGGCCCACGCAGCGGGGCTTCGACTACTTCTACGGCTTCATCGGCGGTGAGACGGACCAGTTCCGTCCCGCGCTCTATCGGGGCACGGAGCCCGTGGAGGCCGGCCGGACGCCCGAGGAGGGCTATCAGCTCACGCGAGACCTCGCGGATGACTGCATCGGGTGGATGCGCCAGCAGAAGTCGATTGCCCCGCAGCGTCCGCTGTTCCTCTATTTCGCACCCGGCGCGGGCCATGCGCCGCACCAGCCACCACTCGACTGGCGAGGCCGGCATCAGGGGAAGTTCGACCAGGGCTGGGACGCCTATCGCGAGGAGGTGTTCAAGCGGCAGATAGAGCTGGGCGTGGTTCCTCCCGACGCGAAGCTCACCGCGCGCCCCGCGGAGATTCCCGCATGGGACTCCTTCGGCGACGAGCAGAAGCAGCTCTTCAGTCGCATGGCGGAGAACTACGCGGACTTCCTGTCCCACGCGGACCACGAGGTGGGCCGAGTCGTCCAGGCACTCGACGACCTGGGTGAGCTGGAGAACACGCTCGTGCTCTACATCATCGGAGACAATGGCTCGAGCGCGGAGGGCACGCTCACGGGCACCCTCAACGAGATGCTGACGCTGGGAGGGTACGCGCCCGACCTCCAGCAGCTCCTGGACCGACAGGACGAGATAGGCCTGCCGGGCACGTCGCCGCACTACCCGGTGGGCTGGGCCTGGGCGGGCGACACGCCGTTCCAGTGGACGAAGCAGGTGGCCTCGCACTTCGGTGGCACGCGCAACCCGATGATTGTTTCGTGGCCTCGCGAAATCACCGAGGGAGGTGGCTCGCGCTTCCAGTTCCACCACATCATCGACATCGCGCCCACGTTGCTGGAGGTCATCGGCATCACCGAGCCGACGATGATGAAGGGCACGCCGCAGAAGCCCATCGAGGGCGTCAGCCTGGCGTACACCTTCGATGAAAAGGCCGAGGACGCTCCGAGCACGCGGACCACCCAGTACTTCGAGATGTTCGGCAACCGGGCGCTGTATCGCGATGGCTGGATGGCCTCATGCCGACATGGTCGGTTGCCGTGGCAGACAGTGGGGACGGCGGACTTCGCCAAGGACCGCTGGGAGCTCTATGACCTCCGGGGCGACTACAGCCAGGCGGTGGACGTCGCGGCCCGACATCCCGAGAAGCTGCGCGAGCTCCAGGACCTGTTCATGGTGGAGGCGGCGAAGTACGACGTGCTGCCCCTGGATGATCGGTTCATCGAGCGCGCGGACGTCACGCTCCGCCCGAGCTGGTTCTACGGGCGCAAGCGCGTCACGTTCTACTCGGGCATGACCTATCTGCCGGAGGGCAGCGCGCCGAAGACGAACAACATCAGCTACACGCTCACCGTCGGAGCGGACCTTCCCTCGGAGGGCACCGAGGGCGTGCTGGTCTGCGTGGGCGGAGACATGGGCGGCTGGTCGCTGTACGTGAAGGACCGGCGGCTCGTTTACCACTACAACTTCTTCGACATGGAGCGGCACGAGGCCGTGTCGGACATCGAGGTCCCCACGGGTCGGGTGGAGCTGAAGCTCGCGTTCACCAATGAGTCCGACACGCTGGGCGGCCCCGCGTCGGCACGCCTCTTCATCAACGGCAAGGACGTGGGCCACGTGGCGATTCCGCGTCAGTGTCGCGGGCGCTTCAGCACCGAGTGCATGGATGTCGGAATGGACTCCCGTTCGCCCGTGAGCCGCGGGTACCTGGACCGGGGGACGTTCCCCTTCACGGGGCGCATCGAGTACGCCACCTTCGACTTCGACCTGGACGTCGCCAACCGCGAGCTGACGGCCGAGGAGCGGTTGGAGCAGCACGTCCGACTGGACTGACTTCCTCCCGCCGGGAGGGCGACCCATCGCTCGTCCTCCTGGTGGGGTGGCCAGAATCGGGCCAAGGCGTTAGACACGACGACATGTCTTCTTCCAGCCGTGGTGGGCATATCTCGGGGCTGCGACTCGAGCGGGTGAGCGCCTCCCGCCAGTTCGCGGAGGGTCGGTTCCGCAACACCGCGCCCGTGCACCCTGGCATCCAGGGCAACCCCCTGCCGTTGCTCGGCGAGTACTTCTTCGGGGGCGCGCAGCGCACGCCTCCGGGGCCGTTGCCCCTGGAGAACCCGCTGGAAGCCTGGGGGCGGAGGCCCGACACCGGTCTGCGGGTGACGTGGCTGGGGCACAGCACGATGCTGCTGGAGCTGGACGGCGCGCGCATCCTGACGGACCCCGTGTTCGGCGAGCGTGCCTCGCCCATGTCCTTCGCCGGGCCTCGGCGTTTCCACGAGGCGCCGGTGTCCCTGGACGCGTTGCCGGAGCTGGACGTGGTGCTGCTGTCGCACGACCACTATGACCACCTGTGCCGGCCCACCATCCAGGCCCTGGCGAAGCGGCGCGTTCCGTTCGTCACGGCCCTGGGCGTGGGGGCCCACCTGGAGGCCTACGGTGTGGCGCCGGAGCTGATCACCGAACTGGACTGGTGGGAGCGGACCCCGGTGGGACCGGTGACACTCACCGCCACGCCGTCGCAGCACTTCTCCGGGCGCGGCTTAGGCGACCGGAACCGGACGCTGTGGGCGTCCTGGGTGCTGGAGGGTGACAAGCACCGCCTCTTCTTCAGTGGCGACACGGGGCTGACGGAGGAGCTGCGCGAAGTGGGGCGGCGCCATGGTCCGTTCGACCTGGTGATGCTGGAGGTGGGGGCCTTTCATCCGAGCTGGGGCACCATCCATCTGGGACCGGAGAACGCGCTCAAGGCCCACGAGATGCTCGGGGGCGGCCGGTTGATGCCGGTGCACTGGGGCACCTTCAACCTGGCCCTGCACGCATGGGACGAGCCCGCGGAGACGCTGCTCCGGCTGGCCTCCGAGCAGCAGGTCCGGCTCTTCACGCCTCGCTTGGGGGCCGCGAGCGAGCCCCTGCGCCTGGAGCAGGCCACGCCCTGGTGGCGGGAAGTCTCGGCGGGAGTGCTGGCCCCAGGGCCCGTCCTGGGCGGGTAGGCGGGCGTTCCATCGACCGGGCGGCGGGGCTTCGCGGGACCCCTGAGTCGATGTCTTGGAACGCGGGCGGGGGGATGGGCATCTCTCCCTCAGCAGGTGGATACCACCATGACCATGCCCCTCATCGCGCTCGCGGCTGTCGGTTCAGGTGCGCTGCACGCACTGGCGGGACCGGACCATCTGCTGAGTCTCGCCCCTCTTTCGGTGGGACGTCGTCGGGGCGCGTGGCGGGTGGGGCTGCTGTGGGGATTCGGCCATGGGCTCGGCACCCTGATCGCCGCGGGAGTCCTGCTGGTGCTCCTGTCCGCGGTGCATCTGGAGTCCGTTGATCGCTGGGCCGAACGCCTCGCGGGACTCGCGCTGCTGGGGATGGGCGTCTGGGGACTGCGGCGGAAGCTGGGCGCGGGCGATGAGGCCCTGGCGTCCCGAGGCGTGCTCGCCGTGGGGCTGGTGCACGGTCTGACGGGGGCATCCGCGCTGGTGTTGCTGCTCCCCATCGCGGTGTCGGGCACCGCGCCAGAGCAGGCCCTCTACCTGGGCGGGTTCTCCATCGGCAGCACGCTGGCCATGTCCGCGCTCACCGCGAGCATCGCCGCCTTTTCCCGCATCAAGCAGTTCTCCTCCAAGCTGGCGACGCATGTGCCTCGTGTGGCGTCCACGGTCTCCATCCTCGTGGGCAGTGCCTGGATGCTCGGGAGTTTCTGAGCCAGCGCGTGATGTCCTTTGGACATGATTCGGGCCGGACTCCACGCGCCTTGGTGGAGCCCGGCCCATTCACTTCGTGTGTCCGGCGCGTCTCAGTGGACGCGGCCCGGAGGCAGGTTCGAGCGGGGCGGGAAGCCCGGCACAGCCGCGTCCAGGTTCTTCGCGCTGCTCAGTGAGCGCGGCGCGAGCAGGGCCTCACCCACGGAGCCCGTCATCGCCTGGAAGCCCTGCGGTGCTCCGCACACCAGGTTCTCCAGGTCGTCGTCTCGCCGGCCCAGGTCGTCGAAGACGCGGGTGATGGAGGAGTTCACGGGGTCAGGAATCGGCGCCTGGCTGACCATGAAGGGCGATGGGCCCGAGGCGCTACCCGCCGAGCGCGGGAAGATGTGCAGGAAGGGGGTCTGCGTCTCGCCCGCGTGGCAGCCATTGCACGTGTTCAGGGAGAAGCGATGCCGGGCCTCGGGGTCCGCGCCCGGCGCGTCCCAGAAGAAGAAGAACGGCGTGAGCGCGGAGCCCGCGAGGAAGGGCTGTCCCTCGAAGAAGGCCGGCACCTCGTGGGTGCCGTTCATGAGGGGCACCACGTTCTGCTGCACGTAGTCCGACACCAGGGGCGTGCCGGCGTGGAAGAGCTCCGGCGTGAGGGCCACGGGAGCGGGGGCCAGGCCGGTGGGCCCGAAGTGGAACTCGCGCAGCTCCCACAGCGGGTCCAGCGCGTTCTCGTTGGTGCGCACCTGATGGATGGCGCTGCCCATGAAGTGGCCGGGTGCCACGAACGACTGGGTGAAGCGGTCCGTGAGCGCCTGGAGCTTCGTGTTGAACGCGGGCGTGCCGAGGCTCAGCGTGCCCAACTCGTGCCAGTCACGGGCCCAGCGCTGGATGTCCTCCGGCCCATCGCCGGGCAGCATGTACTCGAGGATGACGGTGAACGGCAGCGGCTGGCCCGTGGGCGTGGTGACACCGAAGACGAAGCGGCCCTCACCTGAGTGCGTACCTTCGCTGCGCAGGTCGATGCGGTTGACGATGGCGAGCAGTCGGAATGGCGCCGTGTTGAAGTCGAGTTGTGCGGTGGGGCCGCCGCTGCGTGCCTCCCACGGCCCGAGCACGTCGGGGCGGATGCGCGTGCGCGCGGCGACGAACGAGGCCTCGATGAACTGGTCCTGCTCCCACGTCTTCAGCCAGTTGCGCACCAGCTCGGAGGGGTTCTGCCCGCCGTTCATGCGGCGCATCAGCGTGCCGAACGTCCAGACGCCGTTGCCGGTGGTGCGCACCGGGTCTTCCACCACGGACAGGTCGGTGATGAGCAGCTCGCGGTTCGGCGTCACCTGACACACGCCCGGAGTACAGGCCGTGGAGGACTCGCAGCCGTTGACCGCGTTGCCGTCGCAGTCGAAGGTGCCCACCGCGCAGCCGAGGCCACACGTCCCCGCGCCGCAGACGCCGCTCGCCGAGGCCGCGCCACCGCACACGGTGCCGCACGCGCCGCAGTTCGCCGCGTCTTCCATCATCGACGTCTCACACCCGTTGCCCGGATTGCCATCGCAGTCCAGGAAGCCCGCGACGCAGGTCTCCGTGAAGGACGTGCAGGAGGACTGGTTGCCCGCCGCGTCCCGGACCCTCGCGAAGACGGTGACACCGACCTGGTTGGCGAGCAGCGGCACCATCGCGCTGCCGGCATTGTCCAACGGCACCTCCGTGCCCATGGGCGTGGTGCAGCCCGCGTTCGAGAAGAGGACCACCCGCGTGCGAGGCTCGGCCAGGGTGCGCACCGCGCTGACGAAGGGCGCCTGGGGGAAGGGCACCAGTCCCGGTATGAAGGTGGCCGGCAGTGGCGCGAGGTTGTCGTGCGTGTACGCCACCGTCGGAGAGCAGCCGGAGGTGTTGCCGGCGGCATCCACGGCTCGCAAGGAGAACGTCGTCACCGCGTTGGTCCCCACGGTGAGGTTGAGGCTGAAGTTGCCGGTCGTCGCGTTCGCCGTGGTGGTGGTCAGCGGAGTCCCTCCGCAGCTGGAGTTCTGGAAGACGCGGACAAGCGCGCCCGCCTCGGTGCGACCTTCGAGCAGCGGCGTCAGCTGCGTTCCCACTCCATTGGGGACGAAGCCGAGCTGGAAGGGCGTGGTGGGGGCGATGTTGTCATGGACATAGCTGATGGCGGCGGAGCACGCGGAGATGTTGCCCACGGCGTCCTCCGCCTTCGCGGAGAAGGTGCTCGTGGTGTTGGCCGTCATGGTGAAGAGGCGGGTGAAGGTGCCCGTGGCGGTGGCCGTCACGCTCGCGAGGGGGCTTCCGGCGCAGCTGCTTCCGGAGAAGAGCCGCACGGTGGCTCCCGCCTCCGTGGTGCCGGCGAGAGTCGTGCTGGTCTGCGTGCTGGGAGAGGCCGGCGTGAAGCCCGTGAACACCGGGACGATGGGCGCCACCGTGTCGCGCACGCAGCCGAGCAGCTCCAGCCGTGCCAGGGAGATGACCTCGACCCCGGTGCGGGAGTCATTGTCGTCCGTCACGTTCAGCCGGAACTTGCTGAACGTCCTCGGGGTGCTGAGCGTGTACTCGCGCCGCTCCGCGCCCAACCAGTTCATCTCGTCGATGCGCGTGTCCACCGTCACCCACGCGCTGCCGTTCCAGCCCTGGAAGGTCCAGTTCTTCGGCGCGCGCGTGGTGATGTCTCCGTTGGCGTACTTGATGGCGTACCGGCTGACGATGCGAGGACCGTCCGTCCACTCGTAGGCCAACCACGCGGGAGTCTGCTTGATGGCGGAGATCCACATGGATGCTCCGGTGGCCACGCTGTCGAACGCCTTCCAGGCGTCGTACTCCGGCTCCGCGTCGATGACCCCCGAGGTGGTGACGATGCCGGAGGGCGCGGTCGCGCTCGTCATGTCCGGTACCTGGTTGACGCTGGCGGCGCAGGCGCAGTTGTAGAAGCTCAGCTTCCCGATGGAGAGGACATCCACGCCCGTGCCGGCCGCGTTGTCCTCCGTCACCACCAGGCGGTACTTGCTGTAGGCCGTGGGAGATGCGACGGCGAACTCGCGCTGCTCGGTGCCTCCCCAGTTCGTCTGGAGCGTGCGCGAGTCAATCGTGTTCCACGCGGTGCCGGACCAGCCCTGCAGCGTCCAGTCCCTGGGGGCTCGTGCGTTGAGCGTGCCGTTGGAGAACTTGATGGCGTAGTGCGTGACTGTCTTGGGGCCGTTGAAGAACTCGTAGGTGAGCCAGGCCGTGGCCTGTCCGCTCGCGGAGAGCCACATGGTGGTGTCGCTGCCGTCGAGCGCCATCCAGCCGGGGTTGGACGCACTGAGCTGGCTGGAGCCGATGGCGAGCCCGCTCGGAGCATCGCCGGCCGTCATCGCGGGGATGAGGCTGTCGCCGCAGGTGAGGCCCTGGGTGGCGGCACCCAGCGGCTCGGGAGGGGAGTCAGCGGGCGGCGGGGCGTCCTGACACCCGGGCACGAAGGCCAGGGTGAGGGCGCTCGCCAGGAACAGGCTTCGGATGGATATCGGGCGATGCATGGACACGCTCCTCGCTACGGGCCGCCGGCGAACACCGGAGGCGCTGGAGCACCGTGTCGTAGCGGGACGTGTCGACAGCGAGGGCGGGGATGTGACGGAAGCTCCGGCGCCGGTGACGAGTCGTCCTCCGCGCGGGACGAGCCCGCGGCCTCGCGGGCCTCAAGTGCCCGGGAACAGTCGCGCGTGGACCTCGCGCACGGCGCGCCGCGTGGCGACATCCTCCGTCACCGCGGGCCAGGGTTGCTCCGTTTCCTCCATCCACCAGGAGGCCTGTCCCGGAGGAGACCAGCGCCCCCTGGAGAGGACTCGGACGAGGCGCTCGGCGCAGACCTCTGGCGACTCCCAGCCGCGCTTCACGAGCGAGAGAAGCCAGCCCACGGGCCCCGTGCGCGCACCCAGGTCGGTGCGCACGACACCCGGATGCATCACGAGCACGTCCAGCTCCGGATGTTCGGTGGCGACGTCGCGCATCGTGAGCGCGAAGCCGAGCTTGGTGTCGCAGTAGGTCCGGATGCTGGAGAAGTCCTCACCCGTGGGCGTGCGCGCCGCGTCGAACCGGCCCTTCACCAACAGGCCCGCGCTCACCAGCAGGATGCGGCGCAGCCGGCCCGCGTCGAGCAACGCCTGCTGCATCACCCACGGCGCGGCATGATTCACCACGAACGCCCGCTCCAGTCCGTCCGGCGTCAGCTCCCGTCGCGATGGCCACACGCCCGCGTTGTGCACCAGCGTGGCCTCGGGGCGCACGACGGCCACCAATCGCCGCCCCAGGTCGCGCGCAGCCGCGAGAGAGGAAAGGTCTCCAGGCACGGCGAGCGCCTGCCCGCCGTCCTGCTGGATGGAGAGCACCAGCGCGTCCAATCGGGCCCGGTCCCGAGCAACCAGGATGAGTCGGTCCTCCGTCGACTTCGCGAGGGCCTTTGCCAGCGCGTGACCGATGCCACGCGACGCTCCAGTGAGGATGAGGTCGGCCATGGACACCAGCCTGCCAGCCCTGTTCATGAATTGGAAGAATATTCCAATTCGAGAGTCTGGGGTTTGATGACCCAAGGAGGGAGCAGCGCATAGGGTAGGGCGATGGGGCCAGCACGACGGGACGGGGTGAAGCGACGCGATGCCTTGCTGGATGCGGCGCTGCACTGCTTCGCGGAGCGGGGAGTTCTCAGCACGGGTATCGAGGAGATTCGCAAGGCTGCGGGGGCGAGCCCGTCGAGCGTCTACCACCTCTTCGACGGGCTGCCGGACCTGACGCTGGCGTTGCTGATTCGCACCTTCGAGCGCCTCTTCACGCACCTGTCGGAGCGCGTGCTGCCCACCACCACGGCAGAGGCGGCGGTGGTGGCCCTGGTGGATGGCCACCTGGAGTGGATCTTCGCCCACCGGGATGAAGGGCGCTTCATGTACCAGGCGATGGCGATGGAGCTGGGGACGCACGCGGCGGGAGCGCTCACGGCGCGCAAGGCGGAGCTGCTCGCGCCCATCGTCCAGCACTTCGGGCGCTTCATCGCGGAGGGCTCGCTGCCACCGTGGCCGCCGCTGCTGCTGGATGTCGTGCTGCTCGGCCCGAGTCACGAGGCCTGCCGCCGTTTCCTCGCGGGCGCTCCGCTGGAGCCCTCCTGGATGCGAGGCCAGCTGCCGAGGCTCGCGTGGCAGAGCGTCAAGTCCAGGGAGGCTCACGGCTCATGACTGCCAAGGGCTGACGCTTAGCGGCCCAGCAGCACCGCGCGCAGCCACGACGCGAACGCTCCGACGGTCGGCGTCACCTGGGCTTGCGTCCACCGCAACCTGCGCATGTGGCGGCGACTCTTCGCTTCCGCGGGCAGGGGCTCCAGCACCGCGAGCGCTTCGTCACGCTGCTTCTGTCGCGCGAGCAGGAGCGCCAGGTCCAGCTTCACCTCGAACAACGTCGCGTCCAGCGCGAGCGTTTCGCGAAGCAGGAGGATGGCACCAGGCCGCTCGGCCCCGCGACGGAAGTGGAGCCGGCCTCGGAGCAGTGTCTTCACGGCCTCCGCGCGGTGTCCCTTCACGACGTGGAGTTGCGACACCTGCCGCCAGAGGTCCAACTCCAGGGGAAACAGCTCAGCCGCCTGCGCATAGACGGCGAGCGCCTTGTCCGCGAAACCCTTGTCCAGATGGACCTGGGCCGCCGCGCGGAAGCTCTCCAGCGCGGCCTCTGGCTGCTTCACCCGGGCCAGCAGCGGCGCGAGCTTGCCGAGCACCACCGCGTCCTTCGGCTCCAGCTCCAGCGCCTTCTTGTAACCGGAGATGGCCTTGTTCAGCCGGCCCTTCGAGCGAGCCAGGTCCGCCTCGGTGACGAGCTCCGAACGGGACGGCGGCGTCTTGCTTCCGAACAGCATCGCGACTCCGCATTGAAGTCGCCCCGCGCGCCGAGGGCAACCCCACACGAGCCCTCACGACGAGACATGTCCGCCAGGTGAAACAGCCGCGCTGGAAGTTTCGACGGGACAAATAGGTGAGCCCGATCAGGGTGTCCTCCTGACCGGGCTCGGGGTGCTGCCATGGATGAGGTCCGCACGTTTAAGACTTCGCCTCAGTCTGATGCCCCGTGTCCTGCGATTGAACGACCGCCGCGCAAGCAAGTGGAGCGGCGGGCTGGAATTGCACCAGCATCTCGGGGAGAAGGGCGAAGACGGTTGATCGGACCTGCGACAGCGAATGCTGAGTCTGGAGTGAGAATCTGAGCGTGGGGTGCTTCGCGGGCCCGTGACGTCGCTTGCCTCTACCAGTTGGGCTACCCCGCCGCAGGAGTGGATGGCGGGGGCAGGGTTCGAACCTGCACTGAAGGCGACCCGGGAACGCTCGGCGTCAACTTGCTGCTGAGTTTGAGCTTGTACTCCGAAAGGACTGCGCGCCGAGTCTAGCTGAAGAGGTAGCCGAGGAGAACCTCGCCCGACTTCAACTCTTCGACCTCCACCGCGTTGGCTTCCTCGCGCGCGAACTTGACCGCCTGCTGGAGCTTCTCCACGCGCTCCACCAGCTCATTGACCCGGACGGCGGGGAGAGCGCCCGAGTACTTCACCGTCTTCCAGTAACCGACGACGATGTCCTCGTAATAGACCTCCACCTGGGCGGGGTGCTTCTCGGTGGCCTCGGCCTTCACGTGGTTGCGGGGGACCTTCTTCGTCTTCGCGGTCTGCACCGGCTCGGTGGCCCACAGGCCCTGCGCCGGGTCCGGGACCCAGGACTCCGACGGGTCCAGCGTGGGCAGCTTCTTCACGAAGGTCTGCAGGTCCACCAGCTGCTTCTCCAGGAAGAGCAGGTACGTGGCGGGGGCGCCCTTGAGCAGCACCTTGCCGTCGACACGCACGTCCGCCTTCGCGTGACAGTTGGTGAGGTCCTTGGTGGCGGTGACGTCGAAGAGCCGGGTGAGGATCTCCTTCGTCTTCTTCAGCACGTCGTCGGTGCGCACCTGCACGCGCGTGGACTCGGGGGGGAAGCGCTCACCCTCTTCGTCACGGGGCTGATAGGTGCGGGAGATGCCGTTGAGCAGCTGCGGCTTCTGGAGGTCGTGGTGGGCCTGCGTCAGCTCCTGCTGGGAGCGGTTCTTGACGCCCTTCTCGACGGCGATGATCTGATTGAGCTTGGTCATGATGTTCGTGTCTTCGAATTTTTGAGTTGGGGGCCCAGGACGGTTCGCTCGGAGCGTACCTGACGCGGACCCGGATTCTCAGTCGGGCTTGCCGTAGCCCACGAGCGTGTCGTCCTCGAACTCCGCCACCCATCCTCCAGGCAGGGCGAGCGCGGACAGCAGCGCGGGGCGGCGACGCAGCAGGGCGTACACGGGGAAGGTCTCGAAGGTCTCATCGCCGGGCGGGCCGGGTGGGACGATGAGCCAGCCGGAGTCGGTGCCCTCGGGGGCGCGTGCGCGCGCCATGGCGACCCGGGGGCTCCTGTCCCAGCCGGGCACGGCCGCGACCTTGTCCCCGTAGCGAGGAAACAGGGGCTCGGTGCCCACCGTCTGCGTCGTCTCGAGCATCCGCCCCTGGACTCGCAGCGTCACGGTGATGTCGTCGCGCCAGTCGGTCAGCGGGTTGCCGTCGAAGTCGGGCTCCGTCACCACCAGCGAATCTCCGCGCGGGTCCAGGCGCAGGTTGGACCAGCCGAAGCGCAGCGTGCGTCCGGGGATGAGTCCGCCGGGAGGCAGGCGCTCGAGCACGCTCAGCACCCACTCCGCTTGTTCCTCCGCGTCGTCCGTGCACATGAGCACCACGTGCACCCCGTGCAGGTGTCGCTCCAGTCGAAGCTGTCCCATCTCCATCCCTCCCGCCGCTGTCTCGCGTCCACCGCGAAGCCGCCCGGCAGCATGTCGCGAACCCTGGCGACGAGGAAGCACGGCGATGGGCGGATTACCGCCCCTGGAACACGGGAGGCCGTCGCGCCGCGGCGGCGGCGAGTCCTTCGCCCAGGTCCGCGCTGCCGTAGCTCTCCGCCTGGAGCCGGGCCTCTTCCGCCAGCGCGCGCTGGAGCCCCGCGCGGTCCAGGCCGAGCCGCTGCTTCAGTCCCCGGGTCGCGAGCGGCGCGTTCGACGCGATGCCCGTCGCGAGGGCGCGTGCGCGGGTCCGGGTCTCCGTGGCGGGGGTGGCCTCCAGCGCGAGCCCGAGCCGCACCGCCTCGCGGCCATCGAAGCGCCGCCCGGTGAGCAGCAGCTCCGCGGCGCGCTGCGGGCCTGTGCGCAGTGGCACGAGCCACGTGGCGCCCATGCCGGGATGCAGGCCGAGCTGCACGAAGTTGAGGGCGAGCTTCGCGTCCTCGGAGACGATGCACATGTCGCACGCGAGCGCGACACACAGCCCCGCGCCAATGGCCGCGCCCTCCACCGCCGCCACCGTGGGGACGGGCAGGTCCAGGATGCTGAGATAGCGCGAGTAGAAGTCGAGCATGAAGACGCGGGCCTCCTCGAAGGAGACCTGGCGCAGTCGCTCCAGCATCTGGAGGTCGCCGCCCGCGGAGAACGTCCCGCCCGCTCCGGCGAGGACGACGGCGCGCACGTCCTCCCGCCCACGCAGCTCTTCCACCCGCGCACGAAGCGCATCCCCCAGCTCGGGAGTCATCGCGTTGCGGCGCGCGGCATCGTTCAGCGTGAGCGTGGCGACGCCACCTTCAAGGTCGAGCAGCACGCCCGTGGCCTGGACAGTCATGCGCGGACTGTAGCCGCATCCGCCCTCGCGCTCGGCGGAAAGGGCACTGTGAGCGCGAGGGCAGGGGCCTTCCGTCTAGAACGCCCGATTCACGGCGTACCCACAGATGCGGTGCTCGGCCTTGTACGTGTTCGGGCCGGGAATCCCGTCGATGGGGCCCGTGTAGCCGAACCCCCGGCCCACCGTCTGGACGCGCTGCCAGTAGATGGCGCCCGGGATTCCGTCTTCTTGCGCGGAGGTGCGCGGGCCGCCCCGACGGTTGAGCTCGCGCGCCGTGATTCTCACGCGAATCTTCTCCGTGTTCGGTCCGGTGACACCGTCGATGGGACCCGTGTAGCCGAAGTCCCGCCGCCCCACCGTCTGGATGCGCTTGTAGTAGATGGGCCCGGGGATGCCGTCGTCCTCCGTCGACGTCCGAGGCAGACCTCCGCCACCGGGCAGGGGGCCATGGTCCGGGATGACGCTGCCCGCATAGTCCAGCGACCAGCCGAGATACCGCGCGCCGGACTGCGCCGAGTACCCCGACACGCTGTTGATGCCAATGGCGTTGCCCCAGCTCTCCGCGAGCTTCCGCGTGGCCATGAAGACCGTGGTGCCACCGCCGTTGAGGTCCAGGCCCACGTGGCCGAACGAGCCGATGTCCCACCAGTGGAAGGCCCCCGCGGGAGCCTGCGAGGCGGAATAGGGCTGCCGGGTCGACGCGTGATAGGCCTCGATGGCCGAGGGCCGCGCCGAGGACTCCGGGAACTGTCCGAAGCGCCACATCAGCGAGCCGCACCACTGGTCCCACGTGCCGCCATCCCGCGTGGGATGGGCCGCGGCGTAGTTGCGCGCCCGGTTGTAGATGGCGGTGTTGAGCTCGGCCGTGCTCGTGTCGAGCGACTCGGCCGCGTCCGCCACCCCTTCGCCCTCACCGCCACAAGCGGAGAGCCCCACGAACAGCAGGGCGAGGAGCCACATCTTCCGTTTCGTGTGCATCTTTCTTCTCCAGGCGGGGTGTCCCGCGAGCGGTTCTCGGGCCGTGCACGGCGGGCCTGTCGCACCGCGATTCGACCCGGGGTCCACACGTTGTCGGACCGGGGATGTCCGGAGTTTCCGAAGAATCGGAATTTAAGAGTGGCTGTCTTCATCCGAGTGTGGGTGTTTTCAGGAGGGCGCGGAGGGTGGGCACGCCCGTGGCGCGCCGGCGCGTCTCGCTGTCGGTGTAGCGGTTTCCCGGGGGAGTCTCCCTGGCCGAGAGCCCTGGTGCGGGTCGCGAGCTTCCGTCGCGGTCGTAAAGTTGGGTTGGTTGTGATTGCTTTGGGAAGTGTGTCTGGTTGGTGTGCATGGGCGCGGGCGTGGCGGGTGGTGTCTGTCTTGCTGCGCTATTCCCGGTGTGTGTACTGTCTTTTGCATGACAAGGAAATCCGCCGTGGTGTCTTTCTTTCTGCTGCTGGGCGTGGTGGCGACTCCCGCCTGGGCGCAGGTCCAGATGATCTCCATCTCGGTACCGCCGACGATCACGACCCCGCTCTCGGGCTTCAACGTCCAGTACTCCATGGCCGGCAGCAAGTCAGGCGTTGGAGCGGCGGTGGCGCAGTTGAACTTCTACCTGTCGCCCACGGCGAATGGCAGCAGCGGCGTCTACCCGCTGTTCACCACGCAGATCGCGCTCCGGGGAAGTGGACTTGGACCCTATCTGCCGCCGGTGGGAACCCAGACGCAGTTCATCTCCCGGTTCTCCATGCCCGCCAACACCGTGGCCCAATTGGAGTTCATCTCCAACGGGTGTCAGCCGTCGACCTGGTATGTCCTGGGCCGCGTGGACCTCACCGGCGTGTTGAGCGACAACAGCCTGCTGGGCACCACGAAGCCGGCCGACTTCTTCTTCACGGCCGGCACGCTCAGCCCAGGCACCATCCAGCCAGGAGGCTCCGCCGACCTCTCCTTCGAGCTCTTCACCCGCTGCGCGGCCCCCTCGGCCACGCACGTGGGCGTCTTCCTGACCGACCCGGACTTCCAGATTCTGGAGGGCATTGGCGCCATTCCCATCAGCGCGGGCGCGGGGACGTGGTCCTTGCCGCCCACCACCATCACCTTCTCGCCGACCATCGCTCCGGGCAGCTACCGCGTCGTGGTGCTGGCGGACGTGGATGGCGTCGTCGCGGAGAGCGACGAGAACAACAACGGCGGGTTCTTCGAACTCGAGGTCACCGCCGCCGCGCTGGCGTCAGATGCCGCGGCTCGGCCCCTGGAGCCCGCGCCTCCGGTGCCGTTCAATGGGGCCTCGGTGCTGTCCGACCTTGAAAGCGGGGCTTCGAGCCGCCGCGACATCGTGTCGTTCTGATTGAAGCCAGGACCCGCGCCCGGTGCCTTCCTCACGAAAGGAAGGCGCCGGGTGGGTGTCAGTAGATGGTCAGGGAGAGCTCGTCGCCGGGCCGGACGGACATCTCCTGCTCGCTTTCGAAGCCACGCTCGCTGCCCAGGCTCTTGTGGCCCAGGGTGCCGATGATTTCGATGCCGAAGCGGATGCGGTCCGTGTTGCCCACCATGTCCGGGGGCAGCACGAAGTTGCGCGTCGACATCCCCGGCACGGTCCCCAGCCGCATCCGCCGCGTCCCCGTCAGCGCATAGAGGTTGACGTCCACGAGCTTGCGGCTCTCCACCGCCACCGTTGTCTTGGGGGGCGGAGGCTGATTGGGGTCCGAGGCGGCCCCATGGGCCCCTCCACACGCTGAAGCCACGGCGACGAGCACGAGCAGCAGGGCGGCCTGGGTACGCATGGGACCTCTCTTCCGAGGGTGTTGGGGGACTACCGGGGCGGAGCGACGCTCGTGGAGCCTTCTGCCCGGAGCGACTGGGTGGCCAGGCCGGACATGCTCTCCGCCAGCGACTGGACGGAGCGGGTGGCCTCCTGCGTCTCCTGAACCGTCTTCAGGGTGCGCTGCATCTGTCCGGAGAGCTCCTGAATGGCCATGGCCATCTGCTGGGTACCGGAGTCCTGCGCGCTGACGGCGGCGGTGATCTGCCGCATGCTCGCGCTGGAGTCGCCAATGAGGATGGCCAGCTCCTGGAACTGGGCGCTGGACGTGCGCACCGCATCCAGGCTCTGCCGGACGCGCTCGTCGCCCTTCTCGCTGAACTGGGCCGCCTCGCGCATGCTGGCGCTCACGCCGTTGAGCACCTCGCGGATGCGGTGCGTGGCGCGGATGGACTGGTCCGCCAGTCCCCGCATCTCCCGCGCCACCACGCCGAAGCCCCGGCCGCTCTCGCCGCTGCGCGCCGCCTCGATGGCCGCGTTGATGGCCAGCATGTTGGACTGGTCCGCCAGGTCCTTCACCGAGTCGACGATGCCGGACACTTCGCGCGTCCGCTCGTCGAGCGCGAGGATGCGGCGGGCCATCTCCGACACCTCGTTGCGAATCGCCGCCAGGTCCGCCAGCGTCCGCTCCAACGCGGCGCTGCCTTCGCGGCCCACCTGCTCGGCGCCTTCCGCGGACGCGGCGAGCGAGCTGGCCTTCTCCGCCGTCATCTGCGACGAGCGGCGGATCTCCTTCACCGTCTGCTCGGCCTCCTGGAGCGCCGCCGCCTGACGGCTGACGCCCTCGGTCTGCTGGTCGCTGGTGGAGCGCAGTTGCTGCACCACCGTGGCCAGCTCACCGGCGCCGGTGCCCATGCGCCCCGCCAGGTTGCGCACCTCCAGCTGCCGCTCCTCCAGTTGCCGGGTGTGGGCCTCCAGCGAGCGCACCACCTCCATGGAGCGTCGCGCGACGATGCCTATCAGCGACAGGGTGAGCGCCAGGTATCCCCAGTGCGACACGTTGCCCAACGAAAAGCTCAGCACGCCGATGACGGGCAGCACCGTGAGCGCGAGGAAGAGCACGAGCCCCGACATGCCTCCCACGAAGATGCGGGCGTCGGGGTTGCCTCGCCACGCCTCCGCCGCCGCCACGCTGAAGCAGATGAGCAGCATGATGAAGGAGAAGGGCAGGAAGGGCACCAGGATGCGCTGCGCGGTGCCCAGGTCCAGCAGGGCGGACAGGGCCGCCACCACGCAGAGCGCCGTGTAGCCCATCGCTCCAATGCGGAACCAGCGCCGCTGGTTGTTGAGGATGGCGTCGGACACGAACTCGATGAGGCCCGACACGAGCAGGAAGATGCCGAGCACCGTGAAGCGCGTCGCGGTGATGGGCGCGTCCCAGAGCGCGTTGGGCATGCCGCTCAGGCCCAGCAGCACGAAGCCGCCGCTGGCCGAGAACACCGCCAGGCCCGCGAGCATCCGCCGACGCCAGTGCATCAGGAATGCTCCACCCGAACCCACCGCCACCGCCAGCAGCAGCATGCCCATGACGAACGGCGCCTGGCCCTCGCGCGTCACCTTGGCGAGCAGCTGGTGCCGCGAGCCGATCAACGCGCCTTGTGCCACGCCGATGTTCGGGTTGCTCGACTGGACGCGCAGCAGCAGATGTCCACCCAGCGCGGCGCGCGGCACCGGCACGACATGCCAGGCCATGTTGTCGGACAGCTCCGCGCCAGACGTGTTCAGTCGCCCGCTCACATAGACGCGCTGACCGTTGGCGTAGGCCTCCACGGCGTTGGTGACCTCACCCAGCATGACGGCGGGCTCGGCCCACGGCCCCTGGGGCAACGGGATGCTGACCCACAGAAAGACGTGGGTGCCGCGTCCCGGTGGCGGCTTGAGCGCCTCCATCGTGCGCCAGTCCTCGGCGACGTTGGCCGTCTGCGCCCACAGGGGAAGTCCATCCGCGCCTTGGGGCGAGTCACCCCAGCGGTAGCGCCATCCCTCCAGCAAAGGGATGGAGGAACTCGCCTCCTCGGCCGCGCGGGCCGTCGGTGCATGCACGAGCGCCATGAACAGCGCGCAGCCCAGCAGGGCCAGACGCGCGACTCGGCGCGACGGTGCGTGACGCCTCGCGATGGAGTCGCGCGGGGCAAGGCTGTCGAAAGGTGTCGGGGAGGGGCGGTAGGCAGCCATGAGGAGGCCAATGCTCGACTGGCGGCGCATGACTGTAAATAGGTCTGCATCCCCTGACATGTAGGAAAGGTTTGGGAAGGGCCTCTGGGAGCCGGGGAGTGAGCCTTTTCCGACGCGCCACGGCAACATTTGGGAGGGGCGGTTGTGACCCAGGTGCACTTGTCACGGGACATCGTGTCAGGAGCGGGGGAAATCGGGCACCGGGCCGGGCGGGCCGTCGTGGACGGCTCGCCCGGTCTTCCGCCTCGCGGGCCTGCTCCGCGCGCCTCAGAACGTGCGGAAGACGCCGCGCACGCCCAGGGTGAAGAGTGCATGGAAGCCGTCGTCCACGGCGGAGACGGGGGACGTCTGCCCGGGCAGGCCGGCGATGCTCAACGTCTGGTCACCCGTGCGAACGGTGTAGCTGCCCAGCGACGCGGTGACGATGGGCCCGAACGCGACGTAGCGCGTGAGCCGCACGTCGCCTCCGGCGCTGAGGCGGATGAAGGTGGGGCCCCGGTCCGTCACCTGGGTGTCGATGTTCGCGGCCACGGTGCCTCCGCCGGGCACGGGCACCTGGGTGGTGCCCTTCACGTGGCTCTTGAGGAACTCCAGGCCCACGGCCAGCCCCACCCACGGGTCGAAGCCCGACTCCGGCTTGAAGTGGAAGCGGCCCTCGGGGCCGAAGCGCCATTGGGAGTTGTTGCAGTCGAACCCCTCCGGACAGGAGATGTCGTTCGTCTTGGTGAAGACCTTCTCCCAGCTGCCCCAGAGCCCCGCGTAGAAGCGGGGGTTGAAGCGATAGCCCAGCTCCAGCATCAGTGGCAGGGAGGCGTTGGCGGCGTCGGTGATCTTCAAGTCCTCCCGGGTCCCCGTGCGCGACGTGCCGTCCTTGTAGACGTAGCCCGCGCCCAGGCCCAGGTTGATACCCACCGCCAGCTGGGGGCCGGCCATCCCGTGCGCCGCGCGGACATCCATCTCCACCGGCTCCACCGGGCTCGACTCGCGCGTCTCCGACTCCTGCGCCACCGCCGTCCCGGAGACTCCCAGGGTGGCGATGACAGATAGCGTCCAGCAGTGCCTCATGGCCATACGTGCTGCCCTCCAATGCGATTTGCGGGGTGGACGTGGAAGTGACCAATCAGGGAGGGCTCCGTGAAGCCGACTCCAGGGCCGAGCGTCCGGGGACGACACAAGCGGACTCCGGGTGTTGGCAGCCCATCACCCCGGGGCAGCGAGGTGTCCGCGCGGAGGCATGCGACGTGTCCTGGGGCGGATGCGAGGGATTGGGTGGAGTCGCGCGCCTGGCGCGCCGCCCGCTCTGCCTGGAGCGTGGCATCCCCAGGTTGCCCGTGAGGGACGCCCGGCGACGGGACCACGAGGGGCGCCAGAGGGGGCGGCATGGAACACGCCAGGACGGGCCGCCGGAGCTGGATGGACATGCTGCTCGGCAAGCCCCTCACGACGGCGCAGGCGTCACACGAGCAGGTGGGCGTGCTCGCGGGCGTGGCACTCCTCGGGCTGGATGCGCTGTCGTCCGCGGCGTATGGCCCCGAGGCCGCGCTCACGGTGCTGCGCCCGCTGGGCCCCACGGGCGTGAAGCTGCTGCTGCCCATCACCGCGTGCATCGTCGGGCTGCTGGTGGTGGTGGCGTCCTCCTACCGGCAGACCATCGCCGCCTACCCGCGCGGCGGTGGGGCCTATACGGTGGCGCGAGAGAACCTGGGCCGTCGGGTGGGGCTGCTCGCGGCGTCCGCCCTGCTCCTGGACTACCTGCTCAACGTGGCGGTGGGCATCTCCGCGGGCGTGGGCGCCATCGTCTCCGCCTTCCCCGCGCTGCGGCCGCACACGCTGGGGCTCGCGCTGGGGTTGCTGGGCCTGCTCACGCTCGTCAACCTCCGAGGCGCGCGGGAAGCCGGGGCCCTGTTCCTGTTGCCGACCGCGATGTTCATCGGCTCGCTCTTCATCCTGCTCGCTGTCGGTGCGTTCCGGGCCTTCGCGCAGGGGGGCGCTCCGGCCAGTGACATCCCTCCGCCAGCGCTGCCCTCGCCCTCGGCGAGCGTGGGCTTGTGGCTGGTGCTGCGGGCCTTCGCCAGCGGCTGTACGGCGATGACGGGCGTGGAGGCGGTCAGCAACGCGGTGCCGGTGTTCCGCGCGCCCTCCGTGCGCCGCGCCAGGCTCACGCTGTCGCTCATCATCCTCATCCTCGTGCTGCTGCTGCTCGGCGTGTCCGCGCTGTGCCAGGTCTATGGCGTGGGCGCGACGGCGCCCGACGGCCCGGGCTACCAGAGTGTCCTGTCCCAGTTGCTCGCGGCGGTGACGGGGCGGGGTGTCTTCTATTACGTCGCGATGACGTCCATCCTCGGCGTGCTCGCGCTGTCGGCCAACACCAGCTTCGCGGGCTTCCCTCGCGTGTGCTGGCTCCTGGCGTTGGATCGCTATCTGCCCGTGGCCTTCGTGCACCGGGGACGCAGGCTGGCGTACTCGCGAGGCATCCTGTTGCTCGCGGTGCTCGCGGGGGTTCTCATCCTCGCCTCGGATGCCATCACCGACCGACTCATCCCGCTGTTCGCCATTGGCGCGCTGCTCGCCTTCACCCTCTCGCAGACGGGCATGGTGGTGTACTGGACGCGCCGTCGCGAGGCGGGGTGGCGGTGGCGCCGCGTCCTCAACGGCGTGGGCGCGCTGCTGACGGGGCTTGCGCTGGCCATCGTCATCGTCGCCAAGTTCACCCATGGCGGCTGGGCCGCCGTGGTCATCATCCCGCTGGGCGTGCTGCTGTTCAGTCGGGTCCACAAGGCCTATCTGCGCGTGCGCGCGACGACAGGGCTTCAGCGGCCCATGGCGGTGGACTCGCGCGGGAGCATGGTGGCGGTGGTGCCCATGAGCCGCTGGTCCCACGCGTCGGAGACCGCCCTGCGGTTCGCGCTGGGGCTCTGTCATGACGTCCGCGCGGTCCACGTGCGCACCGACGAGGACGAGGCCGCTCCGGGCGCCCTGGCCGACCAGTGGGCCGCGCTCGTCCAGGAGCCCGCGGTGCGGGCCCGCCTCCAGGTGCCGAGGCTGGACGAAGTCCCCTCGCCCTACCGGGGGCTCGTGCAGCCCCTGCTGGATTACGTGGACGGACTCCTCGCCGAGGACCCGCACCGCACGGTGGCCGTCGTCCTGCCGGAGCTGCTGGAGCGCCGGTGGTACCGGGCTGTCATGTATGGGCGCCGCTCTGAGCTCCTGCGCAGCACCTTGATGCTGTCCGGAGCCCGGCGCCTGGTGGTCATCAGCGTGCCCTGGTACCTGCGCACCGAAGACCAGTCCCAGCCCGGCTCCGCACTCGGGCCCGTCGGGGAGTCAGGGCCCGTGGCTCCTTCCTGAGCACCCGTCACGGATGGTGTGTTTCGACTGGAATTGTTGCAGGGCTCTTTTGCCAAAAATTTCCGTGTAGGTTGTTTCCCTCGTGTTCTGCCCCGCAGGCGGTGTTGCCCTGGGGGGCGGGTGTCGAGCCCTTCATCGGGCAGACAATCCCTCTCGGGCACCCATCATTCGAGAATGTCTGTCTGTTCATGCCGCGTGGTCATCACACGCCGGGACTGATGGGCATTCGCAGGCGTCATCAGGAATAGTTTGTGAACCAAGCCAAACCGGGCACCTTCCGTGCAGGGCGTCCGGCGTCCCTGGCCGTAACCCCCAAGGGCGCGGAGGCATAAAGATGAATCGCAGATGGTTTGGAGTCCTGCTCGGTGGCGCATTATGGGCCCCGGGTGTCTGGGCTCACGATTTCCGAGCGGAGAAGCTCGTGAATGGCGTGAAGCAGGCCACGATCATTACCTATCCGAACACGCTGAACTTCACGTTCAGCGCGACGAACATCCATCCGACGCTGGAGTCGATTCTCCTCCTGGCGGCGGACCCGCTCCTGACCGCGTGCACGCTCGACCCCGCGCCGCCGCGGACGGTCCCCGTGGGTGGCAACGTCACGTATCAGTGCTCATTCCCCTTGCCCACCTACGAGGCCTGCATCGCGCTGGGCGCGCTGGACGCCAATCCTTCCACACCCAACGAGGAGGCCTCCTTCACGAACGTCTTCAGCATCGGCTGGGACAGCGGCTCCGCCCAGGACGGCGTCAACGTGCTCTGCTCCCAGGAGCGCATCCTGACGTGTGACGACACGGTCTACATCTCGACGGCGTCTTCCTCGAGCGCCGGGCTGCCCGCTGGGCCGTCGCGTCTGTACATCTTCGACCCTGGCACGGCCACGCTCGCGCTCCAGGGGGAGACCTCACTGCCGTACAATGCCCTCGCCTTCAACCATGTCGACGGCTTCCTGTATGCCATCAGCTCCGACGGCGTGGTCCAGCCCAGCTTCATCCGGGTGGACGCCAATGGCTCTTCCGACGTCATCGCTCCGCTCGCCACGGGGGCCGCGAACACGGCGCTCTGGGGCGCGGGCGCCGTCCTGGAGGACGGCTCCTACCTCGGATTTGAAATCACGAGCAACCACCTGGTCCGCATCAACACCACCACGGGCGCGACGCTCACGGATGTCGTCGTGGGCACTCCCGCGACGTTCCGAATCGCGGACTTCGCGGTGAACCCCATCAACGGGATGCTGTATGGTTTCAACAGCGCTACCCAACGCGTCACCGTCATCAATCCGCTGTTGGGCACCCACACGGACTTCCTCCTGCCGACGCTCATCAACGGCGTGCCGTCGGTGGGCAACTCCATGGTCTCCGCCGTCTTCACGGCCGCGGGGCAGTTGTTCTTCTACGGTTCCACCAACGCGAACGTGAACCTCGCCAACACGTTCTATTCAGTGAACCTGGTCACGGGTGCGCTGACCACCGTCTCCACGGGGCCCGCCACGCAGTTCGCGGACGGCGCGGCGTGTGCCTTCAACCTGCCTCCTCCCGTGGGCAGCGGGGGATCCACTCCGATGCTGACGAGGGATCACGGCTTCTTTGGCTCCAGCGAGGACGCCCTGAGCGAGTGTCTGGCGCCGGGCCCCATCTCGCTGGGCAACCTGGGCAAGGTCACGACGACGGAGACCGCGCTGGGTATCCTCTGGGCCAACCCGGCCATCTCGCAGGGCGGTGCCATCCGCTCGGACTTCGAGTCCCTCAAGGTGAAGGTCGCTCGTGAGCTGCTGACGGCCACGTGCAACGAGCGGTTCTTCGGCACACAGGCTCCGGCGCTGACCGGCCTGGAGGCGTGGGTTGCTCCGAATCCGCTGTTGCTGGAGCAGGCGCTGGAGCAACTGGAGAAGCACAACCGCTCCGGTCAGCGCAGGGCGGTGCCGCTGAGCAAGAAGATCTGGAAGATGGATCCGCTGCTGGGGCAGGAGCGGGCCGTGGAACCGCAGTACTGAAAGGGGGGATGACATGATGACGAATTCAAGGTGGATGGCCCTGTCCGGGATGTTCGTGGCGCTGACGCTGAGCGCGTGTGATGGAAGCGGTGGACCGGACCCGATCGTGGTGCCCGAGGGCGACCGCTTCGAGCTGCGGCTGCTCGGTCAGGATGCGGAGTTGTATGAGAAGGCGCTGCTGGGCGTGGGGCGCATCGAGGTGATTGCGCAGGGCAAGTCGATTCCGTTCCAGCTCGCCGCGTCCGCGCGCTCCATGGACCTGGCTCAGACGGACCACGCCTATCTGCTGGGGTACTTCTACCTGCCGGCGGAAGCGCAGTCGGCGGACGTGCGCGTGCACTTCGATGACGTGGGGGCCTTCCGGGAGTCCGGCGCGCCGGGTCTCATCAACGCTCGCTCGGGCTCCATCCTGTTCACGACCAAGCGCGCGGAGCTGGAGAAGCGCAAGCACGTCGTCATCCAGTTGCACCTGAAGGACAGCCTCTTCCAGGGCCGAGGCGCCAAGGTCCTGCTCCCCTCGACGTTCATCGTCCACTGAGGGTGGGAGGGGCGGGGGCCCTTGGGGCTCCCGCTCCTTTGAGAGAGTCATTCTTGGATGTCTGACCTTGAGCACGCTCCCCGTGCTTGAGGTCCGGGCGCCCTCTGCGTCAGCGTGGAGGGGCGCGTCTTCTTTTGTCGCGGCCTGCGAGGATGTGAAGGCACTGACGACGCTCGCGGTGTGCGGCACCCCGCTTTACAACCCGAGCGCCACGCCTACCACGAGCCCGAGCAGGGTGGCTCCGACGACCATGAGGCTCTCCTTCATGGCCGAGCGGCGGCGGGGCAGGGGCGGCGGAGGCGCCACCGGTACAACCGGCGCACGCTCATCCACAGGCGCGAGGTTTGGCGCAGGCGCGGCGCTGAGCTGGGGCACGGGCGCTGCGTTGGGCTGAGGCACGGGCGCGGCATCGAGCTGAGGCGCAGGCGCAGGCGCAGCGTCGAGCTGCGGTGCGGGCGCGGCATCGAGCTGAGGCGCGGCGTTGGGCCGAGGCGCAGGGGCGGCGTCGAACTGGGGCGCGGGCACGGTGTCGAGCAGAGGCGCGGGCACGGCGCTGAGCTGCGGCCCGGGCACGGCGTCGAGGTGAGGCGCAGTGTCGAGCGGAAGCTCATGCGCAATGTCGAACTGAAGCTCAGGCCCCGCGTCGAGCTGAAGCGCGGTCTCAGTCCAGGGCGGGGTGGCCCACGGCCTGAGCGCTTGTGCCATCTCCTCGGCATCAGCGAAGCGCTCCGCGGGCTTCTTGTGCAGCGCGCGTGCAAGCACTCGCGAGAAGTCCTCGGGCACGTCCGCGCGAATCGCTGAGGCGAGCGGCGGCACCCGCTCCACGATGGCGGAGAAGAGCGCCACCGTGTCGGCGACGTCGATGGGCTGCTTCCCCGTCACCATCTGGTACAGACACGCACCCAGCGAGTAGAGATCCGCGCGCGCGTCAACGGGCTGGCAACGCACCTGCTCGGGCGCCATGAACGACGGCGTCCCCACCCAGGCTCCCGCCTCCGCGCCCACCGCCGAGGCGTCGTCCTCGTGGAGCAGCCTCGCCACACCGAAGTCCAACACCTTCACCTTGTCACCCGTCTCGCTCGAGACGATGAAGAGGTTGTCCGGCTTGATGTCGCGGTGGATGACCCCAGCGCGATGCGCGGTCTCCAGCGCGGACAACGTCTGCAGCGCGATGGCCACCGCGCGCGCGACGGGCAGGGGACCCTGCTGCTTCAGCAGGAGTCGGAGCGTCTGACCCTGGAGCAGCTCCATCACCATGAACGGAGGCTCGTCCGGGTTGCACTGGAAGTCCTTCACCTCGACCAGGTGCGGGTGCTGGAGCCCCGCGATGGCGCGCGCCTCCCGACGGAAGCGCGCGAGCACGGCCTCGTTGTCGAGGAGGTGCTGCTGGAGCACCTTGATGGCCACCGCGTCGGTCTCGTCGAGCTCCGCCGCCTCGTAGACGATGCCCATTGCCCCCACGCCAATCCTTTGGCGCAGCTGATACTTCTGACCCAGCAATGTCCCGACCGAAGCTGACGAGCGGCTCATGAATCAACCGGTATACCCAAGCCGCCCACATGGCGAGGGGTATCCGCCTGATGACGTATGTTTCAGTCGTTGATACCGGGAAATCTCAGACGAGCCCGATGTACCGAGCCTGTTTCATGCGCGGAGGTTTCCATGAATATCTCGCGTCGTGAGCGAATGGTTCTTGGCGCGCGAGAGCCTGCTCCGTATCGAGTACCGGGACACTGGATTCAGAAGGTGACGCCCAGGCGAACCAGGTCCAGGTCCAGGTCGGTGATGGCGCGGTCCGTGCGGTCCTCCGTCATGGGATTTCCATACTGGAAGCTCACGTCGATGGCCTTGCGTCGCTGGTTCACGCTGTAGCCCATGCCGAGTCCGAGCATGGGCTCGAAGAAGAATCCAGAGCGTCGCGTCACGACGCGGTAGCCCACGTCCATCCCCAGGGTGACCTGGAAGCCATGTTCCTGCTCATACGTCAGCGCGGAGGCCCTTCCGAAGGGGCGGAAATGCTGGCTGTCAAAGGTCCACATGCCGCTCAACCTGGGCTGGAAGAAGAAGCCCTGCCCACGAGCCCTGGGCGCGGGCTTCCACGCCAGGCCCAGGGTGACCTTGAGCTGCCGTATCGTGTCGCAGCGCATGGACTCGCGGTTGCAACTGTTGCGCGTCAGCATTGGCGTGACTTCGAGCACCCCCGTGGTTGTCTCCGAGAAGCTCCGGCCCACGCCAATGGGCACGGCGACGTGGAGCCGCTCCGTCATCGGCCCTCCCAAGAACAAGAAGGCGTGCGTCACGGGCGACAGCCAGAGGGAGGTCTTCGGAATGGCCGCCGTGGACTCGGTCTGGGGCCTGGGGGACTCCGCCTGGGCACGAACCGCCGGGGCGAGGAGGAGCAGCGCGACGAAGGCGAGGCGAGTCAGACAGTCGCTCCTGTGGCTGGGTGGCGATTGTCTCCAAGCAACACCCATGCCTCGCGATGCCCCTCGCTTTTCCCCGGAGCCGAGGGAGTGGGCGAGCAGCCATCGCGACAGGATTGTCAGCACTCCCCACACCACGAGTTCCGGGCGGCGATGTCGCGGTGGCGGATGGACGGGCCCAAATGAAAGGGGTTGGACGGCTCGCGCCATCCAACCCCTGTGCTTCATCACCGGTGCGGCTCAGCGGGCGTCTAGAAATCCTTGACGCGATCCGCGAGGTCCGCGTTGTCGACGAACGCGTTGGTGTTGCCCTGGATGTTGGCCACGCGGCGGTTGCGCTCGATCTCCGCGGTGTCCACTCCGTCCAGCTTGTTCCACGCCTTGAGGGCGGCTTCCTCATCGGCGGGAATGGGCTTGTTGTACGTGGACGAGAAGTAGAACATCGCGCGCGCCACGTTGCCCTTGTGGGAGTCGGGCGGCTCGAACACGGTGTTGCCCTTGGCGTCGGTGCCCAGCTTGGCGCCGTTGTGGCTCCACTTCACGTTCACCACTTCGCCGAACGGGAAGCTGCTGCGCCGCGAGTTGGCCTTGCTGTCGGTGGGGAACAGGTGGTGCAGGTCGCTCTTGGCGGCGCCCGTGGCACCCTTGGACTGCGGCCAGGTGTGCTCCACGTTCATCACGGAGCTGTTCGGAATCTTCCCGCCCTTGACCTCCACGCCCGTGTAGACGCACTCCACGTTGCCAGCGGCGTTCACGTCCAGGCTGGAGAAGATGATGTTGCGCGCCTCGTTGTAGCTGACCACCTTCTTGCCGGAGGCCGAGTCCCTCACGGCCTTCAGCAGCGCGTCGTCGCGCAGGCCGTCGAACGGGTCATCCGAGGGCTCCGGGTCCGGCTCGGGCGCCTTCGTCTCGGGGACGATGTTCATCCCCCACTGCTTCAGCGTGCCGATGTCGCCCTTCGCGGTGTCCTTCACCTCGAGCTTCCAGGTGCCCTTCGTGGGCTCTCCCGCGAAGTCCTTCAGGTCGAACGAACCCTTGAGGTCATCCGCGGAGCCGCCCTGGCGGTTGGACACCACCGCGCTCTTGCCCGACGGGGACGTCAGCGTCACCGTCAGGTCACCCCGGTAGGTGTGCGCGATGTCCAGGTCCAGCTTGAGCGACTCCACCTTGGCGTCGTCCGCGACGTCCAGCGTGCTGGTGACGGTGGCGTTGTCCTGGATGGCCGCGTTGGGGCTCGTGCTGGGGGTCAGCGGCGTCGCCGCCGTTCCCGTCGCGGCCTTCGCGCTCGGGGCCGCCGCGTTCGCGACGGTGGGGGCGCCAGGCACGAAGACGGAGCCGAGCTTCGTCAGGAGGGAGGGGGTGAGGCCCGCGAGTCCCTGCCGCGAGGGCTCGAACTCGTTGCGCGCCGGGGCAGGTGCCCGGGGTGAAGACGTTTCACGCGCGGTTTCAGTTTCGGTCGGGCGAGCGGAGAGGGGCGAGCGGCGGGGGCCGACGACACTGGTCATGCGGGCATTATCGGCCCCGTTCCCCCTGAGGTTGTCACTTCCGCGCGGATTTTTTGACGCAGCCGGAACCGCTGGAAATTCCAGGGGTATCACGCCGGTGTTTCATGGCTCCGGCGCGGGCGGGACGTCCTACCGGCGGATCAGCTCGGAGAGGGCCTGACCTTCGGCGCCCACGCCATCCAGCCGCACGAAGTCGACCGAGAAGGGCCAGGACGTCTTCACGAAGATGTGGACCAGTTGGGCCGAGTTGGCGCCGAACTTCGTCCAGGCCTGCACCGAGCACTGACCGCGCACCAGGGTGGTGGTGATGTCGATGGGGCGATCCGGAAATGACCGCAGGCGGATGCGCACCCGCCCACCCTCGGCGGTGGACTCCACCTGCTGCGCGTCCTCGAGTCCATAGGCGGGAAGCTCGATGCTCAGCAGCGCTTCGACCTCCGCTTCGCCCCGCTCCAGCATCCGCCAGTACACGTGCACGGGACGCGCGCCGACAGGGCGGCAGCCCTCATCCAGGGCCACGGCGTAATGGACCTGGTTCCGGTTCTCGCTCCGGGAGAGGAAGAAGGCGGACGGCGCCTGGACGGTGGGCTCGGCGGCGACTCTCGGAGCGAACGCCAGCAGCACCGCGGTGACGGCACTCGTGAACCCGGTCTTCGGAAACATGCGGTCCCCCTGTTTCGGCGCGGTGCCGTGGGTCAGGTCTGGAGGCTCTGGACTGGTTCAACACCCCAGGGCCCTCAAGCTGTCACCCGGCCGAGGCGCTTCGGCGGGCGCTGCCTAGCACGGAAGACGAGGGAGGTCCGCAATTTGGTGTGGCGGAAGATGCAACTCCTGACACCACGGCCCGGGCCCGGTGAGGTTTGACCCCGTCCGGACCCGGGCCGCGTGGCCGGGAGGTGGCGAAACGTTTCAGCTCCCCCGAAGCCGCTTACGGCGTGGTGATGAGGGAGCTGACGGCATCCGCGCTGCTGTAGGGCACCTGCTCGTGGATCGTGAACGGGTGGCGCTCCATGTCGAAGCCAGGGGCGTCGATGGCCCCCACACGCAGGTAGTAGATGCTGTCCGGCTGGAGCACGTCGGGCGGCAGTCGGACCTGCGTGGCCGAGCCGGGCACATAGAGGCTCGCCGTCTGGAAGGCGAAGTTCAGGTCCGGGTCATACCGGTAGAAGGCCACCCGGTAGGCATTGGGCGTGCCGAGCGTGGGCGGTGCCCAGGCGATGACGGGGCTTACGGAGCCCACCTCGCGCGGCACGCTCGCGGGCACGCCGTCGATGGTCAGTGAGCGGGGCGGGGACACCCGGGGCTGCAGCGGCCCCGCGATGAGATTGTCGAGCGTGTCGACCGTGGAGATGGTGCCCGAGATGGCGAGTGATTTGCCCGAGCCGTCCGGCAGCAGGACGGAGTGCCGGAAGCTGTAGCCCGAGGCGCCGACGACACCCCAGTTCTGGGGAAACGGATTGCCGAACTTCAGGCGGGTCGTGTAGTCGAACGAGGAGGCTCGGGGCAGGCGGAGGGTGAGCAGCTCACCCGAGTAGCCGATCCAACCCTCGGACAGCCCATGCGCGGCGGGCAGGACCTGGAGCGTGGGCGTCCAGGGCGCCGCCAGCGGGTGTACCTCCGAGGCGAAGCGCGTGAACGCGGGCAGGCGCCACTCCACGGGGAACTCGCGCATCCTCACGGGCTGGAGCATGCCGGAGACCGGCAGCGGGTTGACCCCGTCCGGCGCGAAGTCGAACGCGCCCACTTCCAGGGAGCGCTCCACGGCGGCGTAGCCCACGGGTGTCCCATCCGACAGCGCTTGCGCGCTGAACTGGCTCAGCTGATTGACATACATCCTGTCTCCGCGCGCGGCCTCGAAGATGGGGATGTTGTAGCCACTGCCGAGCGACAGGCTGGCCTGGTTGGTGAGGATGGACGTCTGACCCCCGGGGACCCTCTCGAAGAGGTCCATCCAGCCGAACAGGTCCACCTGCCCGGAGGTGAGCTGGAGGCTGGAGCCGGGCTGCAGGTTTCCGGACCCGGATGGCGTCCACGGTGCCAGGTTCAAGAGGTTGATCTGCAGGGGCGCCCAGTTGAACTCCGAGTAGATGGCATCCTCCCGGCCCAGCCGGTTCCTGCCGACGTCCACGTGGCGCGCGGACGTGATGACGTGGGTGGTCCCCGTGTGCAGGTAGTACGGCCCCTGGGGCACGCCCCGGAACTCCCAGCCACCGGGCACCGCGGAGCCCAGAATCAGCGAGAAGGTCGCGCCCTGGGGCACGAGGATCTCAGGGGGATTGGCAGACAGGTCCTCGACCTGCTCGGAGATGCCCACCGAGGTGAAGAAGCGCGTGGTGCTCGTCACCAGCACGGTGTCGGCAGACGGTCCGCCATCCGTGGGCGGCGGAGTGCCTGCGTCGGGTTCGCAGCCCGCGCCAGTGGGCTCGCCCATCCAGGTCCCATCCCCCGTGGGGCCCGACCGTGGGTCGATGGTGGAGAGCCCGTCCGCCAGTTCCATCGAGTCCGCGGGTGCATCCCCACAGCCCACCAGCCATGCGGCGCAGGCTGAAACCAGTACGACAGAAAATCGCGGCAATTGCATGAAGACCTCCAAGGAGCGTTAGGAATTCACACCCTAACCGCGGCTCCTGACGGTGTTCATGTCATGGACTGACAGCCCTTCACTGCGCAAGCATTCACGAGGTGTTTGCGCAATTCGAGCCGGACAGGTGTCATGCCTTTTTGGGTCGGCCTCCGAAAGGACAGACTCGGAGGGGTTTTCGGTCAGGCTGCTGCCATTGAGTCAGGCGCCGCGTCACCTTCGCGGACAGGACACGAACCACGGCTGATAGGAGCCGGTGTCGTCCACGGCGCGGAAGTAGATGCGATCACCCACGCGGGCGAAGCCATCGGGGATGGATGAAGCAGGACCCGGATGGATGTCCGCGAGGAGTCGGGTCGTCGCGACAGTGCCCTGGGTGAACCAGGGCTCCAGGCTGGTGTGCGTCGTCGACGCGACGAACAGCGCGGCACCGTCGCCCGTCGGGAACAAGGGCGAGGCGTACTCGTCGCTCAGGCTCAAGTCTTCCGAGAGTGGGAGAGTTCCCGCGGCGGTTCCATTCGAGACCCACAGTGTCGCGGCGCGGGGCGGGGGGCCGGGGCTGGCGATGGCCACGGAGAAGTAGAGCAGGTCCCCGGAGACGGCCATCTGCTGCGGGTAGGGGTAGGCGGCCTCCTGGCCCGCGAACGGATTGGGCAGCGTGGTGACGGAGGCCTTGCCACCGCCCTGGAGGGACAGACTCTCGATGCGCATCAGCATCGTCGTGCTGTCCACCGAGGACAGGTAGACGGTGTCGTGCAGCGCCCCGAGCAGGTTGACGCTCTTTCCGAACGCGTCCAGCCGGAGGGTGCCCGAGGCCGTGCCGTCCGTCTTCCACACCTCCGTGTTCGCGCCGTCCTTGAACAGGAACAGGCCCACGGCCCCCGCCTGTCCCGTGGTCGTGAGATTGACGACCTGGGCATCCAGCTTCTTGACGAATTGGGTTCCGCTCGCGGTCCCGTCGGTGCGCCACAGCGCGGTGCCCTGCTCGGGCGAGGCCAGGAAGAAGAGCAGGTTGTCGCCCACCCGCAGCGACACGTTGCCAAGAGTCGCGCTGGTCCCGAAGTTCGCGAACCGCACCGTGCCCGAGGCCGTCCCATCCGAGCGCCACAGCTCCACTTGAGGATTGCCGGGCGCGAAGGACCACAGCCTCAGGAAGGTGAGTTGACCGTGCTGCGCGGCGACGGCCGCGAGATACGTGCCCTCGGGGCCGGGCGTGAGGTCCTTGACGAGCCGGGTTCCGGTCTCGGTTCCATCGCTGACCCACAGCTCCCGGCCGGTGGAGGGTTCATCGAATTGGAAGAAGACCAGGTCGCCCACGGGGAACAGGTTTCTCAGCGGGGGGACGCCGACAGGGGCGGCGGGAAACGACTTCACCGGGACGGTGCCGGCCTCCGTGCCGTTGCTGCGCCACAGGGTCGCGCTGCCGTCGAACAGGTTGGTGGCGAAGTAGAGCTTTCCCCGCACGTCGACGAACGACTCCGGGAATGGCCCATTGATGGAGCCTCCGGACCCCGGGGGAATGACGATCTTCAGGCGTGATGCGGCGCCCGGGCACGCGTGGCGGGAGTCCTCGCGAGCGCTCTCGCTCGTGCGGGCCACCGAGGCATTCTCCGGGAGCGGCGTCAGGCCCGCTCCCTGGAGTTCGAGTCGGGTGGGCGCACCACATCCCGCGAGGCCCACCGTCAACAGGACAGACCAATGACTGGCTCTCATCTCATGCTCCTCTCCGGCCCAGAACCGACAGAGGGTGGGATGCGTGACGTCGTTCGCCAATCAGGCCTTGAGATGAGGCCTTATTCGAGAGTGGACAGAGAGCCCTTGGGGGCCTCCACCGGCATGGGATGTCCCGGACGGACGAGATACCCGACGACCGTCACGGACCCGCGAGTGCTGTCTCGGTCGATGCGGGCCATGCTCGGTCCCTTCCAAAGGCGCGCCATGGCGCCTGGCCGGCCCATGGCCTCCTGGAAGTCTGTCTCCACCGGGAAGTCGACCTCCAGACGGCAGAGTGTCGCGCGACAATCCAAGTCACGCACGGACGCGGTCGCTGGCAGGTGGGACGACAGGTTTTCACGAATCTCCCGCTGCGCTTCAGAGGCCCAACCGCTGTCGGAGGACTCGTGCTCGAAAGTCCGCTCCACGTGGGCGCGCGCGGCATTGGAGTCGAAGGGAACGGCGGCGGGGGGCGGCGGGGGCAGGGGCTCGTCCAGCTCGTGGTCGGGTGCGACGATGACTGTCGGCGGGGCCTGCCGTACGGGCGCGAGAGTCAACCGGGCCGGGGGCTCGCTTCCACGTGCCGACGAAACCCGTTGCAGCTTCTCCACGGAGATGGCGACGCGGTCCAGTTCATCCCGAAGGAGGGCCAGTGCTTCGCGTTGATTCTGGGCATGCAACCCCTGGATGATCAGGCTCCCGACGAGGAGCGTGCCCACGATGATTCTCTCGACTCTCATTGACGCGCTCCGTTCGGAAATGACGGGAACGGCCACACCTGGGCCGTTCCCGTCAGGCAATCCCTACCAGAGAATGCCGTTGACGCCCGCGCCAGGGCCGACGTCGCAGCAGACGAAGAGCTGCCCGTTGCCCGGCACATAGGCGCCGGTCAGGGTGATGTACCGCGCGCCGGAACCGAAGGACGACACGTAGCGCATCCCGGACGTCCAGACGGCGGAGATCGCGTCATCCACACCCGTCGCGTAGCAGCCCACCGTGGCGGACGTGTTCGGCGCGTACGCCACGACATTCACGGTGTACGAGCCAGCGGGGTCGACCACCGCCGGGATGCACCAGCTCCTCGTGGTGGAGCAGTTGTTGCGAGCGGAGCCGTAGTAGTTGCTGAAGCAACCAGCATCCGCCGGATTGTAGGGACTGCCCAGGAAGCCAGACGCGGCGCGAGCGAGCGCCGCTCCCGGGACTGCCATCGACAACAGGACTGCACCCGCGACAAGGGGACGAATCGAGGACATGGGACCTCCAGGAAAGAGAGACACTTCGATAGGCCTACAGCTCGAGTGCGAATTGCCCGCTCGAATACTCACGACAAGCCAGAGGCGGGGGCGCCATGTGAGGGCATCGCATCTGCTTGTCATCGAACGAGGGCGACGGGATTCCTTCGCCATCCGTGTCCAACACCTCGACACTCCGAGATGGATCCACTCTGATGGCCGCAGAGGTGGAGCACATGAGGAAGCAGGGCTTTGTCATCGGTGCTGCGTCGGCGGCGGTCCTTCTCGCGGCCACGGGATGGGCGGGCGAGAAGCAGTCCACCCAGGAGGACGAAGTCGCCTGCGCGGGTGTGCGCCCACTCACCGAGCAGCTCGTCAACGACGCGGCGCGGCTCGGGCTCAAGGGTGTCGCGACGCGCGAGGACCTGCTCGTCGGAAAGCTGAGCTACCTGCGCGAGCCGCGGGAAGCCGCCGAAGCGGCGAGTGGGATGGTGCTCTTCATCAAGGGCCCGAAGGGCTGGCGCGCGGTTGTTCCCCGCCATGAAGAGGAAGAGGTCGGCTTCTACGTGTCACCTTCGAGTCACAAGGTCATCATCGTCACCCAGCGACAGATGGGAGACCCGGGCCAGTCGTTCACCGTCGTCCGCTCGGACGACGACTTCGCCACCGCGACGTGTGCGACGCTGGGCTTTCCAAGGGAGCTGAACGCGCCCACCTGGAACGGCGAGTATCTCGAAGTCCACGACCTGGACATCCGCGCGCGAGGCCGCGGCGTACTCGTGGGTTCGGCGGGACTGGAGCGGACCGGCGAAAAGCCTCGCACGCTGTGGTTCTCGTATGCCACGCGGGATGATGGCCGCTCATGGGGTCCGCCGCATCGGCTGGCGAAAGAGCAGGAGGCTCCCCAGGGCACGTTCGCTCCGGCCCGTCTCGTGGATGCCCCCGCCCTGGTGGCGGACCTGCGCGCCTTCGTGGCGGGGCCGCGCTGAGCTGCTGGGCAACCTTTGACACTTCCCACACGGCGACACCACGCCGCTGGGCTCCGCCTCTTCGGACAGGAGTGGACGCTCATGGCCGAAGAGCCGCGGCGTCAGACCGCCACCGGGCTGCTAGACTTGTACCTGAAACTTGGAAACAGGAGCCACCATGAAGCTGGTGTCGAGCAGTGCCATCGTGACAGGAGCAGGGCAGGGCATCGGGCTGGGAATCGCCTCGCGGCTCATGCGAGACGGAGCCAACGTGCTCCTCTTCGGGCGGACCCGGGAGAAGGTGGAGGCGGCCGCCGTGGAGCTCAACCGGGTGGCGGAGGGGCGCACGCGGGCCGTGCCCTTCGCGGGAGATGTGGTCCATGTGGAGGACGTGGCGCGGGCCATCGAGGTTGCGACGCGTGAGTTCGGCCTCCCGGGCATCCTGGTGAACAACGCAGGCTCGGCCACCCTCCGCCCAGTCCTGGAGCTGCCGGTGGAGGAGTTCGACCAGGTTCTGGCCATCAACCTCAAGGGCCCTTTCCTGTTCACCCAGGCACTGGCGAAGGCGCTGGTCGCCGCGAAGCAGCCGGGCTCCATCGTCAACATCTCCTCGTTGAACCAGACGGCCGTGACGGACGGGCTCGCCCACTACTGCGCCTCCAAGGCGGGGCTCGCGAACTTCTCGAAGGTCGCGGCCTCGGAGCTGGGGCGGTACAACATCCGCGTGAATGTCGTGGCACCGGGAGCCATCCGCACCCCTCTGGCTGAGGGGGCTGGGCTCCTGACCGGGGCGATGGGGCGGGAGTTTCTTGCCCACACTCCGCTCGGCAAGCCGTGTGGCGAGCCGGAGGACGTGGCGAAGGTGGTGTCGTTCCTCTGCAGCGACCTCGCGTCATGGATTACCGGGGACACCCTCGCGGTTGACGGTGGCAGTCACATTCGCGGCCTGCACAGCTATGCGGACACGCTGGGCCTTACGCGTCTCGCGGAAGGCTCCTCCTGACAAGGGTTGGAGTCCGTCGTCCTGAGAGCGGAAGCGATGCTCGCCTGAGCTGACCCGCGGCGTCCGTGGTTCAAGGACGCCGCGCGCGCCGGGCCGACCGCGCGCACGTTTGGAACTCGCGGCCAACGTCAGGTGCTCATTCCCTCCTGGTCAGAATTGTCAGACGCGCCAGGGCGTTCAAGCACCCCCGGTACCCACCGCCAATGGGCCCCTCGCGGCGTGACGACAATGACGGTGCATATTTTCCTGGACATGGATTGACTCTCAGTCGCGCTCCATGGGTGGAGATTGGGGGTAGGGAAGACCCAGGAGGCGCCACATCGCGAGCGCGAATGAGGCCGTCTATTTTTGGTTTGCACTGCACACTTCTCCACCACTTCGGGCCCGTCGTGCTTTGGCTGTTCCATGGCGTGGACACTTCTGGATAGAACGCGGGCCATGACGGTCGCCCCTTTTCGTCTGGGCATGCTCATCCCAGAGTTCCCCACGCAAACCCACGCCTTCTTCTGGCGGGAGATCACCGCCCTGCGCGCCGCTGGCGTCGAGGTACACATCTTCTCCACGCGACGCCCGGTGGAGGGATGTCCGCATGAATGGGCGGAGCGCGCGGCCTCCGAGACCACGTATCTCTACCCGCCCCGACTCTCGTCGGCGCTGCTTTCGCCTCGGGACTTCCCCGGGATGGCGAAGGCCCTCGCGTATGTCTCCAGGCTCTCGGTGGACGTGAAGCAGAAGGCGAGAGCGCTGGGGATGCTGGCGTGCGCGGTGGACTTCCTCCACTACGCGCGCGAGCGGAAGCTGGACCACCTTCATGGCCATTCCGCCGCGGACGCCGCGCACGTGCTCGCGCTTTGCAGAATCCTCGGTGGTCCGCGCTATAGCTTCCACCTCCACGGCGACCTGCCTGTGTATGGAACGGACCACGCCGCGAAGGCCTGGGACGCCACGTTCGTGGCCGCCGCCGCGCGCCCCATGCAGCGCGAACTCATCGAGGACGTGGGGCTGCCGCCGGAGCGTACCTACACCCTGTGGATGGGGGTGGACACCGACCGCTTCGTTCCTCCGCCGCAGCGCGTGGAGTCCCCCCGCGGCCTTCACCTCGTCTCCGTTGGGCGGCTGCACCTCTGCAAGGGCCACGTCCATACCTTCGCCGCACTCCGCAAGGCGTTGGACCGAGGGCTTCGAGCACACCTCACCGTGGGGGGACGGGGGCCGTACGAGCAGGAGATCCGCCAGTCCATTGCCCGCTTCGGGCTGGAGCCGCACGTGAAGCTGGTGGGGCCGCTCGGAGAAGCCGCGGTGATCGAGTTGCTGCACGGGGCGGATGCTTTCGTGCTCTCCAGTATTGGTCTCGGCGAGGCCTCTCCCGTCGCGGTCATGGAAGCCATGGCGTGTGGCGTCCCCCCGGTCTGCTCCATCATCGGGGGCACGCCAGACATGATTTCCGACGGGGCGGAGGGCCTGCTGGTGGCCCAGGGGGATGAAGAGGGATTGGCGAACGCGTTCCTCCGGCTCGGGCAGGACGTGGCGCTGCGCGAGCGGATGGCGCGGGCCGCACGCGAACGGGCCGTGCGCTCCTTTGACTACCGCGAGACGGGCCGTCGACTGCTGGATGCCATTCATGCCTCGCGCGCGCCTCAACGTCAGGCCGCGTGGCAGGGGGCTGCCCCCCGCGCCGATCAAGCGGCGGCCTGAACGCCGCGACCGCGCGGACTGAAAACATCCGCGACCCGAGGAGCTCCGAAACACACCCTGTCTTCAATTTTACGCGCTCAAGCAATCATTGGTTTCCAAGCAACTCGTTCCCGGGCGGTAGGAAAACCCATTCGTCACACATCATCGAATGGGTCACCCCTCACCCCTGGAGCGACATGAGAAGACAATTCCTGGCACTCACCGTGTTGACGCTGGCGGCTGCGAGCGCCTCCGCGGCGGACCGCATGAATCCGGCGGACCTGCGCCGTGTGACGAAGGCGCGTGATTTCATCGCTCCCGCCGTCGCGAAGGAGTTCGGACCCAAGGCCCGGTTCGTCCACCTCTTCGGGCAGGGCAAGGGAATGCTGGCGGGCGTGGTCGCGGAGATTCCCGCCGAGGCGCTGGGCACGGACGAACTGCCGCTGCTGGCCATCGTCCAGTACGACGAGGCCACGGGCGCGGTGCGCGTGGTGGCCCGTGAGTTCAAGTACCGCGAGGCCCGGACGGTAGGCCCCGAGGTGGCATTGCTGGATGGCGAGGGCAACCTGCGCCTGCGCGATGCCAACGGCGGGGAGCGACTGCTGGCGCAAGGCGTGGGTGGAGATTTGTTCCCCACGGCGAAGGGCGACGCCCTGGTGGCCACGCTGGCGATGTCCCGTGGCCCCAAGCACGAGACCTCCGTGGGCATCATCGACATGAAGGGCCGAGTGAAGGTGCTGGCGGATGGCCCCGGCGTGGATGCGACGCCCAGCATCTCTCCGGATGGCAGGACCGTGGTCTTCGTGTCCGGCCGCACCACCGTGGCGTCGTTCTACGTGACGGACGTGGATGGCTCGGCGCCGAAGCAACTCACCAACATCGGGATGGACAGCACGATGCTGTATGGCGGCCCGCCCAAGGGCTTCGTGCCACCGCCCGTCTCCAGTCATCACATGGAATGGGTGAGCGACGACGTGCTCCGCTACAACGCGGGCGGCGGTGAGTTCTGGAAGCTGAACGTGCGAACGGGCGCGGCCTCCGCGGACCTGGGAGGTGAGAAGTGATGCGCGCGATGCTGAAGCAGCTCACGGTGGCGCTGGCCTTCGCGCTGCTGGCCCTTCCGGCCCTGTCCTCCGCGCAGACGATGTTCCGCTTTCCCGCGTCGCAGCTCGCGGACCAGTGTGGCAACGGCGGGTGCACCGTGAGCGCGTACAAGGATTACGGTGGCCGGGACTACGCCTGTGGTGGTGTGCGCTACAGCGGCCACACGGGCACCGACTACGCGCTGGTCGGCGGGTTCAGCAAGATGGACTACGGCGTCTGGGCGATGAATGCCGCGCGGGGTTACATCGAGTCCAACGTGGATGGGTACTACGACCGGTGCAACTACTGGAACCAGTCCAACCCCTACGCCGCCTGCGGCCTCTACACAGCCAACTACATCATCATGCGGCACCCGGATAACACCCAGACCTGGTACTGGCACTTGAAGGCCTACACGCAGCAGTTCGCCCGGGGCACGTCGCTCGACTGCGCCTACTGGATTGCGCGAGTGGGCTCGTCGGGTGCCTCCACGGGTCCACACCTGCACTTCGAATACTGGGTGCCGGGCTACGGCACGGATGACCCGTATGCGGGCTCGTGCGGCACGCCGTATACGCGGTGGACGTCGCAGGGGGCATACCGGGGCCTGCCCGGCATCGCCTGCCAGTAGCGGTGTGGATGCGGCCCGCCCACGCAACCAGCGGTGGGCGGGCGCGCGGGGGACTACCGCGTGCAGGTATAGCGAACGATGCAGCCGCCCACGTACACCGGGGTGATGATGCCGTCCTCGCAGAAGCCCGGGGCCGGATAGACCGGGTTCGGACAGATGGCGTTGGCGACGACATGGGGAACGCAGTTGAAGCCAATGAGGCACTTGCCCGAGTAGATGGGGTAGAGGTCGCCGTCCTCGCACAGCGGAGGCATCACCTCCGGGCAGATGGGATGGCCCACGGGAACGGCGGTCTGGCTCGTGGTGGCCTCCTCCGAGGCCTCCGGCACAGGGGCTTCCGGACCGCAACCGATCAGCGTCAACAGGCCACACACCACTGCAAGGCGTCCAAGGCTGTTCATCCAGGCTCTCCGCGTCAGACCCGCCAAAGCGGCGGGATTGGAGAGCGTCTACCAGTCTCGCTGGAGCCTCGCAAACGGGGGGCCGGAGACCGGGACGTGAACGATGCCTGCCAGCGGGTGGAGAGTGCGCGTTGATGCAGCGCATCCGCGCGCGGCTGTGTCTAAACCAGAGTTCGTGATTCGCGATCAGGCTGGGGAGCAGGCGGGCGCGGAGAAGGCGGGAAGAGGGAGCAGGGGCACCTCTCGTTCGGCTCTGTGTGCGCAGAAGACCTGAGAGCGAGAAGGCCCTGCCCGAGGGCAAAGGTAGGCAGTGGTTGAAGAGGAAGCAGCGCCAGGCGCTGC